>DATMVE010000053.1:0-98822 GCA_035563515.1 Pyrinomonadaceae bacterium
CGTGCCGTTCTTCACGACCGACTGCGCGCCGGGCACGTTGTTGACGGGCGCGTCGTTGGCCGCGTTGACCGTGATGTCAAAGGTCTGCGGCGGGGAGGACATGTCCTGCCCGCTGTTGGCCGTGCCCGAGCCGTCCTTGAGCGTGACGGTGACGGTGGCCGCGCCCGAGGCGTTCATCGCGGGCGTGTAGGTCAGCGTCCCCGCCGGGCTGATCGCCGGCTGCTGTGAGAAGAGCGCGTTGTTGTTGTTCGTCACCGTGAAGGAGAGCACCTGCCCGCTCTCGTTCGCCGCGCCCGCGGAAATGGCCGTCGCCCAGTTGCTCAACGTCTGCGGCCCCGCGTCCTCGCCCACCGTCTGGTCCGCGCCCTTCGTGAACGACGGGGCGTCGTTGACGGGCGTGACGTTGATGGAAAAGGTGCGCGAGACCGTTTCGGTGCCGCCGCCGCCGTCCGAGACGGTGACGGTGATGATCGCCGTCCCGTTGGCGTTCGCCGCGGGCGCGTAAGAGAGTGTCCCCGAGGAGTTCGGGCTCGTGTAGGTGATCACGGGGTCGGGGACGACGGCCGCGTTACTCGACGTGGCCGTGACCACGAGGGTCTGCGTCTCGTTGCCGCCCGCCCCGATGCCCGTCAGGGTAATAACCTCGCCCGCAGAGTCTTCGAGGATGAAGCGGTTGTTCAAGGGGCCTAAGGTCGGCCGGTCGTTGACCGCGTTGATGGTGACTGTCGAGGTGTCCGTGCCGCCGCCGAGGTCGGCGGGCGTGCTGCCGGTCGCCGCCTGGACCGTGAAGCCCGCCGGCCCAGTGTAGTTCAGGGCCGGCGTGAAGCGCAGCCCCGCCGCGGCGTCGGCGAACGCGACGAAGGTGCCGCCTGTGATCTGCGTGGTGCCGTCCGGCATATATAGTGTGCCGCCGGTGATGGCGGAGACGCGGAAGTGCGTCACCTCCGCGCCGTCCGCGGGGTTCTTCGCCACGACTATCGCTCCGCTCTGCGTGTCCTCGGCGGTCGCCACGTCCGCGACGTCCGGCGTGTCCGCCACGGGCGACACAGTGATGGAGACAGTGCCGTTGCTTGTGGAGTCGACCTGCCCGTCGTTGACCTTGAAGGTGAAGCTGTCCGGGCCGTGGTAATCGGCGTCGGGCGTGTAGGTCAGGTTGGGCGCGGTCCCGGTCAACTGGCCGTGATCCGGGCCGTCTACGACCGTGAAGGTCAGCGGGTCATTGTCTGCGTCAGAGCCCGTGAGCGTGATTGCTTTGGGCGTGTCCTCGTCCGTGGTGACCGACTGGTTGTCGGCCGCGGGGCGCGTGTTCACCTTAAAGCTGGTCGGGTCACTCGCGCCGCCGACCGAAGGGTCGTCTGTCTGGGCGCTGGCTTCGTTGTCGTTGTCGTTGTCGGCGTCGAAGTTGATGCTGCCCTGATTCGTGATGGTCGTGCCCTCCGTCCCGCTATTAATCGTGGCCTGAATCGTGATGGTCACCGAAGCGAAGCCTGCGAGAGAGCCGTTCCAGGTCACAGTATTCGTGCCGGTGTTGGCGGAGGCAGTGCCGGTGTTGGCTGTGGCGGAGACGAGCGTCAGGCCGGCGGGCAGCACGTCCGTGAACTCGTCGCCATTGTTGTCGTCCTGCGCGACGGAGCCGTTGTTGGTGAGCACGACGGTATAGGTGATTGTGTTGCCGGGGTTGAAGCCGCTGCCGCCGACCGTCTTCGTGCCGCTGATGTTAGTAGGAGTCGGCGGGCAAGCCTGCTCAGAATCGCCGCCCGCTTCCGTGTCGCCCGTCAGAATCCAGAGGTCCTGTCTGCCCGCGCCCGGCAGCGCCTCGATGAGGACGCCGAGGCGGTAGCTGCCCACCTGCTGCACACCGAAGAGGAACTGTAAGTTGATGGAGGCCCCGTGCGCGAGCGGGTTCGCCAACGTGACAGTGCCCGCCGCCAGGCTTGAGTTCACCCCGCCGCCCAGGGGCTGAGCCGCGCTGTTGTCCAGCGTCGTCCCCTGCACCGTCACAATCGAGCCGCCCGTCAGCGGCGCGTTGACGGGGCCGGAACTGAGGGCGCGCAGGTCGGCCGTGCCGCTCGGCTGCGGAAACGTCGTCAGGTCGTAGATGCGGAAGCGCAGGCTCGTGACGCTCTGGCCCGTGTTGTTGGTGAACGTGCGTCGGAGAGAGAGCGTCCCGTTCACAGACCGCGCCGCGTTGCACTGCTCGACCAGCGGGTCCGAGCATTGCCGCCGCACGCGATTGGGAGCCACGCCCGCCGACGCCGCCGGGTCGAGCAGTTCACGACCGAACGAGACGGCCCCGCACGAGGCGGCTTCGTTGGGGCTCTCCTTGCGTTGCGGGCCGGGAGCGCCCAGGGTCGGCGTGACGTTGTTGCCGACGGGCGTGGCCGGCGTGGTCGAGACGACCAGGAAGTCGTCGGCGTTGACGCCTGTGTCCACGATGACGCCTTCGTCGTATTTCCGCACGAAGGCGTGCTCGGACGTGCTGCCGCTCGCGGCGTTGAGCGTGCTGCGCTCGCGCAGCAGGTCGCAGGTGTCCGCGGTGTTGAGATGGAAGCCCACGGCGTCGAGCCGGTTGACCGTCGAGAGATTGGTTAATTCCGCGGTCGAGAAGAGGCCGACGTTCGCGTCGCTGTCCAGGTTCTCCGTCATAGTCAGGTTGCCCGCCGCGTAAGCCGTGAGCGAGTAGCCGGAGCCGACGACGAGGTAGTGGCCGCGCGCCGGGATGATTGTCCCGTTCGGGATTGTGCCGACGATGACGGGGTCGTCCGTGCACCCCTGGTTCGAGGCGACCACCGAGTATCCGGCCGAGCCGTCCGAAGCCTGCACGGTCAGCGGGCTGTCGCTGTTGTTGTAGATTTCGACGTAGTCATCGTCGAGGTCTCCTGTGCCGGACGCGCCCGGCCCGCTGGTGCGAAGCTCCGAGATGAGCACCGCGCCGGGCGTGGTGCCCTGCTTGATGGTGCCCACGGCCTGCCCGTCGAAGATCGTGGCGTTCGTCGCGCTCGACAGGTTGACGAGGAAGGTCTCGTCCGTCTCCGCCGCAGGCCCGTCGGACAAGACGGGCACGCTGATGGTCTTGACCCTGTCGCCGGGCATGAAGATGACGGTGCCGTTCGTCGGCGTGTAGTCGGTGCCGGCGGTCGCGGGGTTGACGCCGCCCGTGTCGTCGGCCGTCGTGAAGTTAACCGAGACGGTCTGCGCGGAGGGCTCGGAGAGGACGACGGTGAAAACCATGTTGGTCGAGCCCGCATCCGGCTCGGACGTGCGCGCGTCGCGGACGGAGACGTTGGCCCCGTCGTCGTTGACGATTGTGCCCAGCCCCTGCGTATCGCCCGCGGCGACCCCGGTGATGTTGGTGACGCTGACGCCGAAGTTCTCGTTGGGCTCGGGGGTCGTGTCGCGGTTGACCGTGACGCTGAAGTTATACGGCCCGGTCGAATTCTCAGGAATCGTCTGGCCGGTCAGGCTCCGGGCGACGTAATCATTGTCCTCGGCGTCCGGGTCGTCGTCCTGAGCCGTGCCGTCGGCGGTGCTGATGTCGAAGGTGACGCCGCCGGCGGGAGCGGGCTGGGTGAGAGTGACGGCAAAGGTAAAGGTCGTCGTGCCCGGCGCGTCGCCCTCCGCCATCGTCACGTCGTTGATAGAGAGCTGCTGCGGGGGAGTCAGCTCGAAGTCGTAGATGGTGTCGTTGCCGCCGACGCCGATGGTGAAGGCGTCCACGTTGCCTATGAAGTCGTCCCACGAGCCCGCGCCAAACCCGGTGACGACGCGGACGCCGCCGAGGCCGGAGCTAGAGTTGACGATGCGCGCGTTCGGGTGCTGCGAGCGGTAGAACTTCAGGGTCGTCAGCGGCGGGCCGAACGTGGCGCTGCTGAGAGCCCACCAGCCGCCGTTCAGGGCGTCCCACGTCTGCCACTGCCCCGGCGTGACGCAGGAGGGGTTCGCCCCGCACTGGTTCGGGATCGTGAGGCTCGGGTCAACCACCGGGTAGGTGCCGTTCTGGTAGCCCGGCTCGAAGAAAAGCTGGTCGTCGCCGGAGCCGACGTTGAAGACGCCGTCGTTGTTGTTGTCTATGTTCAGGATGAGGTAAGGGGTCTGCCCGCCGCTGCCGCCGCTCTGCGCGTAGGTGCTGTAGCCGAGCGCGGTCAGCTCGTTGGCGGCGGCCGGTGCCGAGGCGGGGTTGGGCAGCGTTGTGCTGGCGAAGTCTGGCTGGCGCATCTCGGCGGCATTGTCGCCGTCGGAGCCGACGCGCAGCTCGACGCTGCCACTCCCCAGCGGCGGCGTGCCCGGGCCGTTGACGAACGCGGTCGAGGGCGGCGGGGCGGGCGCGACGGTCGTGACGGTCGTGTTCGGCTGCCAACCCTGTAGGTCGCCGGGGTGGACGATGAGCGTCGTCGTCACAGGCATCGGCAGAAGGAACTGCGGGCCGACGTTTCCCGCCCCCTGGCCCCGCCGGTCGGGGAACGGGTTAGAGCGCGCGCCGCTGTGACTTGCGGCCGGGGTCGCGCCTTCGTCCGCGCGCGCGGCCGTCAACTGAACGCCCGCCCCCGCATTGCGGGCGCGGCTGCCTGGGGCCGCCAGCAGAGCGGAGACCAGTACGGCCAGCAAAGAGCCGAAGAGAAGAGAGCGCCGGAGAGTTTGACGGCGGAAGAGACGAGCAAGGGGCGTCCGTCTCTTGCGTCCTGATTCCTGTCCGCGGGCGACGGAATTCGGCGCGTGTTTCGTCGGGCAGAGAAGCGCATGGCGGGGACCGGAAGGGATGGGCATCGTTGGGGCTCCCTTAATATTAGCGGCGGTCGGGGGCGGCTATTACTGGGGTGTCTAGCCGACTCGCACCGGCGCGGGATTCCTTAAATTAATCGGGAAAACTTGTACCAGACGCAACGCGCGAGGGCGCGTGATACGAATCAAGCCGGGAGATTCTTCACGAAGACTACGCTAAGTTAAGAACCTTGGCTGTCGGGTATGAAACAAGCAGCACGCTAAATTCGTCAGGGTCCAGCGAGATTAACACTACCGCAGGAATTTAATCAAGAGGATGCGTGCGAGGTTCTGGGCTAGTTCGTCGCCCGAGAATGCGCGCCGCGGGGACACGAAAAAGCCCGGCCCCGGCCCACGCCGCCCCGGCCTCCTTCGCGCTTCCCAGGTTTGAAAATGAAGAGTCCCGCGCGGAGAAACCGTCCGCGCGTGGCTTCACCTCACCGCACGCGGCGCGTCACTTACGCTCCTTCCGCCACGTCCGCACGAAGATGACGACCGCGACGATGGCGATGACCAGCAACACCGCCATCGTCGCCAGCACAAACACAAGTTCCCTGCCTCCCGAGTCCATTAGCCACCGCCTCCCGTTTCTGATAGTTTACTAAAAGCAGCAGGCAGTAGGCAGCAGGCAGCGGGCAGTAAAAGCGCCCGTATGAAATCTTGAATCTTAACCTTTAAACTTCGAGTTTGCCGACACTCGATCACTGCCCACTGCCCGCTGCCCACTGCTCTTATGTATCCGGCTGGGAATCTTTTCATAGACGTGGCGCACGGCCGCCTCGAAGCGATTTTGAAGGAGCCGCGCGAGGGGGCCGAGGGCGCGCGCGGCGTCGCGCTCGTGCTGCACCCGCACCCCCTGGGCGGCGGCACGATGCACAACAAGGTGGTCTTCCGCGCGGCGGCGGCCCTGAATGAGGCTGGGCTCGTCACCTTGCGCGTCAACTTCCGCGGCGTCGGAGGCAGCACGGGCGAGCACGACGAGGGGCGCGGCGAATTGGACGACGCGCGCGAGGCGCTGGACTATCTCGCCGGCCGGTATCCGGGCAAACAGGTCACGCTCGCGGGCTTCTCCTTCGGCTCGCGCGTCGGCATGGAAATCGGGATCGCGGACGACCGCGTCACGCGGTTAATCAGCATCGGCACGCCCGTAGAGAAGTACGACTTCTCTTTCCTGCGCGCCTGCCGCAAGCCCATTCTCTTCGTCCACGGCGACCGCGACGAGTTCGGCGGCGTCGAGAAATTGCGCGCCCTCGTCGCCTCCCTTCCCCCGGAAGCAGACGCGCGCCTCGTCGTCATCGAAAACGCGGACCACTTCTTCGAAGGCCGCCTGGACGAATTGAAACGAGTGATTACAGAGTGGATTAAAGAAAGGGATGAGGGATGAGGGCGGAGGGGTGAGAGGGTTTGAGTGAAACGCTCACCGAATCATTGATTCAAAGGGTTTCATTCACCCCTCATCCCTCAGCCCTCATCCCTTCGTTATGAATTCTTACAACGACCCGGCGATTCGCATCACCCTTTTGCCGCGCGACACGAACCCGCAGGGCACCATCTTCGGCGGGATTATCCTGAGCTACATTGACATGGCCGGGGCCATCGAGGCCCACCGGCGCACAGCCATGCCGCGCTTCGTCACGGTCGCCATGCGCGAAGTCATCTTCCACCAGCCGGTCTTCGTCGGCGACCTCGTCAGCTTCTACGCCGAGACCATCCGCATCGGCACGACCTCCATCACCGTCCGCGTCGTCGTCGAGACAGAGCGCCACGGCGGCACCTCCCGCGACCGCGTCCGCGTCACCGAGGCCGAAGTCATCTACGTCGCCGTGGACGAGAACCGGAAAAAAACAAAAATAGTGACGAGCGGCGAGTAAGAGCTTGTCTTTAACTCGTCACTCGCCCCTCATCACTGTCAATTCAGTCTCGCCTGGACGCGGCGCAGCGCCGCGGCGGCCTGGGCGTAGGTGGGCTCTTCTTCGAGGGCGAGGCCGTAGTGGCGGGCGGCGGCGAGCAGGCGGCCGCGCTGCTCGTAGACGCGGGCGAGGTTCATGTGCGGGTAGGCGCGCGCCTCGTAGCGCGGGGCGTTGAGCGCGAGCCTGAACCACTTGGCCGAGTCGTAATAATTCCCCTTCGCAACCAGGTAGCTGCCGATGTCGTTGTAAGGGTTGCCGAGGCTGGGGTCGACGCGGATGGCTTCGAGGCACTCGTCAATCGCCTCGTCGTAGCGCCCCTGGAAGCTGTAGACCCAGCCGAGGAAGGTGTGCGCCTCGGCCGTCGGGTACGCGGCGATGGAGCGCTTGTAAAGCTCAATCGCCTCCTCGTAGTCCTCCGTCTGCTGCGCCTCGAACGCACGCCTGAACAACTCTATCGCCTCGCCCCTCGGGCCGGTTGGAAATTCGTCAGCAAACATAGCGAAAAACAGTGGGCAGTTAAAAGCCTGATTCGGAATCTTGATTCTTAATCTTTGGGGTTCGAGGCTGCCGGCACTCGACGACTGCCCACTGCCCACCGCCTACTGGTCAAGCCTCTTGATGCGCCCGTCCTCCTTCGGGGCGATCTCCTTTTCGGCGCTGATGGCTTCCATCAGGACGACGGGCTCGACGGGGCCGTTCTCGGGGTTGATTAAAAACTTCGGGTCGGGGAACATCGTGTAGCCGTCGCCGCCCTTCAGCACTATGAAAGTGTTGGTCGCGAGCGTGTAGGTCTTCGCGTCGTCGAGCGGCTGGCCGCCCACTTCGACGCTCGTGACGCGCGAGCCCGCGGGCTTGCGCGCGTCGAACGTGAAGCGCAGGCCCGAGACCTGCGGGAAGCGGCCGGGCTCCTTCTCCTCCGCGCTCCGGCTGACCCCGTGTTCGAGCGCCTTGCGGAGCGCCGCGCCCGTCACCTCTATCTTCACAACCGGGTTCTCGTAAGGCAGGATCGACATCACGTCGCGCTTGGTCAAGGGGCCTGGGCTGAAGACGCGGCCCGCGCGGATGGAGCCGCCGTTGTAGAGCGCCACGTCCGCGCCCGTGGCCTTGCGGTAGGCGTCCGCGATGTAGCTGCCGAGATTCGTCTCGCGCGAGCGGTTCATCTCGCCGCGCGCGTCGAGCGAGACTTTCGTGCTCCCGATGGGCTTGTCCACGTCGGCCGAGACTTTCTTCTCGAAGTCGGCGATGAGCGCGGCCGACTCGGGGTCGTCCTTGACCTGGTCGTTCACGGGCAGCGCCGCCCAGTCAATGCTCTCCAGCTCGCCGGAAGGCAGCTTGACGTTGAGGTCGATGCGGCCGAGGTCGCGCGCGTCCGCGCCCCACTTGAAGATGGGCGTGCGGCCCGACAAAGACTCCAGCATCTCGTGCTCGTGGCCCCCGATGATGACATCGATGGGCGCGCAGCGCGCGACCTGCTTGTCCTCGCGCATCGCCAGGTGCGTCAGCGCGACGATGACCTGCGCGCCCTTCGCCTTCATCTCCGCGACGGTCTTCTTCGCCGTCTCGCACAGGTCCAGGAACGTCACGTCGGGGCCGACGCTCGAAAACTGCGCCGTCTCGGGCGTGAGCAGCCCGAAGAAGCCGAATTTGACGCCGCCGACATCGCGCACGACGTAGGGCGGCGTGTCGGCGAAGGGCTTCCCGGTCTTCTTGTCGATGACGTTGGTCGCGAGCCAGGTGAAGCGCGACTCCTTGATGCGGTCGCGCAGGATGTCTGGCCCAAAATCGAACTCGTGGTTGCCGAGCACGGCGAAGTCTAGCCCGATCATGTTCCAGACGGCGATCATCTGCTGCCCCTTGAAAATGTTCGAGGCGACCGAGGGCGCGATGGTGTCTCCGCCCAGGAGGAAGAGCGTGTTGGGGGATTCCTCCATGACCTGCTTCCTGAGCGTCGCCACGCGCGCCAGCCCGCCGCGCGTCCCCTTGTCCACTGCCGAAATCTGGTAGACGTCGTTGAGTTGCAGGAGCGTGACGCGGACCGTGCGCTCCGTGTTGGCGGCCGTCTGCGCGAAGGCCGAAAGCGCGGCCACGAGGGCGAGCGCCAGCGCACATCCTGCGCGGCGCGCGAACATTCTTAACGAAGCCATCAGAATTCCTCCGAGAAGGGATGAGAAAGTTTCAGCGGTTAGGACGAATTCGAGAGGCTGCATTATACTCAGCCGTCGCCGTACAATCCAACTTCAAGGGGCCGAGTACTTCGCTTTCAAACTAATAAGTTTCCTCTCAGCGCCTGTGCGGCTCTGCGTGAAAAACCGTCGGACTCACGCAAAGGCGCGCAAGAGATTGGGTGATATTCCGGGAGTCGAGTTTCAGAGATGACGGACGAAAATTTTTTCGCGATGGAACTGAGCGCAAAGCTGCCGCCCGAGGCTTCGGACGTGGCCGTCTGCGTCTTCGAGGACGAGCCGGGCGCGGCGGACGGCGAACTCCGGGAGATGGTCGAAGGTCTCAGGCGCGACGGCGAGTTCAAGGGCGAGGCGGGGACTTCGCTGCTCGTGCACGCGGCCGGGGCGGGCGGCGCGCGCCGCCTGCTCGTCGCGGGCCTGGGCGAGCGCAAGGACTTCGACGCGCGCGCGATGAGTCGCGCCGCGGCGGCGGTCGTGCGCCGCGCGGGCGCGGGCCGTATCAAGCGACTGAATTTCGTCCTGCCCCGAGCGGAAGACGCGCGGCGTCTGATACGCGCCGCCGCGGAAGGCGCCGTGCTAGGGCTCTACGAAAACTCTTTCTATCGGAAGCGCGAGGACGACGCGCGACTCGAAACGCTCAATCTCGTCTCGGCGGAGTTCGATACCGAAGAGACGGACGAGATGCTCAGGGAGATGGATCGCGGGAGAGTCGTCGCGGAGTCCGTCAACTGGGCGCGCGCTCTCGCGGATGAGCCTGGAGGCTCGCTCCCGCCGGAAGAGTTCGCGCGCCGCGCGGCGTTGATGGCCGCGGAGTTCGGCTTGCGCGTCGAGACGTTGGGCGCGGACGAAATCCGCGCGCGCGGGATGGGCGGACTCTGGGGCGTGGGCAAAGGTTCCGACAACCCGCCCGCCTTGATCGTGGTGCGCTACGAGCCGGACGGCGCTTCCGCGGACGACGAGTTGTGGGCCTTCGTCGGCAAGGGCATAACGTTCGACACGGGCGGCATCTCGATCAAGCACGGCCTGGACATGTACGAGATGAAGACCGACATGGCGGGCGGCGCGGCCGTCCTCGGCGCGCTGCGCGCCGTCGCGCAGCTCAAGCCGCCGCGCCGCGTCGTCGGCGTCGTGCCCTCGGCCGAGAACATGCCTTCGGGCAGGGCCATCAAGCCGGGCGACGTAATCAAAACGCTCGCGGGCTACACCATCGAGGTCGTGGATACGGACGCGGAGGGCCGGCTCGTTCTGGCCGACGGCATCGCCTACGCCAAGCAGCTCGGCGCGAAGCGCATCGTCGACCTGGCGACGCTCACGGGCTCCATCGTCGTCGCGCTCGGCGACCACCGCACGGGGCTCTTCGGCAACGACGACGATTGGGCCAAAAGCGTCGAGCGCGCGGCCGCGCGTGCGGGCGAGCCCGCCTGGCGCATGCCCGTGAGCGACGACTACAAGAAGCGCATAGAGAGCCCCATCGCGGACTTTAAGAACTACGGCGGGCGGCCCGACGCCACGGCAGCCGCGCTCCTTTTGAGCAAGTTCGCGGGCAACACGCCCTGGGTTCATCTCGACATCGCCGGGACGAGTTGGCTCGACAGCGCCGCGCCGCACGCGCCCAAAGGCTCCACCGGCACGGGCGTTCGCACGCTCGTCGAACTCGTCTGCGGCGAAGCGCCGAGCGCCTGAATTATCGTTGACACTTTCCGCCGGACGTATTAGGCTCTTGCGCGTTTCGGCACGTTGATGAGTCTTCGGCCAGACCTCGCAAATCTTTCGTCAGGAACCCGTCCTGAAGAGTCACGTTCACAGCAGCCCTTCTCTTTCTCCCCGTAGAATTAACCTGTGATTGGGACTACACTACAGCCATGCGACAGTTAATCCTTAAGTCGTTTCTCACCTTATTCTCTTTCGCGATCATAGCGCCGCCGGCACTCGCGCAGGAGCCACGACAACGACTGTTGTCGGAGGAGCCGTGCGAGCCGGAGGGGGTAACGAGCGTGGCCTTCTCCCCGGACGGGCGGCTGCTCCTCACCGGCGGGCCTGCCTGGGGCATACGCCTCTTCGACTTCGAGACGGGCAAAGAGCTGCGCCGCTTCCAGGACCGCTCCGGCTATCCGAAATTCGCGTTCTCCCCGGACGGCCGCCGCGCCATCTCCTACGGCTTCTTCAAGACCATTTACCTCTGGGACGTGGAGAGCGGCAGCGAAATCCGCAGCCTCCCCGGACACGAGGGCGGAACGTCCAGGGCTTACTTCACCCCGGACGGTCGCCAGATTATTTCGTCGGGCGAGATGGACGGGCGGATTCGCCTGCTGGACGCGGAGAGCGGGCGCGAAATCCAGAGCTTCAGAGCGGCGGAGAAAGAGGGCTACGACCAGCTGGAAATATACCAGGGCGGTCGCCGCGCACTCGTCACCACTCGCGACGGAAACGCCTGCCTGTGGGACACGCAGGCCGCGCGCAAGGTACGCTGTTTTCAGATACGGCCGGGGCACGAGTGGTTAGACCTTTTCAACAGTCACCTCGTCCTGACGGACAGAGAGACGAAAGACCTCCGGCTGTTAGACCCGGAAAGTAATCAGGAGCGGCCGCGGCCGAGCGGGCTCAAGGGCTACGTCCAGACCATCTCGGCGGACGGCCGCCTCGCCGTCGTCGGGAACGATCCGAGCGAGTACGTGGTCGGTCCGGTCAACCCGGACAGCGGCCAGGAGGCCACACGGATCGAGTTCAGTGAAGGCGACGGACTCCCGACGTTCGTCTTCACGCCCGACTTACAACAACTCGTGGGCGCGTGCGCGGAAACGAAGCTCTGCGTCTGGGACGCGAAAAGCGGAAAGCGCCTGCGCTACTTCCAGACCGGGAACTGAGAGCGCGAGGCACGCTCCACGTCACTCATGGCCTTCGACGAAACAATCTTTCTGACAGGCTTTCCGGGCTTCATCGCGGGCCGTCTCGTCAAGCGGCTGGCGGCCGAAGGCGCGCGCTTTCTGCTGCTCGTGCAGCCCGCATTCATGGAGCGCGCGCGCGAGGACGCCGCCCGCCTCGCGTCGGAGATGGGCCTCCCGGCCGACACCTTCCGGCTGGTCGAGGGCGACATCACGCGGGCAGACCTGGGCGTCGCGCCGCTGGAGTTGGAAAGGGCGCGCCGCGAGACGACCGTGCTCTTCCACCTCGCGGCCGTTTACGACCTGGCGGTGCGCCGCGACCTAGCCATGCGCGTCAACGTGGAGGGGACGCGCAACGTCAACGAGTTCGCCCTCACGCTGCCAAACCTGCGCCGGTATCACTACGTCTCGACCTGCTACGTCGCGGGCCTGCGCAAGGGCTTGATTCTGGAGACGGAGCTGAGGCACGAGGCGGGGTTCCGCAACTTCTACGAGGAGACGAAGTACCTGGCCGAGTTGGAGGTGGACGCGCTCAAGGGGCGTCTGCCCTTGACGATTCACCGCCCGGCGGTCGTCTGCGGCGACTCGCGCACGGGCGAGACGGCGAAGTACGACGGCATCTACTACCTGATTCTCTACCTGCTCAAGCGGCCCTCGCTGCTCTCGCTCGCCAACATAGGCAACCGCCGCGTCACGCTCAACCTCGTCCCCGTAGACTTCGTCGTGGAGGCCATGACCGCGCTCGCCAGCGACGAGCGCGCCGCGGGCGCGACGCTCCAACTCGCCGACCCGAGCCCCCTCACGACGCACGAACTCTTCGAGTCAATCGCCGTCGCCCTCTCCGGGCGCGGCTCACGCATCACGGTGCCCGCGGGGCTCGTCCGCACCAGCCTCGCGCTCCCCTTTTCCCCGACTATCACGGGCCTCCCGCTCTCCGGCGTCCCCTACTTCTTTCTCGACCAGACCTACGACACGGCCCACGCCACCGAACTCCTCTCGGCGCACGGCGTCCGCTGCCCCCCTTTTCGCGACTACGTCGGCGCGCTCGTCGAGTTCGTCGCGAAGCACCCGAAGCTCTGAAAGACTGCGGAGGGCGTAAATCCCGGGGGCGCAGGCAGGGATGCCTGCGCTCCCGGAGTCCGCTTGACAAACTCCTAACTTAGAATTATTCTAATTCCAGCTCAGAGGCGGCGATGAGATCAGGTGAGACAGATAAGGGTGGCGGCGCGGGCGCGCGGGCGCTGACTAAGCAGCGCGAGGCCGTGCTCCAGGTGATCCGCGAGAGCGAGAACCACCTGACGGCCAGCGAGATTTACGAGGCCGCGCGCAAGCGCCTGCCCTCCATCTCCTACGCGACCGTCTACAACTCGCTCAAGTACCTGAAGGAGGCCGGGCTCGTCCACGAGATCAGCTTCGGCGTGGCGGGCGCGAACCGCTACGACCGCGAGACGGCGCGCCACGACCACGCCATCTGCACCTGCTGCGGCAAGCTCGTCGACTTCGACCTGACGGTCGGGGGCGACCTCGTGCGCGCGGCCGTGCGCAAGACGCGCTTCAAGCCCGAGTCGATTCACCTGACGCTCAGGGGCCTCTGCCCCGATTGTCGCGACGGACAGCAATCATGAGGATTTCGAAAGTATGAACCGGGCGCGCGGGCGCAAGCTCTGGGATTCCGCGCGCCGTCAGTAAAAACTAACTTCCTGTACGAAGGGACGGAGAAATAATGCAAGCGACAGCAACAGCAGTTGAAAAAGCGATGGTCGGACAGCCCGCGCCGGATTTCGACATGGCTTCGACCAAGAACGTGGAGACTCTGAAGGAGAACGTCAAGCTCTCCGACTACAAGGGCCAGTGGCTCGTGCTCCTTTTCTACCCGCTGGACTTCACTTTCGTCTGCCCGACGGAGTTGACGACCTTCAGCGACCGCTACGAGGACTTCCAGGCCATCGGCGCGGACATCATCGGCGTTTCGACCGACTCGGTCTACTCGCACCGCGCCTGGCTCAACACCCCGCGCGACAAGTCGGGCGTCGAGGGCTTGAAGTACCCGCTCGCGGCGGACGCGACCAAGCAGGTGGCGCGCGACTACGGCGTGCTGGTCGAGGACAAGGGCATCGCGCTGCGCGGCCTGTTCGTGATTGACCCGGAGGGCGTGCTGCGCTACAAGGTGATTCACGACCTCAACGTCGGCCGCTCGGCCGAGGAGACGCTGCGCGTCATACAGGCCCTGCAAACCGGCGGCCTCTGCCAGGCCGAGTGGAAGCCGGGTCAGGAAACGTTGAAGGCGTAAATGATGAGTGATGAACTTGCGGGATGAATGAAAGCTTTAAACTCATCATTCATCCCGCAAAGTTCCGCATTGAGGTTCTGCCATGCCAATGAGAATCGGGACGGAGATGCCGAAGCTGGACGGCGCGACCGAGTGGTTCGGGGGGACGCAGGCGCACGCGGAGGCGGAAGCCGAGGGGCGTCCGACGCTCGTTCACTTCTGGTCTGTGAGCTGCGGCATCTGCAAGGAGAACATGCCGCGCGTCGCGGAGTGGCGCGACCAGCGCGGCGCTGACGGCCTGCGCGTCATCGCGGTGCACATGCCGCGCTACGAGGCGGACACGGACGTGGAGGCGGTGCGCGAAGCCGTCAGCAAGTACAACATCACGGAGCCGTGCGCGGTGGACAACCAGCACCAACTGCGCGACGCGTTCCAGAACGAGCACGGGTACGTGCCCGCCTACTACCTCTTCGACGCCCAGGGCAAGCTCAAGAGTTTCGCGGCCGGCGAGCGCGGCCTAGACATGCTCGCCTCGGCGGTCGAGCGCCTGCTCGCGGCCAACGCGCAGCAACAGCAGGCGACCACGGCACAAGGCTGACGCGAAGCACCGTCAGGGGCGGCAAGAGAACAGCCCAGAGCGTGGGCCCTGGGCTGTTGTTTTGCCGCCGCTGCCGCGGGTCAAATCAGTAAAAAATCTTGTTGATGACCCAGGTCACCAGCCAGAGGCCGACGACGATTGTGCCGATGAGCAGGAGGATGAGGGCGAGGATGATGACGCCGACGAAAATCCAGTCGCTCTTCCGCCCCTCCTCCGCCGAGACGGTCGCGCGCCTGCGTATCAACTCCATGTTCTTCTCATTCGACTTCCACACGAAGTCGAAGAGGTCGCCCACGCCTGGGATGATGCCGACCAAGTAGTCTATCGCGATGTTCATCCCCATGCGCAGCAGCGTGACTTTCGGCACGCGGTAGCGCACGCCCGACGCCAGTATGTAGAAGGAGGCGAGCGAGGTCAGGGTGTCGCCGACGCCCGGAATCAGGCCGACGATGGCGTCCAGCCCGAACCGCCAGCCCGTCCCCGGAATGCGGAACAGCCCGTCGAGCAAATGGCTCAGCCGGTCAAGGCCCTGCTCGACCTCCACCTTCTCCGGCTTGCGCGCCGCGCGCGCGGCGAGCGTCCCTATCTTGTCTTTCAAATCCCTCATCTGGATTCACCCTAACCCGGCTAGCCCACCACCGTCACCACCGTTTTCGCCGGGACCGTGATCGTGAAAGCGCCCGAAGAAGAGTTGACGGGGCCGAGCTGCGCCTGGTTCTCGGTGGCAGACGTGCGGTACGGCGTCAGGCTTGCCGGCGGACCGCCCAGGCCGGTTAGGTTGACGGTCACAGTGTGCGAGTTCCTGCCCGTGTTGGCGAGGACGACTGTGACGTTGCCGCTCATTGGTCGAACGGCCGTCACTTGCAGCGTCGAGTCGCTCGAAGTGGACGCGAGGACGACCGAGCCCGGGCGTATGAAGCGGCTGAACTGGCCCACGACGTAGAGCCGCTTCGGGACCTGGACCGAGTCCGTCGAAGGGTTAACGTTGAGGAGGCCCTCGTTGTTGTTATTGAGCGTCATGACCCACCAGTAGAACCACGCGCTGAAGCGCCCGCCATTGAGCGCCTTGCCGATCTCCGCCGCCCACGCCACGCCGTCGTCTATGCTGCCGTTGTACTTCCCGTCCAGGTTCGAGTCCTCAGTCTGCCAGATGGGCTTGCCGTACTGCGCGCAACTGTTGCAAGGGGTGCTGAGGTTGTCTGTGCGCCCGTACCCGTGCGTGGCGACGATGTTGACGGCCGCGCGCATGTTGGCGTCGTTGAGAAGCGGGAAGCCCCAACTGTTGTCGAAGTTCGAATAGTAGGCGGGCTCCGGGAGCATGAGCTGCGTGGTCAGCCCGCTCGACGAGAGCGCCGAGCGGAAGTGGTTCGTGACGAAGGAGGTCAGTTCCGAAGTCGTCCACTCGCAACTGTCGTAAGTGGTCCGCATGTTCGGCTCGTTCTGCACGCTCTCGACGCGCGGCTCGAAGCCCAGTTGCGCTTTGGCGTTCTGAAGCCAAAGAATCTTGACCGCCGCCAGGTCGGGGTAGAACTGCTGTAGGACGTGGCCCCCGTTCGTGCACGAGTTGTTGCTCTTCATCCAGGCCGGGGGGCTCCAGGTGGACACCATGTACCTGTTGACGCCGTACGCCGCGTTGACCCTCTGAATCCAGCGCATCCCGCTCTGAATCCCCCAGTGGTTCCAGTCGTAAACTCCGGGCGACGGGTTGAAGTCGCAGAGGAAGGTGCCGGCGCGAATCCAGCTCAGCCCCGCGCCGGGTTTTGAAGTGTCGTACAGCAACTCAAGTATCTGGGCCTGCCTCGCGGCGGAGAACTTGTCGAGGTCGTTGGCGACCCACGTCACTGAGGCCCCGAAGCCTTCGACCGCCTGCCTCGGGTTGTTGTAGTCCACGTTCACGCTCACGTTCGCGGCCCTCGTCGTCACGGGCGCGCCAATGATAGCGCCGAGCGCCGACGCGAGAATCAGGCACCGGCAGACGAGACGACTCGCGGCGCTCGGCCGCGTCCGAAATCTCCTTCCCATCTTTTCCTCCCTTTCCGAAACGGTCGAAAAAAAATCTCGCAAGAACGCGTCTTGCCGGATTCCGGGCGAGCAGATAACCCGAAACGATTCGCGTCGGGCGGAACAACACTCTTCAGTTTTATCGTGGGGCACAGACAATCAGGCTTGTAACCCGCGCCGCATTTTTAGTCAAGGGCTTTAGGCGGCGGCCCATAATTTTTGCCACGAAATTTGGCCCGGCGGCACTAACTACCATGAGGGGTAAAATCAAACTCGTGAGGAGGCCGTATGCGCACGCTGGCAGTAAAACTCGCCTTCGCCGCTCTTGCGCTCTTTTGCTTTCGCGGGCCGGCCGCGGCCGACGCCGTCGACGATTTCGTCACGTCGCAGATGCAGAAGCGCCACATCCCCGGCCTCTCGCTCGCCGTCGTCAAGGACGGGAAGGTCGTCAAGATGCGCGGCTACGGTTTGGCGAGCGTGGAGCTGGGCGTCCCGGCCACCGAGGAGAGCGTCTACCAGCTAGCCTCCATGACGAAGTCTTTCACGGCGACCGCCGTCATGATGCTGGTCGAGGAAGGCAAGCTCGGCCTGGACGACAAGATTAGTCAGCACCTCGGCGGGCTGCGCGCGGACTGGGGCGAGGTCACGATTCGCCACCTGCTGACGCACACGTCCGGCGTCCCGGGCGAAGCCCTGCCGTGGAGCATGGACACGGTCGGCAAGTTCTACCCGCGCGACGAATACCTGAAGCTCATCGTGAACGCGCCCCTACAGTTCGCGCCGGGCACACGTTTCGTTTACGGGAACTCCGACTATTACCTGCTCGCGGCGATCATAGAGAAGGCCGGCGGCAAGCCTTACGGCGAGTTCCTCTCGGAACGCATCTTCAAACCTCTGGGGATGACGGCGACTCGCGTCAACGACCCCTGGGAGGTCGTCAAGAACAGGGTCAACGCCTACGGCTGGGACAACAAACTCGTCGCCCCGCTGACCTTCCACCCGTCGCAGGCCGTGGGCTCCGGGAACCTCCTCTCGTCCGTGTCCGACCTCGTGAAATTCGAGGCCGCGCTCGGCGCGGGCCGCCTGCTCAAGAAGTCGAGCCTGGAACAGATGTGGACGCCCGCGCGGCTCAAGGGCGGCGAGGAGACTAGCTACGGGCTCGGGTGGACGGTCTTCAACTTCCGCGGCCACAAAATCATCGGCCACGGCGGCAACACGATAGGCTTCGCGTCACAACTGTCACGCTTCGATGACGGGACCAGCGTCATCCTGCTCTGTAACATGTTCAGGGGCGACGACGCCCCGTTCAAGCTCTCGTTCCGCCTCGCGGGCTTCTTCATCCCAGACTTTGCGATTCCCGCCCGACCCATCGTGGACACCGACCCGCAGTTCACAGAAAGGCTCAGGCAGTTGCTCGCGGGCGTCGCGGAAGGGAAAGTCGACGCCGCGCTCTTCTCGCCGAAGCTGCGCGGTGCCTTCTCCCAGGACGCAATCAACGCGATGAAGCAGGAGTACGCGCAGTTCGGGCCGCTCAAATCCCTCTCGCTCTTGGAGAGCAAGGCCGACGGCGCGAACAGGCTCCTCATGTACAGGGCCGCCTTCGAAAAGAAGACCCTGCTTTACTACATCGAGGCGGCGGGCGGAGGCTTGATAGACGACTTCGGGAAAGAGCCCGAGGACGAGTAGACCCTCCGCCCTAACGTCGCGCACTCGGAATGGGAGAGTCAGAACTAGCCCGCGCCGTCCCGTGCTGGCGGCCTCAGGCTCTGTCCTTTCATCGGAGACGGGTCATCTGCTGCCAGAAGAAGCGGCCGAGGCGGGCGAAGGCGTTGCGGTCGTTCTTGACGACGTTGGGGTTGAGGCCGAGGGCGGCGGCCAAATTCGGGTCGGGCGGGGCGATGTCCTCGTCGCCGCGCTTGTTGGCGAGCCAGCGCGTGAAGGTGCGCGTGACGGCGCGGCGCTGCGCGCGCGGTGCCTCCCCGACGAACGCGCCGCGCAGGTCGTCCATCTCCGCCACCTCGTAGACGTTCGTCTCGTAGTAACTCCTCAGCGCGGCGAAGAATTTTTCGTCGCCCATCAGCCGGCGCAGCGAGACGAACATCAGCGCGCCCTTGCTCGCGACGATGGCCGCGTACTGGAAGAAGTTTCTGTACTCGCGCGCCGGGCGCGTCGCGACCATGTCCTCGCCGCCGAAAGTGCGGTAGACCTTGTAGACGCCGCGCAGCTGGTCGTCCAGCGCCGCGGCGGCGCGCTCCTCGCTGTGAACCTCTTTGTAGTAGAGGAGCGCGGACCAGTTCGCCAGCGCCTCGTCCAGCACGGGGTCGCGCTCCGGGTCGTTGCCGACGCCGACGCCCCACCACTGCTGCGCGACGACGTGGGCCGCCGTGAACTCCAGGCTGTCTTCGAGCGAGGCGCGCTGCTCGCGCACGATCTCGGGCAGGTTGCGCATGGAGGGCGAGTCGAAGTCGACGTAGAAGGCGCTGGCGATGACGCCGAGGCCAGAGAACTCTGCGCTGCCGAGGCCGGCGACGAGCGGGGCGTCAACGATGCTCACGAGCTTGTGCGGCGCGGGGCCGAAGCGCTCCTGGTAAACGCGCACCGCCTCCGCGGCCGAGGCCAGGACGCGGCGGGCCGTCGTCTCGTGCTCCGGCACGAAGACGGAGCGCACCGTCACGCCGCCCACGGCGCGCTCGGCCGAGCGCAGGCTGCGCCCGCCGACGATGGCGAAGTCGCGCAGGTTATCGCCCGCGAACTCGCGCACCAGGTTTCCCACACGCTCGCTCTTCTTGGCCGTCTCGCGCGCGTGGGCCGAACTGAACAGTGCCACGTCCGCCGGTGCGTCGACCGAGACCTCGTAATCGGCCGTCTCGGTGAAGATCACGTCGCCTATGGTCGGCTCGACCTTGCGCTGCCAGTCTTCTCCCTCGCGCGCCGCAAGCACGGGGTAACTCGTCCCCAAAAGCATCACGCCGCGGCAGAGGTAGTTGATGTCGCGCGCGCGCCGCATCTCGCGCTCGCTCCTGAGGGCCGCGCCGACCTGCTGCAAGACGTGCACGAAGAGGCCCGTTTCCTCCGGGTCGATTTCTGGCACACTCCCCTTGAACTTAATCTCGATTTCGGCCGAAGCGTTGGGCAGGACGGCCTCGCGCAGATTGACGCGCAGGACCATCCCCTGCTCGTCGAGCGAGAACGGAAGCGCGGCCCCGTTCGCGACCGAGCGCACCCCTGTGATTTCCAGGCGCGGCTCGTCCGGCGCAGGCTGGTGCGGGGCGCTGCGGTGGCCTGGCTGGCGCAGGTTCGAGTAGAGATGAAAGTAGAGGGCGTTGGCGGCGCGGTCGGCGCGGTTGACGAAGCTGACCTGCTCCGTGCCGGTGTAGGCACGGCCGTCGAAGTCCAGTTGCAGGTCGATGCGGTAGCGCGTGCGCGCGGGCTGCGTCTCGGCCTGCGACTGCTTCGCGGCCCGAGCCGGCCGGCCCGCGGTCCCGGCGTCCTGCGCGTGCGCGTTCGCCGCGAGGACGAGCGCCATCAAAAGGGCGCTGAAGGTCGCGCGCACGCACACTGTTTGTAATGTCTTCACGGTTGCCCCTTGCGTTTCTTCCTGCCGTTTGCGCCTGGGGAGCTTTTGTCTGTCTTAGTCGTCTCGCGCGCGCCCTCGGTCACGGTGACGCTCAGGATGCGGTCGCCGCGCGCTATTCGGTCGACCACGTCCATGCCCGAGGTGACGCGGCCGAAGACTGTGTAGCCGCCGTCCAAGTGCGGCTGCGGGCTGTGCGTGACGAACCACTGCGAGCCGCCGGTGTCCTTGCCCGAGAGCGCCATGCCGACGGCCCCGCGCTCGTACGGCACTTCGTTGACCTCGCAGCGAATCTGGTAGCCGGGTCCGCCGTTGCCGTCGCCGCGCGGGTCGCCGCCCTGCACGACGAAGTTCGGGACGACGCGGTGGAACGTGACGTTGTTGAAGTAGCTGCCCTGCGCCAGGCGCACGAAGTTGTCCACGTTGAGCGCCGCCTCGTCCGGCAGAAGCTCTATCGTGAAGGTGCCCTTCTCCGTGTTGACCACGGCGCGGACGGACTTGCCCAGACGCGAGAGGGCGCGCCCGTAGTCCGCGTCCGTGTTGCGCGTGCGCACCGCGGCGGCGCGCTGCGAGAAGTCGCCCGCGCCGTTCGCCTTGAGGAGCGCGGCGGCGCGGCGGCGGACGAGCGTGTCCTGCGAGTCGAGCATCGTCTTGATGGCCTCGTTGGCCGCGTAGCTCTTCTGCTTGGCGAGCGAGTCCAGGATGGAGAGCGCCGCGTCGTTCAGCTCGTCGCGCGCGGCCGCGGGCAAGGCTTCGGCGAGCAGGCGCGCGTTCGACTCGTCCGGCTCGACCTCGCCGAGAAGCTCCGCGGCCGTGGCGCGCACGATCACGTCTCTGGCCCCGAGCTGCTTGCGCAGTGTCTGGGCCAAATCCTGCGGCTTGAAGGCCGCGAGCGCCCGCAGCACGTCGGGCGCGGCCATCTGGTGCAGGTCAGGCGCGTCAATCCAGGAGCGCAGGATGATCTGCGCGTCGGCCTGCAGGCTGACGATGCCGCTGCCCGCGGCCTCGGCCTTGATACCCGCTATCTCCGCGAGCGCCTGAGAGAGCGCCGAGACGCGCCGCCAGTCCCTTACAGTCTCCGCGCGGGCGCGCTCGTCCGAGAGCTTGCTGAAGGGCGACTCGCGCAGGTAGGCGAAGGGGGCCACGCGCGCGAACGCGACCTCGACCTCCGGCGCGGCCGGCTCCATCTCGCGCAGCGTGCGCAGCCACGCGACGGCGCGCTCGTCGTTCGTGTTGGCGAGCAGCCGCCCCAGGCTGGCCGCGATCTCCAAAAGCTCGTTGGTCTCGGCGGGGTGCGCGCCCGCGGCGCTCGCCTTCGCCGCGCGGTGCGCGGGCGTCAGCGTCGCCGCGCGCTGTAGGAGCGGGGCGGCCCCGCGCGCGTCCTTCAGAGCGCCGAGCGAGCGGATGGCGCTCACGCGCACGCGCTCGTCCGAATCATTGACGGCGCGCGCCGCGAGCGGGTCGAGCGCGCCCGCGTCCTCCGCCGCGCCGAGTGCGCGCGCGGCGTTGGCGCGCACGACCGGGTCCGGGTCATTAGCGACGAGAGCGCGCAGTTGGGCCAGTCCGTCCTTGGCGCGCAGGCGCGCCAAGGTGTTCGCGGCGTCGGCGCGGACGCGCGCGTCCGGCGCGTTGAGAAAGCGCGCGACGATTGGGCCAGCGCCCGCGGGCCGCCCGCGCAGGGCCGCGGTCAGGCCGAGGAGGACGAGGTCGCGGTTGGGCTTGGCGCTGCGCCGCTCGTCTTCGAGAGTCTTCAGGATGGCTTCGCCCAACTCTTTCGCGCGCGCCTCGTCCGCTTTGGGGAGGGCTGCGGCGATTTTCCCGAGGGCCTCGACGGCGCGAGCGCGCACCTTAGCGGACTCCTTCGCCTTCTGCGCGGCTTCTACGAGAGAGGCCGCCCCGGCAGCGGATTCAATCTCGCCGAGCGCGAAGGCCGCGCGTGCGCGCACGCTCTCTTCCATGTCCGTTTGCAAGAGCGCTATGAGCGAGGCGACGGCGCGCTCGTCGCCTATGCGGCCCGCGGCGAGCGCGGCGCGCTCGCGCACGCTCGCCTCCTTGTCGAAGAGCAGCACGCCCAGGTCGTTGTCGAAGCGGCGCTCGTCCTCCGCGCGCACGACCCGCAGCATCACGTCCGCGGGGACTGGTTTGGCGGGCGCGGGCTTCGGCGGCTGCGGCGACTTCGGTCTCCTCTGTTGGCCCACCGCGCCGCCCCACGCCGCCAGAATCAGCGCGCAGGCGAGGAAGGAATAAGCCGGCAAGCGGCGGCCCAGACGGATAATTCCTCTTTGACGATTCTCCATTTCGTAATCAGACACTTTGAAGGTCATCCGCGAGACGGAAGCGGCCCGCGCGAAATCAAGCGCGCCGCCCGGCCTTCGCCTTTGCAGGCTTTTTTTCGTCCCGCGCCCCATGTCGAACCTTACGCATATGCTCCTGATAGTCTTGAGCGTCGTGCGCGCCGACGATTTCGGCAATCGTTTCGAGCGGCAAATCTTCCGCCGCCTTGAAATTGATGCAGCTCTTCCCGCACTTCAGCTTCTTGCCGGAATTGTCCAGCCTGGCCTTCGCCTCCGGGAAGAGGTAGAGGGGCATCAGGTAAAGGCTGACGTAATTCTTCTGATTCGCCAGGGCGACGTACGACTCGTCCCCGGCCTTGAAGGTCAGGAATTTTGGACCGATTTCTTCCGCGTACCCTTCCGGCATGTTGTCGCGGACCACGCCCCAGACGCGGCGGACCGTCTCGCGCCGCTCGGGCGGCAGATTATCCAGGAAGCGTTCGTAAGAACCGCGCTGCTTCGTCATCTTAAGTCTTCTCCAATTTTTAACCGGGCATCGGGCGGGGAGGAACAATATACCTCAAAACAGCGGGCGGTGTGCAGTAGGCAGTGGGCAGTAATTGAGTCTGACCCGCCTTGACCAGTAATACTGCGGACCAATTTCCGCCCGAGGGCTTTAACTGCCCACTGCCTACTGCACACCGCCCGCTGTTTTCTCAATCTCTATCAGTGCGTCGTAGAAGGTCGCGCCGCCGCCGAGGTCTGTGAGCGCCTGCGAAGTCAGTTGGTTGATGTTCGCGCGGCCGGGCGAGAGCTTGTTCCACCAGACCGAGGGGGAGACGACGACGCCGGGGCGGGCGCGCGTCGTGACGACCGCGTGAAGCTCGCACGAGCCGCGCTCGTTGAAGGCGCGCACGGCGTCTCCGTTCTGTATGCCGCGCGCCTCGGCGTCCGCCGGGTGAATCTCGACGAACGGGCGCAGCTCCTGCCTGACCTGCTTGGGCAGGTTGGCGAAGCTCGAATTCAGGAAGGCGTGCGCCGCGGGGCTGATGAGCGCGAGCGGGTAGCGGCGGGCCACCGCGGGCGCGCTCCGCTTAGACTCGTTCGGCGGGATGAACTCAGGCACGGCCGGGAGCCCCTGCGCTTCGAGCGCCTCGGAGAAAAGCTCGCACTTGCCCGACGCGGTCGGGAAGTTACCCTCCGAGAAGGGCGCGAAAGTCTCCGGCAAGTTAAGACGCATCCAGCCGCGCTCGCGCAATCCTTCGAGCGTGATGCCGCGGAGCGCCGCGTGGTCGGTCGAGATGGCCTGGCGCGCGATCTCTTCGTCCGTGTCTTTGAAACAGTCTTCTTCGAAACCCATTCGCGCGGCCAGCTCGCGGAAGACATCCGAGTTCGACCGGGCCTCGTGCAGGGGCTCGATGGCGCGCTCGTTGACGACGAGGTAGAAGTGGCCGTAAGCCTTGTGCAAATCGAAGTGTTCGAGCTGCGTCGTGGCCGGCAGCACTATGTCCGCGTAATCGGCCGTGTCGGTCATGAACTGCTCGTGCACGATTGTGAACAGGTCGTCGCGGCGCAAGCCTTCGAGGACGCGCCGCTGATCGGGCGCGACCGCGGCCGGGTTGGAGTTGTAAACGTAGAGGGCGCGCACGGGCGGGTCGTCCGTTTTCGTCAACAGGTTGCCCAGCTCAGACATGTTGAGCGTGCGCGGCCGCGGGCTCGGCATCAGGTCGGGCCGTTCGAGCGCGGCGTAGTTAAGCGGGAACGTCCCGCTCGTCGAAAGCAGGACGCCGCCCGCGGGGTCGCGCCACGCGCCCGTGACCGCCGGCAGACAACTGATGGTCCGCACGGCCATCCCGCCGCCCGCGTGGCGCTGCAATCCGTAGTTGATGCGAATCACGGAGGGCTTCGTCGTCGCGTACAGGCGCGCGAGGCGCGTGACGGTCTCCGCTTCGAGGCCGCAGATTTCGGCGACGCGCTCGGGCGGGTACTCGCGCGCCCGCGAGCGCAAAGCTTCCGCGCCGATGGTGTACCGCTCAAGGTAGTCTCGGTCTTCCAACTCTTCGGCGAAGATGACGTGCATCAGGCCGAGCGCGAGCGCTCCGTCCGTGCCGGGCAGCGGGGCAATGTGCTCGTCGCACTGGTCCGCGGTGCGCGTGCGCCGCGGGTCAATCGCGACGAGGCGCGCGCCCGCCGCTTTGGCCTCCAGGACCTGCGGCCAGAGGTGCACGTTCGAGCTGATGGTGTTCGTGCCCCAGAGGATGATGAGCCTCGATTCGGAGAAGCGCTCGGGGTCCGTGCCGATGCTCGCGCCGACGGTCGCCCTGTAGCCGGCCGCGCCGGCCGAGGCGCAGATCGTGCGGTCTAGCTGCGACGCGCCGAGGCGGTGGAAGAAGCGGCGGTCCATCGACTGCGACTGCACGAGCCCCATCGTGCCGCAGTAGCTGTAAGGCAGAATCGTCTCCGCGCCTTCGCGGGAGGCGGCCAGTTCTTTAAAACGCGAAACGATCTCGCCGAGCGCCTCGTCCCAGCTAATCACTTCGAAGCGCCCTTCGCCCTTCGCGCCCGTGCGGCGCAGGCAGGTCCGCACGCGGTCGGGGCTGTGCGTGCGCTGCTCGTAGTTCGCGACCTTCGTGCAGAGGAAGCCGCGCGTGAAAGGGTGCTCGGGGTCGCCGGAGACTTTCAACGCGCGCCCGCCCTCGACCGTCACGAGCATCGCGCACGTGTCCGGGCAGTCGTGCGGGCACGCGGCCCTGACAACCGTCAGCCCGCGCCCGTCGTTTCCGTCGTCGGCGTGTCGAGTCATCGCCCGTTAGTTTATAAGGCAAAAGGCAAAAGGTAAAAGGCAAAAGGGAGGATGAAGAACAGGCTCCTCGTCTTCCCTTTTGCCTTCTACCTTCTTACTTTTTCCTTAAGGCTTTACCCGCAGTACGTCGTGGTGCACCACGACCCGTAAGGATCACTCACGCACATCGAAGCCCCGGGGATGGGATTCGAGCAATCGGCCCAGTAGCAGCCGCGGCCACAGGGATGGTACACGCAGGCGGTGTACGTTGGGATGCAGCTCTGCGGGGCCGGCGCGGGCGCGCTCTTCGCGTAGCCGATTTTGGCGAAGGGGAAACCGTCGTCGAGTTCCTTCGGAGAATTCAGATAGTCCGAGAGGCTTTCGCCGGCCCGCGCCTGCGCCGGAACGCTCAGGTAGTCCAGCCCGGCCGCGGCCTGCTCCTCCCAGGTGTCCCCGTCCGCGTACGCCGCCGAACCGACGCTAACGTCCAGGCGAAATTCGGCCCCGCGGGCGGCGTGATCGCTCACCTTGTCCAGGATTTCGTCGAAAACGACCACGTCTCGCCTGACCTCCGTGGTCCCCCCCGCCGGCAACACCCTGTCAAACTTGATGGACGGAGTCTCGCCCTGCAAAAGGATGACGCCCTTGTTCTTGTCATCCGAGAGATACCACTTGAGCTTCACGGACCTGACGGCTTTCGAGCGGCTGAAGATTTCGACTTTATTGACGGCGAGCCCGCGTTTGGGGTCCGTCGTCACGCTTCTGACGATGACCGGCCGGCGGTCAATGTCGGCGGAGATGTAGGGCAAGCAGTAAACGGACCAACTACTTTTGTCGGCTGAGGGATTGTTGGACTTTCCGGCGGCCCGGCTGTTGCTCACCCTCAGTTGGAAGGATGTCATGCCGGCAAGAACCAGAAGAGCCACGACTAGCGTGTGTTTCGCATACCTCATGAGACTACCGCTCCTTTCGAATAGTTTCCTGTTTGTGGGTGCTGGACCGGTGCCCGCAGCGTCCGGGCTGAACGGAAAGCGACCCGATCACGTGAGTGTGTCCGGGGCAGAAAACGTCAGCGGCTAAGTCCTAAAACTGCGCGAGAGAGTCATGATAGTAGTTTCGTTCCGCGTCGCTTGTCAACATCACTCTTCAGCGGCACGAGGCAAAAGGTAAAAGGGAGGGTGAGAGCCAAGCCCCTCGTCCTCCCTCTCGCCTTTTGCCCTTTTTACTTTCGCCTTAGCTGGCGGCCGCTTCGGAGGTTTCCGTGTAGGCGGGCGTGTCGGCCGCCGTGTCCGTGACCGCGGATGCGCTGCTGCTGCCGCCGTTGGCGTCCGCCGCGCCAGACTTGTCGGAGTAGCGCGACTTGCTTTCGTCGCGCTGACGGTCGGCGGCGGCCTTCTGCTGCTGAATCATGCGGCAGCTCCCCTCGAAGACGGCCCCCTGCTCGATGACGAGCGAGGGCGTCTGGATGTTGCCGTTGACCTTGGCGGCGCGCCCCAGCTCCAGCCGCTGGCTGGCGATGATGTCGCCGTTGACGGACCCGTGGATGGTGGCGACGGCCACTTCTATGTCGGCGTCAACCTGCCCGTTGTTGCCGACGATCAAAGTCCCGCCCTCGCTCTTGACCTGCCCCGAGAGGTGCCCGTCGACGCGCAGCATCCCTTTGAAGTTGGCCTCGCCCGTCAAGGTCGTGCCGTTGCCGACGAAGCCGCTCAGGAGCCCCTCCTTGATGTCGCGGGCCAGAGACTCGCTCTCGGTGACGGCGCGCGACGAGGAGGCCGTTTCCTGGGGGCGGTACTGCGTGTCGGCCGGCTGGCTCGGCTGGTAGGACGAGCCGTAGCTGCTGCCGGAGCGCGACGTGTTGAACTGAGTGGTCTGGCTATCCGTGGTTTGTTCGCTTTCCGTCTGGTCTTTGTTGGTTTTTCCCATTCTGAGCATAACAGAAACCTCCGCTAAAGTGGTCGCCTGTAGACCGCCTACAGGGGACGGTGGTGCCGGACGAGGCGGCCGAAAAGATGTTGTTGTCGAGGACGATTCAAGTAAAGGCTAGCTTGCTGAAGGCTAGACCGGCAGCGTGACCTACCTCGATAAAGAGCAGGCATCCGGTGAAAATGCCCGCACATAATAATGAAAGCCGGCAAGACTGGCAAGAAAAAAAGCGGAAGGCCCAAGGCCGCGGGCAGCGCGCAGAAGGGAAAGGCCCGGAACCACCGTCACGACTTTTCTTCATCCCGGTGTTTCATCGGTGAAAAATTGTTCCATTCCCGTGTTAAGTGTGGTAGACTCCGGGGCGTTGCTTTGAACGGGCGGACTCCTTTGGGGTCTGGCGGGCCTGGAGTGGGCACGGAGAAGAGTTCGAGCGTTTCCCCCGCGAGAGAGTTTTGCAAGGAGCGTAACCTGCTACAGAGGAGAGAGAGATGAGTACACAGACGAGACCCAAAGTTAACCCGCTCAGCCGCAGGCCGCGCCAGCAGCGGCTGGTGATGGCGGTGCGCGGCGGAGCCGGCGTCGGCAAAAGCCACTTCCTGCGCAGCATGGCCGAGGCCGGTTTGGGCCGCCTCTGCATCTTCGACGTGGAGCGCAAGGCGCGTCTCCTGAAGGGCGTCGGCACGAAGTTCGACGCGCTCGAAATCGAGCACGCGGACGAGCTGCCCGAGTTCATAGACTGGGCGCTTTCGGGCGAGGGGCGCGAGCAGAACTACGACTGCTTCGCGCTCGATTCCTGGGCAGCCTACTTCAGCGCCAAGCACAGCGAGATGGTCGCGGCCGTGCGCGAGCGCACCGGCGACCCCCTCGCGCAGCCTTCGGCGGAAGAGTTGGCCGCGGACCAGATGATTCTTCAGGGCGTGCTGCGCCGGCTCTGCATGGAGAGCGGCAAGTCCGTCGTCATCGCGGACCAGATTCCGGCCAAGGGCAAGGAGGCCAAAGAGGACAACGAGATCGGGCGCGTGCTGCCGATGACGGCGAGCGGCCTGGAATATTTCGTCGACATCATGGTCGAAGTCTCCGTGCAGGAGCGCGACGGCGAGGTGACGCGCGTCTTCCAGGTGGTCAAGTCCAACAGCCCCGCCTTCGAGGTCGGCTTCGAGTTGACAGGCAACGTGACCTTCAAGGATTTCCTGGACCACATGAAGCGCGAGCACGGCGAGGACTTGCCGATGGAAGCCCCGAAGCCCGTGAGCGTGCCGGAAGTCCTCGAAGAGAAGCCGTCGCCCGTCAGCATCGTCCCGCCGCAGATGACGATTCAGGAATTGATCGCCAGGGCCGAGGGCTTCGGCTTCAAGCAGGCGGACATCGTCACGGGCGCGAAGGTCTACCACAACCAGACCAACATCTACCGCCTCACCCCCGAGCAGATCGCGGACCTGGACCGCCGCATCACCGCCCGCGTCGAGAAGATGAAATCAGCGCAGGGCGGCGAGGGCGTCAAGAAAGAGGCCGCCGCCGCGGGCGACGCGAAAGCCCCGGCCGCGCGCAACCTCAAGCGCGCCTGACGTGGGGCAAAAGGTCAAAGGCGAAAGGGAGGAACGAAGAGCGCGGCTCTCGTCCTCCCTTTCGCCTTTGACCTTTTTACTTCGCTAACGGTTTTCCTTCCACGTCGAGAATCACCACGTCGCCGACTTTCAATTCCCTGACGCCCGTTTCGATCTTCGAGCGGTCGCCGACGAGGAGCATCATGGTCTGTGCCGGGACGGCGTACTTCTTGGCCGCGGCGTTGACCGACTGGAGCGTGGCGCGTTCGAGCTCGGTCGTCTCCTGCTGCAAGGCGGACATCGGCAGGCCGTAGACCCAGAGCTCCGCGATCTCGTCCGCGACGCGGCCCACGGATTCGAACTGCTGCGCGTAGCCGCGTATGCGGTTCGCCTTCGCGTTCGCGAGTTCCTTCTCCGTGATCGGCTTCTCGCCCGCCAGGAATTTCAACTCCTTGACGAACTCCGTCACGGACTCCATCGTCTTGTTCGTCTGCACCCCGCCGCTCGACTGCCACGCCCCGTACTCGGAGTAGAAGACGGGGAAGGAGAAGACGCCGTAGGAGTAGCCCTTGTCTTCGCGCAGATTCAAATTGAGGCGCGTGCCGAAGCCGCCGCCCCAGACCGCGTCGGCCAGTTGTATGGCGTAGTAGTCTTCGGTCTTCCTGGGCGCGCCGGGCAGGATTTGCATGACGACCGTTTGCGCCGCGTCCTGCCGGTCAACGAGGTAGACCTTGCCCGGGCCGACGGGTTTCGGCTGCGGGATCGAAACGGCCGGGGCGGAGCCCGTGGGCCAGTCTCCGAAACTCTGCCGGGCCAGACTGGTCGCCTCCTCCAGCGTGATGTCGCCCGCGAAGATGACGGCGGAGCTTCCGGGCTTCCAGTTGGCCCCGTGGAAGCGGCTGAAGTCTTCGCGCGTCAGCGTCTGGATGGTGGACGGGAAGCCGCTCTCGGGCCTGCCGTAAGGGTGGTCGGGTCCGAAGGCCAGCATCTTGCCGACGCGCTGCGCGATGGCGTTCGGGTCTTCCGCCTCCTGTGCCAGCGCGTCCAGCCGCTTCTTCTTCTCGCGGTCGACCTCGTCGGCCGGGAACGCCGGGTTGCGTATCACGTCCGAGAAAATCGTCATCGCAGGCTGAAGGTTTCTCTTCAAGACCTCGAAAGCCACCGTCGAAGATTCGGCCCCAGCCCCGCCGAAGACGCCCGTGCCGAGGTCGCCGAGCTGGTCTTCGACCTGAAGCGCGTTCCTGGTCTTCGTCCCGCGCTTCATCGTCTCGACCACGAGGTCGGCCAGCCCGTCCTTGCCCGACGGGTTGTGAATGCTGCCCGCCTTCGTCACGAACCTGACCGCGACTTTGGGCAGGTCCGCGCGCTCCACGACGAAAACGTCCATGCCGTTTTCGAGTTTGGCGGTCTTGACCGGCGGGACCATGAACGGGCGGTCGCCGCCGAGCGGCGGCTGCTTCGCGCGGTCTAAGGCGATCTGCGACTCGCGCCCGGAAGTCTCCGGGTGGAAGCGCACGAGCAGGCGGTTGCGCGTGTTGAGCCACTTGGCGACCACGTCGCGCACGCTCTCGGGCGTGGCGTTGCGGTAGCGCGCGAAGTCCGCCTCGAACTTGTTCGGGTCGCCGAGGAAGGTGTTGTACTGGTTGAGGCGGTCGGCCTTGCCGCCGAAGCCGCCGATGCGCTCAAGGCCCGTGACGAAGCCGAACTCCCATTTCGTTTTGGCCCGGTTTAATTCCGCCACGGTCGGCCCCGTTTGCGCGAGGCGCGCGATCTCGTCCGTCACGATCTGCTCTATCTGCGGGAGCGGAGCGCCCGGCCGCGCCGTGGCCCAGACGATGAACGTGCCCGTCAACTGGCGCGACCACTGGAAGGAGACCACGTCCGAGGCGAGTTGCTTGTCGTAGACCAGCACTTTGTTGAGTCGCGCCGAGAGCCCATCGGTCAGGATGGTGGAGACCAAATCCAGTTCCGCGTCGCCCGCGTCGAAGAAGGCGGGCGCGTGCCAGGCGAAGTAGGTGCGCTCCTGCGGCACGCGGTCGCTGACCTCGACGATCCTTTCGCCGTCGAGTTTTGGCACACCCTTGACGGGGCGGTCGAGCGCGGGGCCGGCCGGGATGGTGCCGAAATATTTTTCGACCAGCCGCTTGGCCTCCGCCACATCGAAGTCGCCGGCGATGACGAGCGACATGTTGTTCGGCGTGTAGTAGGTCTTGAAGAAGTCTTTCACGTCGTCCAGCGTCGCCGCGTTCAAGTCCTCATGGACGCCGATCACGTCGTTGGCGTAAGGGTGGCGGTTCGGGTAGATGTTCTCCATGACGAGCTTGAACCAGCGGCCGTAGGGCTGATTCTCCAGCCCCTGCCGGCGCTCGTTCCTGACGACCTCGCGCTGGTTGTCCAGCTTCTCTTTGGTCAAGGCGTCCGTGAGCGTCGACAGGCGGTCCGATTCGAGCCAGAGAATCTGTTCGAGGTTGCCGGAGGGCACGGTCGCGAAGTAGTTCGTGCGGTCCTGGTTGGTCGTGCCGTTGACGCCGCCCTCGAAGAGGTTCGCGCCCGCGGCCTCGACGTACTCGAAGTACTCCTGGCTGGCGTTCTTCGAGCCCTGGAACATCATGTGCTCGAAGAGGTGCGCGAAGCCCGAGCGGCCGATGCGCTCGTTCTTCGAGCCGACGTGGAACCACTGGTTGACGTGCACGACCGGCAGCTTGCGGTCGACGTGCAGGATGACTTGCAGGCCGTTCGAGAGCGTGTACTTCTCGAAAGTGATTTTGGGGACCGTGCCCGCGTCGGCGCTCGGGGCGGCCGTGCGCGTCTGCGCGGCGGCCGGCAGCACTTGTGCCAAGAGCAGGATCAGGGCGATTGGCAGAGAGAGATTCCTGTGCCTGTGCATTTTACGAAGGACTCCTTTCGGGCGTTAGAAAGAAAGATTACGGGATGGCGCGCATTATAACAAAAGCAGTGGGCAGTTAATACGGGCTTAAGCCCCGTCAGGGGCGCTCGGTAATAGCCCAGCACTTCAGTGCTGGGGATGGGATGGAAAATCGTGACGAGTCCCGTAGGGACGATTGAAACATTCAGTCGTCCCTACGGGACTCGATAAAATTTCGCTCTTCTCCCCAGCACTAAAGTGCCGGGCTATTTTCACTCCGCCCCTGACGGGGCTTAAACCTTGCCTGCTGCTTTCTTGACTCGCCGCCGGAAGCGGTTTAGAAACGTACTGTCCATCCTGATTCGGAGAAGAGAATAATGAGAACGAAAAGCATGTGGATAAAGTTCTGCTCGCTGGCGCTCGTTTTCGTGGTGGCGGCGGGCGCGAGCGTCCCGACCGCCACTAGTGTGGAGAAGAAGCGTAAGATGACTCGCCAAAGCCCGCTCGGGGCCAAGATACGGCGCTTCGCGCCGACCGTCATCACGGCCGACACCTCGCGGCTCTCGGCCGGCGACCGCCGCGCCCTCGCCAAAATCATAGAGGCCGCGAAAATCCTCGACCCGCTCTTCATACGCCAAGTCTGGAGCGGGAACCCCGCCCTCTGGGCGAAGCTCCAAAAGGACAAAACGCCCGCGGGCCGCGAGCGCCTTCACTACTTCACGATCAACAAGGGCCCGTGGTCGCGCCTCGACGGCGACGAGCCTTTCATCGAAGGCGTGCCGAAAGAAAAGCCGCACGGGGCCAACTTCTACCCCGAAGACATAACGAAGGAGGAGTTCGAGACCTGGGCCAACGGGCTCCCGCTCGAAGCCCGCGAGCGCGCGCTCGGCTTCTTCTACACCATCCGCCGCGACGCGGACCGCAAGCTCAAGGTCGTGCCCTACAGCCAGGAGTACAAGGAGTTCCTGGACCCGGCCGCGAAACTCCTGCGCGAGGCCGCACAGTTGACGACGAACGAGACGCTCAGGAATTTTCTGACCAAGCGCGCGGACGCGTTCGCGTCGAACGATTACTACGCGTCGGACGTGGCGTGGATGGATTTGGACGCGCCGATTGAAGTGACCATCGGGCCTTACGAGACCTACGAGGACAAGCTTTTCAGCTACAAGGCTTCGTTCGAGGCTTACGTCACGCTGCGCGACGAGGCGGAGACGGCGAAGCTGGCGATGTTCTCGCACCACCTGCAAGACCTCGAAGACCACCTGCCGATTGAGGCGCGCTACCGCAACCCCAAGCTCGGCGCGGCCTCGCCGATACGCGTCGTCAACGAAGTCTTCGCCTCGGGCGAGGGCAACAGCGGCGTGCAGACCGCCGCCTACAACCTGCCGAACGACGAGCGCGTCGTGCAGGAGAAGGGCTCCAAGCGCGTCATGCTCAAGAACGTGCAGGAGGCCAAGTTCAAGCAGACGCTGGTCCCCATCTCGAAGGTCGTGCTCTCGACGGCCGACCAGCGCGACGTGGCCTTCGAGCCCTTCTTCACGCACATCCTCGCGCACGAGCTGATGCACGGCCTCGGGCCGCACAACATCACCGTCGGCAGTGAGCAGACGACCGTCCGCAAGCAGCTCAAGGAACTCTCCTCTGCCTTCGAGGAGGCGAAGGCGGACATCGTGGGGCTGTGGGCCTTGCAATACCTGATGGACAAGGGCGTGGTCGATAAGAAGATGGAGCGCGCGCTCTACACGACGTTCCTGGCGAGCGCGTTCCGCTCCGTGCGCTTCGGCATAGAGGAGGCGCACGGCCGGGGCATAGCCTTGCAGTTCAACTACCTGATGGACGAGGGCGCGTTTCATTACGACGAGCGCACGGGCATCTTCAGCGTCAACCCCGCGAAGATTAAGGAAGCGGTGACGAAGCTGGCCGGCGAGATCATGACCGTCCAGGCCGAGGGCTCCTACGACAAGGCCAAGGCCATGCTCGACAAGTACGGCGTCATACGCCCGCCGATGCAGAAGGCGCTCGACCGCCTCGGCAACGTCCCCGTGGACATCGAACCCATCTTCCCCCTGGCACAGAAACGGTAAAGGCAGTGATGGGTGCTGAGTGCTGAGGACTGAGTAAGAACTCTTTCTTTTACTCAGCACTCAGCACTCAGCACTCAGCACTTTTTTCCGAGGAGCGCACATGGACGAGCGAGCTATCAACGGGGCGGCGATTGAGGCGATTCGAGACCTGGAGGTGGAGTGCGAGATCAAGGAGGTCTGCAAGGGGTCGGGCGAGGGCGAGTGGTGCGTGCAGTTTTCGGGCAAGTACGGGCGGTTCTGCGACAACTTTCAGAGCCAGTTCGGGCAGGACAACAGCCCCGAAGTCATGCGCGAGAAGATCAAGTCTTTCCTCATCAAGCAGGTCGCCAAAATCCGCAGCAGCACCGGGAGGAAAAGAAAGCCCGCGGCGGGCGCGGCCGAAGACCGCGAATCGGCGGGCGGCCTGCTGACCGAGCCGCTCAAGCTGGTGGGCGACGTGCTCGGCCGCGCGACGGGCATGGCGACTCAAGTCGTCAGCCAGGCTTCGTCGGTCGCCGAAACGGCCCGCGCCACGCTCTCGGCCGCGGACCTCGTCAGCACGGAACCCGCGACCACAGGCGTCCAGGCCACGGCGGTTGAGACCCGGACGGAACCGCCCCCGAGGGTGCCCGGCAGGACGGTTATCACGGCCCCCGCCAAGAAGGCGAGGAAAGCGACGAAGCGCGCCGCGCCTCAGCCGCGCAAAGGTGCGAAGAAGGCGACCGCGTCAGCCAGGAAGACTGCTAAGAAGGCGGCCAAGAAGGCGGCCAAGAAAGCCTCTCGGAAAAGCTCCGGCCGGAAGTGAGAAGCGGCGGAGTAAAGAAATAACGAGCCACGAAGACGCACGCGGCCCGCCGAGGCCGAGACCGTGACGGGAACATTGGCCGGCTGCTGCTTCCGCACTTCTTGCGCGAAAGCGAGGCAGGGAAGGAAGAGGGCGAGGCAGAGGGAGCGGAAGGCGACTCGTTTCGCGACGATCATGGCGTGAACTTCTTACGCGTCTGCCGGGGAAGGATTTTGGCCCAAAGGCTGACAGGGCAACCGGGCCGGGAACTGGCTGGGTCGTGTGTCGGGGATTTATAGGCCCGCCGCGCGCGAGGTTGCGGCGGTGTCGAGTGCGGCAGGCGCGACGCGAGGGGCCGCGCCTGTCCTCTTCCTGTTGGTGCGCCCGCGAGAAGACTACGTCAGGCGAGCGCCGGCGGCGTTAGAAGTTGCCGCTGCACTCCTCGTGGCCGCAGTCGCAGTCAATCTCAATGGTGTCGCCGGTGCCTTCGCACGAGGGGCCGCAGTACTTGCTGCCCTCGGTCGCCGCACAGCCGCAGGGTGGATTCTTGCAGATTCTCTTGTCCTTATCGTCCGCCATCTCAGGGTCTCCTCCGAATGAATTTGAATTGCCGGTTGTTTGGCTCAGCACCTTAACACACACGGCGGCAAGATTAGAAGCGGTTCAAGGCGCGCGTGAGCCGAGTTTTCTATTGCATAAATTTCAAGACTCATCCAAGCTACCTGCCCATGACAATCGAGACTGCGGATGTCGTGATCATCGGCGGCGGGATAGTCGGCTCCAGCATCGCTTACCACCTGACGGAGGCCGGTTGCACGAACGTGCTCGTGCTGGAGCGCGAGGCGCATCAGGGGCAGGGCTCCACGGGTAAAAGCATGGGCGGCGTGCGCGCGCAGTTCGCCACGGACGTGAACATACGCATGTCGCTCTACTCGATTAACTTCTTCGCCGCCTTCGACGAGACGGTCGGCCACCCCGCGGACTACCGCCCGCACGGCTACCTCTTCGTCGCCACGAACGAGCGCCACCTCGATTACCTCAAGGCGAACCGCGAGCGTCAGGCGGCGCTGGGGCTGAAGAACGTCGCGCTCGTGTCGAAGGAAGAGATCGTGGGGATGGTGCCCCAGCTCCGCGACGACGACATCCTGGGTGGGACTTTCTGCCCGACTGACGGCTTCGTCGACCCGCACAGCGTGATGATGGGCTTCATGCTGCGGGCGCGCGAGCGCGGGGCGCGGCTCTGGCTCGGCGCGGCGGTCACGGGCATAGACGTGGAGGGCGGGCGCGTGACGGGAGTCCGCACCACGCGCGGGCGCGTGCAGACCAATGTGGTCGTGAACGCGGCGGGCGCTTGGGCCGCCGGCGTGGCGCGCATGGCCGGCGAGGATTTGCCCGTCGAGCCTCTGCGTCGGCAGTTGGTCCCGACCGAGCCGTTCGGTGAGTTGCCCGCGCGCTTCCCGATGGTGATAGACATGTCCACGGGCTTTCACTTCCGCCGCGAGGGCTTGAGAATCCTGCTCGCGTGGAACGACCCGGAAGAGACGCCGGGGTTTAAGACCGACTTCGATTCGTCGTTCGTCGAAAAGATTCTGACGCGCGCGGCCTCGCGCGTGCCGTGCCTGGCCGAGGCGCAGGTCAACGCGGGCCGCGCCTGGGCCGGTCTCTACGAGATGACGCCCGACCACCACGCCGTCATCGGCCGCGCGCCATCGGTCGGCGGCCTCTTCCTCGCCAACGGCTTCAGCGGCCACGGCGTCATGCACTCGCCCGCCACGGGCCGCATCATCTCCGACCTCATCCTCCACGACGGAACGAGCCTCTTCGACATCACCCCGCTCCGCGCCGAGCGATTCGCCGAAGGCCAACTCCTCGAAGAGACTTCGGTTCTCTGAAGCTTGGTTGTAATATTCCTCCACGCGATTACATGCTTCCCCCATGTCGTCCACCGGGCGGCGAGCCGACGACTTAAACGGTCCGAAGCTGGCGGCCACCTGACGAGGAGGTTCGAACAATGGGCAGTAGCAAAGCCGCGGCGGCGCGGGGCGGCGGGCTTTCCGAGGGCGCGTTGCGCTGTCGCAAAAAGTTCCTGCGGTTCTTCCCCGGAGGATTTCGGGACGAGACCTACATCGAATGGGAGCGCGGCTACAAGTGGGAGACGCACGAGCGCTGGGAGGAGGCGCTCGGGCGCGACGAGTTTCGCGGGCTGCTCCGGCGGGGCGAGTTCGCGGAGATAGCGGCGCGGGCCGTGCGCGTCGAGCAGCGCTCGCGCCACAGCATGATCTTCTCCTTCGAGAAGATGGCGCTGCGCGACGCCGTGAAAGTCCCCGAGGGCGCGCGCGCGTTCAGCGAAGGGCTCTACGAACTGCTGCACGGCGCGGGCTCTCTGGAACGAAAGTTCGACCGCTGGTGCGAGACCGTGGCCGCTCTGCCGCGCAAGCAAACGCGCGTGCTGACGTGGCCGCTCGTCACGGTCTTCGGCTTCATAGCCCAGCCCGAGACGCACATCTTCCTCAAGCCGAACGTCTCGCGCATCGCCGCGCGCGAATACGGCTTCGACTTCAATTACCGGTCGAGGCCGTCCTGGGAGGTTTACGCCAACTACCTTGAGTTCGCGGAGACCATCAGGCGCGACCAGCGCGACCTGAAGCCGCGCGACATGATAGACCTACAATCGTTCATGTGGGTCCAGGGCTCGGACGAGTACGAGTAGTGAGATGCTGATCGGCTTCAAAGCGTCGGGGATTGCGAGGGAAAGGATAAGGACGTGAATCGTGAATCGTGAATCGTGAATCGAAGAACGGCTTCTTCTATTTACGATTCACGATCCACGATTCACGAGCTTTTGCCTTTGCCTTTTGCCTCCTGATGATGTAAGAAATTATTTACTCATCTTGCCCCATGTCGAATTTTAGCGGTGCGCGTGTGCGCGCCGGCGGTGTGGCCGGAAGTAGCACGGGAGTTTTTCGCCCCTTGCGCTGGCCTTAATATTTTGTCACTATGGGAACCAGCATGTCACCAATACAGAAGACGCGCGCCGAAGCCGAGACCGAGACCGCCGCCGAGCGTCTGACCTCGCAAATCGAAAGCGCCCGCTCGGCCGTGGCCGTGCGCTCGACGTCCGACATAGATGAACTCGAAGCGTGCGCCGACCGCCTTGAGCGTGCCGCGCGCGACCTCGCCGTCGCCCTGCGCGAGCTGGCGCGTGAACGCCACGCCGCCGCCAAAGAGTCCTGAGAGGGGCCGCCGGGCGCTGCGGACGAGGGCGCAAGGGCCCCTCGCTTCTGACATCAAAAGTCGTTATTTCTTCGGAGCATCTATGACTTCACTTCGCACGCAGAAGATAGCTGTGGACAAGGGGAGAAAACGCACAGCCTACGGGCTGGACAATTACGGCATCAGGAATCCCGCGGCCGTCTACTGGAACCTGACGACGCCCGAACTCTACGAGGAGATCGCGCGCCGCCGCGAGGGCATCTTCTCCGACCACGGCGCGCTCATCATCGACACGGGCGAGCACACGGGCCGCGCGGCCAAAGACAAGGCCATCGTGCGCGAGCCGTCGAGCGAAGACAAAGTCTTCTGGGGCGAAGTCAACAAAGAGTTCTCGCAGGAAAAATTCAACGCGCTCAAGGAGCGCATGATGGCGCACGCCGACGGGCGCGACATCTTCGTGCAGGACACTTTCGCCGGGGCGGACCCGCGCTACCGCCTGCCCGTCCGCGTCGTCACGGAGCTGGCCTGGCACTCGCTCTTCGCGCGCACGATGTTCATCAACGACGCCTCGGCCGAGCACAAGCCGGAATTCACGATCATCAACTTCCCTTCGTTCCGCGCCGAGCCGGAGCGCGACGGGACGCGCTCGCCGACCTTCATCCTGATGGACTTCAGCCAGCGGCTCGTCCTGATCGGCGGGACCTCCTACGCGGGCGAGACGAAGAAGAGCGTCTTCACGATTCTCAACTACCTGCTGCCGCAGCGCGGCGTGATGAGTATGCACTGCTCCGCGAACGTGGGCGACGGCGGCGACGTGGCCGTCTTCTTCGGCCTCTCCGGCACTGGCAAGACCACGCTTTCGGCCGACCCCGAGCGGCGTCTCATAGGTGACGACGAGCACGGCTGGTCCGACGACGGCGTCTTCAACTTCGAGGGCGGCTGCTACGCCAAAGTCATCAAGCTCTCGGCCGAGGCCGAGCCCGACATCTACCGCACGACGCGCATGTTCGGGACCGTGCTGGAGAACGTCGTCTACGACCCCGAGACGCGCACGCTTGATTTGGACGACGCCTCGAAGACGGAGAACACGCGCGCGGCCTACCCTCTGACGAGCATCCCGAACATCATGCCTGAGGGCTACGCGGGCCACCCGCAGAACATCATCATGCTGACGGCCGACGCCTTCGGCGTGCTGCCGCCCGTCTCGCGCCTCAGCCCGGAGCAGGCGATGTATCATTTCCTCTCGGGCTACACGGCGAAGGTCGCGGGCACGGAGCGCGGCGTGACCGAGCCGCAGGCGACCTTCTCGACCTGCTTCGGCGCGCCCTTCATGGTCCTGCACCCGGGCGTCTACGCTGACCTACTGGGCAAGAAGATGGCCGAGCACAAGGCCAACTGCTGGCTCGTCAACACGGGCTGGTCGGGCGGCCCCTACGGCACAGGCCAACGCATGAAGATCAAGTACACGCGGGCCATGATCCGCGCCATCTTGAACGGCACGCTCGCCGGCATCGAGACGAACCCAGACCCCGTCTTCGGCCTGAACATCCCCGCCTCGTGCCCGGAAGTTCCCGCGGAGGTTCTCATCCCACGCAACACCTGGGAAGATAAAGACGCCTACGACACGAAGGCGCGCGACCTCGCCCGGCGCTTCAACGAGAATTTCAAGAAGTACGCGGACGGGGTTTCGGAGGCCGTGAGGGCCGTCGCGCCGAAGGCTGATTAGTCGGGGCGTGAAGGTTAAGGCGTGAGGGCGGCGCGTTACGGCGTCGCCCTCTTTTTTTGTGCCAACTTCAATCGTAGGCGAGGGCGACCGACATGATCTGGAGTCGCCCGTCAATCCTGACCAGGAAGACGCAGAAGGGCGCGACCTCCGCGTGAATCACTCGCGTGCCCGCGGGGAAGCCGTACTCGCCTTCGTCCAGTGTATCCGCGAACGAGCGCGTTGAATCTTCTACGCCTTTCTCCTCCCCGGCACTCGCCGCCGGCGACGCCGGAAGGGCGGCCGCCATGCCCGCCAGCCGCTTGCGCATCAACTCGTTCGCCTTCTCCAGCGTTGTCGAAACCTCTGCGAGTTGCCGCGGAGTCTTGATCAGGCCCGCGTCGTCCTCGCCGCTCGCGTCAACTTCCGTCGCCGCGGCACCGGCAACCTCCGAAGAGCTATTGTCCGACGCAGACTCATTGCCCCCGTCCCCTTGCGCACTCTGCTCGTCCTCCTTCCCTGTTAGCTCTTCGGAGAACCTGCCGAGCGTGGGGTCGCCGGCCAGCACGCTGACTATCTCCGGCGAAAAGATGTCTCTGGCCTTCACCTCGTCCTCGCCGCCGCCGGCCTGTTTCTTGAGGGCTCGCGCGGCCTCCGACAGTCTGTAAACCAGCGCGTAAAAGTTCATCCAGGCCAGGTAGTGACGCCGCAGGGCGGCGCGGTCGGCGTTGACCGCCAGGATTTCGTCCAGGAAGGCCCACGGGAGCCAGTCGCGCGGCACCTGCCACAAACGCTCCCGGAAATCGCCGACGAACAACTCGTCGACGATTGGCCCAAAATCGTTCGTCTCCCGCAGACGCCCTTTGAAGCGCGCGAGGAGGGCTTGCGCCTCGCGCGCTTCCCCCGGCGAGGGCTTCCGCTCGTCGTCCGGGGCGGCGGGCGGGTTAAGTCTCGCGGACGACGGGCGCGCGCCGGCCGCCAACGCCGCGACGAGCAGAAGTGATAATAAAACTCTCATGCCTGTCTCCCCGGCAAGCCTCATGCCGCCGACCGGGCGCACAACCGGGCCGATTTTACGGGGCCGCGCACCACGTGCAGCGCCGGATTGTGACACCACCTGAAAGGAAAACGCGGCCACCTTCTTGACTGCCGGGCGCGTTTCCGCGTAGAAGATGTGCAAAGGCTGCGCCGGGTCGCACTCTCTGGGCGCAGTTCGAGAGCTTTCTAAACCCCGACTCTCAAGGACTCGCCGTCAGTTAGGCTGGAGACTGGCTATCGCCCATCAGGGCTCCTGTTTCAAGAAGCGTAGATGAGTTTCGACGAGGCAACTCAGACGAAGTCGGCGGCGACGCTGCGGACCATCACGGACACGGTCAGGCGCGTCATGCGCGCGGGCACCGTCAGCGTCGCCAGCTTCTCGCTCGACGAGAAGAAGGTGACGTGGAAGGCCCGCAGCGGTTTCAAGTCGCGCGGCGACGAGGAGCTTGACCTGGTGACGCCGCTCGGCGGGAAATTTCTCGAACTGGTGGCGATCACGGACGCGCCGATGATTATCAAGGGCATCGGCACGCGCCCGGACATCTCGGTCGCGGACTTCCCGCTGCACGGCCCAGAGGGCGTGCGCGACCTTTCGGTCGTGCCGCTGCACGCGCGCGGCGAAACCCTGGGCGCGCTCGTCGTCGGCTACCGCTCCGAGCACAGCTTCACGAGTGAGGAGGAGACGCTGCTCGAAGGCTTGGCGGAGCTGGCCGCGATGGCTCTCGACCACGCGCGGCTCTTCGAGACGGTCGAGTCGGCCAAGAGAATCTGGGAGCGGACCTTCGACGCCATCCCGGACGGGATCATCGTCCACGACCAGCACATGGAGATCGTGCGCTGCAACGCGCACGCCGCGCTGATGATGGACATGCGGCCGGCCGAGGCCATCGGCCTGACCTGCGCCGACGCCTTCGCGCGCCTCTTCGGCGAGCGCGCCGCCGCTTACCACATGGGCGAGAGCCGCGGCACGGCCTCGTCCTTCGAGTTGCAGGCCGAGGACGGCCGCCGCTACCTGGTCGCGGTCGCGCCGCTCGACGAAAACGAGAGCCAGGGCGGGAGCGTCATCACCTGGAGCGACGTGACCGACCTGTCGGAGATGCAGGAGCAGCTCGCGCGCTCGCGCCGCCTGGCGACAGTGGGCCAACTCGCGGCCGGCGTCGCGCACGAAATCAACAACCCGCTCGCCACCATCACGACCTGCGCCGAGGCCACGCTCCGCAACATGCGCAAGAGCGCGGCGGCCGCCGGCGGCGAGAGCAAAGACACTTTTTACCTGGAAGAGATCGTGCGCCAGGCGCTCAGGTGCAAGGAGATCACGCGGGGCTTGCTGGACTTGTCGCGCCAGCGGCGGCCGCACCGGCAGGCGTGCGACATCAACGAGATGGCCGCGCAGTGCGCGCGCCTGGCCGAAGACCGCACGCAGTCGGACGCGGTCAGGTTCTCCGTCAGCCTGGACCCGGAAGTCGGCTAGGTCGCGACCGACGCCTCTATGGTCAGGCAGGTGCTCGACAACCTGGTCAGCAACTCGCTCGACGCGGTGGGCGACGCGGGGCTCATCACGGTCTCTACGCAACGCGTAGGCGAGCGGGTCGCCATAGAGGTCGCGGACACGGGGCACGGCATCGCGCCCGAGATGCTGGTGCGCATCTTCGACCCGTTCTTCACGACCAAGGACCAGGGCAAAGGCTCCGGCCTCGGCCTCGCCATCTCGTACACGCTGGCCGAGGCGCTGGGCGGCGCGCTCACGGTCGAGTCCAAGCAGGGCGCGGGCAGCCGCTTCCGCCTCTGGCTCCCGCGCCGCGTGCCGGAAGGGATGAGGGACGGGTGATGAGGGATGAAGTCAGTACCGCCTGCGGTAGCGGGCGGGTGATTGCACAAAGGGAAACGCGCCCGCTACCGCAGGCGGTACTGACCTTACCGGGGAGTGAAGGATGAGCCGTAAGATTCGCGTGATGGTCGTGGACGACAACAAGATGTTCCGCGACGTGGTGGCCGACCAGCTCAACGACTCGAACATCGAGGCGGCCGCCGCCGCGAGCGGCGAAGAGGCTTTGCAGTCGCTCGGGAAGACGGACTGCGACGTGGTGCTCCTGGACATCAACATGCCCGGGATTTCGGGCCTCGACGTGCTGCGCCAGATCAGGCTGATGGAGGACGCGCCCGAAGTCATCATGCTCACCGCGGACACTTCGCTCTCCACCGGCATTGAGGCGATGCGGCTCGGCGCTTACGACTACCTGACGAAGCCCGCCACGCTGGACGAGATGGAGGCCGTCATCCGCAAGGCCGACGAGAAGCGCCGCCTCATACGCCAGAACGCATCTTTGCGCTCGGTCGTGCGCCAGCCCGCGGCCTCCGAAGACGAACTGCCCTCGTTCATTTACGAGAGCGAGCAGATGCGCGGCGTGGTCGAGTTGGCGGAGTCTGCCTCGCGGCTGGACTCGACCGTCATCATCACGGGCGAGTCGGGCACGGGCAAGGACGTGCTCGCCCGCTTCATACACGCGCGGAGCGCCCGGAGCGCCTCGCCGCTCATCACCGTCAACTGCGGCGCGATGCCCGAGACGCTCTTCGAGTCGGAGTTCTTCGGCCACGAGAAGGGCGCGTTCACGGGCGCGAGCGCCTTAAAGCGCGGGCTGATAGAGGCGGCCGACGGCTCCACGCTTTTCCTCGACGAGGTCGGCGACCTGCCGCTCCCGGTGCAGGTCAAGCTCCTGCACTTTCTCGAACAGGGCCGCTTCCGCCGCGTCGGCTCCACGCGCGACCAGGCCGTGGACGTGAGAGTCCTCGCCGCCACCAACCGTCACCTCCCGCGGGACGTGCGCGACGGCCGCTTCCGCGCAGACCTCTTCTACCGGCTCAACGTCGTCTCGCTCCACATCCTCCCTTTGCGCGAGCGCCCGGCGGACGTGCCGGCCCTGATAGACTATTACCTGACGCTCTACCGCCAGCGCTTCAACCGCCCGGCCCTCGCGCTGTCCGCGGAAGCGCGCCAGCGTCTGGAAAACTACTCGTGGCCCGGCAACGTGCGCGAGCTGCGCAACTCGCTTGAGCGCGCCATCGCCCTCTCGACGAGCGACACGATTGAGGCGGGGCAGTTGATGTTGCAGGGCGAGGCGAATGACGCGGCCGGCGAGGCGAGCCAGCCGCTGGCGGTGGGCGCGTCGCCGCCGACGCTCTACGAGCTTGAGCGCCAGCACATCCTGCGCGTGCTGGCGGAAGCCGGCGGCAACCGCGAGCGCGCCGCCGCCATCCTCGGCATCTCCGCGCGCACGCTCTACCGCAAGCTGCGCGAGTACGAAACGAGCGACGTCCCGGCCGACTTCAACGCCGGGTGACAACTCATGGGCCAGAATTCTCGAAGGGGGGAGAATAAGTCATGCCTTACCAGAGACAACTTCGGTCGCTAACTCAACTGTGCCTCGCGGCCTTTTTCCTCTTGGCAGCGAGCGGCCGCTCGGTGAACGCGCAAACGACCTGGACTCTCGCGTGGAGCGACGAGTTCAACGGCGCGGCGGGCGCGCCCGTGGACTCTACGAAGTGGGTCGCGGAGGTCGGCAACGGCTCGAACGGCTGGGGCAACCACCAGCTTGAGTACAACACCAACACGACGAAGAACGCGGCGATGGACGGCGCGGGCAACCTCGTCATCACGTCCATCAAGGAGACGCTCGGCAACAAGTTCCGCTGCTGGAACGGGGTGTGCCAGTACACGTCCGCGCGGCTCAAGACTCAGGGCAAGTTCGAGCAGGCTTACGGGCGCTTCGAGGCGCGCATGAAGCTGCCGTACGGGCAGGGCATCTGGCCCGCCTTCTGGACGCTCGGCAACAACATCCAGCGCGCGGGCTGGCCCACCTGCGGCGAGATAGACATCATGGAGAACATCGGCCGCGAGCCCTCAATCGTCCACGGCACGATTCACGGGCCGGGCTACTCGGGCGCGAGCGGCATCGGCGCGCCCTACGCGCTCACGTCGGGCACGTTCTCCGACGCCTTCCACGTCTTCGCCGTCGAGTGGGAGCCGAACGTCATACGCTGGTACGTCGACGGCAACCTCTACCAGACGCGCACGCCCGCGGACCTGCCGGCGGGCTCGGCCTGGGTCTTCGACCACCCGTTCTTCATGATCCTCAACGTCGCGGTCGGCGGCTACTGGCCCGGCAACCCGGACGCCACGACCGTCTTCCCGCAGAAGATGTACGTGGACTACGTCCGCGTCTACCGGAAGACTCCGTGAGACGGGAACAGGTAGACGCCGCGGCGGTCATGGCAGAGCGTCCTGGTTCTTACTGCTCGACAGGAAGGTCATCCGGCCCCGCCGGTCTCTGCCTGTTGACTTTCACGGTGTCCGAATCGGCATCTATGTAATAGTGTTCCTTGCCGGTTGCGTCCCTTCCTTCGCTTCGCAACGGGTCGGCATTGATAGTGAAAAAGGCTGGCCGCCCGCCCGCTTTGGGCGTGATCTTCATCGTCAAGACGTAGCCGCTGACCACGGGGGCGTCGCCCGCGAAGCGCCTGTCGAGGTTGACCTCCGTGATCAACTGGTCGAACGTGCCGTAGGCGTCGCCGTTCTTCCGCTTGATGTAGAGCCGCTGGTTGACGGCGATGGTATGGAGCGCCATGACGGCGGCCGCCTCGTTGCCCGAGATTTCAATCTCGCGGCCTGCATCGCAAGCCCCGGTAAGAAAAGTTGCCGCGATGAGTACGAGCACACTGGGGGAGCTAAGGCCAAAGCCGCGCCGAAGATGTTTTTTCTCACAGGACATGATTCACTCCTGCCGAAGCATAAGGGAAATTTACACCAGGTCTCTGAGGACGAGGACGACTTCGCGGCGTTGACCGTCGCGGCTGAGGACGAGGCGCACGCGCTTCTTTGGAGGGTCGTTCTTGAAGCGGAGCCTGACGGCGGGCAAGTCCAGGCGGCCGACTCTAGTGCCGTCAATCTCTAAAATCCGGTCGCCGACGCGCAAGCCCGCCTCGGCCGCGGGGCCGCCCGCGATGACGTCAATCACCTCGAAGTGGTCGCCCTCCTGCCCGAACCACGTCCCCGAACGGTCGCAGGAGTCGGGCTTCCCGTACTGCCTGTCCCTCTCGAAAATCATCGACGCCCGCGATCTTCGTCTCGCCGCGCTCGACGGGCTTCTCGCCGACGCCGCCCGTCTGAAGGTTCTCTATCTTCAGCCCCAGGGCGCGCACCACCGCGCCCGCGCCGCTATCGAAGATGAAGCGGAACGGCCCCTTGCCGTTGAGCCGTACGTCGATGACGATGCGGTTGTCTATCAGGTCGAAGGGCAGCACGACGGAAGACTTATCGCCCGCGGCTTCGGCCCCTGGGAACAGGCCGGCAGATTGAGCGCGCGCGCCGTCAACGGCGAGCAGGATTAGCAGACACAGCGCCCAAAGTTTTCGGCCCATTTTGATGTTGAATTATTTGGCGTAGTAGCCGCGGCGCGTGCGGGCGGCGAGGTCCGGGCGATTGACGAGGCGGACGGTGACGGCGCGCCACGCGCCGTCGCGCCGCTGGTTCTTCGGGTGGTAGCCGATGCTGTAGACGCGGCCCAGGTCGCGTATCACCTGCTCGTAGACGCCCTTCAGGTCTTCCACCTTGCGCGCGCTGTAGAGTAGGCTCCCGCTCTCGGCCGCGAGTTCGAGGAGCTGCTTGCGCGCCAACTCGTAAGCCTCCGCGGTCGCCTTGTGCTCCTTGAGCATCTCGCGCTCGGTGTCGAGGTAGATGGGGATGACGATGGTCTCCGAAGTCCTGACCATCTCCAGGAGGTCTTCGTACTCGATCATGGAGCCCGGGCCCGGCACGCCCGGCAGCCCGTTGTCGACGCCGTCCGACATGACGATGACGGCCTGGCGGCGCGACGGGTCGCGCGGCTCGAAGCTCTTTTTGAGGACGAACGAGAGCGCGTCCCAGAAATTGGTCCCGCCGAGCGGCTTCCCCATCGTCTTGATGCGCTCGACGAGCGCGGCGCGGTCAGCCGTCAGTGGTGAGACGACCGCCGCCGCGTCAGTGAAGGTGACGACGCCGATGCGGTCCGTGGGCCGCGCGGCCTCGACGAAGCGGATGGCCGACTTGCGTATCAGGCCGAGCTTCTTGACGGTCGAGCCCGAGAGGTCGAGCAGGAGCACGAGGTCGAACGGCTCGGAGGCCGAGGCGAAGAAGCTGATCTCTTCGGGCGAGCCGTTCTCCATCACGAGGAAGTCCTGCTTGCCCAGCTCGCCGACGCCGCCCCGCCCGTCGTCGCGGCTGAAGACGCTGACGTTCAAGTCGACCAGCTCCGTGTCGACCCGAATCGTCTCGACCTCCACGTCCCTCCCCTGCGCAATCGCCCGCGGCGGCGGAGGCGGCGGCGGAGGCTCGTCCTCAATCTGCGCCCGGACGGGGGAGAAGCAGTAGGCAGTGAGCAGCACGCAGTAGGCAGCAAAAACCATTCGACGGACGAGCCTCCGTACTGCCCGCTGCCCACGGCCCACGGCCCACTGTTTTTTAATTCGCATAGTAGCCGCGTTTGCCGCGCGCGACGGCGTTCGGGCGGGCGACGAGGACGCGAATCGCTCGCCACTTGCCGTCGCGCAGTTTATTCGTCGGGCGGTAGGAGAGGCTGTAGACCGTGCCCAGGTCCGCGACGACGCTCTCGTAGGCCCCGGCCAAATCTTCCAGTCGCTCGACCTCGTAAAAGACGCCGCCGCCCGCATCCGCCAACTGCTCCATGCGGTCGTGCGCCAGGTCGTAAGTCTCCGGCTGGATGTCTAGCGGGCTCAGGCTGCTGTACTCGGTCTCCACGTTGAGCCAGAGGCTGTAGAGCACGCCGTCGAACTCGCGCAGGCGCGAGAGTAACTCGTCGTAAGGAATCTCGGAGCCCGGACCCGGCACGTTCTCCATCGTGCTGTCGAGCCCGTCGCTCATCAGAACGATGGCGTTGCGGCGCGAGTCCTTCGCGTCCTTGAAGAGCTCGCCCATGACGAAGGCGACTGAGTCGTAAACGTTGGTGCTGCCCTTCGGCTTCTCAATCGCGTTGATGCGCTCGCGCAGGAGCGCGCGGTCGCTCGTCAGGCGCGAGACGATGACGGGCTCGTGCGTGAAGGCGACGACGCCTATCCGGTCCATAGGGCGCGCGGCCTCGACGAAGCGGAGCGCCGACTCGCGTATCAGCGCGAGCTTGTCCTGCGTGGAGAGCGAAAGGTCTATCAGCAGGACGAGGTTGAAGGGCGCGTTGGCCGACTCGAAGTGCGCGACCTGCTGCTCCGAGCCGTCCTCGAATAACTTGAACTCTCTCTCGGCGAGCCCCTTCAACCCGCGGTTCGTCCCGCGGTCGATGACGCTGACGTTGAGCGTGACGAGTTCCGTGTCGACGCGCACCACGTCGCCCTCGTCAATCTCCTCCGGCCCCGTGAGCGGCGCGGAAGGCGTGCCCGCCCCCCCGCCCGTCCTCTCCGCGCCGATGAGCACGGGCTTCGCGCCGCCCGCCCCTGACCTTCTGTCCGCCTCCTCGATTGTCGCCGGGGCGTCCGCACGCGCCGACGAGTCGCGCGGGTCAGTGTAGGAGGCGAGCGCGATGGCCCCGCGTTTGGAGACGAGTCGCACGCTGCGCCCGCCCGCGCCCAGGCGCGCGCGCAGGACTTTGCCGCCGTCGGACGCGCCCGCAGGCAGCGGGAGCGCGGAGACGACGCCTTTATTGGCCGACTCGGCGACGATGTCCGCGTCCGCCGACGCGGGCAATTCGGCGCGTATGTCGCCGTGCACGCTCTCGACCGAAAGCTCCGCGGGGAGCCCGCGCACGACGACCGCGCCCGTCTCCGAGACGATTGAGGCGCGCGCGCGTTCGGGCACCTTCACCACCAGCTCGACGCGCGTCAGCATTCCCACCTCGCGCGGGCTGACGCTGACGCTCAGCAACTGCCCCGTGCGGCTGATGCCGACGGGCGCGCGGCGAGGCTTCTCGCCCCTGACCGTGGCCGCGATTGCGACGTGCGCCTCGCCCCACACCTCCAGGCGCACGCTGCCCCGCGCGTTGCTGATCGTTATCTCCCCGCCCGGCGGCAGCTCCGCGCGCGCGCTGTAGTCGCCAGCCGCTTTCTGCGAGTAGGCGCTCGCCGCGCACAGCAACAGGGTAAGTAAGGGAGCGAGAAATTTTCGAGAATAAAGCATAATTCAATCTCGTCGTGAATCGTCAACCGTCAGTCGTAGAACGGTCGCCCCGCTCACGATTTGCGATTCGCGATTCACGAATTTTCCGTCCGCTTCGGCACTTCCGCGATTGACGCGCCCCGGCGGTGATGCCTTCGGCCTTTCTCGCGGAAGTCGGGGAGTAAGGCGATGCCTGTAGGACAGGATAGACGACCCCGCGCGCATCATCAAACGCGGGCGGCGAAGCGACCGTCAAATAGCACATGCGCCCTGCCACAAGATTAGATACGGCGCGGCGCGCAGCCTAGCGCTCTGGCGCACGCTATGCGTCAATGCCGATGATTAACACAGGAATGTCTATATTTGCCACCCCACGACTCTCTAAATCCCAGACGAACTGCTCGAAGTAAGAAACGCCCGAAGACATTTCGAGGGCGAGAGCTTTTACGGGAACTATCTCGATACCACAATTGATAAAACCGAGATTGCGGAAAATAGTCATCTTCGCGCAAACGTTGTAGACCATGAAAGAATATTTTCCAAACTGAACTTCCACACCTAAGCCGTCTTTGACGAAATCCATATCACGAAAAGCGCCTTTGAGGCTTGAGCGGATCTCGTAATCTTCTAAGTAATGCGTAGTGGGATACTCACAATCAACTGATAAATTCTGCCAGCCTTTCGGGTAAAGCTCGTTTTGAAACGCCTTATTGAGGGCGACTGGGCTGTAGAGCATTCGCCCGATTTTTGTTTTTTCCCTACTCAACTTTGTCTTAGCTTCTGAGGCATCAACTGCCGTGATAGCTTCTTTGATTTCAGCGAGCAAATGCGGGTATCGTTTCGTAACTTCATCCAACCCATCTTTGAAAGAATACTGTGCCGCAAATCTCAAGCTTTCGCCTCCACATTTTTCCATTCCATAGGGATTTGTGCGACCTTCTCACGTCCTGTCGGCTGATGGACTGGCTTCCCGAGTTGGCGGTAACGAAGCGTGCCGGAATACAGGTCGGCAATCCGCCGCCTGGCGATCTCAACATACTGTTCTTCTTTCTCACAGCCCATGGCACGACGTTTGTTTTTCAGCGCGGCGAGCAATGCGGAGCCAACGCCCGAGAATGGATCGAGCACCCAATCATCCTCATTGGTTAAAGCCAAAACACAGCGTTCGACTAACTCGATGGGGAACTGGCACGGATGCAGAGTTTTTTCTGGATGATTTGCCTTGACATTCGGAATGTTCCATAACGCAGTTTCCCAATCCTGTAGGACGATGCGCCATATATCGGAGGGATTCTTGCCAAGTGGATTCCCTGACGGCTGGCCTTTCTTCTCTCCCTTGAAATGTGTTTTGCCCGGATATTTGGCCGGCACGCGCACGGAATCAAGATTGAAAGTGTATGTGTCGCCTTTTGTAAACCAGAGTAAAGTTTCATACCGCCCTGAGAATCGTTTTGACGCATGAAGGCCGTGCTCAAAATGCCAGATGATTCGATTGCGGAGTTTTAGCCCCTGAGATTTGAACAGATGATAAAAATGAATGTCTAAAGGAAAGACCTCCGCATCTTCGACATAATTACCGACCTGCCAGCACAAAGACCCTTCCGTTGAAAGGACTCTTACGGTTTGCTCGATAATCGGGTGGAGCGAATTTAGATAATGCTCCAGGGCTGTCGCTTTCTCATAAGCCTTGCCGATATTGTAAGGAGGCGAAGTGATAATTAACTTCGCGAACCCGCCTGGCAGAGTGCGCAATGTTTCCAAGCAATCTCCCGGAGCTATGACCGCGTCGGCATCAGGACTAAATGAAGCGGCAATATCGTGTGACCATAATCCCTGATTGTCGTTTATTCCTGTCACTTTCGCTTACCTCTCGGTCCCGTCTTTGAAGCAGCATTCTATTCGCAGAATTCCGCGCCGGGCGGGCCGCCGGACTGTGCCAGAAGTGTTTCCATGTGCTGCCGGGCCTTCCACGCGCCGGTGCGTGTGGCGGCGGCGACGCCTTCTGTCCAGGCGAGGCGCGCCTCTTCCGGCTCGCCCTGGTTCGAGAGGGCCGTGCCGAGCAGTTGGTAGGCGGCCGTGTAGTCGGGGTTGACGCGCACGACGTTGCGGAGCGCGTCCGATGCCTCGCGCCACCGCTCGGCCTTCATGTACTCGCTGGCGAGCCCGTACCAGACCATCGCGTCGTCCGGCTGCTGCCGCGCCATCTCCGCGAAAATCTCCAACCTGGATTGTGCCATAAATATCGTCTCACCCGGCCGCGGGGCCTACCGCTCGATCACGTCGAGGAGGGGGTCGGTCTGCGCGGGGGCGGCCGCGGCCTCCTCCGCCTCGCCGTCCCAGTCCGAGAGGCGCAGCAACAGGTTGTTGATGTTCGTGGCGTAAGGCACAGCGTCTTCCTTCGTCACGACCCCCTGGCGAATCAACTGTTCGATCACGCCGTCGAAGGTCTGCATCCCCTCCTGCTCGCCCTGATCCATCGCGTCGAGCAGGGATTTCCCCTCGGACTCGCCCTTCTCTATGTACTCCTTGGTGCGCGAGGTTGATTTCAGGATTTCGATGGCGGCGACGCGGCCCCGGCCGTCGGCGCGCGCAAGGAGGCGCTGCGAGATGATGTAGCGGAACGACTGCGCGATGCGGGCGCGGATGACGTGCTCCTCGTTCTTGGGGAAGACGCCGATGATGCGGTCAACCGTTTTGCTGGCGTCAATCGTATGTAGTGTGGAGAGCACGAGGTGGCCCGTCTCGGCCGCTTCGAGCGCGACCTCTATGGTCTCGCGGTCGCGCATCTCGCCGACGAGGATGACCTTCGGGGCCTGGCGCAGCGCGGCGCGCAGGGCGCGCGAAAAGTCCGACGTGTCGGAATAAAGCTCGCGCTGGTGAATCGTCGAATTTTTGTGAACGTGCAGGAACTCTATCGGGTCTTCGATGGTGACGATGTGGTAGTACTTCGTCTCGTTAATCAGGTCGATGATGGCCGCGAGCGTGGAGCTTTTGCCGGAGCCCGTGGGGCCGGTGACGAGGACGACGCCGTTCTTCAGCTCGGCGATGTGCTTGAGCTGTTCGGGCAGATTGAGGTCCTCGAAGCGCGGGACGCGCGGCGGGACGACGCGCATGACGATGGCGTGCGTGCCGCGCTGCATGAAGATGTTGACGCGGAAGCGCGAGAGCCCCGGCGCGCTGAACGAGAGGTCGGTCGAGCCGTATTGTTCCAGGTTCTGCGCGGCCGCGGCGTTGTGCCCGGCGCGCAGGTGGCTGCCGATGATGAGTTTGGCGATGCCGGCCGTGTGCGCGGGCGTCAGCTTTTCGAGCCCCGGAATGCGCACGGGCTGGAGTTTGCCCACCAATTCGACCTGCGGCGGCCGCCCCGGCGAAAAGATCAGGTCGCTGATTTTATCGGAGACCGCCAGCATCTGCCGCAGCACCTCTACGAAGTTCGGCAGCGGCGGGCCGGCAGCCGCGGCCGGAGCGGCGGGCGCGCCCGCGGGCTGCTGTGCAGGCGTCTGAGGCTGAGGCGGCTGAGGAGTCGTCGGTTGTTCTGGTGTGCTCATTTTTCTGCAAATCGTCAGTCGTAAATCGTCAATCGTGAACGCGAAAGCCGTGTCGCCGGCCGCTGTCCACTAATTTTGGTTTTCCCGGCGTCAAAGTTTCAGCAGAGCGGCGTGACAGAAAATAAATCTCTGCGGCGAACAACTACCATATAATGGGCGTACATCCAAATGGGTGCAAGGGGGGACGGCCTTCGGGCTTTTGAGGCGGCCCCGATATTCACGAAAGAGAGGCGCTAAAAGTCATGGCAACTTACAGAGACCCTGTCAGATGCTTTGCTCCGCTGGAAGTCATTGAGCGCCTGCTGGAAATTCGTGCCGAAGCGGGTTTCTCTCCCGTTGTTTATCTCGTCTCGAACGATGATTTGGCAGCGTGTTTGGACGCATACGGTTTTGATGTCTACGCTTTTTCCGACTCCGACGCCGAGTTCCACTTCGGCGACTACCGCGCGCCGCTCGCGCCGGGCGGCGACCGCGCGCACGTCTCTATGACGGCGCATTAGCGTAAGTCAAAAGGTAAGATTTAGAAGGCACTAAGGGAGGACGAAGGGCAAGCCCCTGGTCTTCCCTTTCGCCTTTTTACTTTCGCCTTTTGCCTTCTTCATAGCGCCTTGACGATGAAAAACGTCATGTCGTCGGTCGCGCCGCGGCCGTCGGTCCACATGATCACGTCCTTCTGAATCGCCGTAATCAGGTCGCGGGCGCTCAAGTCGCGGTTGGCTCGCACGGCCTCCTCCAGGCGGTCGCGGCCGTACTCCTCGCCCTTTTCGCCCATCGCCTCGGTCACGCCGTCCGTGTAAAGCACCAGAATCTGGCCCGGCTCAATCGCCTGGTAGTACTCGTAATAGCGCGTATTCCTGAACATGCCCAGGGGCAGGCCGCCGCGCTCTATGAAGCGGGCCGTGCCGTCCGCGTCCATCAGGAGCGGCGGGTTGTGGCCCGCGTTCGTGTAGGCGAGCGTGCGGTTCGAGGCGTCGAGCACGCCGTAGAAGGCCGTGACGAACTGGTTGCGCTCGATTGACTCCCAGAGCAGGTAGTTGACCTTCGCCATGGAGATGTGCGGGGCGTAGCCGATGTGAATCGCGGCCCTCAGGGAAGCGCGCAGGAAGGCCATCAGGAGCGCCGCCGGGACGCCCTTGCCGGACACGTCCGCGATGACCATCCCGATCTGGTCCTCGTAGATGCTGACCCAGTCGTAGTAATCGCCCGACACCTCTTCGGTCGAGAAGTTCCAGGCGCAGATGTCGAAGCCTTCGAGCTGCGGGTCGCGCGGCGGCAGGAGTTCCAGTTGAACCTGGCGGGCGACTTCGAGCTGGCCCTCCAGCCTTTTCTTCTCGATGAGCTGCTCGTGCAGCATCACCTTCTCGATGATGATGGCGACCTGCGAGGCCAGCAGCAGGAGGACTTGCAGGTCGTCGTCGTTGTAGGCGTTCAGTTGGTCGCTTTCGAGGTCGAAGACGCCAATCACTTCGTCGTTCGAGATGATGGGCGCGACCATCTCCGAGCGCGTCTCGGCGCGCGCGTTGACGTAGCGCTCGTCCGTGCGCACGTCGGGCGAGATGACCGGCTCGCCCGAGAGAGCGACGTGGCCGATGATCCCCTCGCCCATCTTGAGCTTCAACTCCCTCAACTCTTCTATGTCGTAGCCGCGCACGGCCTCCGTGTGAAAGACGCACGTCGCCGCGGGCACGCCGTCCCGGCCCACTTTCGCGCACTTGAGGACGTAGATGCCGGCCGCGTCGTAGTGAATCAGCGAGCCGAGCGTGTCCATCACGAGGTTGAGCACCTCCTGTAGGTCAAGCGACCGGCTGATCTTTTTGGTGATGTCCAGGAGCAGGCGCAGCTTGTCCGTGACGGTCAACTCTACCGTCGGCGCGATTGCTCCCTTTGCTTGTTTAGTCATAATCGGTCGGGGCCTCAATCGGGGCGCGAGGCCGCGCAAGATTATAAACGATGCGCGCCTGTTGAGTCAGCACCGACTGTGGTAGCGGGCTGGTGCTCAGGCTTGCAGACCCGCCCGCTTGCGGCAGGCGGTGCTGACTTATCCTTCGAGCGCCGCTTCGGTCAGCAGCTCGAATTCGAGCGCGGCCGCAGGCTTGTGCTGGAAGAAGTCGTTAACGTCCGAGGGCAGGTTGAGTTGTGCGAGACGTATCCCGCGGGCGTCGAACATGTCGCGATAACGCGCCGCAGCCCGCCGCCCGGCCTCGTCGCCGTCGAGCGCGCTGACGACGCGGAAGCGCGCGAGCGGCGCGAGCCACTCCTCGCGGAAGCCGCCCGCGCCGACCAGGCCGATGGCCGTGAACCCGTGCGCCGCGAGCGTCAGCGTGTCCGTGAACCCCTCGACCAGGTAGACGATCCGCTCGCTCGGCAACTCCGCGAGCGCGTCCACGTTGTAGAGCGAGGGCACGCCGCCGCGCATATTGTGCCAGCGCGGCTCGACGCCGGAGGCGGTCGTGCGCGCCTGCAAGTAGACGGCGCGGCCCTCCACATAAAAGGGGAAGAGCAGCCGGTGGCGGTAGAAGGTCAGGTGCGCCTGCGCGTTGAAGAGGCCGCTCTGCTGCAACTCGTCGAGCGCGAACTCGTCCACCATGTGGCGCATCACGCGGCGGTAGGCGCGGCGCGGGAAGTAAACGAGCCCCGCGCGCTTGATGGTCTTCGAGTCGATCCCGCGCCGCTGCAAGTAGTTCACCCCCTCGGTCTGCTCTTCGCGGCGGCACACTTCCAGGAACCTTTCGCAGACGACGGTCAGGCGTTCCGCCGCGAGCGGCTCGACCTCCTGCTGTTCGCTTGCTTCGCGGTCGGGCGCGGCGCGGAAGGCCAGCGAGCGCTGCTGCCCGCCTCCTGCGATGCCCAATTCGGTCGCCATCTCGCGCACGGCCCGCGAAAATGGCACATTCCGCATCAGCTCGTAAAACCGTATGGCGTCGCCGCCCTCGTCGCGCGAGAAGCAGTGGAAGAGGCCGCGTTGCAGGTCTACGGAGAGGCTCGGGTGCCCCTTGCCGCTGTGCGAGTGGGCGGGGATGGGGCAGAGCGTCTGCATGCGGGAGCCGGACGGCCGCCCGTCCGGGCAGAAGCGCAGATAAAAGGAGCGGTAATCGAGCCGCGCCTTAATCTCGTCGCTCAACTGGCGCAGCCGTTTCAGGTTTCGACCAGCCTGTTCCATGCTTCTTCAGGGAAGAATGAGAAACTCAATACGGATTAAAGCAGGGGCGGGCGGGATAGGCAGGATAAGAGAGTTTGGGATTTCAAATCTGAGAATTTTTAATTCTCTTCCTGCCCGTCCCGCCTATCCCTGTTAAATTTTTGCCTGCCGTTGCCGCCCCAGTATTCGCGCAGGCGCGTCTCTTCGGGGTGAAGTTTCTTGTACTCGGCCCAGAGGCGCGAGACCTTGATGCGGTACTCGACCAGGTCGCGGCTGACGTTGAAGTGCTGCGCGATCTCGCGTGAGGTCTTGCCGCGCGAGACGAAGCGCTTGAGCGCGGCGTAGGGCACGAGCGCGGCCGCGCCGACGGCGTAGGCGGCCTCCTCGTCCTCCTCGTTGTAGTCGCGCGAGACGGTCTTGCCGTTACGGTCCTCGGCGACGATGTGCAGGCGGTTGGCCTTGTGGCCCAAAAAGACGTGGCAGACCTCCTCCATCAGCGTCGCGTTGTTGCGCGCCGCGCCGTGCTTCGGGTTGAGGATGACGAGCCGCCAGCCGTTCGGCAGCGGTCGCGACGCCGTCCCGCCAGACCAGGAGTTCGCGCCCTCGCCCAGGAGGTGGGCTCTTGTCTCCTCGGAGAGCCCCTTGATCTCGTCGAAGTTGATGACCATCAGCTTCGCGAAGTGTGCCAGCGCGAAGGGGTCCAGCGGCTCGTCGCCGTGGACGCGCGCGAAATCACGCAGCCCGAGCGCGCGCAGCTCGTACTGCTTCCCCTTGAAAGTCGGCGGGAAAACCTGTTCATCCACGGGGCCGATTATACCTGTCCGGGCTCGCGCTTCACACCCCGGGCTGTGCCGGCCCGGCCCCGAAGAGGCGGATAATCCCGTGCGGCGTCCGGCGCAATCGTGCCAGGCTAACGCTCCCCGGCGTCGGCCCCCGCGCGAAGTTTAAGCCGACTTTTTCGAGCCGAACGAGGTCCGATGACGAGCAGGAACTCCCACCGCCGCGCCGCAGCCAGCGCCTTGATTCTTGTTCTGGCGGCGCTGCCCGCTCACCCGCAGGGCGCGCGCAAAAACAGGGGCGCGCAGTCGCCCGCTCAGACAATCGCCGTCGCCGCCGACTTCGACCCGAAACTGGCACAGACCTTCGCCGAGAAATCGGCGAGCGCCAGTACGACGGCGCGCTGGGCATAGCCGACAAGCTGTCGTCCGAGTCTCGCGAGTCGGCCAGACAGTTCGTCGCCTTCGAAATCGCGCTCAAGGAGATTAAGGACGGCCGCCTCGAAGAAGCGGAGCAGCTAGCCAGGCGCAACACAGACCTCGCCCGCCGCGCGTTCCTTCTCAACGACATCGCGAACGCGCTGCTTCTTAGGGAAGCTATCAGCGCGGCCAACAAGGTGGAGAAGTTCACCGGCGACACGACCCTGACGCGAGCCATAGAGTTCGGCCGCTTCGGCTACTTCTACACCATTTACGAGGACAAGCTCTCGTTCTCCGAGGCGGTCAGGCGTCAGGGCCGGAAAGACTTTAACTCAACACTGAGCGACGTGCAGAATCTGAAGGACCGCGCCCCCAGGCTGCGGGCAATCATCGCGCTCTGTCAGGCAGTCCTATCAGGCCCGGGCCAGCGATAGCTCTTCATTCACTCGTTCTGTTTTGGAAACGCGCTCTGAACGTTCTCGCTCCTGGGGGCGGGAACTTGCGCGCGGCGTCGTCCAGCACTAAGACCCAGTCGTTGCCGCGCCCGCTCGTCGGCGGAGTGAACTCACGCGTCCAGCTCGGCTGGAACTGGCCGATTTTTATCCTCGTCCCGCGCCGCGGGTCGTACCAGTGGGCGGCCACTTTTCCCCCTCTCACCTTACTCATCAAGACGGTCACGGCCCTCCCCGTCGGCGTGTAGACGAAGAGGAAGCTGCCGTCTTCGGCGCGTGCGGCCCTCGCGTGTTCGGCACCCCCGCCCGGCTTGTTCGCTAAAACTTCCTGGTCCGGCACGAGCCCGCCGAAGGGTCTTGATTCGAAGAGCCGGCGCAGGTGTCCCATCTGCGCCGCGCCCGGGTGCGACAGTGCTCTCTGCCACGGCGTCCTCGCCGCAGAGACGGGAGCGCGGCCCGGTTGCCACAGCTGCCAGATGTTGTGATTCCCGTAAGTGTGCCCGCACGCCCCCGCGAGCATTGACCAGTAGGCGGCCTGCCTCACGTCCGCGTCGTCGAACCAGCCCTTCTCCGGCTTCCAGTCAATCGGGTGGTCCTCGTAGCGTGGCTCGCCGTCCAGCGTCGGCTTCGCGGGGCTCAGTTGGCGGTCGCGGCCCGTGAACTCGTAGTTCGCCGCGTCGCGCGCGCCGTGCCCAGACTGGAACATGTTGAAGTCCAGCCAGTAGTCACGGTGAAAGAAGGTCGAGGAGCTGCTCCAGCCCATCGGGTGGTAAGTCATCAGGTGACTGCCGCCGTCGCCTTTCCTGAGCCCGCGCGCCAGGGCGCGGACGATGCCGAGATGCGCCTCGCTTTCCGGGTTGCGGTCTCCCCCCAGAATCCAGATGACAGGGCTCTCGCGGTATCGCTGGCCCAAAAACTCGCCGAAGCTCTCCGCGTTGGCCGCGGTGAAAACCTCCGGCCCCGCGCCCCACTTCTTGTTCCACTTGTCGCCCCAGGCCGGCAGCACGCCGACGTACAGCCCCAACTCCCCCGCCCTCTTGACGACGTAGTCCACGTGCCGGAAGTAAGCCTCGGCGGGCCGCGCGGGGTCTCCGTCTTCCAGCGGCAGGTGGCCGTAAGCGTTCGGCACGGTGAGCCCGTCGAGTTCGGCCAGGACGACCGCCTGTATCACCGTGAAGCCTTTGGCGGCGCGGTCGCGCAGGTAGAGGTCCGCCTCCTCGCGGCCCGCGCGATGAAACAACTCCCACGCGGTGTCGCCCAGGTAAAAGAAGGGCGAGCCGTCTTCCTTGATTAAGTAGCGATGGTTCGGCGCGACCCTCAGGCGTCGGGCACGTTCGCCGCCTCGCGCGGGGATGACGGCGAGGGAGAAGAAAATGACTGCGTGGCAAAAGGCGGCCGCGAGTATACGCGTGGCAAAGTTGTCCAAGTCCCGTCCCTTTTGTGAGTCGAAATAAAATGGCGGATAAGGCTTGCGCCCTATCACTTTGATTATTTTCGCGACTGGGCCAAAATTCCAGGCCCGCGCCTGTCGTCAGCGCCTTCCGCAGCTTCGGTCAACGTGCGGGTCGGCTTTTAGGGTGATTGGTCGTCGTCGCGCAGGTAGGCCGGTATGTCGTCGAGCCGCTTCTTTGCTTCCTTGAGCAGGTCGTCGGGGCGCAGCAGCCCAAGGCGCTACAGCGCAGCATCAGACTCGCCGTCACCGCCGTCGAGAAGACGGTCTCGAACGCCGTCCACACGGTCGAGGCCGACACGGCCCTGCGCGAAGGTCTGGCCCTCCTGCCGCGTCCCCTCAGCGGCGGCCCTGGCGGCGGCCTCCCGCGCGTCGCGCTCCGCCTGCCGGGCGACCCTAGTCTGCGCCTCCGCTTTTTCGGTGGCGCGGTCTGCGAGGCCCTTCTGCCTCTCCGCCTCGCCTTTCTGCCTCTCGGCCTCGGCCGTCTGCGTCGCCGCCTCGGCCCTGGCCGTTTGCGCCTCCTGCCTGGCCGCCCTCGCCTCCGTGAGCGCCTGCTCGGCGTCGCGCGTAGCCTGCGCGGCCTTCGCCGTCTCGGCGGCGGCGCGCCTGATCATGAGCCCCGCGAAGACCGCGGCGGCGATGATGGAAACGACGAGTATCGCCAGAACCCAGATGGCGCGGTTGCGGTACTTGCGCAGGCGGTCTTTGCTCTTCATGTAATTGGAGGCCGTCGCGATGGTTTCGACGACCGCGGGCGACGGCTCGCCGGAGGTCAGGGCGGCGGCGGCTTCGCGCTCGCGCGACTTGCCCACCACGTAGGCGTCCCACTCCTGCGGGAAGGCGGCGAACGACCCGCCGCGGTCGAAGCTGACGCAGACGATGCGCGCGGTGCCGTTGGCCTCAGTAAACTCCTTCAACTCCGGCGTGATGTTCTCCGGGCTCTCGACCGCCCCCGGCGTGCCGAGGAGCACCAGCGTCTTACAGAGCCTTATCTTACGGAAGAGAGTTTTGGGCGGGAGGCGGTCCGCGTCCGTGCCGCGCTTGTCCGTGAAGCAGGAGAAGCCGCGCGCTGAGAGCGCGGCGTCCAGGCCCGTCAGGTAAGCCGAGCCATCGACGCGCGAGTAGGAGATGAAGATGTCGTCCGATTCTAAATTTTTCAGGAAGTTGGAAGCCATGTGTTGTCACCTTCTGCGGAACGCGTGCGGCCCGGCCGGCAGTGGCTGAGGCTGCGACGGGGGCCGTGAATTCAACGGAATTCCCCATCGACCTCTATCGATAACTGGCGTGCGTTCCAGGCCCGTGCCGAACGGCCGCGGGCGCGGAGCATTAAATCTACAAGGAATAAAAGAGGTGCCGGCGCGGGTCAGTGCGAGCGAGTCGTCAATCGCGGCGGTGAATCCGCGGAGCAGCTTAACCGTGGAGGGGTCCTGCGCCCGAGACCGCGTCGCCCCCGGCTGACGACAATCTTTCCGGCCGGCTGAGAGTTTTTGAGGCGCGAGCGCCGGCCCCCGTCAGTGCGACTTCTCGGCCGACTTGCCCAGCTCCTCGCTGTTCTTCTTGACCCGGCCGCAGACTTCCATGATGTCGTCCAGGTCGCGCCGGGCTTTCGTCGCCAGATGGATGTCGACGAGATTGGCCTTCTCGAAGAGCGGGTTGGCGATGAACTCGTGTATCAACTCGCTCAGGGTGACGAGCGACGACTTGAGCTGCGCCTCGGCGCTCCCGCGCGCCTCCGGGACGACGAAGGCGCTCTCGTGCTCGGGCAGGACTAAGTTGTCCTTGAGCCGCCCGGCGCGCTTCCTGATCTCGGAGGCGGACTTGGCGACGAATTTGAGGTCGAGCGGCCCGCGGCGCGAGACGGCGTCCGCCAGGTCGTTGTTGACGACCTGTATCCGCACGAAGTCCTCGCGGATTTGTGCCAGCGCCAGTTTGGGCTCGGCGCGCCGCGGCTGTCTTTGCACCTGCCCGGCCAGCCTGAGGCTGAGGGTGCGCTCGTACTGCTCGTTTAGCTTGGCCTGATTCTCGCGCATGGTCTGCGCCATCTGGTCCGCAGGGGCGCGCGGTCGCGTCTGACCGGCGGCGAGTGTGTAGGACGCCAGCGCGCAGCAGGCCGCAGCCGCAGCCCGCAAGGTAAACATGACCGGAGGATTCATTCCCCACCTCACTTCCTGCCGCACTTGTCACAAGGATTGGGATACAACTCACGCGAACGGCAGGAAGATATTCCTAGATCGGCGGGGTGTCAATGATTTTAACGAGGGGAGCGGAAAGCTACTCGAACGCCCAGAGGGCGTTTCAAAATCTAGACTCAACTCTTAGCGCCCTTGCGTGGATGTATCCTCAGGCAAAGGCGCTAAGGTGGTTGAGTGTTCGGGCCTAGTAGCCTACCGACGGGAGGAAACAGGTGCGGGGCTCTTGGTACTCGCCCATCGCCATCAAGGTCATGGGCTTGACGACGCGCATCCCCTTCTTCAGGCACCAGCGGAAGAGGTCTGTCTGGCGCGTCGGCAGGAGCAGCGAGAGCGGCCGGCCGTCGCCCAAGCTGGCAGCGCCCGTCAGCACGGCCCGCATGTCCTCCTCTGTTTCGGCGACCGCGTGGTTCAACGCCCAGAAGTGCGGCGCGGAACTGTAGGCGACGACGCGCCCGCCGCGCACGGCGACGAAGGAAGTCAGGAAGGGCGGCGTGTTCTTCAACTCGTTCGTGCGCGCGAAGCCGTGCGTCTTCCGGCTCAGCTCGGTGCACGCGTCGTAGTCCTCTTCCCTGACCGGGCGAACTTCCACGCCCGCGGGCAGGTCGCCTTTGGGCTCGCCTTCGATGAGCACGAGCGGCTCTTTCACGTCGAAGCCGAGGCCGGCGTAGAGCGAAAGCGAAGCCCTGTTGAAAGAGTCCTGCACGAGCCGCACGCCGCGGGCGTCCTTCCCGCGCTCGATGACGGCCTCCATCAGTTTCCTGCCAGTGCCTTTCGCCTGCGCGCCCAGGTCGATCGTGATCGGGCCGACCGCGCGAATCTCGTCGTACTCCCAGAGGTGGTTCGAGCCGACGACGCGGCCGTCCGCTTCGGCGGCGACGCTGAAGACCTCAGGGCTCGCGAAGAGCGCCTGGGTCAACTGGGTGGCGGCCTCGACCGAAGGGAAGTCCGGGCGGAAGTTGTGCCGCTCGTTGATCTCCTTGAAAGCCTCGTAACAGATGCGCCCGCAGGTCTCCACGTCCTCCTGCCGCATCGCGCGAATATCTATGCTCACGTGTCTCTCCTCACTTGATACCGACGACCATCGAATCCGGCCCCGCCAGGTGCTCGACGCGCGTCTGGCTGAAGCCCGCCTCGCGCATCCACCCGGAGCAGTCCGCGCCCGTGTAGTCGAACCCGCCCGGCGTCTCGATCAGCATGTTGAGGCTCATCAGCAGGCCGAAGGTGTTCTCGCGCCGGTCGTCGTCAATCAGCGCCTCGAACACTATCAGCGCGCCGCCCGCGGGAAGCGCGTCGTAAGCCTTCTTCAGCAGCATGCGCTTCTCCCCCAGGTCCCAGTCGTGCAGGATGTGGCCCATTATGAGCACGTCCGCGGAGGGCAGAGGGTCTTTGAAAAAGTCGCCGGGGTGAAAGCGCAGCCGGTCGGAGAGTCCGTGGCGCGCGACGTACTGCTCGAAAACCGGGCCAACGCCCGGCAGGTCGAATTCGCCGCCCGCCAGGTGCGGGTGCGCCAGCGCGACCTGCACGGGCGTGCCGCCCTGCGCGCCGCCCACGTCGATAAAGGTCTTGTAATCGCTCCAGGGGAATTTTTCCGCGATGGCGCGCGCCGCGCCGAGGCTGAGGCCCGTCATGGCGCTCAGAAAATTCTCAAGGCGCGCCGGGTCCGCGTACAGGGCTTCGAAGAAGTTGCCGCCGCTGCGCACCTCGTTCTGCGGCCGCCCCGTCCTCAAGCCTTCCGTCAGCGTGCCCCAGAAGCCGTACAGGCGCGCGTTCGCCATCTCCAGCATCCCGCCCAGGTACGTGGGCTTCGCTTTATCAAGAAACGTGTCCGTCTCGGGCGTGTTGCCGTAGAGCCCCGCCGCGTCGCGCTCCAGGAGGCGGAGCGAGACGAGCGCGTCCAGGAAGTCGCGCAAAGAGCGCGGGTGCAGATTAAGTCGGCCGCCTACGGCCTCGGCGGTCATCGGGCCTTTGGCGAGTTCCGTGAAAAGTCCCAACTCGACGGCGCTCAAGAGCGTCTTGGAGGCCCAGAAGCCCAGGCCCACTTGCATGATTGTGTCCGGCGCGACCGCGTGACTCATCTCTTTATCTCTCCTTCGCCCTCGGGGGCGGGCGTCCCAGAATTCTCAACCGGTGCGAGGCCGTGGAGTCTCTAACTGTTAACGCGGGAAAATTCTGGGGAATGGGTCACGCCGCCCGCGGCTTTTATCCGCCCATAAATAAAATAACTTTGCTTTTACACTTGCGGTTCTTTAGCATGCGTGGCTTTTACTCACGGCGCTTACTGTACTATGCTGAGCCCGACTCGCATAAGACTCGCTCGATTCTCTATTCGCTGACTGATGCCAGGCGACACGCTCAACGCAACCGCCGCGACGGTCGCGCCCTACGACGAGATGTTCGGCGCGGGCGGGCGCTGCCGCCCGCACTACGAGGCGCTCTACCGCCGGCTCGACGCCATCCCGGCCGAGGAGTTGCGCCGCCGGCAGCAGGCCGCGGACCTCTCCTTCCTGCACCAGGGCATCACCTTCGCCGTCTACGGGCGCGAAGAAGGGACCGAGCGCATCTTCCCCTACGACCTGCTGCCGCGCATCATCACCGGCTCGGAATGGGCCACTTTGGAGAGCGGCCTCAAGCAGCGCATCACCGCGCTCAACCTGTTCCTCAAAGACATCTACCACGACGGGCGCATCCTGAAGGACGGCGTCGTGCCGGCGGAGCTGGTCTACACCTGCCGCCACTTCCGGCGCGAGATGCGCGGCGTACACGTCCCGCGCGACATATACATCTCCGTGGTCGGCACGGACCTCGTGCGCCTCGAAGACGGCCGCTTCGTCGTGCTCGAAGATAACCTGCGCGTCCCCTCGGGCGTCTCCTACATGCTCGCCAACCGGATGGTGATGAAGCGCATCTTCCCGCGCATGTTCGGCAACTACGGCGTGCGCCCCATAGACCAGTACGGGACGGCACTGCTCTCCACTTTGCGCGCGCTCGCCCCCAACCGGCGCTCGGACCCGACCATCGTCCTGCTAACCCCGGGCGTCTACAACTCCGCCTACTACGAGCACGCCTTCCTCGCGCGGCAGATGGGGGTCGAGTTGGTGGAGGGGCGCGACCTGCTCGTGCACGACAACGTGGTCTACATGCGCACGACCGCGGGGCCGCGCCGCGTGGACGTGATCTACCGCCGCATCGACGACGACTTTCTGGACCCGCTCGCCTTCCGCGCCGACTCGGCCCTCGGCGTCGCCGGACTCTTCAACGCCTACCGCTCGGGCAACGTCGCGCTCGCCAACGCCGTCGGCACGGGCGTGGCCGACGACAAGGCCGTCTACGCCTACGTGCCCGCCATCATCCGCTACTACCTGAGCGAGGAGCCGGTCATCGACAACGTCGAGACGTATCTGCTGACGGACGACGCGCAGCGCCGCCACGTCTTCGAGAACCTGGACAAGCTGGTCGTCAAGGCGGTCGGCGAGTCGGGCGGCTACGGGATGCTGATCGGGCCGCAGAGCACGGAGGCCGAGCGCGAGGAGTTTCGCCGCCGGATAGAGATGGAACCGCGCAACTACATCGCGCAACCGACCCTCGCTCTCTCGCGCGCCCCGTGTTTGATAGAAGGCAAGGTCGAGTCGCGGCACGTAGACCTGCGCCCCTACATCCTCTACGGCGAGGAGATCACCATCGCCCCCGGCGGCCTGACCCGCGTCGCCCTGCGCCGCGGCTCCCTCGTCGTCAACTCCTCGCAAGGGGGAGGCAGTAAAGATACGTGGGTGCTGAACGAGTGATTTATGTCCCGTTAGGGACAGTTGAAACTAGCCCGGCACTTCAGTGCTGGGAACCGGATGGGAATAATAGTCGAGTCCCGTAGGGACGATTGAAGAGTTCAGTCGCCCCTGCGGGACTCTGGAAATTCTTTCACTCCCTCTCCCAGCACTGAAGTGCCGGGCTATTGTCGGTCGTCCCCTGCGGGGACTTTCAAGGCAGTTTCTTATCACTCTGAAGTTATGCTTTCACGCGTTGCCGACAGTTTGTACTGGATGAGCCGTTACCTTGAGCGCGCCGAGCACACGGCGCGGCTGATTGATGTCGGGCTGAATCTGATGCTGGATCAGACGCCGGCGGCGGCCGAGCGGCGCTGGGGGCGGCTGCTGGTGAGCTTGCACGCGCCCGCCCAACTCGCGCGCTCAAGCGACGCCTACCAGATCGCGCAGGCGATGACGTTCGACGCCGCGAACGAGACCTCAATCGTGTCTTGCATCGCGTCGGCGCGCGAGAACCTGCGGCAGGTGCGCGAGCAGATTAGCTCGGAGATGTGGGAGCAGTTGAACCGGCTCAACCTGCAAGTCAGGGAGACGCGGCTGGACGACATCTGGAACGTCTCGACGCACGAGTTCTTCCGCTCGGTCAAGGAGGGCGCGCACCTCTTCCAGGGCATCACGGACGCGACCATGAACCACGGCGAGGGCTGGCAGTTCATGCAGGTCGGCCGCCACATGGAGCGCGCGGGCGCGACCGCCACGCTGCTCGACGTCTACGCGGGCGAATTTCTGGCCCCGGACGGGGCGGACGCCGGTGGGCCAAAAAGTTACCTCGACTGGGTGGGCTTGCTCAAAGCCTGTACGGCGTTCGAGGCGTACTGTAAAGTCTACACGGCGGACCTGCGGCCCGAGCGCATCGCGGAGTTTCTGCTCCTGAACGCGGACTGGCCGCGCTCGGTGCGCTTCGCGGCGGACGTGATGCAGGCGGCCTTTCAGGCGATCTCGGATGCCACGGGCGCGCGCAAGTCCGGCCGCGTCAACCGCCTCGCCGGCAGGCTCAGGGCCTCGCTCGGCTTCGGCCAGATTGACGAGATCATGGAGACGGGGCTGCACGCCTACCTGAACGACGTGCGCCGGCAGTGCGCGCAGATTCACGAGGCGATTGTGCAGACCTACGTCGCCTACCCGGTCGAGCCGGCGCTCGCGACTTAGACACGAATTTTCAAGGGGGAGTTTTTCCGAAGGCCCATGCACCTTTCCATCAGCCACGTCACCAAATTCAAGTACAGCGCGCCGATCACGGAGAGTGTCATGGAGCTGCGCATGCAGCCCTTGGGCGAAGGCCCGCAGCGGTGCCTGAAGTTCGAAGTCGGCCTGCGCCCGCCCGCGCGCGTCTCGTCCTACCGCGACCACTTCGGCAACAACGTACACCACTTCGACATTCCGGGCCGCCACACGCAACTCGTCATCACCGCGAAGTCGCTCGTCGAATCTCTCCCGCGCGAAGAGCCGCCCGCGTCGCTCGGCGCGTCCGCCTGGGACGAGCTCGACGAGTTGGTGGCCGGGGGCGACTACTGGGACATGCTGATGCCGAGCCACTTCGCGCGCCCGACCGAGACCTTGCAGGCGTTCGCGAATGAACTGGACGCGCGGCGGCGGGACGACCCGCTGACGGTGCTGCGCGAATTGAACGCGGCCATCTACAACGCCTTCGACTACGTGCCGCAGAGCACGACCGTTGACTCGCCGATAGACGAGGCGCTCTGCGCGCGCAAAGGGGTGTGCCAGGACTACTCGAACATCATGATCGCGCTGGCGCGCGCGCTGAAGATCCCCTGCCGGTACGTGAGCGGCTACCTGTTCCACCGCGTCGAGTACAACGACCGCTCTGCCCAGGACGCGACGCACGCGTGGGTCGAGGCGCTCCTGCCTGAGTTGGGGTGGGTCGGCTTCGACCCGACGAACAATCTGCTCGCGGGCGAGCGCCACATACGCGTCGCCGTCGGGCGCGACTACGCGGACGTGCCGCCGACGCGCGGCGTCTTCAAGGGGACCGCGGAGAGCGAACTGAGCGTCGCCGTGCAGGTCAAGCTGGCCGACGAGCCAGACTCCGAAGAGGCCATGCGTCTCATCGCCGCGCTCTCGCAGCCGCCCGACCCGGAGCGCGCGGCGCAGCAGCAACAGCAGCAACAGCAGTGACGGATTCTCCGCCGCCGGAAGCGCCGACTGTCAGGACGCCGCCGGTTCCATCAGGTGAACCAGGCGGGGCCGCAGTTCGTCATCGCCCTCGCTAAACCACTTTATGTCCTGCCCGTAAGTCGTTCGCGCGCTCGCCGTGTCATAACTCGCGGCCCGCTGCTCATCGAACAGCCCTTTGAGTTCTTCGTCCGTGCGGGCGGCGGACGCCTGGGCCTTTTTCACATTGCGGAAAATGTAGGCCCTGTGCTCGTAGAAGAAGTCGCACAACTCCCCGAAGACATACTCCGGGGGCTCGGGCCGCGGCTCATTTTCCGGGAGGAGAATCGCGGCCCACGCCTGGTCGAAACAGTCAGTGCCCTTGAGAATCAAGCCTGAGGCGGGACTGCGCAGCGGTATCCGCATCCAATCGCGGGCCAAAAACCGCTCAAGTACGGACGCGTTTTCCTTCTTGACGCTGCAATAGCTGAGGGTGTCGCCGCGGTTGACCCAGGTCCCGTTTTGCAACGGACGCCACCAATGTGTTACCGCCCGCTCGAACACAGTGTTTATGGCCGGCATCACCAGAACCTGATCGCCGAACGTGACCCCGTCCGGGACCGGCAGCTTGACCACCTCGTCGTCGAGTGAAACTTTTGCCGGGGCTTCTTTTTCCTCCTTGAAGAAGGGGCGTCCCAGCGTGGTGAAAGGCAGTAGCAACAGGACGAGGGGCCAGTACAAAACGTCGCGCAAGAGGGCGAGCGCCCACGGGTAAAAGGCGAGCAAACAAAACCCTATGAGTCGGAAGCCCGCGTCGCTGGGACTCCTAACGCCCTCGGTGAAGAACATAAAAGTGAAGTATCCAATCATCAGGATGACCACCGCCGCCATTTTGGGTGACCATTTATTCGAGATATTCGAGTCGAAGTCTCGCGCCATAATTTTTCGGGCCGTCCCGTACGCATCCCTTATCAAGTTGAACTGCGTCCTCACGAAGGCCAAAGGGTAGTAAACGGACACGGCCGTTATGAGGTATAGGCCGATGACGATTGAATACGCGGCCGCGAAAATAAGCAGGACTATGATTGACGGCACCAACATCACGCCGCCCGCTGTCCCTATGAATTCGCGCCCCGGCAGCGCCTCAATCTGGGCGAGCCCCACGAGGATGAGGCCGAGCGCCTGGGAAGCGACGATGAAGTAGACCAGCCTGGTGTGTTTTAGCGCCTCGTCCTTTAATCTCTCCGTGAGCCTGCCCCAGAGTAGCTTGGCCCTTACCCACAGGTGACGCAGCCACTCCGCGAAGCTGCTGTCCGGCGGCCGCCGTAACGCCCGCCGCATAATCCGCCAGAGCAGGCGCAAGGCAACAGTCCAGACGAATGCCGCGAGGACGACTACTAAGATCATGCCGACGAAGTTGGTCGGGGTGACGCCGAGCGGTGCCAGTAGGAAACGGCCGGGCGCAATGAACATCCTGTAGACGAGGCTGTTGTAGTAGAACAGTAAAGGTATCTCCCGGTCGGCTTCGGAGAGCCCGGCGGCCAGATTGGGCCAGGCCGCCTCCCAGAATGTCTGACCGGCCGCGCGCGGCTGACTATCACCCTGCCCCGGCGCTTCCAGCCGCTCCTTTATCCGCTTGGCGCGTTTTTCATTCCAGGTGGAAAGCGTGTCGTCACTGGTGGGGACATCCTCGGGCCGGAAGCCGTCGACGTGATTCGTGGTGAGTTGCGCGGTCGAGGCGGGGGAGCCGGCAAGCAACAGGACTAGAAAGAAGAACGACAATCGGATGATTCTCGCCGGCTTGATATTTTTCATTGCTCGACTCTCCTTCCGGGTGGTTCTAAGAGGACCGGACCTGGCCGGCCCGCGTGCGCCGACTCGTTGCGCCGATTCGGTTGCGCTCAGCCGCGGGACGGCCCGCGGCCTGAGCGGCCCGGACTCGTCCGTTCTTTCAGAAGCGTGTTAGTCATCAGGCGTAGCGCTTGTTTCGGGACAACCGCCGCCCAGCGGAAGTGAGGCTAACGACCAGTTTCGTTAGCGGTAACGTTGAGAAAGCGCGGCCAAGATATGCCTGCTCCGGGTAGAAGTCAATTATTTTCTGGATGGCCCGGATAGAATTAAAGGGCTATTATCAGCAGCAGCAGCGAGGAAATTACTTGAGACTGAAAATACCTTTGCTCGTCGTCATCGCGCTGGCGGCGTTCACGGCGACGATTCACGCGCAGGCCCCGGCCGGCACTTTCACGAATCCGCTCATCACTTCGAGGGACTCGGCGGACCCGTGGATGGTCTACCACGAGGGCCATTACTACTTCACGGCGACGCTCGACCCCGACGGCGGCATCTGGGTGTGGAAGACGCGCTCGCTCGCGGGCCTGGACTCCGGCGAGAAGGTCAAAGTCCACACGCCCGAGGTCGAGGGACGCTCCAAACAGATTTGGGCCCCCGAGCTGCACTTCATCAACAATCGCTGGTACATCTACTACACCGCCTCCGACGGCGTGGACGAGAATCATCGCCTGTACGTTCTGGAGAGCAGGGGGCGCGACCCGCTCGGCCCCTACACGTTCAAGGCGCGCGTCTTCGACCCCAAACACGACGGCTGGGCTTTGGACCCGAGCGTCTTCCGCGCGGGAGGCGGCCGCTTATATTTGCTCTGGGTCGCGCACGTCGCCGGCAACGGCAACGGCATACGCATCGCGCCGCTGAGTAACCCCTGGACTGTGTCCGGCGAGAGCGCGCTCATAGCGCAGGCAGACTACGATTGGGAGCGCGTGCGCTACCCCATCAACGAGGGCCCCGTCGTCCTCCGACGCGCGGGCCGCCTCTTCCTCATCTACTCCGCGAGCGACACGGGCACGCCCGACTACGCGCTGGGGATGTTGACTCACGCGGGCGGCGATGTGATGGACGCCAAGAGTTGGAAGAAGTCCCCGACGCCCGTCTTCAGCCGCTACTCGGGCGCGGACGGCAACGTCTACGGTCCGGGGCACAACGGCTTCTTCAAGTCGCCGGACGGCGCGGAGGACTGGATCATCTACCACGGCAAGGAGACGAGCGAATACACCTACCGCGGCAGGACCACGCGCGCACAGAAATTCACCTGGCGCGCGGACGGCACACCCGACTTCGGCCGACCCGTCCCGCGCGGCGTCCCTCTAAGAGCACCCTCAGGCGAAGGCAGGACGCGCGGCACTGTGAAGCCATTTCGCAAGAGACGGCCCTAACCCCTACTTCAAATCGGGAATGCGATTGAGCGCGGCTTCGTCAATCTTTCGGAGCGATAACCTTTCGGCGAGCCAGCGTGCGCGCTCCACGCGTGCCGCCTTGTCCAGCGCGTGGCCGGCGTCGTAGAAGCCCAGCTTCTTCGGCTCCGCGAAGAGGTCGTAGAAGCGGCGCGCCCACTTCTCGGGGATCGGCTCGTCCTTGCGGCCGAACTGTAGGAAGACCGCGGCCGGCGCGCTGTGGCCTACGAAGTGAACCGGGTCGCCGTAGGCGTACTTGCGGAAGAAGGCGCGGAGCGTTTCCTCGCCGATTCTCTCGCGGAGCTTCTGCATCGCCGGGTTCTCCGGGTCGAAGACGTACTCCTCGTCGCTGAAGCCGCCGGCCATGAACACGAACGAATTGATTCTCTTCTCCGCGGCCGACAGGAAAGCGCCGACCTGCGCGTCATAACTGTGGCCGACGTAAGCTATGCGCTTCGGGTCAACGTCCGGGCGCGCGGTCAGCATGTCAATCCCGCGGCGAAAGTCAATCACCTGCTGGCGCGAGGCTTCGACGCTCTGCACCTGCGCGCGCACCTCGTCCTTATCTTCGACGAATCCGGGCCGGACGAGCGGGGCGTCAATCAGCAGTGAGATTGCGCCCGCGCGTGCCAGCACGACCGCTTCGTCCAGGAACTCGCGGCGGTTGGCGAGCGGCGAGCCGGGCATCATCCAGTGGCCGAAGAGGACCGCGGCGAAGGGGCCGCGCCCGGAGGGGACGACCAGGTAAGCGGGAACGCGCCCGCCGCGCGGGCTGGCGTAGGTCAGGTCAATCACAGTCACGCCGTCTTGAGTCTTGCGCCCCACCTCGCGCACGTCGAGCGGCGCTTTCGCGTCGTAATCGAACTCGCGGACCAACTCTTCGAAGCGCGGCCGATTTTCCTGGCCGACAGCCACGCCACAGAGGAGCAGCAGACAACCGCACAGCAGGCTGAGTTTCATAACTTCCTCCCGGACCAGATTACTCGCAGTTTGATTAAATACTCTGAGGCTTCCAGACGACCGTCTGATGAGCTTAAGCCCTCGCCGGTTGGCAGCGTCTCGATTTCGAGTTGTTCGCCGGGAGCTTTTAAACGTAGAGCCGCCCTTCGCGCGGGTAGCGGCGGTGGCGTGCGATGAGTTGGTGGTCGGACGCGCGCCAGGAGCGCGCCGCGCCGACGGCCGCGATGACCGCGTCGAGCGCGTCCGCGCCCCCGTCGCGCATCAGCCGCCGCCGGTCCGTGTCCGAGATGGAGACGTAATGGCCCAGGCCGTTCAGTATGACGCGCCGCGTCCGCCTGCGCTTCGGCGCGAGCGGCCCGCCCTCCGGCTGCTTGTAATTCTGGTGCGGCAGCCTCAGCCGCTTCAGCGTGGAGGCCGGGCAGGCTTCGACCAACACGCGGCGCGCGCGGGGCAGCCGCCTGTACTGAAACGGCAGGATGGCCGTCCCTCCAGCGCGCCGCAAAGGCTCCAGCACGTCACGCATCCCGTAAAACGTCTGGTAAATAATTCGGTAGTGGTAGGGGTCGAACGGGGCCTTCTCCTCTATGTCCGTCAGCCTGCGTATGTGCTTGCGCCCCACCAAACTTTCCGAACGCCGTATGCACTCAAGCCCAGCACCGTAATCGTCGTGGCTCCACTCACGCAGGAAATCGAACTGGGCCGCCCACCTCTCCCCCATCACCTCCACCGGCAGCCCGAAAGGAAAGTCCAGCGCCCACAGCGCCGCCTCAGACCCCGCGATCATCCACACCAGATGCGCCAGGGCCCCCTCACGCTCACTCGTCCCGCAAAGCCTCGCAAGCCGCTCAAGGCTCGCCAAATGAAAAGGCGGCTCCCCCGCCCTCCTCCCATTCGGCTCCACCCTCGCCACCCAAGTGTTCTTTCCCGCCTGCCTCGCCCCGCTGAAATCTACGCCGTAAATCGTCCTGAACTTCAAACCTCTCCCCTTGCACGTAAGTAACAATTGCTCACTTGAGCGCGACGCTGAAGGGGAAGAGCTGCGCGGTCATTATCTTCTCCTTCACCGCGTCATCCTCCTCCATCATCTTTCGCGCCTCGGCCTCCGAATCCGCCACAAGAATCACCACCCCGAACTGGCTCGGGTCCGACTCGTTCAAAGTCCTCCCGGCCAGAATCACCCTGCCCTCTTTGTGCAACTGTTGTAGCCTGCGGAAGTGCCTCCCCACGATCTCGCCATCCTCTTTCGTCCAATTCTTCTCCTCCCGCAACCTCGGGATCAACTTCAGCACGTAGATGAACTGCTTCTTTTCATCCTTCTTCCTCGACTCCCGCGAGACAACCGCGCCGCAACATAAGAGCGCGACGAGCAAAACGCCAACAAGCTTTTTCACGTTAGCCTCCAAAATTGATTTGTTGATCTAACTACGAAATTAGGCGCTCAACTCACCATGAGCCGAGCGCCTAACGAACGTTCAGAGCCTGAAACTTTGCTGCGCTTACTTACGCCTGCGCCCGCGCGTTTCTTCGCCGGGGTGGCTGAATTGGGCGTAGGCGACGCGGAAGAGTTCCGAGAGGGCTTTGGCCGTCTCGGGGGTGAGGCTGCGGTCGGCGCGCAGGTGCGCCTCGACGATCTCGGGCGTGGACTCCTGCGGGAAGTAGACGACCGCGCGCTCCTCGTTGCTCTCCGTGTCACGGCCGCTCATGATGCGCTCGACGGGGACGTTGAGCCAAGCCGTCAGCCGCGCGATGTTGTCCGCGTCGGGCTTGCCCGTGCCGTTCTCGATCCGCGAGAGCGTCGAGGCCGAAACGCCTGTTTCATCGGCCACGTCCCTCAGGCTCAAGCCCGTCTCCTCACGCTTGCGGCGGATCGACCGCCCCAACTCGACCGTGTTCACCAAACTTTTTCCACCAGATTGCGCCATTTTTGGCCTCCTTCCAGCGCGTTCCCCTGCCAACGGGCAGTCGCCCGCGCCCTATCACGCCTAGAACATATCACAGGAAAATTTTAGTTGCAAGACTTTGTTTTATACTTGCAACAGCCGCGGAACAATGGTACACTGTTTCACGTATGAAACAGCAGGTCGCAACAACCTGTGAGAGAAGAGGGACGAGGGTCGTGAGTCAAGAGTACATCTGGGAGACGTTCGACAGCCTGTTCAAGACGGTGCACCGGCAGGGGAGGCGCGTGGAGGAGTTGGAAGCGCGCATCGTTGACCTGGAGCGCCGGCTGAACGAGAAGGCCGAGCAGCAGCAACCGAAGGCCCCTTATGAGATGCCCGCCGAGCGCGCGGCGTAAAGGATTTTGGAGGGAGTAAGAGCAATGTCAAACACGGCAGTGGCGACCGACCGGAAAGCGATCATGCGCGACAAGCGCGCGCAGGGCATCGCGGCGATGGGTTTGGTGACGCGTGAGGGCGACCGCTTTCGCGTGGCGACCCCGACTTTGCGCGGGCGCACCTCTCGTTACGAGGTCTGGCGCGACGACGCGGGCCGCGTGCGCTGCTCTTGCCTCGAATTCGAGGAGGCGGCCTCCGCAGACCCCTCGTTCCGCTGCGAGCACATTCTCGCGGTCAAGCATTCGCTTCTGGCTAAAAACACGGAAGCGGTAACCAAGCAGCAGCCGTCGCAGCCCGCCGCCCCGGTGGCGGAAGCGCCGGCTGCAGAGCCCAACAAAGACGCAAACGCATCCGAGGAGTCCGGCACAGCTCGCAAAGTCGCGAAGGCGCGCGTTGCCGAAGCCGTCGGCTCCGAACGAGAGCAGAACGAAACGGAAGAGAAGGCGGCCGAGGCCACCGTCTCCAACGTCCGTTCGCTTGCGAAACACACAAACACTGAGGAGCAAGAGATGAACAAGAAGCAAGACAAAATCGCTATCAGAGAGGCAGTGGAGAGCGAGGAACTGGCGCTCGAGGCAGAGCCGGTCGCGCCGGTCGTGCCCCTTGCCTTCACCAACACCCTACGCGCCCTCAAGCAGCAGGTCGACCCGAACGTCATCAAGACGCGCGAGGGCTGGAAGGACCGCCAGGGCAACACGCACATGGTCGAGTACGTCGAGTGGCACACAGTCGCGGACATCCTGGACCGCGTCGCCCCGACCTGGCAGCACGCCGTCCGCAACGTCACACAGATCGGCGAGATGGTCGCAGTCACCTGTGCCATCACGATTGACGGCGTGACGCGCGAGGGCGTCGGGACCGGCACGGCCGACTCCGAGATGGGCATCAAGAAGGCGGAGCACGACGCGTTGAAGCGCGCGGCCGTCAAGTTCGGCATCGCGCGCGAGTTGTACCAGCGCGAGAGCGAGGTCATAGAGAAGGAAGGCGCGGCCGAGCCGCAGGCTTTCCCGCGCGACCCGCTCGCCAAGTCGATGGCCGACCTGGTCACGCCGAAGCAGCTCGGCATGATCCGCGCGCTGGCGCGCGAGGCCGGCGTGGACGTCGAGGAAGAGTGCCAGTCGGTCCTGCGCTGCAAGACGGATGAGTTGTCGAAGCGCGCCGCGAGCAGCTTCATAGACCACCTCAAGGGCCTGCAGCAGGAGGCCGCCGGCGGGATGCGCCGCGCGAGCTAAGAGCAGTTCGCAGCAGGCGGTGGGCGGTCGGCGGAGAAAGCAATTTGTCTTTACTGCCGACCGCCCACCGCGAACCGCCAACTGTTTTCGGGAGGTACAAGGGAAATGACTACGGAAGAGATGATTGAGCAGCACGCGCGGCCTTTGACGATGGAGCTGGACTTCGCGGACGAGCCGCGGACGGAAACGCACGCGGAGCCGGATGAGGCTGGCGTTAACACGGAAGAGCCCCGCTCCAAGAAGGAGCAGATCGTCGCGTACTACCAGAGCGGCGTGACAGACATAGCGCAGATCGTCCGGCGCGTCGGCGCGCGGCCGTCCTACGTCGCGCAGGTCTTGCAGGGCGCGGGTTTGATTTCGGGTTACTTCGACCTTTACACGACGACGGCGCGCGAGCAGAACGTCTACACGCGCTTCTTCCGCAACGTGCTGTCGTTCAAAACCGTCGAGGCGGCGAAGGAGTCAGTCCGCAGGATTGACCGCCTCTACAACTACTTCGAGCGCTTGGGCGACCGCGCGGGCCAGCACCAGGCGATGGTCTTGGCCCTGACGGGTAAGAACCGCGCTCGCTGGAGCGGCAAGCAGGAAGAGTCCGAGATTTTTAACGAATGGCTCGCCACGCACTAAGAGCCGAGTGATTTATCAAAGGGAACACATTAGTCCCTCGCAAAAAGTACGAGCAAGGGTGGGTTGAAAAGGTGAGTTGGTCTGAGGGACTAAGACTCACCTTTTCTATTTCCGGCAGTTCTTTGAACTGGCACAAGACTTCAGGCTCGTCGACCTCGCTTTAAAACACACCTCGCGCAGGCCCGGTCTCTCTTCGGAAGGGTCCGGCCTGACACAAAAGCTTTCCGTCCGTTATAGGATTTCTAAACTTCAAATTCTTCAGAGGAGAAAACTATGTCAGAACAGACCGCAACCGCGACCGCGGAAAACACGCAGGGCCACGAATCTTTCCCGCACGGCATGATCTGCTGGACGGAGCTGGCGAGCAAGGACCTTGAGGCGGCGAAGAAGTTTTACGGCGAGCTCCTGGGCTGGAAGCTCGAAGGGAGCCAGTCGGCCGGGATGAACTACACGGAGATTGTCGTCGGCGACAAGCACGTCGGCGGCATGTTCCAGATAACCGAAGAGTGCGGCGGCGGCGACATGCCATCGCACTGGAGCACTTACGTCGCGGTCGACGACGTGGACGCCGCGGCCAAGCGCACGGTAGAACTCGGCGGCAAGGTCGTCATGGAGCCCATGGACATCCCCAACGTCGGCCGCTTCTGCGTCATCAACGACCCGACGGGCGCGACCATCTCGCTCATCAAGCTCGGCGGCTGAGGACTGAATTTCACCGGAACGATCCCTGGCAAGTTCATCTCCCGAACGGCAAAGGACCCTGTGCGGCGCGCGCGCTCTCGAAAACACTTCGCGGGCGCGCCCGCCGCGCACGAAAACTTGACGCGGAAAGGAGCGCCGAGATGAAAAAACGTTTCGCCCTTTTGTTCGCAATTTCGTTCTTTGCACTTTCGATTCTGACTATGCTCGCCTCGCGCGGGCGGGCCGCCGCTGACGCGCCGACGCAGGCGTCAGTCGCCGCGCAGATCATCGCGCGCGAGAAGGCTTCCGTCGACGCCTGGGGGCGCAAGGACAAGGCGTTCTTCGCGGACTTCATGGCCGACGACGCCACCTTCTTCAGCCCCATGCACCCTTACCTCGAAGAGAACCCGAAGGAGAACTTCCTGCCGAAGTTCGAGAAGTACGCCGAGATCGTCAAGTTCAACGACTTCCAGATGTACAACCCGCGCGTGCAGGTCTACGGCGACACGGCCGTCCTGACCTACAACAGCTCCGTCTCCATGTCGATGGGCGGCCAGCCCATCAACTACACGGGCAAGGTGTCCTCCGTCTACGTCAAGCAGGGCAACACCTGGCGCGTCGTCCACGCGCACGAGACAATGAACCCCGCCGCGAGATAAGCAAGGCAGTGGGCAGTTAAAAGAAAGAGAAGAAGGCAGCCGCGTTATTCACACGAGGCTGCCTTCTTGTTTTTGTCTTAACTGCCCACTGCCAACTGCCCTTCCCTCTTTGCCCGCGCGCGCGCGTTGTGATATTTCTTGACGAGCACAATTCACGGCGAGGGGGGAAGCAAGGGGATGCCTGCCAAGAACGAGGATTTGCACGGCAACGTGCCGGACAAGGCCGAAGTCGCGCTGCTCCTGATCGATGTCATCAACGACCTGGAGTTCGAGAGCGGCGGGCAGCTTCTGAAGCACGCCCTGCCGATGGCCGAAAAGATAGCCGCGCTCAAGCGGCGCGCCAAGCAGGCCGAGATTCCCGTCGTCTACGTCAACGACAACTTCGGCAAGTGGCAGTCCGACTTTAACAAGATTCTCAAGCACTGCCTCGAAGACGACGTGCGCGGCCGCCCCGTCGTCGAGTTGCTCAGGCCCGACGAGGACGACTACTTCGTCCTCAAGCCGAAGCACTCCGGCTTCTTCTCCACCACGCTCGACACGCTGCTCGAATACCTGCGGGCGCGGACGCTCATCCTGACGGGCGTGGCCGCCAACATCTGCGTGCTCTTCACGGCCAACGACGCCTACATGCGCGACTTCAACCTCGTCATCCCCCGCGACTGCGTCGCCTCCAACACCCCCGAAGAGAACGAGCACGCACTCCGTCTGATGGAGCAGGTGCTCAAGGCCGACACGATGCCTTCGGACGAGCTGGACCTCGAAGCCCTGAAGCGGCCGCCCGACCACGACAGGGAGCCGGCCGTGCCGCAGGCCGAGACGCCGCAGTTCGCGGAGAAGAATTAAGCCGGGATCCCCGCCCGGCCGCTGTGCGACGCGCCCCCCGCCGACTCTGCGTACGCTCTCGTACAGACGCTCGTCCGCCGCGGCGTATATGTTCCGCTGACCTCCACTGAAACATCCCCCTTTAAGATAGATTCTCAAACCTTGAACGCGCTAAAGGAGTGTCTGATGCGACGCATATTTCGTGAGAACGGCCTCTCGATTGTCTTATTCACATTCTTCTTAATCTTCCTCGTCGGGCAGAGCCTGACGGGGCACAAGGAGTACAACGACGACCAGCAGGAGCACGGCCAGCCGACCGTCAGCTTCGGAGAGTACCTGGGGACGGGCCACTTCCTTGAAGCCACGATGGAGAACTGGGAGTCGGAATTTTTGCAGATGGCGGCCTACGTGATACTGACCGTCTTCCTGTACCAGAAAGGGTCGTCGGAGTCGAAGAAGCTGGACGAGGAAGAGCCCGTCGACAGGGACCCGCGCAAGTTCCGTAATAAAAAGGACGCCCCGTGGCCTGTGCGGAAAGGCGGTTTCATCCTGACGCTCTACGAGAACTCGCTGTTCCTGGCCTTCCTGGTGCTCTTTTTTCTCTCGTTCTGGCTCCACGCCGTCGGCGGTCTGAGAGTCTACAATGACGAGCAGGCGCAGCACGGCGGGCAGGTGCTCTCTTCCACCTTTCAGTACATAGGCACGTCGCGCTTCTGGTTCGAGTCCTTCCAGAACTGGCAGAGCGAATTCCTGGCAATCTTCTCGATGGTCTTCCTCTCCATCTTCCTGCGCCAGAAGGGCTCGCCCGAATCCAAACCCGTCGACGCGTCCCACAGCGAGACGGAAGACTGAGAAAGGCGAAAGTCAAAAAGCCGAAAGGGAAGACGAAAAGCGCGCGGCTCCCGGTCTTCCCTTTTGGCTTTTTGACTTTCGCCTTTTGCCGTTACTCCGGCTGGCTCTTGCGGCTCATCGCGGCCATCGCCAACTCGCGCGCCTTGGGCATCACGTCAATGGCCTTGGCGACCTGCGGGTCGTCGGAGACGAGCACCTGGTCGGCCGTGACGCGGCCGTAAGCGGCCGTGACGATGTTGTAGCGCAGCTCCAGCTCTATGAACGAGCGGTTGCGGTCGAGCTGCTGCGGCGTCATCTTCCACAGGGGGTCTTTCGCGACGAACTCCTTGAAGGCCTTGAAGAGGTCTTCGGTGACCTTGAAGTCGGTCGACTCCAGCCGCTTCTCGAAGTCAATGCCGCGCTGCACCTTGTAGTTGTCGAAGCCCGTGATGCGGCCGTTCACCAGCTCGCGCGTGAAGGCGAAGATGGGGTTGCGCATGCGTGCCTGCGACGGCTGAATGGTCCGCGCCTTGATAGCTTCGTCGGGCTGTATGCCGCCGCCGCCGTAAACCTTGCGCCCCGTGTCCGTCTTGCTCTCGGGGCCTGGGGGCTTCGCCTCGCCCTCCTGCTCGTTGGCGAGCGTGCCGCCGCGCGTGTAGTAGTCGTAGAAGCCGCCGTTCGAGTAGTCGCGCTGAATCAGGCGGCCCGACGGCGTGTAGTACTTCGCGGTCGTCAGCGTCAGCCCCGTGCCGTACTCCATCGGGAAGATGCCCTGGACGAGCCCCTTGCCGAAGCTGGTCTGGCCGACGATGAGCCCGCGGTCATGGTCCTGCATCGCGCCGGCGACGATCTCGGAGGCCGAGGCCGTGTTGCCGTTAACGAGAATCACGAGCGGGACGGGGTCCGGGTTGCGGTTGCTCGATTCGTAGGACTTGTCGCCGAGCCCGTTGCGGCCCTTCTGCGTCAGGATGGTCTGGCCGCGCTGCAAGAATTTCTCCGAGACGCGAATCGCCTGATCCAGGAAGCCGCCGGGGTTGTTCCTCAGGTCGAGCACGAGCGACTGCATGCCCTGCGCGTGCAGGTCGTCGAGCGCCGCCTGTAGCTCGTCGGCCGTCGTGTAGTTGAACCCCTGCGTCATGCCTATGTAGCCGACGCTGGGCCGGAGCATGTAGGCGTCCGGGATGGAGGGCTGCGGGACCGCGTCGCGCGTGATCTCGACCGTCTCCGGCTTGAGGTTCGAGGCGCGCTCGACCGTCACCTTGACGGTGGAGCCGCGCGGGCCGCGAATCTTGTCGCGCACCTCGGAAGAGAACTTCCCGGCCATGCTCTCGCCGTCCACGGCCAGAATCTTGTCGCCGTAGCGCAGGCCCGCGCGGGCCGCCGGGCTACGGTCGAACGTCGCCATGATGTAGGTGTCGGTCTTGTCGCCGATGGTCTGGTTCTGGATCGAAGCGCCGATGCCGTAGTACTCGGAGCGCTGGTCCGTCTTCAGCTCGTCGAACTCTTCGCGGTCGTAGTAGTTCGAGTGCGGGTCGAGAGACCGCAGCATCCCGATGATCGAGGACTTGAAGACCGTGTTGTATTCGAGCTTGTTGCCGTCGATGTAGTTCTCCTGGATGATGGTCAGTGCCTCGGAGAAGTCCTGCTCGACGGCCGATGCGGCCTCGCCCATGACGCGCGGCGCGCGGAAGCCGCGGCGCGTGACGGGGCCCGTGGGCCGCGTGGTCGTCGCAGGCTCTGCCGTCTGGCGCTGCTGCTGCGCGGAGACGAAGACCGGGACGGTTAAGGCGATGATGAGTAGCGCGACCAGGGCGAGAGAAAATCTGTTCTTCACTGCTGAAAAACCTCTTGTTTGGAAGACCGGAAAGTTAAAGCGCCCCGTCCGAAGAGCGCTGCGTCGACTTACGTTGCGAGCGGCCGAGTAGTTTCGGCTTTTTGCATAGTACACGGATGCGCGCGGCGCGGGCAAGGTTGCGCGAGAGACTGGCGGGATTTATTCATTTTCGGCGGAAACCAGGGACCGCGAAACGACACGAAATGGGCCACTCCTCCTTCGTGTCCCCTCGTGTCGTTTCGCGGCTCCTGGTTTTCGAGAATGAATCAGCCCGGCCGGGCCGGGGGCGGGATTTTCTTCGTGCGAAAGGGGCGGCGCGCGTCGTACAATAGCGCGCCCTGAAAATTCCCGAACCTCCGGTTGATGCCGCATGGCGCAGTCCAGACTCAGACAGAACCTGAACGGCCGGCTCCTGAACCTGTGGGAGCCGATTACGCCCGACGCCGTCTGGCACGGGCGCACGGGGCGCGGCGTGCGCGTGGGCGTCGTGGACAGCGGGATTGACACGGCGCACCCGGCGCTCAAAGGCAAGGTCAAGGCTTCGGTGGAGGCGACGGTCGAGGGGGGCCGCGTCACGTTCCGCCCGTCCGCGACGGGCGACGCCGCGGGGCACGGCACGGCCTGCGCCGGCATCATCACGTCGGTCGCGCCCGAGGCGGAGCTTTACAGCATCAAGGTGCTGGGCGCGAACGCCTCGGGCTCGGGCGAGATGTTCCTGGCGGGCCTGGACTACGCCATCCGCCAGCGCATGCAGGTCATCAACCTTTCCCTGGGGACGACCAAGCCGCAGTACCAGGGGCCGCTGCACGACCTTTTGGACAAGGCGTACCACGCGGGCTCAATCGTCGTCGCGGCCGCCAACAACCTGCCGCAGCCGAGCTTCCCTTCCATCTTCTCCTCTTCGCTCGTCTCGGTCGTCAAGGACGAGCGCCAGGACCCTTTCAACTTCGGCTACCGCTACGGCGAGGTGATAGAACTCGTCGCCCCCGGCGTGCAGGTCCGAACGGCCTGGCCCGGCGGCGGCTACCGCCAACTGACCGGCAACAGCTTCGCCTGCCCACACGTCGTAGGCATCATCGCCCTCATCCTCGAAGCCTACCCGGACCTGACGCCCTTCCAGGTCAAGACCATCCTCTACGCCATCGCGAGACAGAACGAAGGGATGAGGGCGGAGGGATGAGGGGTGAAGAAAGCAAAACGCTTTTCATTCACCCCTCATCCCTCCGCCCTCATCCCTTCGCTGCCGCTTCTTCCTCGGTCTCGAAGACCTCGAAGGCTTTGAGCAGGTTCGTCATCTTCATCAGGCCGCGGATGGGCTGGGGGACGGAGGCGAGCCGCAGGGCGGCGTCGTGCCGGGCCGCGGTCACGAGACAGGTCACGAGTTCGCCCAGGCCGGCGCTGTCGGCGCGCCTGCACTGCGAGAGGTTAACGACCAGCAGGCGGCGGCCCGCTTCGAGTTGTCTGTGCACTTTGGCGAGCAGAATCTCGTGGCCGCCGGCGACCGTCAGTTCGCCGCTGACATCCAGGGCGAGCGCGCCTTCCAGCTCGCGCTCGGTGATTTCGAGTTTACCGTTGGGCATGGATGAATTCTCCAAAGGGTTCCGGGTGCCGCCGCGAGGAAAGAAGAACACCTGATTTACGAGAAACCAGGGCAAAAGAGATTCACCCCGGATTCCAGACGGCGCGGCGGACTACAGCCTTCACTGCGAATCCTTGACTGTCGCTTCCGCGTCTCCCTAGAATGCATCCAGTTCAGCAAGACATAGCACGCGAGCACGGATACTCGAATCAGCCCGGCCGAAACTTTAGCGGCCGCGGGCGCGTAAGTGAGCTTCAAAGGAGTTTGAGCAAAGATGAGCAATCACGATGACCGGCGAGAGCCCGAGACGCTGGAGCCGATAGACGACCTGATGGTGCCGGAAGACGAGCCCGAGGGGCAGCACAGGGCGCGCGGCACCTCCTCCGTGCGCGAGATCGCCTCGCGCATCCCCGAATCTTTGAGCGCCATCGGGCGCGACATCAGCCGCACGATTGAGCGCGCCATCTCCGCCAAGGACGACTACGTCGTCGCCGTCAAAGTCTCGCACGACGCGCAGGAGAAGCTCGAACAGCTCGTGCAGGCCGGAGTCTTCCGCAACCGCGCGGAGGCCGCTGCCTACCTGATCGACGAAGGCATCAAGACGCAGACGGCCCTCTTCGACCGCGTGCAGCAGAAGCTGGCCGAGATCGAGCGCCTGCGCGCGGAGCTGCGCGGGATGATCATCGAGAAGCCTGGGCAGGAATAAAAAAGCCGCCCGGCGTGAGGCTTTTTCACGCCGGGCGGAAACACAGGAGGAATCGAATGCTACCCAGCCGCATTTCCCGTTGCGGCTCTCTTCAGGGTAACCTTGCCAAACCCTGAGATGCCTGGCCCATTAACTCAGGTTGCTCGCGCCGGCGAGCGCGACGAAATCAGCGGTCGTACTGCAAAATAATCCCGCCGCCGCCCACGGCCCAGCCCTTTTTCTTGTCCATGAAAAGCGCGAAGAGGTGGTTCTTCGTGCGGGTCTCCTGCTGAATCCAGGTGCGGCCGCCGTCGTCCGAGCGCAGGATGACGCCGCCGCGCCCGACGAGCCAGCCCGCGTTCTCGTCCGGGAACTCGACGCTCAGGAACGTCGCGCGCACGGGCGCTTCGATGGCGGCCCACGTCACGCCGCCGTCCACCGTGCGCAGGATGGTCGCGCGCTCGCCCACGGCCCAGCCCGTGCGCTCGTTGCGGAAGTCCACGTGGTAGAGCGTCGCCTTCGTGTTCGAGGCTTGCTCGGTCCAGCTCTCGCCGCCGTCCTGCGTGTGCAGGATGGTCCCGCCGACGCCCACGATCCAGCCGCGCTTCTCGTCCGCGAAGTCCAGGTGAATCAGCTCCTGCCTGGTCGGGACGCGCAGGCGCTGCCACGACTTCCCCGCGTCGTTGGTGTAGATGACGAGACTGTCTACGACCACGCCCTCGGCGTTGCTGATGGAGCCGACGACCCAGCCGCGCTTCTTGCCGGAGAAGCGGACGCTGTAAAGCTCCGGCGTTGCGCCGCCAAAGTCGGTCGCGAAGTAGCGGCGTATCTCGCGCCAGGTCTGCCCGCCGTCCTCCGACTGGAAGATGCTGTTGCCGGCGAGCAGGTAGCCTACGTCCTTGTTGCGAAAGTAGACATCGTTGACGGCGTCTTTGGTCTCTATGTTCTGCCGCGCCCAGGTCAGGCCGCCGTCCGTGGTGCGGCTGACGAAGCCGCCGTCGCCGGCCACCCACCCGCGCTTCTGGTCCGCGAAATAGACCGTGTTCAGGTCGGTCGAGCCGGGGCTGCCGCCGACGGCCGCCCAGCCCTGCTGCGCCAGCGCGGCGGTGCTCGCGAGAAGAATGAGGGCAAGGAGCAAGCCTGCTTTTCGGAAGAAGCTCACCGTAGGGGCGTATCTCATCAAATCAAAGAAACTCCAACTGTCTTTACCCGCCTTGAGAGACTTAACGGCCCACGCCTTTTGCGCCTTCGCGCCCAGACATGAGACTAAATAAATATCTCACGCGAAGACGCAAAGGCGCAAAAGAAAAGTTGGCAGTGGGCAGTGGGCAGTTAAAAGCAAAACGCTTTTAGCTCTTACTGCCCACTGCCCACTGCCCGCTGCCTTCTTCAGTTCGAGGTGACGCGGTAGACGCGCCCCTCGTAGACGACCACCACGCGCTCGCCGAGGGAGAAGAATTCGGCCAGGCGCGGGATGCGCTTGAGGAGGGCGAAGTATTCGTCGCTGCCGAAGGTGAGCTTCGTCTCCGGCTTGGACGCCTCCGGCTTGAACTCCGCGTCCGTCCACACGCCGTCGCGCAGGTAGAAGGTCTTGTTGCCGACGTTGCGCGCGGCCGAAGAGGTCGCGCCCTCGTCCTCGCCGGCGATGCTCACGGCCTCCTGCTGCGCGCGGTCGCGCTTGCTCTGCCGGACGGCCACAGCGCCCGTCCGCGCCTTCGCGGCCTCTTCCCTGACTACCGCCATGTTGTTCGCCCCGCCGCCCGAAGAATCGGCCGGCGCGCTCGCGACGCCCGCGGGGCGGTTGCGCCCGAGGTCGCGCCGCGCGCCGCCCGTGACCGGCTGCGTGGTGGTGGCGTCCGTGACGACGGCGTTCGGTTCGAGCGCGAGGTAAGAGGTGTAGGGCGTGACGATGCCGTAGCGCGTGCCCAAATCAACGATCTCGTCGCGCAGCTCCTTCTGCTCGCCGTTGGTGCGAATCTGCTCCATCAGCCAGCCGACGCGCCGCGTGGCCCAGAGCCGCGGCAGGAAGTCGTTCTCCTCCACGCGGAGCGGGAAGTTGAGATTCGTGAAGTCGTAAGTCCGCGAAGTCGCCCCCGTCTTGCCGCGCAGGTTGACCGTCACGCGGCGCAGGTCGCTCTCGTTGCGGTAGCGGCCGATGAGCGTGACCTGCGTCCCCTTGAAGAGGTCGGGCAGGTTGCGCGGGTAGACGAGGTCCGTCTCGACGCCGCCCAGGCTGAGCGCGAGGTCCGTCAACACGGGGTAGTTAATCTTGGCGAAAAAGTTGGAGACTTTGATCTCCAGATTCTCGCGCGGCTCGACGTAGTCCGCGACGCCGCCGTTGTCCGAGGCGAGCTTGTCGAGGAGCGCCGTGTTCACGTCGTAGCCGACGCCGAAGGTGAAGAGGCGCACGCCGGGCACGCGCGCGTTGCGCGTGTTCTCGACGATGCGATTGATGTTCGTCTCGCCGACCGTGGGCAGCCCGTCCGTCATGAAGACGAGCATCTTCGGGCGCTCACTCGTCTTGAACTGCCTGAGCGCGGCGAGCAGCGAGTCGTTGATGTTCGTGCCGCCCGTGGCCTTGAGCTTGCCGACGAAGTCCGCGCCGCGCGTGCGCCCCGCGGCGTCCGCCTGAATCATCTCGCGCTCCATCAGGTGCTCTTCGCCCGCGAACGAGATGACGTTGAAGCGGTCCGAGTCGCGCAGGCTCTTGACGCCGAAGAGCAGGGCCGCGCGCGCCTTCTCCATCTTCCCCTCGTCGTTCATCGAGCCCGAAGTGTCCAGCACGAAGACTATGTCTTTGGCCGCGTACTCGGTCTCCGTCCACTCGTCCTTCGGCGAGAGCATCATCAGGAAGTAGCCGTCCTTGCCGGGCTCGCGGTGCGTCAGGAGCGAGAGGCCGAAGTCTTCGCGCGAGAGGGTGTAGAAGAGCTGGAAGTCCTGCGGCTCGCGCCCCGGCCGCGACTCGAACGAGAGGCGCGCGGTGCGCGACCCGTGGTGCGCGAGGTCAATCTCGTGGCTCGGGCTGTAGACGTTGCGCACGGGCTCCTTGCCGTCGATCTCGACGCGTCCCGAGACGAGCCCTATCTCCGCGAGGTTCCGGCCCGTGCCGAGCGGGTAGCGGTAGGAAACTGTGCCAGATTCGGCCTTGAGCACCTGCGTGTAGGTCAGTTCCAGCTTCTTGTCCGAATGGGCCGGGATGGGGAAGATGCTCGCCTGGAAGAGGTCTTTGCCGGCGTACTCCAAAAGTCCCGGGTCGCGCTGGCGGCGGACAATCTCGTCGTAAATGCGGCGCGCCTCCTCGCGCGAGCGCACCTCGCCGACTAATTTACGGTCGCCGTCCCAGATGGCGAACTCGACGATTGAGGCCGTCTCGGGGATGGGGAACAGGTACGTGCCTTCGAGGACGGCCCCGGTGTCGTTGCGGAAGACTTGCTCGACGTGCGTGGTGGCGATTTGGCCCGCGATTTTGGTGTCAATCTTGATGGACTTGACGGGCAGGGCGCGGGGGAGGGTGACGGGCTGCGGAGGCGTGGGGCAGCGGCGGCACGGCCCCGGCACGATCACGCCCTGCGCCGAAGCGACCAGCGCCCCCGCCGCGAGCAATAAAACAAAGCCGAGGCAGGCGAAAACTTTTCTCTGACGCATAACACTCTCCTTCTGAAGGCTCCAGATACGCGGGACACGTCCGGCGCTTTTGCCTGAAGAACGCGCCGGCGGGCTTTTCTTGCAAAGCTTACACCCAAATTGCCCGTCAACGGACATCCCGGAGGGATGTCGGAGATTAGCCGGCGGCAAGCGAACGACAGTTCGCGCGGCCGCCGGAACGGGCGAGAAAATAGATTGCGTCCCGGCAGGGACGCCGGAGGTTATCCGTCGCCCCTCCGGGGCAGAAACATAAATGAACCGGCTCCGGCCGGTGGTCGCACCACCGGCTAATTTCCTTCGTCCCCTCGCGGGGTCTCCCTTTCGCGCTAACTAAGCTCGCGCAGGCGCTTGTAGCGGAGGGCGACGAAGGCTATGAAGGCGGCGATGACGAGGCCGCCCGCGGCGAGCGTGTGCTGCGGGCCGAAGCGCTCGGCCGCCGCGCCGGCCGCCAGGTTGCCGATGGGCATTGTGCCAATAAACGAGAGGATGAACATGCTCATCACGCGCCCGCGCATCTCGTCCGTCACGAGCTTCTGCAAGAGCGTGTTGATGACCGCCACGCAACTGACAATCGCGAACCCCATCAGGAAGAGGAACGCGAGCGAGACCGAGAGGCGCGTCGAGTAGGCGAACGCCACGACGCAGACGGCGAAGCCGAACGAGCCGCACAGCACGGACCAGCCCTTGTGCTTGAAGTCGCCGAGGTAGGCCAAGACCAGCGCGCCGACGAACGCGCCCGCGCCCGAGAAGCCCATCAGCAGGGCGTTCCCGCTCTCGTCCATGTGGAAAACGTCGCGCGCGTAGACGGGAATCATCGAGAAATACGGCGCGCCGAAGAGGCTCGTCATGCCCGAAATCAGGAGCAGCATGAAGACACGCCGGCGGCGGCGCACGTAGCGCAAGCCCTCCACCAGGTCCCGCCAGACGGCCCGCCTGTCGCGCACCGAATGCGCCGCCGCGCTCACCTTCTTTTCGTCGTAGCGCACCATCATCAGCGCCACGATGACGGCGACGAACGACAAAGCGTTGGCGAAGAAGCACCCGGCCAGGCCCAGGACTTTCAGCGCCACGCCGGCGATGCTCGGGCCGACGACGCGCGAGAATTGGAACTGCGTCGAGTTGAGCGCGATGGCGTTCGCCAAGTCCTCGCGGCCCACCAGGTCAATCGTGATCGCCTGGTAGGACGGCCCCGCGATGGCGAAGCAGCAGCCCGTGACGAACGAGAGCACGAGAATCATCCAGACGTGGACGACGCCCGTCATGATGAGCAGCGCGAGCACGAGCGCGGAGAGCCCGGCCCCGACTTGCGTGAAGAGCAGGAGCCGCCTGCGGTCGACGAGGTCCGCGAAGACGCCCGCCAGCAGCGTCAGCCCGAGCCCCGGCGCGGTGGACATGAAGGCGTCCACGCCGAGCCAGAACGGCGACTGGGTCAGTTCGTAGACGAGCCAGCTCTGCGCCACCGCCTGCATCCACGTCCCAGTGTTCGAGAGGAACGCCCCGGCCCAGAACAGCCTGAAGTTGCGGTGCGAGAGCGCGCGGAACATCCCGCCCGCGCGATTAGCTTTGAGATCGGTTTTTTCCAGTTCCGAGGCCATTCTACAGGGCTGATGCTAGATTCGAGATGTCAGACGTTAGTCACGAAACGGAATCGGACATCTCACATCTCGCGCCTAACTCTTGCCGTCTCGCCTCCACGCGGAGAGCGGCCGTCCGGTCCCGCCGCGCCGCTGCATGACGATTTCGGCGAGGATGCTGAGGGCGACCTCCTCGGGCGAGACCGCGCCGATGTCGAGGCCGATGGGCGCGCGGACTTCGCGCAGGAGTGATTCGTCCGCGCCCGCTTCGCGCAGGCGTTCGAGCACGATGTTCGTCCGCCGCCTGCTCCCTATCAGCCCGACGTAATCTGGGCGCGCGCTCATCACGGCGCGCATGCACTCTTCGTCCTCGTTGTGCCCGCGCGTGACGACCGCGACGGCGACGCCGCGCCCCGAGCGGACCTGCGCGCGCACCGCGTCCGCCCAGTCTTCGGCGGCCACCAACTCTACGCCTTCTTCGGGGAAACGCTCGCGCGAGACGAAGGCGGCGCGGTCGTCAATCAGCGTGGCGCGGTAGCCTATGAGGTGCGCGAGGCGCGCGAGCGACGCGCCGACGTGGCCCGCGCCGCAAATGACGAGGCGCGGCTCGGGCTCTATGCGCTCGAACATGACGCGCGCGCCCGCGAGTTCTTCGGGCGCGCCGGGCAGTTCCTCAGCCGCGAAAGTGCGGGCCTCCGCGCGCGAGTCCAGGAAAGTTTGTGCGTAGGATGCGACCGCGTCGTCCAACCGCGCGTCGCCGAGGCCGCCCGCGCGCCCGCCCGCCTCGTCGACGAGCAGTTTCAGGCCGACGCCGCGGGGCGCGACGACGAGCGTGGCGAGCGCGGCCGTGGAGTTACGTTCGAGGATGCGCGCGACCGCGCGCGCGACTGAAGAAGACTGTCTGGACGGGTCGAGCATCCTCCGAAATGTCCCGCGCGGGAAGCTACTTCACCTCACGCTCTTTCGGCGCGGGCGATTTAGCGAGCCCGAGCGCCGAGGCCGCGCGGCGCAGGAGCCACATGGGTCCGACGATCAGGTAGGCCGGGTTCTTGAAGAACGCGGGCTGGTTGCCCTCAATCGCGTGCCCGACGAACTGGAAGACCCACCCGACGACGAAGAGCGCGAGCGCCCATTTCCAGTTGAAGAAGAAGAGCGGCAGGCTCACCACGATCATCGGGATGCCGATGCTGTGCGAGAGCTTGTTCAAAGGGTGCTTGTGCTTCTCCTTGTAATTGTCCATGAAAGACGTAGGCATAAACACCTCCGAAAGAAGGGATGAGGGATGAAGTAAGAACTGGCTTTCCTTTACTTCATCCCTCATCCCTTTTGTTGTTCCACACGTCAATAAAAATCTCCATCGTGCCGCCGCAGACCATGCCTTCTTCGCTGGCCTCGTCGGCGGTGAGGCTGAACTGGTGCAGGCGCGGGCGGCCGCCGCGCAGGGCCTCGCGCGCCTCGGCCCAGACCTCAGCCTCTATGCAGCCGCCGCCGACCGTGCCCGCCACCTCGCCGTTCTCGAAGAAGAGCATCTTCGCGCCGCGCCGCTGCGGCGTGGAGCCGCGCGTGTGCGCCACGGTCGCTACGACCACGCGCTCGCCGCGCGCCGCCGCCTCGCCGATCAGGCGATAAAGCTCGGCCTGTGCGATTGTCCCCATAGTCTTTTCGATGAAGTTCGCTAGTCCGGCTTTCAGTTTACCACCGAAAAGACGGAAGGCGGAAAGCGGAAGGCGGAAGGCAGAGAACAAAATGTTTGCTGCCTTCCGCCTTTTGCCTTCTGCTTCCGCTCTACCGCTGCGGGTAGTTCGGCGACGGCTCTGTGGTTGTCGGAGTGGTCGTTCCAGGCTCGTTGGTCTGCGTCGACTCCGTGCTGCCGTTCTCGGTCGTCTCCGTGCGCGTTTCGTTCGATTCGTCCAGACGCCTGCGCAGGCGGTCAACCTCCGTGTCGGCGGTGACGACGGCAGCCTCCAGGCGCACACGGCCCGACTGGAGCGTGTCGAGCTGCGCGCGCAGCCTGGTCCTCTCGTTCTCCAGGCCGCGCCGCCGCGCCTCGCGCGCGTCCTCGGGGCGCGTCGAGCCGTAGGTCGCGACGGTCCTCTCTATGTTCTCCGGCCGCAAATCGAACTCGATCTGTTCGAGTCGAGACGCCACGTTGGTCTCCTTCTCCTGCGTGGTCTGCAACTGCGCGCGCAGGGCTTCCGCGCGCTGCTCCGCGCGCGAGAGGCGTTCGAGGTCGACGAGCGTGCGCTGCTGCTGCTCCATCTGGCTCAGCTTCTCTGTGAGCTTCGTGACCTGCGACGAGAGGTCGTTGACCGTGCGGCGCACGGAGGCGTCGTTGTCTTCCTCCGCAATCTCCGGCGCGCGGCGGCGGCTCGCGCGGCGCGTGGTCGTAGCGGGCTGGCCGGCGTCCTCGGCGGCTGCGGCCTCCGCGGCCTCCTGCTCGGCCGTGGTGATAATCTGCGGGTCCGCGGACGGCGTCGGGGTGACCACGGGCTGCGTGTTGGTGACGACCGGGTTGGTGGCGCGGCGCGAGCGGCGGGTGCGCCTGCGCTGAGCGTCCGCCTCGTCAACGCACAGGCCCACGACCAGTAGAACGGCGAGCGCGAGCACCACCCGGCGAGCAAACTGTGAACGCATGGCTGAAAACCTCCGACGCGATTTTGTGAACCAAGACTACCACTAAAGATGCGGCGGCGCACCTCCGCGGATGCTTTTCGTTACACGCCCGAGAAACGAAAAAGGCAAATTAAAAATGAGAAATTGAGGCAGAAACCATCTTTTATTTATGTGGTTCTCCGCCTCCCTTTTGCACTTTTCATTTTAAATTTTGCCTTCTCACTCATCCCGCCTGAATCTTGAAACTGATGTCCATCGCGCGGGCCGAGTGCGTGAGCGCGCCGATGCTGATGAGGTCGACGCCGGCCTCGGCGTAGGCGCGCACGTTTTCGAGCGTGATGCCGCCGGAGGATTCGAGCAGCACCTGCGGGGCAAGCCCGCGCGCGACCTCGACCCTCTGCGCAGTCTCTTCGGGGGAGAGATTGTCCAGGAGCAGTATGTCAGCGCCGGCACGCACGGCCTCGCGCAGGTCTTTCTCTGTGGAGACTTCGACCTCTATCTTGTGCAGGTGGCCGACCGCCTCGCGCGCGCGCTCGACGGCCGCGCCGACGCCGCCCGCGAGCGCGATGTGGTTGTCCTTGATGAGCACGCCGTCGTCCAGCCCGAAGCGGTGGTTGCGCGCGCCGCCCGAGAGCACCGCGTACTTCTCCAACATGCGGAGCCCCGGAGTAGTCTTGCGCGTGTCGACGATCTGCGCGTTCGTGCCTTCGACGGCGCGGACGTACCGGCGCGTCAGGGTCGCTATCCCCGACAGGCGCTGAAGCAGGTTGAGCGCGACGCGCTCGCCCGCCAGGAGCACGTCCGCGAACCCGCTCGTGCGCGCGATGACTTTCCCGGCCTCGACCTCTTCGCCGTCCGAGGCGAAGGCTTCCAGTTGCTGCTGCGAATCGAGCGTGGAGAAGACCGCCTCGGCGGCTTCGAGGCCGGCGACGACCATGGGCTCTTTGGCTAGAAAGCGGCCGCGGGCGCGCGCGTTGCGCGTCACGGTCGCCTGCGTCGTGATGTCGCCGCGCCCCAGGTCTTCGGAAAGGAACGAGCCGATCTGCGAAAAGAGCGCGCCTTCGTCGAGCCAGTTCATTGTTTGAGGGCCTCCGCCATCTGCTGTAGGGCCGCCGAGCGCCGCGCGATGTCGGCCAGGCGCTCCTTCACCTCGTTCACCTTCTCCGCGGGCGCGCGCTCCGCGAACTGCGGGTTAGCGAGTTGCGCTTCGAGCTTCGCCGCCTCCTTCTGCAACTTCTCGCGCTCGCGCGAGAGCCGGCCGCGCTCCTGCTCGAAATCAATCAAGCCTTCGAGCGGCACGGCCACCTCCGAGCCGCCGCCGAGCACCGCGCGCGCCGAAGCACGCGGCGCTTCCAGCCGCTCGCGGATGCTGATTTCCGAAGCGCGCGCCAGCCGCGCGATCTGCTCACGGTTCGCCTCGAAGACCTCGCGCGCCCGCCCGTCAGTCGCGCCGACGAGCACACGCACGCGGTCCGAAGGCTTGACGTTCAACTCCGAGCGTATGTTGCGAACGCGCGAGATTAAGTCAATCACCGCGGCCATCTCGCCCTCCGCGCGCTCGTCTATCAACTGAGCGTCCGCCCGCGGGTAGGCCGCGAGCATCACGGTCGGGCGCGCGCCCCCGTACGCCGGGTGGAGCAGCTTTTCGTCAACGCCCGGCAGGCGCTGCCACAACTCTTCCGTGATGTACGGCATGAACGGGTGCAGGAGTCTTAAAGCCTGTTCGAGCACGGTGACGAGGCGCGTGCGCGCGAGGTCGCGCGCGGGCGAAGGAGCCTCGGCCGTCACGTCCTGCTTCGTCAGCTCTATGTACCAGTCGCAGAAATCGTCCCAGAAGAAATGGTAGAGCGTCTGCACGGCCTCGTGGAATCGGTAGTCTGCCAAAGCGCTGTCAACTTCATACGCGGTTTGGTTGAACCGCGAAAGAATCCAGCGATCATGAAGGGGAAGCTCTGTGCCATTTTCCGCCTTGAACGCCTCAGCATTGACGCCCGCGCCTTCGGAGTTCATCAGGCAGAAGCGCGCGGCGTTCCAGATTTTGTTGGCGAAGTTGCGGTAGGACTCGATCTGGTTGTCGTTCCACCGCGTGTCCGTGCTCCCGATTGAAGCCAAGACTAAGCGCGTGGCGTCCACGCCGTACTTGTCGAACACGTCCAAAGGGTCAACGCCGTTCATCTTCGTCTTCGACATGCGCTGCCCGTGCTTGTCCAGAACTGTGCCAGTGACGAAGACGTCGTGGAACGGGGTCCGGCCCATGAACTTCATCCCCATCATCACCATCCGCGAGACCCAGAGGAAAATGATGTCGCGCGCCGTAACTAACACGGAAGTCGGGTAGAAGGTCTTCAAGTCCTCCGTCTCGTCCGGCCAGCCCAAAGTCGAGAACGGCCAGAGCGCCGACGAGAACCACGTGTCGAGCACGTCCTGGTCTTGCGTCAACTCATCCGTCCCGGCCGCCGCGCGCGCCTCCTCTTCCGAGCGCGCGACGTAGACGTTGCCCTGCCCGTCGTACCACGCGGGAATCTGGTGGCCCCACCAGAGCTGGCGCGAGATAGTCCAGTCGCGCAAATTTTCGAGCCATTCCGTGTAGACCTTCGCGTAAGGGACTTCGGGCGTGAAGTGGGGCTCGCCCGTCTCGCGCATCAGGCCGAGCGCGAGGTCGCGCAGCTCGGCCATCCGGCAGAACCACTGCGTCGAAATCAGCGGCTCTATCACGCTCTTGCACCGCTCGCACTTCGAGATGGAGAACTCGTAGTCCACGACCTTCTCCAAGAGGCCCAACTCTTCGAACTTCTGCACGACCAGCTCGCGCGCCTTGTAGCGGTCCAGGCCCGCGAACTCCGCGCCGGCCTCCTCGGTCATGCGCGCGTGCTGGTCTATGACGACGACCTGCGGGAGGTCGTGGCGCACGCCCATCTCGTAATCGTTGGGGTCGTGCGCGGGCGTGACCTTCACAGCGCCTGTGCCAAATTCTGCGTCGACGTACTCGTCCGCGAAGAGCGGAATCTCGCGGCCCGTGAGCGGCAACCGGATGGTCGCGCCGACAAGCTCGCGGTAGCGCTCGTCCGACGGGCTGACCGCCACGCCCGTGTCGCCGAGCATCGTCTCGGGGCGCGTCGTCGCGACCGTCACGCGCCGGTCTGTGCCGTCCTCAGTCTTGATAGGGTATTGCAGGTAGTAGAGCTTCCCCGCCTGCGGCGTCTTCTCGACCTCCAGGTCCGAGAGCACGGTCTGGTCCGTCGGGCACCAGTTGACGATGCGGTCGCCCCTGTAGATGAGGCCCTCTTCGTAGAGCCGCACGAAGACCTCGCGGACGGCGCGCGACAAACCTTCGTCCATCGTGAAGCGCTCGCGCGACCAGTCCACGCTCGCGCCCTCGCGCCGCATCTGGCTCAGAATCTGCCCGCCGGATTCGTGCTTCCACTGCCAGACGCGCTCGACGAACTTCTCGCGCCCGAGGTCGTGCCTAGTCAGCCCTTCCTTCTTCAGCTCGCGGTTGACCATCAACTGCGTCGAGATGCCCGCGTGATCCATGCCCGGCAGCCAGAGCGTGCGGAAGCCGCACATGCGCCTGTGACGCGTCATCACGTCCATCAGCGTGTGCTGTAGGGCGTGGCCCATGTGGAGCGAGCCCGTCACGTTCGGCGGCGGGATGACGATTGTGAAGACGGGGGCCGCGGGGTCGCGGTTAATCTCGGGCGCGAAGTAGCCCTCGGCCTCCCAGCGCGCGTAATGCTCGCGCTCGGCCTGCTTGGGGTCGTAAGTTTTCGGAATCTCCATAGAACAGTCTTCGGTAGCCGGTTTTCAGTTTTCAGTAAAGGGGCATTGTAAAGCAATCGGGTTTCAGGATGGAAACTGAGGGCGAAACTTTTCTACACCAGGCGATGTTAAAGCAGCGACTATTGACATTTATCTTTCAACGGGAATATGGTGCGCCCGTTCACAGACCCCAGGAGAATGGTTATGCAAACGCAGTTCGCACGCATTAAAAGGATCGCAGCCTTCTCACGTACCGTCGCAGCGCTGAAGATTCAGGTCATAGCATCAGCGTGTTGTTTGATTCTGCTTTGCGCATCGACTCCGGCACATGCACAAGAACAGGGCGAAGCCGCATTCGACGAAGCGGCCAGCAAGCATAAGCGAGAGCTTCGAGACCTCTTACAAACGAGGGGTCTCTCGCTGTCATCCGGTTTGCGCATCGCCACATCGAAGAGCATCGCGGCCAGACTAAAGGAAGGTTTTCCCGAAGGCACCGCCCTACTTTTTTACGACTACGACGAGCCGACCTTGCGCGTCTGGGTCGTCGGTGCTGAGGGGATACGAGCGTTCCAAAGCCTCAGCGTAACTCACGTACAGTTGAAAACCGCCGTTACTGATTTTAGAAATTCATTAGGCGTTGATTCCCCGCAGCGCGGCGGGAGTCTGCGCGCGCCGCTTAATCGCAGACGCGTCCGCGTCACTTCAAACGTCACGCCCTTTGACCGAGCGGAGCTTAAATTAACAGGGGTTCTGATGCCGCCCGAGATTGCCAGCGCCTCCGCATCAGCCAAACATCTGATCGTCGTTCCGGTGCTTGAAATCAGCGCTGTGCCATTCGCATTGCTCCGGCCTTTCCCGCAGGGTGCTTCGGGACAATTTCTAATCGAGCGCATGTCAGTTTCGGTTGCGCCCAGTCTTTTTGATATCGGACAGCAGATGGTCCGCAAGGGCACCCGAATGGAGCAGGAAGGGATTTCCCAGACCTGGAACCCGCAATTTCAGAGACCTCTGGTCGTTGGTAATCCTCTTCCCCTAAGCGATTCCTTTTGGGAGTTTCGGCCGCTACCGGGAGCACAATCCGAAGCGGTTGAAGTCGCAAAAAGGCTGGGCGTGAAAGACGTGCTGATTGGGGGAAACGCTACGAAACAATCACTCGCGGCGAAGGTAGAGGACGCCGACTTTTTATATCTGGCCACGCACGGCATCGCGAGCAGCGAGAAACCGTTGACGGAAAGCTTCCTGGTGCTGGGGGCTGAAAAGACGGACGCGGGGCGTTGGACGGCGAAAGAGATTCAGGACGCGATGTTGAACGCAAGGCTTGCCGTGTTGAGTGCTTGCTCGACTGGCCTGGGGCAACATCACGCAGCAGGCACGATAGGTCTTGCACGCGCTTTTCAAAAGTCTGGTGTGCCTCGCGTCGTTATGAGCCTATGGGACGTGGAAGATACCGCAACCAGTGAATTGATGCTTCTATTCGTTGAGAATCTTAAATCTCGGATTCCTGCCGAAGCGCTGCGCCAGGCGATGCTGGAATACAGAAAGCGACATCCGAAAGCGCATCCCTCACTCTGGGCCGCCTTCACGTTTTTCGGAACTCCGAGGTGAGCGTGCCCAGCAGAAAAAGCGCATTACAGCGGACTGTGATGAACGTCAGAAATCAATCTAAGGCACATGTGCTGAAGGGCGAGGCGGCCCGCGTGAAGGTCAAGTTGCGGGATAAGACGAAGCTGGAGGGCTGCGTCAGCGCATCGGACGGGGAAGGTTTTACGGTCGTGAACCCGAAGACCGGGGCGGCCACTCCGGTCGCTTACGCGCAGGTCAAGAGCGTCAAAGGGAACAACCTCTCGACGAAGGCGAAAATCGCCATCGGGGTCGGCATCGCGGCGGCCGTGATTTCCCTCATCTGGTTTAAAGTCGTCGTTGACGAGGACTGAAGAGTGGCCGGACGCGCCGAGTCCAACAACTCATCTGCCGGCGGGCCGCCGAACTCTCGAAGCTGCTAGAACGTAGTGACCAGAGAGATCATCTCTATTCGTCAGGGAGGCAGGTGTGGGGCCGAACAATCTACTTCGCCATGCGGCGGCGACCCTTCTGCTGCTGACGTGCTTCGGCGTCAAAAGTGGCGTCGCGCAAGTCGCGCCGCCGCCGCCCGCCGGACGCTACGAGGAAGCCGTCAGGGAAGGCCGCGCGGCCGTGCGGGAAATGATGCAGAGGGATTCCGTGCCCGGCGTCGGCGTCGCGGTCATGGCGGACGGCGAACTGGTCTGGGCCGAGGGCTTCGGCTTCGCCGACCTCGAACAGCGTGTGCCCGTGACGCGCGAGACCAGGTTCGGCATCGGGAGCATCACGAAGGCGATGACTATGGCCCTCTACGGACGGCTCGTGGAAGAGGGCGTCGTCGAGTTCGACGCACCCGTGGAGAGCTACCTCGCAGAGTTCCCGCACAAGAACATGAAGATCAGCGTAAGGCTCATCGCGGGCCACCTGAGCGGGCTCGACGACAGCGTCAACACCGCGCACGGCCTCACCTCGACTCACTACGGGACCACCGCCGAGGCTCTCCGTCTCCTCATGAATGAGCCGCTCAAATACAGGCCGCTGGAGCGCCATTTCTACACGACCGGCCCGTACACGTTCATCGCCGGCGTGGTCGAGCGCGCCGCCCGCAAAGACTTCCAAGCCCTGATGAACCAGTACGTGATCGGCCCGCTCGGCCTGAAGGACACAGTCCCGAACAACCGCAGGGCCATCGTCCCGCACCGCACGGCTTTTTACGTGTCGGAGGAGGGCAAGGCCGTCAACGCGCCTTTCGCAGACCCCAGCTTCAAGCTGGCGGGCGCGGGCTACCTCTCGACCGCCGAAGACGTTGCACGGTTCGGCGCGGCCTTCCTGAAACCCGGATTCCTCAAAGAGGCCACGATTGCGGAACTCTTCCGTCCCTTACGCACGTCCGCGGGCGAGGACACGGGTTTCGCGCTCGGCTGGCGCGTCGGCAAAGACGGCAGGAACCGCCGCATCATCCACCAGCCCGGCGGCGGGCCTGGAATCTCGTGCTGGCTGACTCTGTACCCGGACGAAAAACTCGTGGTCGCCATCCTCTCCAACCAGACGGGAGCGCCCGTCGGCGGCAGGACTATGGACGCGATTGCCGACTCCTTCGTCAAGCAGAGAACCGCGCGGCGTGGCGGGGCTCGGCTCAACCAGTGACGCGCGCCCGGCTGATTCGGGCGTCAGGCCCCTTCCGAATTTAGAAGCTGAATCTACTATGACAAAAGTCCTGGCAGCCGTGATGCCGAAGCCGCACGCGCCGGTCGAGGTGCGGGAGCTTTCCGAGCCCGAGTTGGAGGCGGACTCGGCCTTGCTTGAGGTCGAGTTGAGCGAGGTCTGCGGGACAGACGTTCACCTGCAACAGGGGCGGCTGGCCGGCGTGCCCTACCCGCTTATTCCGGGCCACGTCTCGGCGGGCCGCCTCTGTAAAATTCGCGGCCGGGTGTTGGACGTGGCGGGGCGGCCGTTCATGGAAGGCGACCGCGTGACTTTCCTGGACGTTCATCGCACCTGCAACGCCTGCTGGTATTGTCTCGTCGCGAAGGCCACGACGCGCTGCCCGCACCGCAAAGTTTACGGCATCACTTACGGGCTGGCGGACGGGCTGACCGGCGGCTGGGCGCAGAAGCTCTACCTCAAGCCGGGCACGCGCTGCATCAGGCTCGGTGAGATTGATTTCGAAAAGTTCATGGCCGGGGGCTGCGCGTTGCCGACGGCCCTGCACGCGGTCGAACGTGCGGAGGTGACGCTCGCAGACACGGTGCTGGTGCTGGGCAGCGGGCCGGTCGGGCTCTCGGTCGTCATCTTCGCGTTGATGCGCGGGGCGCTGCGTGTTTTATGTATTGGCGCGCCGGAGCACAGGCTTGAGGCGGCGGGAAAGTTAGGGGCCGCCACCCTCAACGTCGAGACGAGTGACGAGAAGACGCGTGAGCAGTGGGTGCTCGAACAGACGGAGGGGCGCGGGGCCGACGTGACCGTCGAAGCCACGGGCGCGCCAGCGGCGGTCGTGCAGGCGATGCGCTACACGCGCGACGCGGGCCGCGTCCTGATCGTCGGGCAATACACGGACCACGGCGAGGTCACTTTCAACCCGCACCTCGAATTGAACAAGAAGCACCTGACCGTGCGCGGCTGCTGGGGCTCGGACTTCTCACATTTTTACAGGGGCGTACAGATTATGTCCGACCCCGCGCGCTCCGAAGCATGGTCGCTCTTAAAACTCGACCGCTACAAACTCGACGGGGCCAACGAAGCACTGGCCGCCGTGGCGGCCGGCAAAGTGACGAAGGCCCTTATCGCGCCCCAGGCTTAAGGCGACGCGGACTGCCCAAAAGGGAAAGGCGCGAAGAAACGGTTAAGTTTTCTTCGCGCCCTCGCGTGAGACTTTCCTGCTCGCGTTGAAAGTTAAGTCTGCGACCTCTCCTCTTCGAGGCGGCGTTTGATGAGGCGCTCGGCCAGGTCCGGGACGACCTCCCAGGCGATCTGCTCTACGACGCGCTCCGAGAGAAGTTCTACGGCGCGGCGCGCGATGGCGTCAATCGCCTCGGGCGACAACTGCTCAAGGGTGATCTGGCCCGCGGCGGCGGCCGCGGCCCCCGTCTCCGCCGCGGCGGGAGCGCTGCTTTCAGCCTCGGCCGTTGGGGCGGCCGTTCCGGCCATCTGGAAGTCACCCGGCAAACGCTCGGTCGGCGCGGTCTGCGCGTCCATGTAGAACTCTTCGGTCGGCGTGTCTGCGGCGGCGGAAGGCTGATACCCCGAGACGTGGGCCGCCTCTTCGACGGGCGCGGCCTCTTCGGCCGGGGCCGCCTCTTCTTCGGTCGGGGCGAACGCGCCCGGCTGCTCGTCCGTGAAAACCTGCCCCTCTGCGTACTCCTGCGCCTGCGCCGTTTCAGTCTCGTAATCCGTGCGCGCCGCGGCGTCCAGTTCTTCGGCCGGGGCGGACGGCGCGTCTGCCGTCTCGAACGCAGGAGTCTCGAACAAGGGAGTCCCGAACGAGGAGGCGGGGGCTTCGGCGAACGACGCGGCCGCGCTCGGCTGCGGCTGCTCGGCGGTCTCGTCTCTTAAGTCCAGTATGAAGTCGTCGGCCTCGACCATCGAGGCGGGCGCGTCCAGGTCGCCCAGGTCGAGCAGCGCGTCGTCCGCGGACGCAATGTTGCTCGCGCGGGCGGGCGCTGTGGCGGGCTGGCCGGTCGCGGGCTGGCTAATCACCGGGGATGGCGAGGGCTCGTTCATGCGCGCCGTGGAGTAGCCGTCGAAGGTTTCTTCTTCGCGCGGCGCGGGCGCGT
>DATMVE010000054.1:0-81235 GCA_035563515.1 Pyrinomonadaceae bacterium
TCGATCAAAGAACCCGAGTAGTAGTCGAGCCCCATCTTGATCTCGTCGCGGACGATGGGCGGGCGGCGGCGCACCTCGTCCGTCTGCCAGAGGGCAGTGATCTCAGCAGCGATTGACGCCTCGCGCTCGCGCGCCTCCGCGTCCGCGAGCGGCAGGCGGTCGAGGCGCTCCAGGTCGTCCGAGATGCGGCGGCGCTTGAAGAGGACCGTGCGCCGCGCGACCTCCGTCGGGTGCGCGGTGAAGACGGGGACGACGGAGATTTGGCCCAGAAATTCGAGCGCGGTCTCGAACGTCATCCCGGCGTCGCGCATGCGGCGCAGGGTCCCGCGGATTGAGCCGGGCTGCGGCGGGCGCGAGGGCGAGAGCAGCGCGGCGCGGCGGCGGCGCTTGCGGTGGTTGGTCTCGGCCAGGTTCGTCAGCTCGAAGTAGATGGCGAAGGCTTTACTCAGGCGGTAGGCTTCTTCGAGGCCGAGGCGCGCGACCTGTCCGGCGGCGCGCTCTATCAGGTCGCCGGCCCGCGCGCCCGCGCCCTCGCCCTCGCCGTGCGCGGCGTCGCGGTATTCGATGGCGAGCAGCCGCAATTCTTCGACCGCGTCGAAGAGCGCGGGACCGCCCTGCTCCTTCAAGACTTCGCCGAGCAGGCGGCCGAGGACGCGCACGTCGCGCCTGAGCGGCGCTTCCTTCACCTCGGGCTCGTCGCCGATCAACTCCGCGAGCCTAACGGCCTGGTCTTCCGCGCCCCACAACGGTTTCTGTTCAGACACTGCCTTGATACCTCACCCCGGCTTGATATAAGCACGAAACCCCGCCTAAGCCCAGCCCCGGAGGGGCGACATATTAATGGCCCACGGCGTAAGCTGTAGGGAAAGCCGTCAAATAAAATGTGCCAGCCCCGGAGGGGCGAAAGAATCTTTCGCCCCTCCGGGGCTGGAAACCACTTGCCCTCTGCTCGGGGCTAGCCGCGGAACCTCTCGCAGTCAATCCCGTACTTTTTGACTTTGTAGCCGATGATGCGCTCGGTCGTGTCCAGGAGCTTCGCGGCGCGCTTGCGGTTGCCGCGCGTCGTCTTCAGGGCGTCCTGTATGATGTCGCGCTCGTAGGCCTCGACGGCCGCGTCCAGGGAGAGCCGCATGACTGTGCCAGATTCTTCGGCCGTTTGCAGGGTCGGCGGCAGGTGGTGCCCGTGTATGACGTTGGTCTCGCAGACGAGCACGGCGCGCTCGATGATGTTCTCAAGCTCGCGCACGTTGCCGGGCCAGTGGTAGCTCGTCAGCATGTCAATCGCGGGCGTCGAGATGCGGCGGATGCTCTTGCCGTGCTCGCGCGCGTACTTCTCAAGGAAGTGGTCGGCCAGGAGGAGCACGTCCGACTTGCGCTCGCGCAAGGGGGGCATGAAGATGGTGAAGACGTTGAGGCGGTAGTAAAGGTCTTCGCGGAACTCGCCCTCACTGATGGCCCGCTCCATGTCCTTGTTCGTCGCCGCGATCAGGCGGACGTTGACCTTGATAGTCTCCGTGCCTCCGAGACGCTCGAACTCGCGCTCTTGCAGGACGCGCAGGAGCTTGATCTGCGTCGAGACGCTGAGGTCGCCTATCTCGTCGAGAAAGAGCGTGCCGCCCTCGGCCAATTCGAAGCGCCCCTTCTTGCGCGCCTGCGCGCCCGTGAACGCGCCCTTCTCGTAGCCGAACAGTTCCGACTCGATCAAAGTCTCGGGCAGGGCGGCGCAGCTCACGCGGATGAAAGGCTTGCTCGCGCGAAGCGAGTTGTAGTGTATGGCGTGGGCGATTAGCTCCTTGCCGGTGCCGCTCTCGCCGCGCAGGAGGACGGTGGTGTTCGTGCGCGCGACCTGCGTGACCTGCTCGTAGACCTGGCGCAAGGGGCCACTGTTCCCGATGATGTGGCTGAAGTCGTAGCGCTCGCGCAGCTCCTGCTTGAGATGTATGTTCTCGTCGAGCAGGCGCTGCTTGTCGGCCTCGATTAAATGGCCCACTTTTATCGCCTGCGCGATCATCGTGGCGATGATGGAGAGGAACTTGGTGGAGCGCTCGTAGTTGCGGTCGGGCTTGTAGCCCAGGTCGACGCCGAGCGCGCCGACGGGGCGGCCGTTGACGAGGATGGGGACCGAGATGAAGGTCAACTCCTGCTGCTTGAGCGTCCGCTTGCGCACGCCCAGGCGGTCCAAAAAGAGCGGCTCCATGCTGACCTGCGGGACGACGACCGGCTTGCCGGATTGGACGACGCGGCCCGTGACGCCTTCGCCGACCTGGTAGCGCGTGCGGCGCGCGGACGCCTCGTCAACGCCGTGCGAGGCCGCGATGTAGAGGTCGCCCGTGTCCGGGTCGAGGAGCACGACCGTGCCGCGGAGCATGTTGTGATGACGCCCGAGCAAGCCCAGGACGCGCGACATCGCGTCGCGCAGCTCGAAAGTCCCGGCGAGCGTCTGGCCCGTCTCCAGAAACGTCGCCAGCTTCCGCGCCTCAGCCTGTTCCGGTGTCATCTTCTTGGGAGTCGCAAGCGGCCCGCCGCGGGCCGCGCCCTCCTCGTGGATTTTCCAACTCGCTTGAGAGATTGTTATGTCACCCCCGGTACAAAAAGTCAAAAACCAATGCGGAATGCGGAACGATGAACGATGAATGGAAGACGACCGCTTTTTAATTCATCATTCCGCATTCATCACTCCGCATCTCTTCTTTTCTCGTAGGCGGCGATCTGCGCCTCGTGCCGGAGCGTGAGCGCGATGTCGTCGAGCCCCTCCATCAGGCAGCGGCGGCGGAAGTCGTCCATCTCGAAGGCGGCATGGAAGCCCGCGTCGTCTGTGACCGCGCGCCGCTCCAGGTCTACGGTCGCGCGGTAGCCGTGGGCGGAGCGAGCGCGCCGCATCAGCTCCGCGACTTCCGCGTCAGAGAGCACGACGGGCACGATGCTGTTCTTCATGCAGTTGTTCATGAAGATGTCCGCGAACGAGGGCGCGATGACGGCGCGGAAGCCGTAGTCCAGGAGCGCCCACGGCGCGTGCTCGCGCGACGAGCCGCAGCCGAAATTCCGCCCCGCGACGAGGACGCTCGCGCCGCGGTAGCCCGGCTCGTTCAAAACGAAACTCTCGTCCCGCTCGCCCTCGGGAGTGTAGCGCCAGTCGTAGAACAGAAACTGGCCGAAGCCCGTGCGCTCTATGCGCTTCAGGAACTGCTTCGGGACGATCTGGTCCGTGTCGACGTTCGGCCGGTCGAGCGGCGCGACCAGGCCCGTGTGAATGCGGAAAGGCAACATAATCAAATGATGAATGCGGAATGCGGAATGATGAATGAAAAGCCAATCGTCTTTAATTCATCATTCATCGTTCCGCATTTATTTAAACTCCCAGTTGCGTACGTCTGTGAAGTGGCCGGCGACCGCCGCGGCGGCGGCCATCGTGGGGCTGACGAGGTGCGTGCGCCCGCCGCGCCCCTGGCGGCCCTCGAAGTTGCGGTTGCTGGTCGAAGCGCAGCGCTCGCCGGGCCTGAGCGTGTCCGGGTTCATGCCGAGGCACATGGAGCAGCCCGCCTCGCGCCACTCGAAGCCGGCGGCGAGGAAGACCCGGTCGAGACCTTCCCGCTCGGCCGCGCGCTTGACCGCCTGCGAGCCTGGGACGACCATCGCGTGGACCGCGCCGCTCACCTTGTAGCCGCGCAGAACGCGAGCCGCCGCGCGGAGGTCTTCGATACGCGCGTTGGTGCAGGAGCCTATGAAGACGCGGTCGATTGCGATCTCTTCGATGGGCGTGCCCGGCCGGAGGCCCATGTATTCGAGCATGCGTTCGATGGCGCGGCGGTCCGTCTCGCTCGCCGCCTCGTCGGGATTTGGCACAATTCCCGTGACGGGGACGGCGTGGCCCGGGCTCGTCCCCCACGTCACGTAAGGGGCGAGCGCGGCGGCGTCAATCTCGACGGTGGTGTCGTACCGCGCGCCCTCGTCCGAGGGGAGCGTACGCCAGTAGGCGACTCGCTCGTCCCACTTCTCCTTCGGCGGCGCGAAGCGGCGGCCTTCCAGGTAGCTGAACGTAGTTTCGTCGGGCGCGATCATCCCTGCGCGCGCCCCGGCCTCTATGCTCATGTTGCAGAGCGTCATGCGCCCTTCCATGGAGAGGGCGCGCACGGCCGGGCCGGTGTATTCGACGACGTGGCCGCCTCCGCCGTCTGTGCCAATCTGGCGGATGATGCCGAGCGCCAGGTCTTTGGCCGTGACGCCTTCGGGCAGCTCGCCCTTGACGCGTATCTCCATCGTGCGCGGCCTGGTCTGCGGCAGGGTCTGCGTGGCGAGGACGTGCTCGACCTCGCTTGTCCCGATGCCGAAGGCGAGCGAGCCGAAAGCGCCGTGCGTGCTCGTGTGGCTGTCGCCGCAGACTATGGTCATGCCGGGCTGCGTCAGCCCGAGTTCGGGGCCGATGACGTGGACGATGCCCTGCTCGGCAGAGTCGAGGTCGTAGAAGGGGATGTTGAATTCGGCGCAGTTGCGGCGGAGCGCTTCAATCTGGCGCGCGGCGATTTCGTCCGCGATGGGGAGGTTGCGCGCCGTCGTCGGCACGTTGTGGTCCGCGGTCGCCACGGTCAGGTCCGGCCGCCTGACGCGGCGGCCCGCCTCGCGCAACCCGTCGAACGCCTGCGGCGAAGTGACTTCGTGGACGAGGTGCAAATCAATGTAGAGCAGCGCAGGCTGACCCGCCTGCTCGTGGACGACATGCTCGTCCCAGAGTTTTTCGAAAAGTGTCTGCATAAATTCAGTTGGCGGCAGGCAGTTGGCGGTTGGCAGTAAGAGCTAAAAGCGTTTTGCTTTAACTGCCCGCTGCCCGCTGCCTGCTGCTTTCATACCGCATGATAAGCCTGGCGCGCGTTGACGATTTCGGCGAAGGCTTTGACGACGCGCGAGCCCATCTCGGAGGTCGTCAGGGGCTCCGGTGCGCCTGTTCCGCGTTGAAGGTCGGTCGTGCGGCATCCTGCATCGAGGACGGCGCGGACGGCCGACTCGATGTTGCGCGCCTCCTGCTCCATCTGCGCGGAGTGGCGCAGGAGCAGCGCGGCAGACTGAATCGCGCCGAGCGGGTTGGCGATGCCGCGGCCCGCGATGTCCGGGGCCGAGCCGTGCACGGGCTCGTAGAGTCCGACGCGGCCGCCGATGCTGGCCGAGGCGAGCATCCCCAACGAGCCCGTAATCACCGCGGCCTCGTCCGAGAGAATGTCGCCGAAAAGGTTCTCCGTCAGGACGACATCGAAGCGGCGCGGGTTCGTTACGAGGTGCATCGCGCAGGCGTCGACGTAAAGGTGTTCGAGCGCCACGTTCGGGTAATCCGAGGCCACGCGCGTCACGACCTCGCGCCACAGTTGCGAGGCTTCGAGCACGTTCGCCTTGTCCACGGAAGTCACCTTGCGCCGCCGCTTCTGCGCGGCCTCGAAGGCGACGCGCGCGATGCGCTCGACCTCCGCCGCAGAGTAGCGCATGGTGTTGAAGGCGGCGGGATTCGCGGTCTCCTGGGAGAAGCCGCGCGGCTCGCCGAAGTAGAGGCCGCCGAGAAGCTCGCGGACGATGAGAACGTCCGCGTCGCGGACGACTTCGGCGCGCAAAGGCGAGCAGTCGCTGACGGCCTCGTAAGCCACGGCCGGGCGGAGGTTCGCGTAAGCGCCGAGCGCGGTGCGTAGCTTGAGCAGCCCGGCTTCGGGGCGCTCGTCGGGCTTGAGGCTGTCGAACTCGGGAGAGCCGACGGCCCCGAGCAGCACGGCGTCGCCCGCGAGGCAGGCGTCGAGCGTGGCCTGGGGCAGCGGCCCGCCCGTCTCGCGAAGGGCCGCGCCGCCGACGGGCATCTCTATGAACTCGAACTTGTGACCGTAGACGCCCGCGACCGCGCGCAGCACGCGCACGGCCTCGGCCGTCACCTCCGGGCCGACGCCGTCGCCCGCCAGAACTGTTATCTTAAGTCTCATTATTGGCACACCTGATTATCACCGACGGGCGCTTTTTCAGTCTGATTTTTAAGAGGAAGCACGGAAGAGAACATACCTTCACAAAACGAATCATCCTAGAGACGGCCCCGCCGGAAGTCAAAGTTATTATTTTTATGAGCGGGTAAACGGATTTAATGCGGCCGAAGTCCAGACCCCTTCGGGGATAGAACCGGCGTCAGGGCCGCGGACATTTTTGTCCTTGCGGCTTTTTATTCCCGACAAAGATGTCCTTTCCTCTCGGCCGACACGCCTCTTTTCTAATCGAATCGCGCGCGGGCCGGGCTGGCATGGTAGTTGTTAAGCTCGGCCACGAAGTGTTCGAGCCCTCGCGTTCCTGGGGGCGATAAAAATCACAGAGAGGTTTCGCTTGAAGATCAATCTCAACGAGACATCCCCGGCGTCCAGCCTGCGCCGCGCCTTCGTCCCGGCGCTCGGGCTGCTCTGTTTAATCTACAACTCCGCGGCCGCGCTGGCGGACACAGCCGCGCCGTCAGCCGAAGAGCGGCTGGCGAAGATGGAGGCGGCCGCCGCCTCCGCGCAAAGTGCGGGCGACAACGCCTGGATGCTGGTCTCGGCCGCGCTCGTGCTGATGATGACGGGGCCTGGCCTGGCCCTCTTCTACGGCGGGCTGGTGCGCAAGAAGAACGTGCTCGCCACCATGATGCAGAGCTTCATCCTGATGGCCGTCGTCACGCTGCTCTGGGCGCTCTACGGCTACAGCATAGCGTTCAGCGAGGGCACGCCCTTCTTCGGCAATTTCAGTTACGCGCTCCTGCGCGGCATAGGCGCTCAGCCGAACGCGGACTACGCCGCGACCATCCCGCAGCAGAGCTTCATGCTCTTCCAACTGATGTTCGCCATCATCACGCCGGCGCTGATTACGGGCGCGTTCGCCGAGCGCATGAAGTTCTCGGCGATGCTCGCCTTCACGGTGCTGTGGGTGTCCGTCATCTACTTCCCGCTGGCGCACATGGTCTGGGGCAAGGGCGGTTTTCTGAACGCCGTGCTCGGCGGGCGCGTCCCCGCACTGGACTTCGCGGGCGGCACGGTCGTTCACATAGCCTCCGGCTTCTCCGCGCTCGTCTGTGCCATTTACATGGGCAAGCGCATAGGCTACCCGAAGACGATGATGGCCCCGCACAGCCTCGTGCTGAGCTTCATCGGCGCGTGCATGCTCTGGGTCGGCTGGTTCGGCTTCAACGCCGGGAGCGCGCTCTCGGCGGGCTCGCTCGCGACCAGCGCGTTCGTCGCGACTCACTTCGCGGCGGCCGCGGGCACGCTCGGCTGGGTCGCGGCCGAGTGGGTCCGCCACGGCAAGCCCACGGTGCTCGGCGCGATCTCGGGCGCGGTCTGCGGCCTGGTCGGCATCACGCCCGCCTCTGGGTTCGTCGGGCCGATGCCGAGTTTCGTCATAGGCTTTATCGCGGGCGTCGGCTGCTTCCTGATGGTCGCGGTCGTCAAGAAGCGGCTGGGCTACGACGACTCGCTGGACGTGTTCGGGGTGCACGGGACGGGCGGGACAATCGGCGCGATTCTGACGGGCGTCTTCGCGACGAGCGCCGTCAACCCCGTCTTCAAAGACGCGGCGGGGAACCCGCTCCCGGTCGGGCTGGTTGACGGCAACGGCGCGCAGATTCTCAACCAACTGACCGGCGTCGGCGTCACGGTCGGCCTCGCCGTAATTGGCACACTGATTCTGCTCAAAATCGTGGACCTCGTCATCGGCCTGCGCGTCGGCGAGGAGGACGAGATACAGGGCCTGGACCTCAGCCAGCACGGCGAGGACGGCTACAACTTAGACCTCGATCTTACCCCCGTCAGGGCGACCGGCAAGGCCGCCACGTCTTCCCTCGTTACGAACGCAAACGTCCTCACAGAGCAGTTGTAGATAACCAACACCCCCGTAAACAATGCGGCCTGCCTGTCCCACACAACAGGCAGGCCGTACCCCTTTAGAAATGATGAATGCGGGGTGATGAGTGATGAATCAAGAACGCTTTCTTTAATTCATCACTCATCACCCCGCATTTCTTTAGAGTGCTGCTTCGCCGCGCTCGCCGGTGCGGATGCGGATCACGTCGTCGACGGGGAGGACGAAGATTTTGCCGTCGCCGAACTTGCCCGTGTGCGCCGTCTTGATGATCGCGTTGACGGCGAACTCCTCCACGTCGTCCGGGATGATGACTTCGATCTTGACCTTCGGGACGAACTCTATCTGGTACTCGGTCCCGCGGTAGGTCTCCGTGTGGCCGCGCTGCCGGCCGTAGCCCTGGACTTCGCTGATCGTCATCCCGACGATCTCCACGTCCTGCAACGCGCTCCGCACGGCGTCCAGAAGGTGCGGCCTGATAATCGCTTCGACTTTTTTCATCCGATTCTCTCCTTAAAATTTTATCCCCCAGGGACCGCGTCGCCGGGCCGCGACAGCCTTTCTTTGAGGACCGTCTCGACCTCGCGCATGGCCTCGCCCGAGAGCTTCAGCCCCGTGCGGTCGGTCACGTAGAACACGTCGAGCGCGTCCGCCTTCTCGGTCGCGATTCTGGCACAGACGATATCGAGCCCGACGAGCGCGAGCGCGCTCGCGATCTTGTGCGCCAGCCCCGGCTCGTCGTAGGCGTGCACCTCCACCAGCGTCGAGGACGGTGACGCCTCGTTGTCGCAGACGACGCGCGGCAAATCGCGACGGCGCGAGGCCGCGGGGACCGCGCGGCGGCGCGGCGCGTTGCGCGTGCGCCAGCGTTCAACGAGCGCGGCCACGTCCGCCTCGCCCGCGATTGACTTCTGGAGCGCGCGCTCGATGGCCGCGTAGCGGTGCGCGTCTATGGCGTGGTGCGTCGAAGCCTCGCGCAGCATGAAAACGTCCAGCGCGACTGCGTCCTCGCGCGTGTTCAGCTCGGCGCTCAGGATTTCGATGCCGTGCGCGGCGAGCGTGCCCGCCATGTCCGCGAAGAGGCCGTGGCGGTCGCGCGTGCAGATCGTCAGCTCCGTCGAAGTCGTCCCGTGCCGCACCCAGCGCCAGGCGAGCGGCGCGCTCTCTATTTCTTCGACGAGTCGGAGGTGGACGGCGGCCGTCGCGGGCTCCGTGACGCGCAGGTAGCGGTCGGGCAGGAGCGCGATGTGCCGCTCGACCTCGCTCTGCGGAATCGCGTGGTCTAATGCGAGGGCGACCTGCTCCTTGAAGTGCGCGCGCTTCGCGGCCTCGTCAACCGGCGCGTCATCGCCCGTCATGAGCGTCCGCGCGCGGCGGTAGAGGTCCCACAAAAGCGTGCCCTTCCACTCGCTCCAGACGCCGGGCGCGACGGCGTTCAGGTCCGCGTAGGTCAGGAGCAGGAGCATGTTGAGCGAGTCCAAATCATTCACGCGCGCGGCGAACTCCTTGATGACCTGCGGCTCGTTGAGGTCGCGCCGCTGCGCCACGTGCGACATGGCGACGTGCAGCCTGACGAGCAGCAGAACCTTCTCCGTCTCCCCCTTCGTCAGTTGCAGCCGGCGCGCGATGCGCTCCGCAATCTTCACCCCGCGCGCGATGTGGCCGCGCCCGCGCCCCTTGCCAATGTCGTGCAGGAGGAGCGAGAGGTAAAGCAGCGCCGGGTCCGCGACCTCGTCGAAGACCGCGCGCAACTGAGCGCGCGGCTTGTCCTGGCCCGTGTGCAGCTCGTCCAGCGCCTCGACTGCTCTGAGCGTGTGCTCGTCCACGGTGTACTGGTGATAAAGGTCGTGCTGGACGAGGAGGCTGACGCGGCCGAACTCCGGCACGAGGCGCGAGAGGAAGCCCGCTTCGTGCATCAGCCGGAGGACGAACCCCGCGCGCCCGCGGCGGCGCAGCAGACGCATGAACGCGCCCGACGTGTCGGCCGAAGCGCGGAACGCGGGGCGGACGGCTTGCAGGCTGCGGCGGACGACGCTGTCCAGGCCGTGACCGAAGGGGACGCGCGCGGCCTGCGCCAGCGCGAACGCGTCGAAGAGCGCGAGCGGCTTTTTGAGGAAGAACTCCGCGTCGCCGTCGAATTGCAGGCGGCCCTCGCTGATCGAGAACGGCTCATTGCCCTTGACGGTCGCCCTACGCCCCCACCAGCGCCCGCCCTTCGACTCGGCGTCGGCCGTGCGCGCGAGCACCGCCTCAGAAAAGAGGTAGAGTTCGCGCGCCTGGCGGTAGTAGTCGCGCATGAACTTTTCCGAGCCGAGCAGATAAGCGCCGGGCTTGTAGCCCAGCTCCTGTGCCAGAACGGGCTGAACGTCCAGCGCCAGCCTCTCCGTCTTCCGGCGCGCGTGGAAGTGCGCCGCGTAGCGTATGCGCCAGAGAAAGTCGTAGGCGCGCGCGGACCTTTGCGCCTCGTCTTCGGAGATGATGCCGCGCGCGCGAAGCTCCTCAACCGTCGTCGAGCCGAAGCGCGCGTGCGCGGCCCACAGCGCCGTGTGGTAGTCGCGCAAGCCCCCCGCGCTCTCCTTGACGTTCGGCTCCTGTAGGCAGACGGTCTCGCCGAATTTCAGGTGGCGGCTGTCGCGCTCGTGCCCCACGGCCGCGAGGAAAGCGTCCGCGCGCTTGCGCCTGTCTTTTTCGAGCGCCTCGGCCAGCGAGTTGAAGATGCCCCGGTTGCCCGCCACGAGCCGCCTGTGCACGAGCGCGGTCTGTAGGTGCGGGTCCGTGCGCGCGGCCGTCACCGCGTCGCCCACCGTGCGCAGGCTGTGGCCCACTGTCAGCCCAGCGTCCCAGAGCAGGCGCAGCACGTGCTCGGCCACCTGACGGAGTTGCGCCGCGCGGTGGTTGCTGTAGAGGAAGAGGATGTCCAGGTCGGAGTAGGGAGCGAGTTCCGCGCGGCCGTAGCCGCCGACGGCAACGAGGGCGAAGCCACTCTGCGGCTGGACGAGGACGCCCTCGGCCTCGCTCAGGCGAACGGCCTCGCGGAAGGCGTGCTCGACCGCGAGGTCAAGGACGAAGCTGCGCGCCACGGCCGACTGCCGGCCCGAAGCGCCCGTGTAATGGGCCATTCTCAAGCGCTCTGTTTCGAGCTTGAGGAAGGTCCTCAGTTGCTCCGCGACTTCGCGCGCGGGGGCGGCCGCGCCGGCCGGGGCGAGCCGCGCGGCGGCGTGCGCCAGCACCTTCTCGCGGTGGGTCTGCCTGCGGGTGTTGATGTGTGCCCCCGGCTGCGGGGGCGCAACGTCTTGGACTGTAGACACGGGCAGCTTTAATCGAGGGACCGCTTCAGCACGCGCGCGGCCCTCGCCTTCGCTCAAGATACGAGTCTGGTCTTACAAGAACTCCCGCGCTGCGGTAGCAACCTTTGTACCGTAGGGCCGCGCCGGGTCGTCGCCGCGCGAAGGGGCGTTTGCCTGACTAATTCGCGCTTTATTTAAGAATCAAAGTGGGCGCGGGCGCGCGTGCGGCGACATTTTTGTGACGCGAGCGCCGGCCGTGGACATAAATGTCGTCGGGTTCGCCCGACGCCTCCTGGTGGGCGTTTAATTTATGAGGTCCAAAAAATAATAAATTATGCAAAGCGGGCGGCAACGTGTAGATTGTGTGCGTTTGCCGCCTCGCGAATAGGGACTAGCGTTCTCGCGCTCGGGCGGCCGGACCCTCGAAGGTTGTGTATGGTGAATCCAGCATCGCGTCTGATGTCGTTTGCGTCGGTGGTCACGTCACGTCGTCCGCTTCTCCCCGCGGGTCCGGTCGGCGTGTCGATTATCGTCTCCCTTCTCGTCACGCCGAAGGACGGCACGTGATGGCCCGCCGACATTGAACCACTCCTTGAAGGCCATCAACGAACAAGAGTTGGTGGCTTTTATTTATCGAAGGATTTTCCGAAGGATGCTTGAGGCCCCCGGTAAGCAAGGACTGTATGACCCGCGACACGAGCACGACGCTTGCGGCGTGGGCTTCGTCGTCGACTACACGGGCCGCAAGTCTCACGACATCGTCCGCCAGGCCATCAGCGTCCTGCTCAACTTGGAGCACCGCGGGGCGACCGGGAGCGAGAAGGACACGGGCGACGGCGCGGGGATTTTGTTGCAGACGCCCCACGCGTTTCTGGCGCGCGCGTGCGAGGGCGCGGGCTTTGAGTTGCCGCCGCCGGGCCAGTACGGCGTCGGCATGGTCTTCCTCCCGCGTGACGCAAAGGGCCGCCACGAGTGCGAGCGGTTCTTCGAAAAGATCGCGCGCGAGGAGGGGCAGCGCGTGCTCGGCTGGCGCGGAGTGCCGGTGGACGCCTCGCGCATCGGCCCGACGGCGAGGGCCTCGATGCCCGTCATCCGGCAGATTTTCATAGGCCGCGGCGCTGGATTGGCGGACGACCTGGCCTTCGAGCGCAAGCTCTTCGTGATTCGCAAGCGCGTCAGCAAGGGGGCCAAGCGCGGCATACACGAGCGGCGCATGTTCTACGTCGCCAGCCTCTCGGCGCGCACCCTCGTTTACAAGGGGATGCTGACGGCCGAGCAGTTGGCACAGTTTTACCCGGACCTCGGTGACGCGGAAGTCGTCTCGGCGCTCGCGCTCGTCCACTCGCGCTTCTCGACCAACACCTTCCCGAGCTGGGCGCGCGCGCACCCCTACCGCTACGTCGCGCACAACGGCGAGATCAACACCCTGCGCGGCAACATCAACTGGATGCACGCGCGCGAGAGCAAGTTCGAGTCGCGCCTCTTCGGCCGCGACATCTCGAAGGTGCTGCCCGTCATTGACACGGACGGGAGCGACTCGGCGATGCTCGACAACGCTTTGGAGATGCTGACGCTCTCGGGGCGCTCGCTCGCGCACGCGATGATGATGATGGTCCCGGAGCCGTGGAGCGGCCACGAGACGATGAGCGCCGAGAAGAAGGCGTTCTACGAGTACCACTCGTGCCTGATGGAGCCTTGGGACGGGCCCGCCGCCATAGCCTTCACGGACGGCGTGCAGATCGGCGCGACGCTGGACCGCAACGGCCTCAGGCCCTCGCGCTACTACGTGACGAAAGACAACCTCGTCGTCATGGCCTCGGAGGTCGGCGTGCTCGACATAGAGCCGGAGCGCGTCCTGCTCAAAGGCCGCTTGCAGCCGGGCCGGATGCTCCTGGTCGACACGTTGCAAGGCCGCATCATCGGCGACGAGGAGTTGAAACAATCAATCGCGACCGAGCACCCTTACGGCCAGTGGCTCAGGGACAACATCATCAGCCTAGACGACCTGCCCGCGGCTGACGACGTGCCCGAGGCCGAGCCCGAAACGATGCGCACGCGCCAGCTGGCCTTCGGCTACACGGCGGAAGAACTAAAACTCCTGCTCGCGCCGATGGGGCGCGACGGCGCGGAGGCCATCGGCTCCATGGGCACGGACACGCCGCTCGCGGTCCTCTCGGAGCGGCCTCAACTGCTCTACAACTATTTCAAACAACTCTTCGCTCAGGTGACGAACCCGCCCGTGGACGCCATCCGCGAAGAGCTGATCATGTCCACGGCGACGACCGTGGGGCCGGAAGAGAACATGCTTGAGCCGCGCCCGGAGTGCGCGCGCCAGATCAAGCTCCGCTCCCCGATTTTGACGAACGGGGACCTGGAGAAACTGAGACGCCTGGGTGACGGCGGCGCTCACCGAGGCGTCTCAGGCTTCAAATCCATCACCTTGCCGATGCTCTTCGAAGCGGGCGAGGGCGGGCGCGGATTAGCGCGCGCGCTCAAGGAACTGTGCCGCCGGTCGAGCGAGGCCATCAACGAAGGCTACGGCGTCATCATCCTTTCCGACCGCGGCGTCTCGCGCGAGCGCGCGCCCATCCCGGCGCTCCTGGCCGTCTCAGGCATTCACCACCACCTGATTCGCGAGGGCACGCGCACGCAGGTCGGCTTCGTCATAGAGTCGGGCGAGCCGCGCGAGGTTCATCACTTCGCGCTTCTGCTCGGCTACGGCGCGGCCGCGATCAACCCTTACCTCGCCTTCGAGACTCTCGCCGACATGATTCGCCAGGGCTCGCTCTCGGGTGTCGATTACGAGAAATCGGTCGCGAACTACGTCAAGGCCGTGGACAAGGGCGTGGTCAAGATCATCTCGAAGATGGGCATCTCGACCATCCAGAGCTACTGCGGCGCGCAAATCTTCGAGGCCATAGGACTGGGCCAGGACTTCGTCGACCGCTACTTCACCTGGACGCCCTCGCGCGTCGGCGGCATCGGCCTGGACGTGGTGGCCGAAGAGGTCTTGATGCGCCACAAGGTCGCCTTCCCGTCGCGGGCGGCCGCCGCGCGCTCTCTCGAAGAGGGCGGGCAGTACCGCTACCGGCGCGAGGGCGAGTACCACCTCTTCAACCCGCTGACGATACACAAACTCCAGCACGCGTGCCGCGCGAACGATTACAAGGTCTTCAAGGAGTACAGCCGCTCGGTGGACGACCAGTCGAGCAGGCTCTGCACGCTGCGCGGGTTGATGAAACTCAAGGCCACGCGCCCGCCCGTGCCGCTCGAAGAGGTCGAACCGGTCGAGGCAATCGTCAGGCGCTTCAAGACGGGCGCGATGTCTTACGGCTCTATCAGCCGCGAGGCGCACGAGACGCTCGCGGTCGCGATGAACCGCGTCGGCGGCCGCAGCAACACGGGCGAGGGCGGCGAAGACCCCGCGCGCTACTTTCTGGACGCGAACGGCGACTCGCGCAACAGCCGCATCAAGCAGGTCGCCTCGGCGCGCTTCGGCGTGACCAGTAACTATCTGGTCAACGCCGAGGAGCTCCAAATCAAGATCGCGCAGGGCGCGAAGCCGGGCGAGGGCGGTCAGCTACCGGGCCACAAGGTCTACCCGGAGATCGCGCGCGTGCGCCACTCGACGCCGGGCGTCGGCCTCATCTCGCCGCCGCCGCACCACGACATCTACTCCATCGAAGACCTCGCCGAATTGATCTACGACCTGAAGAACGCGAACCCGCGCGCGCGCGTCAGCGTCAAGCTCGTCGCGGAGGTCGGCGTCGGCACCATCGCCGCGGGCGTCGCCAAAGCGCACGCCGACGTGGTGCTCATCAGCGGCCACGACGGGGGCACGGGAGCGTCGCCCCTGACGAGCATCAAGCACGCGGGCGTGCCGTGGGAGTTGGGCCTGGCCGAGACGCACCAAACGCTTCTGCTCAACAACCTGCGCAGCCGCATCGCAATCGAGACCGACGGGCAACTTAAAACCGGGCGCGACGTGGTCATCGCCGCGCTGCTCGGGGCCGAGGAGTTCGGCTTCGCGACCGCGCCACTCGTGAGCCTCGGGTGCATCATGATGCGCGTCTGCCACCTCAACACGTGCCCGGTCGGCATCGCCACGCAGGATCCCGGCCTGCGCGCCAAGTTCGCGGGCGACGCCTCGCACGTCGTCAACTTCATGCTCTTCATCGCGCGCGAGGTGCGCGAGCTGATGGCGGAGTTGGGCTTCCGCACGCTCGACGAGATGGTCGGGCGCACGGAGTGCATAGAGATGGCCGCGGCCGCGGAGCACTGGAAGGCGCGCGGCCTGGACTTCTCCCCGATTCTGTACCGGCCCGACGTGCCGGAGACTTACGGCAGGTATCGTCAGATGGAGCAGGAGCACAAACTCGACAAGACGCTCGACCGGACGACGCTTCTAAGGCTCTGCGAGCCCGCCCTCGAAAATGGCACACCCGTCTCCGCCCGCCTCCCCATACGCAACGTCAACCGCGCGGCCGGCACGATTCTGGGGAGCGAGGTCACGCGGCGCTACGGCGCGCGTGGGCTCGCGGACGACACCATCCGGCTGCACTTCGACGGCTCCGCGGGGCAGAGCTTCGGGGCCTTCCTGCCGCGCGGGATAACGCTCGAACTCGAAGGCGACGCGAACGACTACGTCGGCAAGGGGCTCTCGGGCGGGAAGCTCGTCATCTACCCGCCCGCGGCCTCGACCTTCGCGCCCGAGGAGAACGTCATCGTCGGCAACGTCGCCCTCTACGGCGCGACTGGTGGCGAGGCGTACATCTACGGAGCGGCGGGCGAGCGCTTCGCGGTGCGCAACAGCGGGGCCGCGGCCGTGGTCGAAGCGGTCGGCGACCACGGCTGCGAGTACATGACGGGCGGGCGCGTGGTGGTGCTCGGGGACACGGGGCGCAACTTCGCCGCCGGGATGTCGGGCGGCATCGCTTACGTCCTGGACGAGCGCGGGGATTTCGCGCGCCGCTGCAACCGCGAGATGGTCGAGCTGACCGGGCTCGAAGACGCGGAAGAGGCTGAGGACATTAAGAACATGATCTTCCGCCACGCCGACTACACGGGGAGCGGCCGCGCCACCGAAATCCTGCTGGCGTGGAAACGCTGGCGACAAAAATTCGTCCGCGTCATCCCCAACGACTACCGCCGCGTCCTCGAAGCGCAGCGGCAGATGAAGACCAAAGGTCTGACGGACGAAGACGCCGAGATGGCCGCCTTCGAATTGAACTCGCGCCAGGTCGCACGCGCGGGAGGAAAGTAACGAAGGGGTGAGGGCTGAGGGATGAGGGATGAATTAAAACGTCCCCATTTCATCCCTCATCCCTCATCCCTCACCCTTAATTTATGGGTAAGCCCACCGGATTCATGGAGTATGAGCGCAACCTGGCCCCTGCGCGGCCGGCCGGCGAGCGTGTGTCCGACTGGCGGGAGTTTCACGGGCACATGCCTGAGGCGGAGTTGCGCGAGCAGGGCGCGCGGTGCATGGACTGCGGCGTGCCGTTCTGTCACACGGGCAAGCTCATCAACGGCGCGGCCTCCGGGTGCCCGATCAATAACCTGATTCCAGAGTGGAACGACCTTGTCTTCCGCGACCAGTGGCGCGCGGCGCTCGACCGCCTGCACCAGACCAACAACTTCCCCGAGTTCACGGGCCGCGTCTGCCCCGCGCCCTGCGAAGGCTCTTGCGTCCTGGGCATCAACGACTCGCCCGTCACCATTAAATCAATCGAGCAGGCGATCATCGACAAAGGCTTCGAGGCGGGCTGGGTCACGGCCGAAGCGCCCGCGTCCCGCACGGGCAAGCGCGTCGCCGTCATCGGCTCGGGCCCGGCGGGCTTGGCCTGCGCCGCGCAACTCAACCGCGCCGGGCACAGTGTCACCGTCTTCGAACGCGCGGACCGCGCGGGCGGCCTGCTGACGTACGGCATCCCGAACATGAAGCTCGAAAAACGGGTCGTCAGTCGCCGCCTGGACTTGATGGCGGCCGAGGGCGTGCGCTTCGTCACGGGCGTGGAGGTCGGGCGGGACTACCCCGCGGACCGGTTGACGAGCGAGTTCGCGGCGGTCGTCCTCTGCGGCGGGGCGACGCGCCCGCGCGATTTGGCGATAGAGGGCCGCGAACTTCAGGGCGTACATTTCGCGATGGAGTTCCTGCGCGCCAACACGAAGAGCCTGCTCGACAGCAATCACGCGGACGGGCAATACCTTTCGGCGAAAGACAAGGACGTGATCGTCATCGGCGGCGGCGACACTGGCACGGACTGCGTCGGCACGGCGATGCGCCACGGCTGCCGCAGCCTGGCCCAGTTTGAAATCCTCCCGCAGCCCCCGGCCGCGCGCGCGCCCGACAACCCCTGGCCGCAGTGGCCGCGCGTCTACCGCCTCGACTACGGCCAAGAAGAAGCGGCCGCCCGCTTCGGCCGCGACCCGCGCGCCTACTCCGTCATGAGCAGGCGATTCCTGGGCGACCGATCAGGGCGCGTGCGCGCCGTCGAGACGGTCGAAGTCGAGTGGGTCAGGGGCGAGGACGGGCGCGTGGCCCCGCGCGACATTCCTGGCACAGAAAGGGAGTGGCCGGCGCAGTTGATTCTGCTCGCGCTCGGCTTCCTCGGCCCCGAGACGAACGGGCTGCTCGCGGACCTCGGCGTCGAGATTGACGGGCGGGGCAACGTCGCGGTGGACGAGGAGAAGATGACGACGGTGCCGGGCGTCTTCGCCGCGGGCGACATGGCGCGCGGCCAGTCCTTAGTCGTCTGGGCCATCGCCGACGGGCGTCGCGCCGCGCGCGGCGTTGACAAATACCTGATGGGAGAAACCTCGCTCCCTTAAGTTCCACATTTCAAATTTCAAATCTCAAATTTGAAATTCAAGGTAAGAATATGAGCGCACGAGCGAGCTTGATACGACCTGCGGCCAAAATCTCCCAGACCCCCGAGGACGAACTGTGCCCGCGCGGGGCGGAGATTCTGATGGAGGCGCTGGTGCACGAGGGCGTGGAGCGCATCTTCGGCTATCCGGGCGGCGCGGTCCTGCACATCTACGACGAGCTGTGGCGCGTGCGCGACCGCGTCACGCACTACCTCGTGCGCCACGAGCAGGGCGCGGTCCACATGGCCGAGGGCTACGCGCGTGCCTCGGGCCGCGTCGGCGTCGCGCTCGTCACTTCGGGTCCGGGCGCGACCAACGCCGTGACAGGCATCGCCAACGCCTACATGGACTCGACCCCGATAGTCGTCATCACGGGGCAGGTGCCCACAAAGCTGATAGGCACGGACGCCTTCCAGGAAGTCGACACGGTCGGCATCACGCGCCCCTGCGTCAAGCACAACTACCTCGTGCGCGACGTGCGCGACCTCGGCGCGACCGTCCACGAGGCTTTTCACCTCGCGCGCACAGGGAGGCCCGGCCCCGTCGTCATAGACATCCCGAAAGACGTGTCGGCCGCGCGCGCCTCAGCCTCGCGGCTGGAGAGCGTCAGCTTCCCCTGCGTCGAGCGCCGGCCGCGACTCGACGAGCGCACGCTCAAGCGCGCCGCCTCCGAGATACTTCAGGCCGAGCGCCCGGTGATGTACGTCGGCGGCGGCATCGTCAACTCGGGCGCGGCCGCGGAACTCCTGGCCTTCGCGGAACAGTTGCAACTCCCCGTCACGCCGACGCTGATGGGCCTCGGCGGCTTCCCCTCGGCGCACCCGCTCTCGCTCGGCATGCTCGGGATGCACGGGACCTACGCGGCGAACATGGCCGTCGCCGAGAGCGACCTGCTCGTAGCCGTCGGCGTGCGCTTCGACGACCGCGTGACGGGCAAGCTCGCCACGTTCGCGCCGCACGCGCGCGTCATACACGTCGAGATTGACCCCGCCAACATCGGCAAGAACCGCGCGCCGGAAATCTCGCTGAGGGCCGACGCGCGCCAGGCGCTCGTCGCGCTCGGGTCGGAGATCGCCGCCCGCGGGCCGCAGGCGATTGACGAGAGCATGCGACGCCGCGCCGACTGGTGGGAGCAGTTGCGCGCGTGGCAGCACGCGCAGCCCTTGCGCTTCGCGGGCTCGCGCGACGAGATCAAGCCGCAGCACGTCATACGCGAGCTGCACCGCCTGACCAAAGGCGAGGCCGTCGTCGTGACGGACGTGGGGCAGCACCAGATGTGGGCCGCGCAGTTCTACCCCTTCAAGCGCTCGCGTCAGTGGATCACGAGCGGGGGCCTCGGCGCGATGGGCTTCGGCCTGCCCGCGGCCATCGGCGCGCAGCTCGCCTCGCCGGGCCAACTCGTCGTCGCGGTCGTCGGCGACGGCGGCTTCCAGATGACGAATCAGGAGTTGGCGATGGCCGTGCAGTACGACGTGCCCGTCAAGGTCGTCGTGATGAACAACGGCTATCTGGGCATGGTCCGCCAGTGGCAGGAGATGTTCTACGACCGCGCCTACTCGGAAGTAGACCTCTCCGTGTCGCCCGACTTCGTCAAGCTGGCCGAAGCCTACGGCGCTTACGCGCGCCGCGCCGCGCGCCCCGACGAGTTGCCGGAAGTCCTGGCCGCCGGCCTCGCGCACAAGGGAGTCGCCGTCATAGACGTGGTCGTCTCCAAAGAAGAGAACGTCTTCCCGATTGTGCCAGCCGGCGCGAACTCGCGGGACATGATCGTGCAGGGCGAAGGAGTTTAGGGAATTTTTGATTTGCGATTTTTGATTGGCTAAGGACTAAAGGCTGGTTTGAAAAGTTCTTGTCCTCATCCAATCGCAAATCAAAAATCGCAAACCAAAAATTAATTTATGCGTCACACACTTTCCATCGTCGTCGCGGACCAGCCGGGCGAGCTCTCGCGCATCGTCGGGCTGTTCAGCGCGCGCGGCTTCAACATCGAGACGGTCTCGGTCGGGCAGACGCCGGACCCGCGGTGGTCGCGCGTGACGGTCGTCACACGCGGCGACGACCGCACCATCGAGCAGATCGTCAAGCAGTGCGAGCGGCTCGCCCGCGTGCGCGAGGTGCGCGACGTGACGCGCCAGCCGCACATCGAGCGCGAGATGGCCTTGATTGACGTGGGGGCGGGCGCGGGCGCGGCGCGCCAGGAGGTCTTGAGCCTCGTCGGGGTCTTCCGCGCGAAGGTCGTGGACATCTCGCAGGAGCGGATGATCGTAGAGGCTTCCGGCAACAAGGAGAAGGTCGAAGCCTTCATAGAGCTGCTCCGCCCCCTCGGCATACGCGACATCACGCGCACGGGCTGCATCGCCATCGGCCGCCTCTCGAACCTGGAGGCCGTGCCGGACGAGGAAGAACAGGAGGCAGGCTACACGGCTTGATTGAACCCCTTTGCGCCTCCAGCGTGAGACAGCTTTCCTCATGCACAGGCGCAAAGAAATGACAGCAGCTTTTGAAGCTTGAATTTTTGAGAGGAACTTACTGATGAAGATTTTTTACGACAGTGACGCGGACCCGTCGGCGCTCCGCGAGAAGAGAATCGCGGTCATAGGCTACGGCAGCCAGGGCTTCGCGCAGTCTAACAACCTGAAGGAGTCTGGCTGCAACGTGGTGGTGGGCTTGCGCCCCGACAGCCCCTCGCGCGCGAAGGCCGAAGCGTCCGGCCTGCGCGTGCTGCCCGTGGCCGAGGCCGCCGCCGAGTCGGACGTGGTGATGATGCTCGTGCCCGACGAGCAGGCGGCCGGCGTTTACGCGCGCGACATCGCCGAGTCTATGACGCCCGGAAAATACCTCTCCTTCTCGCACGGCTTCTCGATTCATTACGGGTTCATCAAGCCGCCCGAAGATGTCAGCGTCTTCATGGTCGCGCCGAAGGGGCCGGGCCACCTGGTGCGCCGCGAGTACGAGCGCGGCGCGGGCGTCCCGTGCCTCCTCGCGGTTCACCAGGACCCGACCAATGATGCGCGGCGCGTCGGGCTGGCCTACGCGTCGGCCATCGGCGGCGGGCGCGCAGGCGTCATCGAGACCAGTTTCCGCGAGGAGACGGAGACGGACCTCTTCGGCGAGCAGGCGGTGCTCTGCGGCGGCCTGACCGCGCTCATCAAGGCCGGCTTCGAGACGCTGGTCGAGGCGGGCTACGCGCCCGAGATGGCCTACTTCGAGTGCCTGCACGAGATGAAACTGATCGTGGATTTGATTTACGAGGGCGGCATCTCCGAGATGCGCTACTCGATCTCGAACACGGCGCAGTACGGCGACATGACGCGCGGCCCGCGCGTCATCAACGACGAGACGAAGCGCCGGATGCATGACCTCCTGGCACAGATTCAATCGGGCGCGTTCGCGCGCGAGTGGATGAAGGAGAACGGCCGCGGCCGCCCGCGCTTCCAGGAGTTGGAGACGAAGACGCGCGAGCACCAGATCGAACGCGTCGGCGCGCGCCTGCGTGGCATGATGCCCTGGCTCAGTGAGGGGCGGCTGGTGGACAAGGCGAAGAACTGACGCAGGGATGAGGGCGGAGGGATGAGCGATGAAGGAAAGAAAGACTGCTTTTATTTCATCCCTCATCCCTCCGCCCTCATCCCTTCATTACCGGAGGTAAAGAAAGATGGGTTTGTACGATTGGGACAGGATGACGGCCGAGGAGATAACGGATTTGTATCTGCGGAAGGTCGCCATCGGGGAGAACATCACGGTGGCGCGGGTCGAGGTCAAGGAGGGCGCGATCACGCACGCGCACCGGCACGAGAACGAGGAGATGATTCTCGTGCTCAAGGGCTCGTGGCGCTTTCATCTGCCGAGCGGCGCGGTGACGCTCTCGGAGAACCAGATGCTCAGCATCCCGCCGGGCGTCGAGCACTCAAGCGAGGCGCTCGAAGACACGGTGGCGCTCGACATCTGCGCGCCGACGCGCCTCGACTGGCTCACGGGCGAAGACCGCCCGCTCCACCACGACCCGGACCAGTCGCTCTGGGCGGTATAAAGACTAATGCGGAATGCGGAGTGATGAATTAAAAGGCGGTCGCGCTTCATTCATCGTTCATCATTCCGCGCTCACCATTTGCTTATGAGCAACACCAGAAGCCGTGCCATCACAGAGGGCGTGGAGCGCGCGCCGAACCGCGCGATGCTGCGGGCCGTGGGGTTCGGGGACGAGGACTTCGGCAAGCCGATTGTCGGCGTGGCGAGCGGGTACAGCACGATCACGCCCTGCAACGTCGGCCTGAACACGCTGGCGTCGCGCGCGGCCGAGGCCCTGCGCGCGGCCGGCGCGATGCCGCAGGTCTTCGGCACCATCACGGTCAGCGACGGCATCTCGATGGGGACCGAGGGCATGAAATACAGCCTCGTCTCGCGCGAGGTCATCGCCGACTCAATCGAAACCGTGGCGCAGGCGCAGAGTATGGACGGCGTGCTCGCCGTCGGCGGCTGCGACAAGAACATGCCAGGAGCTTTAATCGCCATCGCGCGCCTGAACGTCCCAGCCGTCTTCGTCTACGGCGGCACGATTAAGGCCGGGCGCTACAAAGATGAAGACCTCACGGTCGTCAGCGCGTTCGAGGCCGTGGGCCAATATTGCGCCGGGCGCATCAGTGAGGATGAATTGTTAGAAGTCGAGCGGCGCGCGTGCCCCGGCGCGGGCTCGTGCGGCGGGATGTACACGGCCAACACCATGTCTGCGGTCATAGAGGCTATGGGCCTGAGCCTGCCGTACTCTTCGACGATGGCCGCCGAAGACGAGGAGAAGGCCGAGAACGCCGCCGAGTCCGGGCGCGTGCTGGCCGAAGCCGTCCGCCGCGAAATCCTCCCGCGCTCGCTCCTCACACGGAAAGCTTTCGAGAACGCCATCGCCGTCGTGATGGCGACCGGCGGCTCGACCAACGCCGTGCTCCACCTGCTGGCGATAGCGCACGCCGCGGAAGTCCCCCTCGACCTGGACGACTTCGAGGAGATACGCGGGCGCGTGCCGGTGCTCTGCGACCTGAAGCCTTCGGGGCGCTACGTCGCGACCGACCTGCACCGCGCGGGCGGCATCCCGCAGGTGATGAAAATCCTGCTCGCCAACGACCGGTTGCACGGCGACGCGCTGACGGTGACGGGCGAGACGGTGGCCGAGGTGCTCAAAAATGTGCCAACGGAGCCGCGCGCCGACCAGGACGTGATACGCCCGTGGCACAATCCGCTCTACAGTCACGGCCACCTTGCCATCCTGCGCGGCAACCTCGCGACCGAGGGCGCGGTCGCGAAAATCACGGGCGTCAAGAGCCCCAGGATCACCGGGCCGGCGCGCGTCTTCGACTCGGAGGAGAGTTGCCTGCGGGCCATCCTGTCGGGCGCGATAGTGCCGGGCGACGTGGTCGTGATTAGATACGAGGGGCCGAAGGGCGGACCCGGCATGCGCGAGATGCTCGCGCCGACTTCGGCCATCATCGGCGCGGGGCTCGGCGACGCGGTCGGCCTCGTCACTGACGGGCGCTTCTCGGGCGGGACTTACGGGATGGTCGTCGGCCACGTCGCGCCGGAGGCGGCCGTCGGCGGCACCATCGCGCTCGTCGAAGAGGGAGATTCTGTTACTATCGACGCGGACGCGCGCCTGCTCCAACTCAACGTCCCCGAAGATGAGTTGAAGCGCCGCCGCGCCGCGTGGTCTCCGCCCCCGACGCGCGCCCGCCGCGGCGTGCTCGCCAAATACGCGCGGCAGGTTTCCTCAAGTAGTCTTGGCGCAGTGACGGACGGCGTTTAAGTCAGTACCGCCTGCGAGTTCTAAGCGATGAAAGCACGAGTGATGAAGTTCGGCGGCACTTCGGTGGGCAACGCCGAGTGCATAGGCCGCGTGGCCGAGATAGTGGCCGCGGCCGCGCGCGAGGGCGCGCCCGTGGTCGCGGTCGTCTCGGCGATGGGCGGCGTGACGAATCGTCTGATCGAAGCGGCGAGGGCGGCGGAGAGGGGCGACGCCTCGGCCGCCGCGGGACTCGCGGAAGCGCTCCGCAAACAGCACGCGGAGGCGATCGAAGCCCTCGTCGGCGACGAGGGCCGCCGCGCTCAGTTGATGGAGCGCACGGCCGAGATTATCGAAGAGACGGCGAGCCTGTGCCGCGGCACGACGCTCCTGAAGGAATTGACGCCGCGCGCGTTGGACGCGATTTCGAGCGCGGGCGAGCGCCTTTCGGCGCGGCTGCTGGCGAGCGCATTGGGCGAGTTGGGACTCGCGAGCGTGGTGGTGGAGGCGACGGAGTTGATCGTGACCGACGGGGTCCACGGGCAGGCGGAGCCCTTGATGGACGAGACGCACGAGCGCGTCGCGGCGCGCCTCCCGCCTTTAATCGAGGAAGGGTTCGTGCCCGTCGTGACGGGGTTCACGGGCGCGTCCACGGAGGGCGCGCTGACGACGCTCGGCCGCGGCGGCTCGGACTACTCGGCGACCATCCTCGGCGCGGCGCTCGACGCCGCGGAGGTCGTCATCTGGACGGACGTTGACGGCGTGCTGACGGCAGACCCGCGGCTCGTCCCGGAGGCGCGCACCCTGCGCGAAATCTCTTACAACGAGGCGGCGGAGCTGGCCTACTTCGGCGCGAAAGTCCTGCACCCGAAGACGCTCCGGCCCGTGGCCGAAAAGGGCATCCCGGTCTGGATTCGCAACAGCTTCGCGCCGGAGCTTCCTGGCACAAAAATCACCGCGACGGGACACCCCACGGCGCGCGGCGTCAAGGCCATCACGGCCATCAAGGACGTTTCCCTCATCACCGTCGGCGGGCGCGGCATCGTCGGCGTCCCAGGCGTCGCCGCCAAGACCTTCGCGGCCGCGGGCCTCGCGCGCGCCAACGTCCTGCTCATCTCGCAGTCATCTTCGGGCAACGACATCTGCTTCATCGTCAGCTCCGAGGACGCCCCGCGCACGGCCGCTTCACTGCGCGAGGCGTTCGCTTACGACCTGAGGCACCAGCAGGTCGAGCACATCACCATCAACTCCGAGATAGCCATCGTCGCGGTCGTCGGCGACATGATGCGCGGCACGCCCGGAATAGCGGGGCGCACCTTCAGCGCGCTCGGCCGAAGGGGCATCAACATTATTGCCATCGCGCAGGGCTCTTCGGAGTACAATGTCTCGTTCGTGGTCGAGGCGGGCGCGATGCGTGACGCGGTCCTGGCCGTGCACAACGAGTTCGGCCTACAGCGCCGCGCCTCCCGCTTCGAGTCCTCCGAAAGCACTCTCTCCAAGGCATGAACTTTTCGAGCGAAAGAGTCCTGACGACCAGCCGCGCCTCGCAACGCTGCATGGAGCCCGGCTGCGCCGCGAGCTACGCGCTAGACGAGCGGCTCTACGTCTGCCCGCGCTGCGGCGGGCTGCTGGACGTTGAGAGTGACGCCGGGGCGGTCGAGGCTTCTGCCTTGCGGCGCGTGTGGGACGAGCGGCTCGCTTCGTTCGACGCCCGCGACCGCAGCGGCGTCTGGCGCTACCGCGAGCTGCTGCCGTTCGCGGACGACGCGGAGGTTGTTTCTCTTTACGAAGGGAACACGCCGCTCTACGACGCGCCGCGCGCGGCTGCTTACTGCGGGCTTCGTGGGCTTGCGCTCAAGCACCAGGGCTGCAACCCGACGGGCTCTTTCAAAGACACTGGGATGACGGCGGCCGTCACGCAGGCCGTGCGGCTCAATGTAGAGACGGTCGTCTGCGCCAGCACGGGCAACACGGCGGCGAGCCTCGCGGCCTACGCTGCGCGGGCCGGGCTACAGTGCGCGATACTGGTCCCGCGCGGGCAGATCAGCCACGCGAAACTGGCACAGAGCCTGGACTACGGCGCGGCCGTCCTGGAACTCGACGGCAACTTCGACGACGCCATGCGCGTCATACGCGAGCTGGCCGAGGACGAGTCCATCTACCTCGTCAACTCCATCAACCCGTTCCGCATCGAGGGACAGAAGACGGTCGCGGCGGAACTCCTGCACCAGCGCGGCTGGCGCGTCCCCGACCACGTCGTCGTGCCCGGCGGGAACCTCGGCAACAGCGCCGCGCTCGGCAAAGGCTTCAAAGAACTGTTCGACCTCGGGCTGATAGAGCGACTGCCCAAGCTGTCCGTCGTGCAGGCCGAAGGCGCTGCCCCGTTCGCGCGCCTGTTCGCGTCGCAGCAAGAATCGGCGGGAGCTTCTTTATCGCTAGAGCGTGCGCTCGCGGACGTGCTCACGCCGGTCGAGCACCCGCAGACCCTGGCGACGGCGATCAAGATCGGCGCGCCCGTGTCGTGGAAGAAAGCCTTGCGCGCGGTAGTGTGGACGGGCGGGCGCGTGTTGAGCGTGAGCGAGCAGGAGATTGCCGACGCGAAGGCCGTCATTGGGCGCGACGGCGTGGGGTGCGAGCCCGCCTCCGCGACGACCGTCGCGGGCCTCAGGCGCATGGTCGCCGACGGCACAGTCGGCGCGGACGAGGACGTGGTGGCCGTGCTGACCGGGCACGTGCTGAAGGACACGGACTACGCCATCAACTATCACCGCGAGACTCTCTACACGCACGACCGCTCGCCGGATAAGACGAAAGAAGAGCGCCGCATCATTGGCACCTTCGGCAACCCGCCCGCGAGGGTGAAGGCGACGAAAGCAGCGATTCTCGAAAAGCTGAGACGCAAGGAAGAAGAATAGACCTCTCGCAACAGTGATGCGCGCCGCAGGCGCGAGAGGAGGTTAGCCGGCGGTGTACCCACCGGCAAGACGTATGAAACAAAGGAAGGACTCGTTGACGGCGTGAGGGGCGAATCTGTCATCGCATTCGAGGGGGAGAGCCGGGCGGCGGGGAAGCGCGCGCCGTCTTTCACCGTGCGCGTGCCGGCCTCGACCTCGAACCTGGGCGCGGGCTTCGACTGCTTCGGCCTGGCCTTGCGCCTTTATTTGACCGTCAGGGCCTCGGTCGTCGCGGAGTCTGAAGAGCCCTGCCGCGTGCGCAACAGCGGCGAGGGCGCGGGCGTCGAGGGGTTGCCGCGCACGGCGGACAATCTGATTTACGTCGCGATGCGCTTTGCCGCGTCACGCGAGGGGCTGGACTTGCCGCCCGTGCGGCTCGCCGTGCACAACGAGCTGCCGCTCGGCCGGGGACTGGGGAGCAGCGCGGCGGCCATCGTCGCGGGGCTCTCGCTCTGCTCGCTGGTCTGCGGGCGCGAGCTCTCTGACGAGACCATCCTGCGCTACGCGCTGGAGCTTGAGGGCCACGCAGACAACGTCGCCCCCGCGCTTTACGGCGGCTTCGTCGTCAACTGCGTGACGGATGACGGAGGCGTGCTCGCGGTCAAGCGACGCTGGCCCGCGGACCTGAAGGCAATCGTCGTCTCGCCGGGCGTGCCGCTGAAGACCGCCGAGGCGCGCGACGCGCTGCCCGGCACAGTCGGGCGCGCGGCGGCCGTGCACAACATTCAGAGGGCCGCGCTCTTCGTCGCCGCGCTCGACGCGGGGCGCTACGACCTGCTGTGGGAGGCCATGCGCGACCGCTTGCACCAGGAGCACCGCGAGTCCCTGGTGCCCGGATTGTCGGCGGCCCTCGCGACGCCGCGCGAGACCGGCCTCGTCGGCCTGGCCCTGAGCGGCGCGGGGCCTAGTGTCGTGGCGCTCGCCACCTCCCGCTTCGCGGAACTAGGCGAGACGATTGCGGAAAGTTTCCGCAGAAATGGCACAGGAGCGAAAGTGCGCGTGCTCGACGTTGACGACGAGGGGCTGCAAACGAGCGCGGCGAAGCATTCGTAATCGCGCGGCTCATTCCGGGATTAGCGTTGACAGGTTTTCAGGGTTTTGCCTATAGTGCAGGGGTCGTCAGCCGGACGAAGAACTTGTTTTGATCGGTCAGCACGAAATGCAGCGCACGCCGTTTTATTATTTCGCCTTTACGTACCGCTTCTCCTACGGGGAGGGCGGACGGCGGGCATTGCGCGCGCGCGAGGATTTGAAGAGTTAAGACGCGAGCGAAAGATTTCAGCCAAAGCCGGCCGCAACCCGACCCAGTTTGAGTTGCGGCCGGCTTTTTTATTTGAAGGGGGAACGAGGTCGCGATGAGCATTGAAGACTGCCGCGCGGAGATCGACGCGATTGACGAAGAATTGCTCCGCCTCTTGAACGAGCGCGCGCGGCTCGCGCTCCTCGTCGGTGAATCGAAGAGGGCCGCGGGCCTCGCGCTCTGCGACCATGAGCGCGAGCGCGAGGTGTTGGGGCGCGCTGTCTCAGCCAACCGCGGCCCGCTGGACGAGCGCGCCGTGACGAACCTCTTCCGCCTCATCATAGACGAGTCGCGCCGCGTGCAGGCCCGCGCGACGGGGACCGCGGCCGGCAGTGAGGAGGAAAGCCTTTGACGAACGGGCAAAGCGAAAACGTGCGCGTGGCCTTTCAGGGCGAGCGCGGGGCGTTCAGCGAAGAGGCGGCCGTGCGACTCCTCGGCGAAGACATCAGCCTCGTGCCGCGCCCGACCTTCGAGTCTTTGTTCGCGGCCGTCGAAGACGGGGGCGCGGACTTCATCCTCGCGCCCGTCGAGAACAGCCTCGCGGGCTCGGTCCACTGGTCTTACGACCTGCTTTTGGAGAACGAGCTGCTGCACATCGCGGGCGAGGTCGTCATCCCCGTCAGGCACTGCCTCGTAGGGTGCCGCGGCGCGTCGTTCGAAGAGGTCAGGACGGTGCAGTCGCACCCGGTCGCGCTGGCACAGTGCGCGCGCTTCTTCGCGGCGAACCCGCAGGTCCGCCGCGTCGCGGCCGAAGACACGGCGGGGAGCGTGGCCGAGGTTGTGAGAACCAATGACCCGACGCGCGCGGCCATCGCGGGGCGGCGCGCGGCCGAAGTTTACGGCGGGCTCATCCTGCGCGAAGGGTTGGAGGATCACGCGGAGAACTACACGCGCTTCGTGCTGCTCGCGCCGTCGGCCCTCCCGGCCGAGGGCGCGGACAAGCTCTCGCTCGTCGTGAAACTGGCACACAAGCCGGGCGCGCTGCACAACGCGCTTGAGCCCTTCGCGCGGCGCGGAATTGACCTGCTCAAGATAGAGAGCCGCCCGATAAAGGGCGTGCCGTGGGAGTACCATTTTTATCTGGACTTGAAGGGCTCCGCCGCGGACGAAACGGTCGCGAGCGCGCTCTCTGAACTCGGCGAGCGCGCGGCGGAAGTCCGCGTCCTCGGCTGTTACCCGTCGGCGCGAAGTTGAAAACTAAAGTTAAGGATAAGCTGATTCGAATGTCCGGCAATCATCAAGAAAGTAGCGTCGTCGTCACTCCGGCCAACCGTTTGGTGGGCGAGATGCGTGTGCCCGGTGATAAGTCCATCTCGCACCGCGCGGCGATGATGGCGTCGCTCGCGCGCGGCCGGTCGGTCGTGAAAAACTTTTCGTCGGCGCGAGACTGCGCGGCGACGCTCCGGTGTCTTGAGGCGCTGGGCGTGCGCGTCGTCCGCGAGGATTCGATTGTCCACATCGGGGACGACGAAGGCGGGGGGCTTCGAGAGCCCGCGGAGGTGTTGGACGCGGAGAATTCCGGTACGACCATGCGACTGCTCGCGGGCGTCCTCGCCGGCCAGCCTTTCGCGGCCGCCATGACCGGCGACGAGTCCCTGCGCTCGCGCCCCATGTCGCGCGTGGCCGAGCCGCTCAGGCTGATGGGCGCGGGGGTCGAACTGGCCGACGGCGGCCGCGCGCCGCTTCGCATCACCGGCCGCAGGCCGCTGCGCGCCGTGCGCTACAAGCCGCCGGTCGCGAGCGCGCAGATCAAGTCCGCCGTGCTGCTCGCCGGCCTCTTCGCCGACGGCGTGACGACTGTCGAAGAGCCCACGCGCACGCGCGACCACACGGAGCGGATGCTGAAAGAGTTCGGCGCGCAGTTGGCACAAAACGGGAACGAGATCAGCGTCGAAGGCGGCGCGCGACTCCGCGCGCGCGACATGCTCGTCCCCGGCGACGTTTCATCGGCCGCCTTCTTCGCCGCCGCCGCGGCCGTGCTCCCCGGCTCGGAACTGGCGATACTCGACGTGGGTCTGAACCCGACGCGGACGGCCTTCCTCTCCGCGCTCGCGCAGCTCGGCGCGGACATTATGGTCGAAGACGAAAGGCTTGAGTGCGGCGAGCCCGTGGGCACGATTCGTGTCCGCGGGCTCGCGTCCGACGAGGCGCGCACGCTCAACGTTTCCGGCACAGTCATCCCGAACCTGATAGACGAGCTGCCGCTCCTGGCCTTCGCCGCCGCGGCGCTCGGCCGCGGGATGGAACTGCGGGACGCGGCGGAGTTGCGCGTCAAAGAGTCTGACCGCATACGCTCGACCGTCGAAAATCTCTCGCGCATGGGCGCGCGCATTGAAGAGCGCGCGGACGGCTGGCGGCTTCACGCGGGCGGCGCGCGCTTGCGCGGGGCGTCTCTCGACGCGTTCGGCGACCACCGCGTAGCCATGTCGTGCGCCGTCGCCGCGCTCACGGCCGCGGGAGATTCAGAGATTGAAGGGGCGCGCGGGGCGGTCGAGGTCTCCTTGCCCGAGTTCTGGAAACTTCTGGAGGGCGTGGCCCAATGAGCGAGCCTTTGTGGGAGCGCGTCTCAATCGTGGGGTGCGGGCTCGTCGGCGCGTCCTTCGCGCTGGCGCTCAGGCGCGCGGGTTTGTGCGAGCGCATCGGCGGTTGGGACTCGTCCGCCTCGGTCCGGGACGAAGCAATGGCGCGCGGGGTGATTGACGAAGTCGACCGCGCTTTCGTTGACGGGGCCGTTTCTTCGTCGGACCTGATTTATCTGGCTATGCCCGTGCGCGAGATTATCAGTTTCCTGAGCGAGCGCGGCGCGCAGGTCAAGCCAGGCGCGCTCGTCACGGACGCCGGGAGCACGAAGAGGGAGGTGTGCCGCGCGGCGCGCGATTCTGTGCCAGCGGGACGGCAGTTCGTCGGCGGCCACCCCGTCGCGGGCCACCACGCGGGAGGGCTCGCGCACGCACGCGCGGACCTTTTCGAAGGGGCGAGCTACGTCTTGGTTAAGGAAGAGGGCGAGGCCGCACGTCCCGCGCTCGACGTTTTGACGGAGGCAGTCGAACGCGTCGGCGCGCGCGTGCGCCTGCTGACGGCCGATGGGCACGACCGCGCGATGGCCGTCGTCAGTCACGCGCCGCAGATTGTTGCGAGCGCGCTCGCCGCAAGCGTCCGCGAACAAGAGGACGCCGACGCCCTCAGGAGTCTCGCGGGCGCGGGCTACCGCGACATGACGCGGCTCGCCTCCAGCCCCTGGCCCGTCTGGCGCGACATCCTGGCGACGAACCCTTCGGAGATAGCCGAAGCCCTCGACGCGCTCGTCGCCAAACTCTCGGCCGCCGGAGCGGAGTTGCGGGAGTACGCGAAGCGCGGCGCGGGCGAGTTGAGCGTCACGGGCCGACTTTTCGAGAACGGAAAATAACGAACACTCTGGGCGAAAGATTATGATTCTTATACTGACACCGAACATCAAACCGGAGAGCGAAGCGTACAGGCAGTTGATGGAGCACCTGGCGCGGTTGCAGGGCATACAGGCGCGCGTGCACCGCGAGCAGGGCGTGGAGCAGTCGCTGACGGAGATTTACCTCATCGGCAACACGTCGGCCATCCCTGTCGAGGAGGTGAGGAACCTGCCCGGCGTCGAGCGCGTCGTGCGCGTCTCCGAAGAGTACCGCGTCCTCGGCCGGCACAAGGACGACCACAGGCCCGCGCACTTCGAGTACCAGGGACTGCGCTTCGGACAGGACACGCTGCACGTCTTCGCGGGGCTCTGCGCCGTGGACACGCCCGAGCACGTCGAGCAGATGATGCGCGCCCTGCGCGACAACAATCAGGTCTGCACGCGCATGGGCGCTTACAAGCCGCGCACGAGCCCTTACTCCTTCCAGGGCCACGGGCGCAAGTGCCTGCCCTACGTCTTCGAGCTGGCCGGCAAGTACGGAATCAAGGTCGTCGCCATGGAGGTGACGCACGAGTCGCACATAGACGAAATCAAAGAGGAGCTTGAGCGGACCGGAAACCCCACGGGCGTGATGCTTCAAATTGGCACACGCAACACGCAGAACTTCGAGCTGCTGAAAATCACTGGCCGCCAGCAGGAGTTCCCTGTCCTCTTGAAGCGCGGCTTCGGCATCACGCTCGACGAGTCGCTGCACGCCGCCGAGTACCTCGCGAGCGAGGGCAATCACAGGGTCGTCTTCGGGCTGCGCGGGATGAAGACGAACATAGGCGAGCCGCACCGCAACTTCGTTGACTTCGCGCACGTCTCGGTCGTCAAGCGCTTAACGAGAATGCCAGTCTGCGTCGACCCCTCTCACTCGGTCGGCGCGCGCAGCCTCGGCCCCGAGGGGATTCTGGACGTGATGCACGTCACGGCGCAGGGCGTCGTCGCCGGGGCGAACATGGTGCTCGTGGACTTTCACCCGCACCCGGGCCGCGCGCTCGTCGACGGGCCGCAGGCGCTCATGCTCGACGAGCTGCCGCACTTCCTGGAAGACGTGCGGATCGCCCGCGAGGCTTACGAGAAGCGCCTCGCACTGGCCCAGCGCCACCGCGGCCTCGGAAGCTAGTCTGCGCGCGGCCGGCGACATAATTGTCCGCCGGCCTTTCGCGCCGCGACAAGAATGTCTCGGGCTGCCGTGCGCGCCCCCGCCCCGCCGGTCGTTAACCTCGCTGCAAGGTGCCTCCGTCATAATCTATCTCATCTGGCTTGCGGTTTGCTTCGGCGGCTGCGAGGGTAGTTAACTGTCATCAAAAGTTTCAGGGGGGAAGTTGATGTCAACGCTTTACGATGTCGCGCGGCTGGCGGGCGTCTCTACGGCGACCGTGTCGCACGTCGTCAACGAATCCAGGTACGTCGCGCCGGAGACCAGCGAGCGCGTCCGGCGCGCCATCAGGCAACTGAATTTTGTGCCAGACCCGGCGGGGCGTCTTCTGGCCCTGCGGAAGAATGAGCCGACGGACGCGCCGCCGCGCGACGCGCCGTCGAAGTGGCGCGATGCGTCCGCGGGCGCGGGCGTCGGCGTGGCGCGCACGATTCTGAGGGTCGTGCGCGCGGCGCAGCCCGTCTCGCGCGCGGACCTGGCGCGGCGTCTGGGGCTCTACCGCAGCACGGTCACGGAAGTGGTCAAGCCGCTGCTCGCTTCCGGCGCGCTGCGCGAGGCGGAGGCGGAGCAGTCGGTCGTTCGTAGACTGGGCCGGCCGCCCGTGGGCCTCTCGCTCGGCGACGCGGGCGCGCTCTTCGTCGGCGTCAACATAGGCGTGCGGCGCAGCCAGGTCGGCGCGGCGACGATTTCCGGCAGGCTCCTCTGTGAAGAGCCTTTCGACACGCCCGCGGACCCTGCGGCCGCGCTCGCGCGCATACGCGCGGCCGTCAAGCGACAGTGTATGAGCGAGCGGGGCCGAGTGCTCAACGCAATCGGCGTGAGCGTTCCTGGGCCGACCGACGCTGAGCGCACGCGCCTGCTCTTCGCGCCGCACCTGGGCTGGGAGGACGTGAAAGTGGCCGAGGCGCTCAGGGGCGCGGGCGGGCGCGAGGCGGCGGTCACGGTGGAGAACGACGCGACGGCCGCCGGACTCTACGAGGCGCGCCGCCGCCTGCGCGACTCGGGCGCGGGCGAGTGGGACGATTTCGTTCTGGTCCGGGCGGGGACGGGCATCGGCGTAGGGCTGGTGCTCGGCGGCGAGGTCTACCGCGGCGCGGGCGCGGACGGCGGGCTGCTCGGCGAGTTCGGCCACATGACGATTGTCGCAGGCGGCAAGCCGTGCGCGTGCGGCAACCGCGGCTGCTGGGAGCGCTACGCCTCGGCCGCCAGCGCGTCGGCGCTCTACGCGGGGGACCGCCCGCAGGTGAGGGGCGGCCGCCCGCCGCGCTTCGTGGAGATAGTCGCGCGCGCCGAGGCGGGCGAAGTGCGCGCTCGCTCCACGCTCGAACGCACCGGCGAATACCTCGGCGTCGGCATAGGCAACGTCATCGGCGGGCTCGGCGTGACGCGCGTCGTCCTCAGCGGCCGCGTGGTCTACGGCTGGAAATTTATTGAGGCGTCGCTCAAGGAGGCGGTCGCGCGCACGATGGCCGGCCGCCTCTCGAATTGGTCCGTCGAGCCAGGCGAGCCCACCGGCGCGGGCCTCGGCGGCGCGCTCGAAGTAGTGATCGAACAGCACCTGACCAGAATCGCGGCCCAATCGAGAACAGCAGCGTGAAAAGAAAATGATGAACGCGGAATGCGGAGTGATGAATTAAAAACCGCTTGTCTTTCATCCATCACTCCGCATTCCGCGTCCATCATTTCTTTAGTATCTCGTTGACCAACTCCGTCGCGCCGTAGACTTTGAGGAGGGCTTCGGTGATGGCGCGGCTGTGGACGGCGACGGCGCGGCCGCCCTCGGCTTCGTCAACGAACCAGTAGCGGTTCGGGAGCTTCTGTATGTTGCTGTCGAAGTTGAGGCCGACGATCTCTGCGTCGCGGTTGACGACGGGGCTGCCGGAGTTGCCGCCGATGGTGTCGGCCGTGTAGACGAAATTCATGGGCGTCGAAAGCTCCAGCGCCGCGCGCTTCTCCTTGTAGCGCTGGGGCAAGTTGTAAGGCGGCTTCTCACCGAAGCTCTCCGCGCGGTCGTAGAGGCCGTAGAAAGTCGTCTTGAAGGGGACGAGGGTCGTGCCCTCTTCGTAGCCGAGGACTTTGCCGTAGCTCAGGCGCAAGGAAGAAGTCGCGTCCGGGTAGACGCTCTTTCCGTAGACGGCGAAGCGCGCCTTCGCGATCTTCTCGCCGGCGCTCGCCTCGGCGCTCTTGATGTTGGCCTCGTTCCACGCGCGCAGCTCGCGCACGACGGGCTCCACCTTGCGGGCCAGCGCGACCAGAGGATCGTCCGATTTGGCAATCGCTTCCGCGCCGCCTTCGAAGAGGGCGCGGCGCACGGCAACGTCGGCGAGCTTCGTCCCCGTAATAACTTTGTGGGCCACTTCCGCGGGCGTCTCGCCGCCGAGCGCGGCGCGCACGAACGGGTCCTCCGCGCCCAGCGTCTTGCGCGCCTCTTCGAGCCAGCCCGCCAGGATCGCTTCATCCATGTCCGCGTAAACGGGGGCGGGCGAGAACAAATTGAGCTTCAGCGATTCGAGTCGGCCGTCGCGGAACTCCGCGTATCGCTGCTCGTTGGGCTTGCGCGATTCTTCGCTGTAGCGCACGAGCGCCGAGGCTATGAAGCCCAGGCGCGACCACTCAAGGGTCGAAAAGGCTATGCGCTTCGACGTGCGCGGCAAGTCCGCGTAGGCCGCGCCGACCTGCTCCCAAGCGCCGCCCAACTCCTGCTGCAACTCCGCGCGGCGCGCGACCTCTGCGCGCAGGGCCTTCTCTTCCGCCTCCTTCTTCGCGAACATGCGCGGGTTGAGCAAGCCCTCCTGCTGGCTCGTCAGGCGCTTGATGGAGTTGGCGAGCGACCTCAGGGCCGAGCCCGCGCGGCGCTCCTGCTCCGCGCCCGTCGCCGCAAAGCGCGCGAGCGCGGCGCGGCGCGAAGTCCAGACCTGCATCTGCAAGGGGTTGCCGACGTCGCGCTGGTAGCGCAACTGGGCCACGGTCATCAGCCTGTCGGTCGAGCCCGGGTTGCCCGAGAGGACTACGAACTCCCCCTCGGCCGGGCCGTTCTGAGACCACTTGAGATAGTCGTCGGTCTTCGCCGGCCGGTCGTTTTCGTAGACGCGGAAGAAAGTGATGTCGAGGTTGAAGCGCGGGTAGGTGAAGTTGTCGTAGTCGCCGCCGAAGAAGGCTATCTGCTCCTCGGGCGCGAAGACGAGGCGCACGTCCGTGTACTTCTTGAAGCGGTAGAGCCAGTACTCGCCGCCGCTGTAGAGCATGACGACCTGGCCGTCGAGTCCCGTCTTCTGTTTCGACTCGCTCTCGATTCTGGCGACCTCTGCGCGGCGCTGCGCGTTGGCCTCCGCGCTGCTCGTTCCCTGTTTGACAGCGCCCTGCACGCGGCGCGTCACGTCCTCGTAGGAGACGAGCACGCTCATCTCCAGGTCGGGGCACTTCAACTCCTCGGCCTGCGTGCGCGCGTAGAAGCCGTCGCGCGACAGGTTGCGCTCGGCCGTCGAGAGCTTCGCGATCTGGCCGGAGGCGACGTGCTGGTTGGTGAGGACGAGCCCGTTCGGAGAGACGAACGCGCCGCTGGATGTCCCGACGCGCACGGAGGAGAGCCGCAGGTGATCCAGCCACGCGTCCGAAGGGTCGAAATTGTAACGCTCCTTCCACTGCCTGCGCGGCGGGTTGTCGAAAGTCCACATCCCCTCGTCCGCGCGCGCCGGCAGAGCGAGAGAGATCAAAAAAGCCGTCACCAAAAGGAGCGAAACAATCTTCCTCATAGTTATCTCCGAGAGTTAATTGTGCCAGTGTATTTCGCGATCACGCCGCGCTCGCCGACGGCCCAGCCGGCGTTTTTTGGCCCGGCGAAGTCCGCGCTGTGGTAGCCGCCCGCGCCTGCGCTCGTCCACGTCTGCCCGCCGTCCGACGAATACTCAGAGCCCGTCGGCCCGACCGCGAAGAGAGTAGGCGCGCCGCGCGATTTTGTGCCGGGCACGAAGACGACGCACGACCTGTAGCCGCTCGGGCCGGGGCCTTTGATGGCGGCCCACGTCCGCCCGCCGTCCGTTGTGACGGCCACGTTGTTCTCGGCCTCGGCCTCCTTCGTGTAATCGCCGCCCACGACCACGCCGTGCAACGCGTCCCAGAACGTGATGGAGAAAACGCCCGCGCTCTTGCCGCTCACTATTGGCACAGTCGCGACCGCCCACGTCCGCCCGCGGTCAATCGAGCGGAAGACGCGCGCCCCGTTGGGTCCGCCGGTCGCGAACCAGACGCTCGTCTTACCTTCGACCGCGATGCACGTCCCGCTCGCGGCGAACGCGCCCTCGCCTTCGAGCGCGGGCGGCATCCCGTCCGGCGGCATCTCCTTCCAGGTCCGGCCCCCGTCCGAAGTCTGTATGATGAGGAAGCGCCCGTCCACGGGGTCGCTCACGGCTACCCCGTGGTCGCGGTCCCAGAAAGCCATCGAGTCGAAGAAGGCCGCGGCGCGCCCGCTCTTGAACTGTAGCTCCCAGCGGCGGCCCCCGTCCGTGGTCTTGTAGATTCTGGACTTGTCGCCTTCGCCGATTGAGAGCAGATAAGCTGTCTCCGCGTCGAAGGCGTCCACGTCGCGGAAGTCCAACTCCGCCGCTCCCGGCACAATCCCCGAAGTCCACGTGCGGCCCCCGTCAACCGTGCGCGCGAAGGTGCCCTTGTCGCCGCTCGCCCAGGCCACGCGGGAGTTGACGGCACTCACGCCGCGCAGGCGGACCGAAGTCCCGCTCGGCTGCGTCACCCACTCGGCGCGCGCCGCCGTGCCAGTCGTCAGGACGAGAAGTAACGCGAGAGAGAGCAGCCTCGCCGCGTGTACAAGGGAATCTGGACGCATAGTTTGACTCGAAAGAATTGGGCCGATTTGTTGTGGCCGCTTCAGGCCAGGCTCTCGACGCAGTGCTCGCGCATGCTGCACCCCTTGCAGCGGCGCGGGTCCGTGTGGCTGCGGTGCACGTCCTCGGCCTCGCGCGCCTCCCGCATCTCTTCCAGTAACGTTAACAACTCGTCGCGCAGCTCCGTCGTGTAGTCCACGGTCACCTCATTGTCACTGTACCGTATGATTCCGTAAGGGACGCTCGCGCCGAGCGCGTCTTCGGCCAGCAGGCAGTAGGCCGCGAGCTGCATGACGTGCGAGTCGTAGGGCCGCCCGCCGGCCGGGCTCCGCGTCGACTTAACTTCGACGGGGATAATTCCTTCCTTCGTTCGGACCAGATAGTCCGGCCTCCCCGTCAGGCCGTACCGCCGCGAGACCAGCGGCCGCTCCTGCTTGACGCCTTCCCGGTTCTTCTCCAATGGCGCGACGCGCCCGACCGCAAAGCCCGTGTCGCTGTAGACGAGTCGCCCCGTGGGGAGGCCGCTAGACTGTTCGGCGCTCCGCGCCGCCGCACTCGCAGCGAGAGCGACGACGAGCAGGACCGCGAGCGCGGCGAGCAAATAGATCATCGCCACCACCACGAGAGTAGAATCAGCACCGCGACGACGACCGCCAGAAAACTGGCACAGGCCGCGACGAACTGTAGTCGCCGCGCGCGCCTGACAGATTTACCGTGCCCCAGATGCCACGCCGTTCCGGCCTCGCGCGCGTGCCGGCCGGCGGTCGGCTCGTACCCGTCCAGCCGCAGCCGCCAGGCGCGCGCGCAGAAGATGTATTCGCCGACCTCCGACGCCCTGATCAGTTTGCCCCGCCCGCCCATCAATCTACCACCGCGTAGGGAATTCGCTCGGCCGCTAGTTTAGAAGCTAACCCCCCGAAACGAAAACGCGGAGACAGTCTGCCTCCAAAATTCGTGTGCCATTCATGAAACACAGTTTCATAAGCGGATGGAAAGTGGTATAATGCCTGTCATGGAAACGAAAGCGAAAAAGGTCGGCGCGGGGCAGGTCGTGGCGTTCTCGCCCGCGGAGAAGCGGGCCGCGCGCAGCGAGCGGATCAAGGTCGCGGAGGCTTCGCCTTACGGCTGGATAGCCCATTCGGAATCGGGCAGCGAGCAGGACTATCGCCTTTACTGCGACCCGGCGGCGCGCCGCCTGGTCTGCACCTGCGCGGACTTCATCTTCAACGGCAACGGCGAGCCGGGCTTCGAGTGCAAGCACGTCTCGGCCGTGCTGAAGTTCATCGCGCGCCAGTACCTGCAACACGACTACGACCCGCTGCGCCAGCAAGCGCAGCAGCAGCGCGCCCGCGTGGCCTGAATCCACGGGAGGTTTTAGAGATGAGCAAAGATTTCAGGTGCGAAGCCTGCAAGAAGCCGCAGGAGAGCTTGCACATGCGCAACACGGACGGCAAGTGGGTCTGTCCAGACTGCATCCCCGCGGCGGAGCTGAAAGAATACCCGCGCCTGCGCGAGCGCCTGAGCGCCCGGCGGGCCGCGCAGACGCACAAGAAGGCCGCTTGAAGAACTGGCACAGTTATCTGTAAAAAGGTGAGAGAAACCTGTGGGGGCAGGGACAGGCCCGGCCCCTGCAATTCTTGACGCTCGTAGTTAGGTTCTGAAAGCGAAGTGAGTCTCACGCCTTTCACGCTCCGGTTCGATTCGGGAACGCTTCTCCTGGACGGCGCAGACCGCGCGGCGCGGGTGCCGTCCGAGTTCCGCTGGGACGACCGCGTCTTGCGCTGGCGCGCGCCGGCCTGGGCTTACCGCCACGTCGTCCGCGACCTCTTCCGCTCGAAGACCCCTTACGAAGACCAGGCGCGCGCCTACGACAAGTTCGACTTCCCCTCCACTTCTGAAACTGAGCCGCGCCCCTACCAACAACAGGCCATAGACGAGTGGATGCGGCGCGGGCGTTGCGGCGTCGTCATCCTCCCGACGGGCGCGGGCAAAAGTCTCGTCGCGCAGATGGCGATTGAGCGCACGAATCGCTCGACGCTCGTCGTCGTCCCGACGCTGGATTTGATGAACCAGTGGTACGACCTTCTCCTGAAATCTTTCCGCGCGGAGGTCGGCCTCATCGGCGGCGGCTATTACGAGTTGGGCGCGCTGACGGTGACGACCTACGCCTCCGCCTTCCGCTTCATGGAGCGGCTCGGGAACCAGTTCGGCCTCGTCATCTTCGACGAGTGTCACCACCTGCCGAGCAGCGCGAACCGCTACGCGGCCGAGATGGCGATAGCGCCTTTCCGCCTCGGCCTGACGGCCACGCCCGAGCGCGCCGACGGCGAGGAGCGCAGCCTCGAACGACTAATCGGCCCAATTCTCTTCCGCCGCGAGGCGCACGAGATGGCGGGCCAATATTTGGCGGACTACAGGGTCGTGCGTCTCAACGTCAGGCTCAGTCAGGAAGAGCGCGCCTTCTACGAACGCGAGCGGGCCATCTTCCGCCGCTTCGTCAGCGAGAAGGGCATCGACCTCGGGGGCTTGACGGGCTGGCAGTCTTTCATCAGGGCGAGCGCGCGCAGCGAAGAGGGGCGTCGCGCGATGCAAGCCTACAGGGAGTCGAAGCGCGTCGCGCTGGGCACGGAGGCGAAGCTGCGCGTGCTGATGGAACTTCTGGCGCGCCACCCGCGGGAGCGCACGCTCATCTTCACGGCCGAGAACGAGATGGTCTACCGCATCTCGGAACAGTTCCTGATTCCGGCCATCACGCACCAGACGGGCATCAAGGAGCGCAGCGCGTGGCTCGAAGCCTTCAACAAAGGCGAGGTGCTCGCGCTCGCCACCTCTAAGGTCTTGAACGAGGGCGTCAACATCCCGGAGGCCGCGGTCGCCGTGGTGCTGTCCGGCTCCGGCTCGACGCGCGAGCACATACAGCGCCTCGGCCGCATCCTGAGAAAGCAGCCGGGCAAGGAGGCCGTGCTCTACGAAGTCATCGCGAGCGAGACGACCGAGGAGGGAATCAGCGACCGGCGCACGAGCGCGGCCCAATTCCGCGAGGCGGGCTACAACGCCTTCTTCGGCCGGGCGGGTGAAGGCTGATGCTGACGGCTGATCTGGCACAGAACTGGCGGCGCGGCGACCAGGTGCGCCCACTCCACGTACACACGGACGACCCGGACCGGCTCAGCGATGCGGCGCAACTCGTCAAGCTCTTCGCGGGGCACGAGGGCCGGCCGCGGCGCGAGCTTGACGCGGCGCTCGAAGAGTACGTCGGCACCGGCACGAACTATAAATTCCTGCGCGGCCTCATCAAGCTCCTGACGGACAGGTGCACTTTCGAAATCAGCGGCGCACGAGACCCCGTCGAGATTCGCCGCGCCCTCTTCCTCAAGGCGCGCGAGCGCCACCCGGTGACGCGGGACGAAGACGCGCGCGCGGCTAGCATAACGGAAGCGGCGCGCGAGCTGGGCGTGGAGCCGGACGTGATGATGCGCTCCCTGTACGCGGACCTGCCCGAGAACCAGTTGCTCGCGGCCTTCAGCGGCCCGGCCCCGGCGGAGCTTCTGAGCCTTTACAATCTGGCACAGGCGCAGGCGCTGCTCTATCACTGCGTGGAGATGCGGCTCACGGTCGGCGCGCAGGACGCGGACTCTTACCGCGAGCTCTTCAGCGCCATCAAATCTTACAGGCTGATTCACACCATAAGGGGAAGCGCGCGCGACGGCTACGAGGTGCGGCTCGACGGCCCCGTCTCGCTCTTCCAGCGCTCGAAGAAGTACGGCGTCCAGATGGCTGTCTTCCTGCCCGCGCTCCTGCTCTGCAAAAATTGGCACATGCGCGCCGAGATCGCGCAGCAGTCGGACGCGGGGCGCGGGAACGCCTTCTTCGAACTAGACAGCAGACAGAAGCGGCTCAACTCTCATTACCTGACGGAAGCGCCGCAGGAAAAGAGTGTCGGCGAGAAACTGGCGGCGGGCTGGGGCCGCGTCGAAACCGCCTGGCGGTTGGAGCCGAGCCGCGAGGTGATAGATTTGGGCGAGAGCGCGTTCATCCCTGACTTCGTCCTGACGCGCGAGGACGGGCGAAAGTTTTACCTTGAGATACTGGGCTTCTGGACGCCGCAGCACCTGCAACAGAGGCTCGCGGAGTTTGAGCACGCCGGCTTCGAGAACTTCATCCTCGCGGCCTGGGACGAGCTGCGCGGCAGCCGCGACCCGCTGACGCGCCCGCCGCGCCACGCGCTCGTCTTCAAAAGGAGCCTCGACCCCGTCGCGTTAGAGTTGGCCGTCGAAGAATTAATCAGCGCGGGGGAAGTAACGGAGTCATGTTGACGGCGGCGAGAGATGACAATGGACAGAAGGTCGCGGCGTGGGAGGTGGAAAGGGCGGACGGGCCTTTCCGCTGTTTCTGCTGCCGCCAAATCGTCAGGCTCAGGAAGGGAGAGATCAAAGCGCCGCACTTCGCGCACGTGCCGCCGGTCACCTGCGAGTACGGGGCGGGCGAAAGTGAGGCGCACCGCCGCTGCAAGATCAGTCTCTTCGAAAACCTGTCGGCGGATGCGCGCGTGCGCAAGTGCGAGATGGAGCGAGACCTCGGCACGGTCCGCCCGGACGTGAGCGCGTACATCAATAATGTGCCAGTCGCCATCGAGGTGCAGCTCAGCAACCTGCCGCTCCGGCGGATACAGTTCCGCACGGCCGAGTACGCGCGCAAGGGAATCTACGTCCTCTGGCTCCCGCTCCACGGTTCGGAGTTGAAAGAAGAGTTGTACGCCCTGCGGCCCTGGGAGGAGTGGCTCCACGCGGCCTACTTCGGGCGGGTCTACTACTGGCTGGACGGCCTGCGCGTACAGCCAGTTCACTTCCGCGACTACTACAGGCGCGTCCGCGGCCGCACGCGCGACTACGAGCAACTGGCACACAGGAAAGTTCCGATTGACGGACGAGAGGCGACCATCACGGACGACTTCCGGCCCGTCAACAGGGAAGCCCGGTCCGGCCGCCACGTCTCGATCCCGCCGGCCAAACTTTTCATGGATAATCAGCCGGACTGGTATTTGAAGTGAGCGTGAAAACAGGCGCGGCCCCGAGCGCCTGGCTGGCTGGGCTTACTTCGCCTGCTCAGATTCTAAGTTGCTGACGCGCTCTTCCAGGTCTTCCTGCTGGTTCTGCCACGTCAGAATGTCCTCGTTGAAGATGCGGAACTTGCGGTTAAGATAGTCCAGGTTCTTTTCGACGCGGGCGAGGCGTGCGTCAAATTTATCAAAGCGCGCGTCCATCCCGTCGAGGCGCACCAACACTTGCTCCCAGATGGGCCGCGTCTCCTTCAGCCGCTGGTCAACCCTTTCTTCTAAGGCGGTCAGCCGCGCGTCCATCTCGTTGAGCCGCCCCTCCATCCTGTCGAGTCGTGCATTCACCCTTTCTTCGAAGGCTGTCAGCCGCGTGTTCATGTCTCGCACGCCTGCATCGAGGGCGTCGAAGCGCGCCATGACGCGTTCTTCGAAAGAGCGGCCGTCGGGCATGTTCTGCGTGGTTTCTTCGTTCATTGCGTGGATTATCACTCCTTACAGAGATTCTGCTCAAGGGTGGAGTGGGCGGGTGGATGAGGCGACTGTAGAACAGGCGGCGGGCTTTTTCAACTCTGGTGTTCCGGCCGTTACAGGTCGGCCCACCAGTCTCCGACGGTGACGCCGTTGAGGGTCTGGCCGGGTTTGACTTCGACGACGATTCGCCTGTGCGAGTTGCAGTTCTCGCCCATGCCGCACTTCAGGTAGTCCGTGTGGTAAGCCTTCTTGCCTTGCATCTCGCCGACGGAGTCGTCGCCCGCGAGCAGCGTGGCGTAAACGAAATATCTCCCCGGAGGCACCTTCAGGCTGTAGTGCACGCCGGCCTCCCAGTCGTCGCGCTTCTCCGAACAGACGACCGTGGCGCGCGTCTCCGCGTCCTCCGCGCAGGCGACCATCACGCCGGGGATGCCGTCGCTCGGGTAGGCCATGCTCCCCTCTATGAAGCCGCTCGCCGGAGTCGGCGTCGCGGTCGGCGTGGGAGTCGGAACGACGCCGCCGGACGAATTGTTCGTGTTGCCCGTCACGTTCGCGTTAGTGTTCCCTGTGTTGCGCGTCTCCGCGACACCCTTTGGGTCGTCCTTCATCAACTGCCAGGCGATCACGCCGCCCAGGCCCAGCACCAGCACCGTCGCCAGAATCGTGAGCGCGACGACCCCGGCCGTGCTCCGCCGCTTCTCGCCCTGCGTCGCCGTGCGCCGCTGCTCGGCTTCCCACGTTGACTCGGCGCGCGGCGTCGCGGCTGAAGACCTCCCGAGCGCGGGGCGCGTCGGCGCGAGAGCCGGGTCGTCAAGCACCTTCGTGGGCGGCGGCTCCGCGCCCGCATCAAGCGCGAGCGTCCTGTCCGCGTCGGCGCGAGCGTCCACGGGCCGCAGGGCCGCGCCGTCTTCCAGGCAGAACCTCAACGTGTCGTCAGTGTATATGCGTTGGCAGGTCGGGCAGCGCTTCATGCGGTCGCCGTAACGGGTGAAAAGATTTTCATGGGGACTCGCCGTGGCACAATTTTAAACCGTGCCGCGGACTATATCACGTTTCCCGGGGGCGCGGCCCGAAGTGAAGGAACATAAACCGTTCTTCCTTGTCGCCGGAAATCGGGTAGAATGCTGCGCGCTCCGGGCAGTCCGGTCGAGTGGTCGTGCGATTCTGAGGGGGAGAGCTGAGAGGGAGACTATGAGTCAAACGGTTCGAGAGGCGACGAAAATCATGCTCATACGCCACGGCGAGAAGCCGACGGACGACCCCCCGCCTTACGGGGTGACCTCGGACGGCGAGCGCGAGAGCGAGTCGCTGACGATCCGCGGGTGGCAGAGGGCCGGGGCGCTGGCCTCCTTCTTCGCGCCCGCGAGCCATTCATTCCAGGACCAGGCGCTCGCCACGCCGCAGTTCATCTACGCCTCCACGCCGACCAGGCGTCAGGGGAGCCGCCGCTCCCTGGAGACGATCACGCCGCTCGCGGAGAAGCTCGCCATCAGGGTCAATTCGAACTACCCGAAGCTGGAGGCGGAGAAGATGCTGGAAGAGGCTTTTCTGTGCGCGGGCGTCGTCCTCATCTGCTGGCAGCACGAGCTGCTGCCGAAGATCGCCAACAAGATACTGGGCAACAAGACGACCGCGCCGCAGGAGTGGCCTGAGGACCGCTACGACATGGTCTGGGTCTTCGACCGCGACCCCAGCTCAAATCACTACAGCTTCAAGCAGGTCCCGCAGAGTCTGCTGATGGGCGACTGGGCCATTCCGATAAGGTGAGGGGCGGCCGTCCCGCCCGCCTTAATTATTCTTCTCGAACCACTCGATGATCTGCGGGTACAAATCCGCGAGCGTCTGGCCTGGCTTGCGGCTGCGGTACAAGTCCACGAGGAAGGCGTCGAACGCCTTGAACTGCGGGAAGCCGCGGCGCTCGGTCATCATGCGGTCGATGCCTTCGATCATCTTGTCCTGCTCCGCGCGCGGCGCGTAGTCCGCGATGCGCAGGCTGACCAGCCCCCAGTTCATGTACTCGTTGAAGGCGGCGATGCCCCCGTAATAGCCCTCGCCCTTGCTCTTCTCCACCCAGCGGTCGCGGTTGCTGATGGCCTTCGCGATGCGGTCGGCGTACTTGTCCGTCTCCGGGTTGATGTAGCCGTGGTTGATCTCAGTGAAGACGATGTTGCCGCGGAAGATTATCTCGGCCTCCTTCGACAGATTCTCCGGGCCGTAGCGTTTCACGTCCTGCGGGTAAGGGAAGTTGACGTGCGGCTGGAGCTCCTTGAAGCCGTTGCTTGAGAACCAGGTGGTCGACTGGTTGTAGGCGACGAGCGGGGAGAAGATGATTTTATAAGTGTCGTAGTCGCTGGAGCCCGGAAAATTCCTGTCGAGCCACCTCTTCATCTCGGCGACGTTCGCCACGTCGCGGTAGAAAGCGATCTGCCCCTCGTAAGTCCGCGAGTTCTCGCGGTAGAACTTGCGGAAGTTGGTCGCGTCGGCGAACGACTGCAACATCTGTAGGTAAGGCCGCAGGGTGTTCGTCGGCTCGTTCCTGAAACCCGTGCGGTCGTAGACCTTGCTCTGGACTACGCGGCCCTTCCCGTCGAACTCGAAGGCGTAGCCGTTCATCTTGAGCGTGAAATACGAGTTGAGGTTCTTCTTAAGCGCATCGTCCAGGGCGGCCAGCAGCGGGTGGTCTTTGAACTTGTCGAACCACGCGCGCACGCGCTGGTAGTAGTCGGAATTCTTGTAGACCAGATTCTTGTCCTCGATGCCGGTCGGGGTCATCGCGAGCGCGACGTTGACCAGCTCGTAGACCTCCGGCACCTCGACGAACGTTCTCCCCTTGTGGCCCTCGCGGTATCTCTTGTCGAAGATGGCCGCGGGCACGCTCCTGACGCCGACGATCCGCTGGTAGCAGAGGTCCGCGCCCTTCTGGATGATGAAGTCGTAGGTCTTGCCCAGCTCGACCGTGAAGCTGATGGAGTCAACGTCCGTGATGAAGGTCACCTTGTGCGGCTTGCCGTTAACGAGTTGCGCCTCGTACACGTCCGGCCTGGCCTCCGGGGCGAGCCGCCAGAAGTCCTTCTTCAGCTCAGCGCCGTCCTGAATCGTGATGACTGAGACGTTCGACTTGATGACCGGCAGGTTCACCTCCTGCGCCGCGGCGGACGCGGCGAGGAGCGCGACGGCCAGGATTGATTTCAGCGCCCTCATCTTCCAGCCCTTTCGTGAGCAGTCAGTGCCGCCCGCCGCGAGCGCGCGAGTCCGCGCCGCGCCCCTCACCCGCCCGCTCGCGGCGGGCGGCACTGACGTGGTTCATGTATAAAACACCGGCGGCCGAAAGTATGTGGCAACAAAGTGCGGGAGGTTGCGGGCCGCGGGAGGAAATTTCAGGGGGGCGCGGCGCTCTTTACAGGCTGTCTATGAAATCGTGGTAGGCGGCGCGGTCTTCGGGGGCGAGCCTCGTGATCTCGACGCCCGCCAGGCAGCCGGCCGCGGGCTCGTCCCCCTTGAGCGGGGTGCAGTAGGCCAGTCGCCCTTCGAGGTTGACGCTGTCGCCCGTTGGGAGGACGAGCACGATCAGCACGGCGCGGCCTTCCTCGTTCAGGCTGTGAGACCCCAGGTGGGAGGACGGCATGACGAGACACAGGCCCTCTTTACTCAGGTCCCTCGTGTGGGCCAAAACGGTGACGCGGAGGCCCTCTTCCGTCTCGCGCTCTGCGGCCGAGACGCTTGCCCTGAGCCTCACCTGGTGGCGGGGCTCGCGGCGGCGGTCGCTGCTGATTGTTTCCCAGGCGGAGGCCATGACGCGTTCTGCGCCCGCGCGAAGTCCCGCGGGCCAAACTGAGCCTTGCGAATCGCCGGCGGGGGTGGGAGGCCGGGCCGGAACCTGTTGTGCGGCCGAAAGGGAGGGAGAGCAATGCGGAATGATGAATGATGAGTTAGAGACGACTGCCTTTTAATTCATCACTCATCATTCCGCGTTCATTATTATCTTTTGTCCAGTCGCCGGGCGTTTTTCCTGATGGCGTCGCTGAGAATGGCGATGCCGCGCAGGTCGCGGTTGGCCCTGGCCGAGAGCTGCACGTCGAGCGTGCCGCCGCTCTGCTGGAAGAGCGGGTTGGTGACGAAGCTCTTGACCATGTTCCTGAGCACGAGGACGGAGGTCTTCAGGCGTATGTCGTCGAAATTCTCCTGGCCCCTGCTCTCCCTGTCCTCGCCCTCGTCTTCGGGAAACTTGATGGTCTCGCGGAGCCGGGTGGCGCGCTTCCTCATCTCGCCGGCCTTCTCGTAAAGCGAGTCGTAGTTCAGCCCCTCGGCGGCGAAGGCCACGCGAATCATCTCGTTGTTGAGCACCTGTATGGCGTTGAAGTCTTCCCTGACCCGCGCGACCAGGGCGTTCTTGCGGCGCGGGTCAACGGGCACTTTGGCGCGCGTCGCGTTCCTGACGTTCTCCAGCTCGCGCTTGCGCAGCGCCTCTATGCGCTCGCCCTCGCGCCTGGCGTTGTAGATTTCTATCGGGTTCCCTGAGCGCTGGGCGCGGGCCGCCGTCGGCAGCGCCAGCACGAGAGCGCCCGCAATGAGTGTCAATAGCGCGAGGCCTATGATCCGCTTCGTTCGATAGCCTTTCATCGTAGTCCTTTCCACGGCGGGCAGACCGTAACGGGCTCACTCAAAATGGCCCGACAAGGGCGGGCGAAAAATCCGTCCCTCCCGAAATGCCGATCTTCCAGTCGGCGAACATTCAATTGAGTCGGAAAACTCCGGCTGGGTGACGACGAGTATAATTCCGTCGCCACTTTTCGCACAATCAAATTTTCGCAGAATCAAATTTTTTCGGGCGGCGCAGGCTCGCGCCGCAAAAGCTCCGTCGGGGCCATCGTCCCCGCTCACACTTGTTCCGGCTCACTTGGCGACGACTTCGAGTTTCGCCGTCTGGTATTTGACGGAACTCGTGCCGACCATGATATCGAACTGGCCCGGCTCGACGACCCGCTCCATGTGCAGGCCGTAGAAGGCTAGCTTGTCGGGCGTGACGGTGAAGGTCACCGTCTTGCTCTCGCCGGGCGCGAGCGAGATGCGGCGGAAGTCCTTCAGCTCCTTGACGGGGCGCGTGACGGAGCTGACTAGGTCGCGGATGTAGAGCTGCACGACTTCGTCGCCCGCGCGCCGGCCGGTGTTCCTGACCGTCACGCTGACTTCCGCGCGGCCCGAAGGCCCTATGCGCGCGGGCGTCACCGTCGGCGTCGAGTATTCGAAGGTCGTGTAGCTCAGCCCGTGGCCGAAGGGGAAGAGCGGCTCCTTGCTCGTGAAGAGGTAGCCGCGCTTGGCCGTCGGCTTGTAGTTGTAGTAGATGGGCAACTGCCCGACCGAGCGCGGGAAGCTGACGGGGAGTTTGCCCGCGGGGTTGTAGTCGCCGAACACGACATCGGCCACGCCCGTGCCCGTTTCCTGGCCCAGGTAAAAACCTTCGAGGATGGCCGGGACATTCTCCGCGATGTAGTTGATGGCGAGCGGCCCGCTGTTAATCAGCATCACGACGACGGGCTTCCCCGTGGCGAGGACGGCTTTGACGAGGTCGTTCTGCCTCCCGACCAGCTCAATCGTGTCGCGGTCGCCGAGGTGGTTGTCGGCCCACGCCTCCTTGTTCGTGTCCTCGTTGCCGCCGAGGACGAGCAGCGCCACGTCGGACTTCTGCGCGGCCGCGACGGCTTCGGCAATCAGCCTCGCGTCCTCTTCGGGCGTGCTGAGTCGAGAAGTGTCGGCCCACCAGTCGCCGCCTTCGAGCGTGATGTTGACGCCTTTGGCGTAGTTGACCTGCACGCCGCGGCCCACTTTTTTGGTGACGCCTTCGAGGACGCTCACGCCGCGGCCGGGGTTCGGGTCGCTGTAGCCGCCGAGGTGCGCGCGGTCCGCGTTCGGCCCGATGACGGCGATTGATTTGAGGCGCGTGCGGTCGAGCGGCAGGAGGTTGTTGTCGTTCTTGAGCAGGGTGATTGAGCGGCGCGCGGCCTCGGCGGCCAGCTCGCGGTGCGCGGGCGCGTTCGTCAGTCGCTCGGTGCGGTCCGCGTCAACGTAAGGGTTCTCGAAGAGGCCGAGGAGGAACTTGGCCCGCAGGTTCCGCGCGACCGCGCGGTCGAGCACGGCCTCGGAAACTCTCCCGTCGCGGACGAGCTGCACCAGCAGCGGGTACGCGTCCGGGTCGGGCAGCTCTATGTCGACGCCGGCCTCTATGGCTAGGCGCGCGGCCTCCGACTTGTCGCCGGCGATGTGGTGCAGGCTCTCCATCTGCGGGATGCCGTAGTAGTCGGAGACGACGTGGCCGCGGAAGCCCCACTCCTGGCGGAGCACGCGGTCGAGCAGCCAGTGGGAGGCGTGCGACGGCACGCCGTCAATCTCGTTGTAAGAGGCCATCACGCTCATCACGTTCGCCTCCTTGACCGCGGCCTCGAAGCTCGGCAGGAAATATTCGCGCAACACTCTCTCCGAGTAGTTGGCCGGGGCGATGTTCGTCCCGCCTTCGGGCTGGCCGTGCGCGGCGTAATGCTTGGCCGTGGCGATGACGTGCTCGTTGTCCACGCCCGGCCCAGGGCCTTGTAGCGCCTTGATGACGGCGACGCCCATTCGCGAGACGAGGTACGGGTCTTCGCCGTAAGTCTCTTCGGTGCGGCCCCAGCGCGGCTCGCGCGCCAAATCCAGGTTGGGGCCGAGCACCTGGTGGCTGCCGCGCGCGCGCGTCTCAAGCGCGGCGACGGTGAAGACGCGCGTGGCGAACTCGGGGTCCCAGGAGCTGGCGAGCGCGAGGGGCTGCGGGAAGTGCGTGCCGCGCTGCGCCATCAGGCCGTGCAGCGCCTCGTCGTGGAAGATGGCGGGGATGCCGAGGCGCGTGTTCTCGACGAGCCACTTCTGTAGGGCGTTGGCGAAGCGCGCGGCGTCGCGCGGGTCCTTGCGCTCGCGCTGGCGCGCGATCTGGCCGATGCCGTGCTGCATCACGACGCGCGCCTTCTCGGGCGAGAAGTCGCCCAGGTCCGTGGAGAAGTCCGTCTGCGGGCGGACCTGCGGGCGCGCGGCCCAGAGGCAGACGAGTTGTGCCACTTTCTCCTCCAGCGTCATGCGGCCCAGGAGGTCCGCCACGCGGCGCTCCACGGGCAGCCGCGCGTTCTTGTAGTCGGGCGTCCTCTCCTGCATGTGGGACGCCGGCACGACCACGGCCGCGAACATCAGCGCGGCGCACAGGCACGCGAGCGAGCGCCGGCTTCTTAAGAAGCGTAGACGAAAAGTTGGTGTAAGTTTCATCGCAGAGTCCATCCAGAATTGGTGTGAAAGACGACGGGGGACGAACCACGAAGACACACGAGACAGCACGAAACACAAAATCCCTTCGTGTCTCTTAGTGTGACTTCGTGCTTACTTCTACTGCTTTAATTTCTAAGCTCAGGCGGTCGTCACGGCCGCGAATTTACTTGAGAGCACGAGGGAGAGCGCGCCCATCAGCGTCGGAATCTCCCCGAGCGTCGAGGGGATGATGCGCACGTCGCGTATGCCGTGGCAGATGCTGTTCTCTTCGACGGACCTCAAAATCTCCGCGCCGATGAGCGGCCACGCGCGGACAACGGGGCCGCCGAGGACGACCGCCTCCGGGCTCAGCCCGCCGATGACGTTCGAGATGCCTACGCCCAGGTAACGCCCCGTCTCCAGGAGCGCCGCCTGCGCGTCCCGCTCCCCGCCGAGCGCACGGTCAACCAGTTGCACGAAACTGACTGCGCCCGCGCCGTCCCCGGCGGCCAGCTTCCTGTAGCGCGCCAGCGCCGCGCGCTCCGACGCGAAAGCCTCCCAACACTCCATGCCGCCCGCGGCGCAGGTGGTCGGCGCGTCCGTGCCTATCGTCATGTGGCCGAACTCGCCCGCGGCCCCGGCCTCGCCCTGGTAAATCTGCCCGTCGAAGACGATGCCCGTGCCGAGCCCTTCTTCGACCAGGACCATGACGAAGTCGCGCACCTCGCGAATCTCCGGCCGGCCGAACCACAACTCGGCGAGCGCCGCCGCGTTGGCGTCGTTCTCGACCCTCACGGGGAGCCCCGTGGCGGCCTCAAGCTTCTCCGCGATGTCCCAGTCGCGCCACCTGAAGTGCGGGATGAAAATCGCCTTCCCGGTCTCCGGGTCGACCAGCCCCGGCAGGCTGAGGCCGATGGCCTCAATGCCCTTGTCTTTTTTGATGAGCTTGCGGACGCAGTCGATGACCTGCCGCAGCGTCTCCCCCTCGCGCGGGTCCGTCAGGAACTGCTCCTGCTCGCGGACGCGGCCCGCGAGGTCGCAGGTCGCGACGAGCGTCTGCTTGGTGCCGAGGTCGACGCCGAGGGCGACGGGGTCCGCGGCGCGCAGTTGGAGCAGGATGGGGGGCCGCCCGCCGGTCGACTCGCCCTCGACCTCGTCAATCAGCCCCTGCTCCTTCAACTCGTCGACGATGAGCGAGACGGTCGAGCGCTGCAAAGCGGTTTCGTGCGAGATGGCGGCGCGCGAGATGGGGGAGCGCTCGCGGACGTAGTTGAGCACGATCTGCCGGTTGATGTGGCGGATCGTGTCCGAGCGCGCGACGCTGGCTTTCTTCAGGTTGATACGTCTCATGGCGAAGTCGAAAGAAAAGCTCTGACGGGGAAGAACGAAACGGCCCGGACTTTGTTCAACAGCCTGAGAAAACTTTGCGCGAGGTTAAGGCTTGATGGATAATCCGTCAAGAACAAACTTTCGGGAGGCGCGTTCGAAGAGTCCTTCAAAACCAAAGGCGCAAAGGGGTTGAGCCTTACAAAAGTTGTGGCGGCGGCCCGTTTGGTGTTACTTTGCCGGACAACACTTTGAGCACGCGCGATCCCTTTGGACAGTCTTAAATTCACCCTTTGCGAGGTCAGAACTGAAGGTGCGAACCCTTAGAAATTTGCCGGCGACAATCGGCCTGTTACTGCTAATGGCTCACGGCGCTCATTCTCAAACTGGCACAGGCGCGCCCCGCGCCGCGAAAATCCGAACGCCCTTGCAGGCCGGCTGGCAGTTCCGCGAGGCCGGCAAGGACGCCTGGCACAAGGCATCCGTCCCCGGCTGCGTCCACACGGACCTGCTCGCCAACAAGTTGATCGAAGACCCTTTCTACCGCGACAACGAGCAGAAACTTCAATGGATAGGGAAGACCGACTGGGAGTATCAGACGACCTTCACGGTCGCGCCCGCAGTTCTCAGGCGGCAGAACGTCGAGCTGGTCTTCGAAGGGTTAGACACCTACGCGGAGGTTTTTGTTAACGGCAAGTCTCTGCTGAACGCCGACAACATGTTCCGCACCTGGCGCGTGGACGCCAAAGGCGCGCTCACGCCCGGCACGAACACCCTGCTGGTACGCTTCCGCTCGCCCATCAACGAGGTGCTGCCCTTGATGGCGAAGATGAGTTACCAACTGCCGTCGCCCAACGACCAGGGCGAGAAGACGAGCCCGCACACGCGCAAGGCCCCTTACCATTACGGCTGGGACTGGGGGCCGCGCTTCGTGACGAGCGGCGTCTGGAAGCCCGTCTACCTGGAAGCCTGGGACGGCGCGCGCATCAACGACCTGCACATCGCACAGAAGCAGGTCACTACGGGAAGCGCGAGGTTGACGGCCGAGGTCGAAGTGGTCGCGGACGCGGACCTGGACGCGACCGTCGTCGTGGATAATCTGACGGGCAAAACAATCGCGGCCCAGGGCAAAGTCAAACTCACGCGCGGCGCGAACCGCGTGCCGCTGGATTTCGTCATCCAAAGGCCCGCGCTCTGGTGGCCGAACGGCCTCGGCGCGCACCCTCTGTATAACTTCAGGGCGCGGCTCTTAACGGGCGGCAGGCTCGCCGACGAGGCGCGCACGCGGACGGGCCTGCGCTCGCTTGAGCTTCGCCAGCAGCCGGACCAGTGGGGCAAGAGCTTCGAGTTCCGCATCAACAACGTTCCGGTCTTCGCCAAGGGGGGCAACTGGATCCCGTCGGACAGCTTCCCGACGCGCGTGACGAAAGAGAAGTACAAGCACCTGCTCGAATCCGTCCGCGACACCAACATGAACATGCTGCGCGTCTGGGGCGGCGGCATCTACGAGTCGGACGAGTTCTACGAATTGTGCGACGAGATGGGGATACTCGTCTGGCAGGACTTCATGTTCGCGTGCGCCATGTACCCCGGCGACCAGAAATTTTTGGACAACGTCCGCGCCGAGGCCGCGGACAACGTCAAGCGCCTACGCAACCACCCGAGCCTCGTCATCTGGGCCGGCAACAACGAGGTCGAGACGGCCTGGCAGCACTGGGGCTGGAAACAGAGCCTGCCGGCCTCGCTCTGGGACGACTACCTGAAACTCTTCCACGGCGTGCTCAAGGAAGTCACGGCCGAGCTAGACCCGTTGCGCCCGTACTGGCCCAGTTCGCCCAGCTCCAACCTCGAAGACGACGCGGACTCGCAGAAGATAGGCGACGTGCATTACTGGGAGGTCTGGCACGCCTCCAAGCCGTTCGAGTTTTACGAGAAGCAGTTCCCGCGCTTCATGAGCGAGTACGGCTTCCAGTCGTTCCCGCAGATTGAGACGGTCAGCACCTACACGCTCCCTTCGGAGCGCGACATACAGTCGCCCGTCATGCTCGCGCACCAGCGCCACCCGCGCGGCAACCAGCTCATACGCGAGTACATGCTGCGCGAGTACCCCGAGCCCAAAGACTTCGAGTCGTTCCTCTACGTCAGCCAGGTCTTGCAGGCCGAGGGCATACGCACCGGGGCCGAGCACCTGCGCCGCATCATGCCGCGCAACATGGGCTCGCTCTACTGGCAGATTAACGACTGCTGGCCCGTCGCCTCCTGGTCGGGCATTGACTACTACGGGCGCTGGAAGGCGCTACACTACTACGCGCGCCGCTTCCACACGGACCTGCTCCTGAGCCCGCACCGCGAGGAAGGCGCGCTCAACTTCTACGTCGTGTCGGATCGCACCAGCCCCGCGCCCGCCGAACTGCGTGTCCGGTTGATGGACTTCGACGGCAACTTTCTGAAGAGCGACCAGAGGAGCTTGACCGTCTCCCCGCTCCAGAGCAAGGTTTACCTGAGCCTGCCGGTAGAGACTTGGTTAGAAGGGAGGGACGCGAAGAAAGTCTTGCTCGCTTACGAGCTTTCGGTGGGCGGCAGGGTCGTTTCCGCCAACAACTACTTCTTCGAGCCCTACAAGAACCTGTCGATGCCGGCCGCGCAGATTGGCACAGAAATAGTGCGGACGCGCCGCGGCTTCAAGGTCGCGCTGACCGCGGACAAATTCGCGCGCGCCGTCTACCTGTCATTGGCGGCCGGCGACGGCTTCTTCTCCGACAACTACTTCGACATCCTGCCGGGCCAAAAAGTCGAAGTCGAATTCCGGCCGCGCGCCCCGATGACGCTCAATGATTTCCGCGGACGCCTCAAGGTGCGCTCGATGAAAGACGCCTTCTAAAAAGTAAGGGAATACTGCGAGCATTTCTTTGCGTGAGATTAAATTTTCACGCAAAGGCGCTAAGGACCCTGACGCCGCCTTACCGCGCCGGCATGCGCAGGCCGAGAGCCGCGACCGTGCCTGGGTCGGGCTTCGTGGTGCCGTCGCGCTTGACGACGACGCTGAAGCTGCCGGCGTAGTCCCACATGGCCCAGCCTATGTTGTACTTTTCGAGCGTCCGGCGCACGTCTTCGATCCAGCGCAGGCGGTCCGCCTCGCGGACGTAGGCGCGGTAGACGCCGAACTCGTTACAGACGAGCGGGACGTTGTGCTTGCGCCCCCAGGCGGCCGCCGCGGCGATCTCCTTGTCCACGCGCGCGGCGTCCCAGCGCTCCTCGCCGTAGAACTTGAGCGCCGCGCGCGCCTGCTCGTTCTCGATTGAGGCCAGCAGGGCGTTGACCGTCTCCGGGCTCGAAGGGTACGGCACTCCCTTGAGGTGCGGCCAGTAACCCGCGCCCCAGGTCGCGCCCTGGTGCGTGAAGTTGTGGTTCTCGTAGAAGTGAAAATTGTAGATCACGTTCCGGTCTGCGAGCGGCTCTATCAGCAGTAGTTGATCGACGGACGACCAGCGCGGGCCGGTCGCGACGATGGTGTGAAGGGGGGCGCCCTCGCGGATCGCGCCGGCCGCCTTCGCCTGTATGCCCATCCAGCGGTAATGGTCTTCGACCATCGGCTCGTTGAGGATTTCGAGCATCACGCGCTCCGGGTCGCGCCGCGAGAGGTGCTGCGCCAGCGCGCGCCAGAAGTCAACGAAGCCCGCGGCCGCGCGGTCGTCCGCGCGCAGCCTGAACTTGAACTCGTCCGAAGGGTGTATGTCCACGACGACCGCCAGCCCGCCCGCGAGCAGCATGTCGAGCGCGGAGTCCAGGTGGCGCAAGTACTCCGGCCTGAGCTGCGCGGGCGCGGCCTCGCCCATGAGCGGGGCGGGCTCGACCGTGAAGCGCACGTGGTCGAAGCCGAGGCCCTTGATGAGCGCGACGTCCTGCGCGGTGGTGTGCGTCTTGAGGTGGTTCTCGGAGTAGTCCGCGCGCGGCGACTGCGCGAACCAGTGGCTCAGGTTGATGCCGCGCTTGAGGCGCGCGTGCCGCCGCCAGGCGAGTTGCGAAGCGTCTGTCGCCTGCGGGGCGGCGTTCTGTGCCAGAACCGCAGGCGCGCACGGCAGGCAGGCGAAGGCGACGAGCGCGAGAAGCGCGAAGGAGACTTTTTTGAGCATGCGCTATTTTTAGCAGGAAGCGGGGGCGCAGGTCTAGAGGGGCGTTTAGATTGAAGGCGCGTAGGCGAATTTGTTGGCGAGGACGAGGGAGAGCGCGCCCATCAGGGTGGTCTGTTCGCCGAGGGTCGAGGCGATGATGTGCGCCGTGGGCAGGCCGCGCCGGACGCTCCTTTCGACGATCTCGCCGAAGACCTCCGCGACCAGCGGCCAGGCCCGCGCGATGGAGCCGCCGACGACGACCAGCTCCGGGCTGAAGCCGACGATCAGATTCGAGATGCCTATGCTGACGTACTTCGCCGTCTCCACGAGCGCCGTGCGCGCCGCCTCCTCGCCTTCGAGCGCGCGGTCAATCAACTGCGCGAAGGTCAACTGGTCGGACACTCTGGACGTGAGGCGACTGTAGCGGGCCAGCGCGGCGCGCCCCGAGGCGAAAGCCTCCCAGCAGTCGAAGCTCCCGCAGGAGCAGGCGACCGGGGCCTGCTGGCCGATGATCATGTGGCCGAACTCGCCGGCCGCGCCGCCCGTGCCGCGGTAAATCTGCCCGTCTATGATGATGCCGGTGCCGACGCCCTCCGAGACGAAGACCATTATGAAGTCGCGCGCGTTGCTCACCTCGGGCCGCCCGAACCACAACTCGGCGAGCGCCGCCGCGTTGGCGTCGTTGTCGATCATCACGCGCAGGCCCGTCGCCTCGGAGACGCGCCGCTCGACCTCCAGGTCGCGCCAGTTGAAGTAAGGGACGTAGAGCGCCTTGCCCTGCTCCGAGTCTACGAGGCCGGGCAGGATGACGCCGACGCCTTCGAGCCCCTGGCCGTACCGCTTCTTGAATTCGTGCACGCAGTCGATGGCGCGCGTGATGGTCTTCTCGAAATCCGCGTCCGTCTCGAACTCCTCTTTTTCGATCACGCGCCCGGCCAAGTCTGACGCGGCCACGGTCGTGCGCGTCGGCGAGATGTCGACGCCGACGGCCGCCGCGCCCGAGGCGCGCAGTCGAAGGAGCGTCGGCCGACGGCCGCCCGTGGACTCGCCCTCGCCTATCTCTTCGACGAGCGCGTCCGCCACGAGCGCGTCGACGATGGTCGAGACGGTCGAGCGTTGCAGGACGGTCTCGCGCGCGATCTCGGCGCGGGAAATGGGCCCGCGCTCGCGCACGTAGTTGAGCACGATCTGGCGGTTGATGTCGCGCATCGTGCTGAAATTCGCGGCCTGGGCTCGCTTGAGGTCAATCCGTCGCATAAGCGCTCTTGCCGTCCTGTCCCTTTAGCTATATCACATTGAATTGCGCGCGCAAACTATTTTTCCGAAGGCCGGGCCGCCGGGCGGCGGGCGGATTAACGATCATACACTTTTGTGATACGGTTGGCGGTGTACAGAGAGACGGCTCGGCCCGCGGGCCGGGCGAGTGAGGAGAGGCCATGTACTGCCCACAGTGCGGCACGGAGGCCGCCGCCGACCAGCGCTTTTGCCGCTCGTGCGGCGCGAACCTGAAAATCATAGCCCGCGCCGTCTCGCTCGGCGAGGCCGTCGCGCGCAGCGACCGCGGCCCGCTGCCGAAGATTAAGGCGATCATGACCGAGCTGAAGGCGCAGCACGCGAGCGAAGAGGTCACGCGCGCGGTGGAGCGCATGAACGAGGAGATCGTCAGCGGCATAGAGCAAGAGCGGGAGAAGAAGGAAGAGAAGCTTGAGCTGAGGCGCGAGAACCACATCGCCAAAGGGCTCGCGTCGATTGGGGCGGGCGTCGGCATAATAATCTTCCTCTACTATTACGCGGCCGTCATAGTGGGCTTAATCCCGCCCGAGACGCTGGCGAAAATTCCTTTCCCGCTGGAGCCCGCGCTGCGCGCCGCCTGGATCGTCGGCCTGATTCCCACCTTCGCCGGCACAGGCCGCCTCATCGGCGGCCTCGTCACCAGGCCCGCGCGCGTGCGCCGACTCAAGGCCAGGGAGGAGGAGAAAGAATTGAAGGCGGCCGGCGAAGCGCGGGAAGAAATCGCCGCCGCGCCCGAGCAGCAGCCCCTGCCCCGGAGCGTCACGGAGGGCACGACCGAGTTGCTGGACGAAAGACAAAAGGCTTCAGTCAGCCAGGGCCAGTGAGGCGAAAAGATGATGCGGCTGATTATTGCGAGCGATTGGGGAGACAGGTAAATCGTGAACGGAAAAGTTCGCTGGGGAGTCCTGGGGGCGGCGAAGATCGCGGTCGAAAAAGTCATCCCGGCCATGCAGCGCGGCGCGTGGTCCGAGGTCTCGGCCATAGCGTCCAGGGATTCCGAGAAGGCCGGGCGCGCGGCCGAGGCCCTGGGCATCCCGAAGGCTTACGGCTCTTACGAAGAACTGCTCGCCGACCCGCTGGTCGAGGCCGTCTACAACCCTTTGCCGAACGACCTGCACGTGCCGTGGACTATCAAAGCGGCGGAGGCGGGCAAGCACGTGCTGTGCGAAAAGCCGCTGAGCCTCAACCTTGAGGAAGCGCGCCGGCTGCTCGACGCCCGCGACCGCACGGGCGTGAAAATCCAGGAGGCTTTCATGGTGCGCACGCACCCGCAGTGGCTCGGCGCGCTCGCGCTCGTGCGCGCGGGGCGTGTAGGCGAGCTTCGCGCCATCAACGGCCTCTTCAGCTACTTCAACCTGGACGCCGCCAACATCCGCAACAGGCCCGAGACCGGCGGCGGCGCGCTGATGGACATAGGCTGTTACCCCGTCACCATCTCAAGGCTCTTCTTCGACGAGGAGCCGCGCAGGGTCTCGGCATTGATTGAGCGCGACCCGGAGTTCGGGACAGACCGGCTGACTTCGGCGATAATGGACTTCCCCTCCGGCCACGCGACGTTCACCTGCTCGACGCAGCTCGCCCCCTACCAGCGCATGCACTTCCTCGGCACGCGCGGGCGCATAGAAGTTCTGATTCCCTTCAACGCGCCTTCAGACCGTCCGATGCGAATCCTCGTTGACGACGGCTCGGACCTTTTTGGCACAAACATCGAAGTGGTAGAGTTCCCCGCCTGCGACCAGTACGAGATTCAGGGCGACCTCTTCTCGCGCGCCATACGCGAGAACACGGCGCAGCCCATCCCTCTGGAGGACGCCGTCAACAACATGGCCGTCATCGAAGCCATCTTCCGCTCGGCGGAGTCTGGGAATTGGGAAACGCCCGACACCATAACCATCCCCGGAGGGGATGAACATGATAGCCGGGGGCAAGCTCGATAGCGCGCCGCCCCCGGAATAGATGGCGAAAAGATTCTGACCCCGGAAGGGTCGCACAATCAATGTTGAGGCGCGACCCTTTCAGGGTCAAAACCGAATCGGTCTGTACGAACCACGCTCTCTAACTATTCCACTCCGAGGAGTCAGCCCGTTAATGACAAAGAAACTGAACCGCCGCGACTTCATCAAGCTTTCGGCGGCCGCGGGTGCGGCCGGCCTGACGCTCCCGTCATTCATCGCCGCCGGCACGCCGCAAGGCTCGCCCCGCCCGCTCAAGTCATTCGATGCGCAGGTCAACGAGCTTCTCGCGCGCATGACGCTCGACGAGAAGATAGGGCAGATGACGCAGGCCGAGCAGGACGCGCTCAAGGACATAGGCGACATAGAGACCTACTTCCTCGGGTCGCTCCTGAGCGGCGGCGGCTCCGACCCTAAGGCCGGCAACAGCCTCGAAGCCTGGACGGACATTTACGACAAGTACCAGGCGCGCGCCGTCAAGACGCGCCTCGGCATCCCGATTCTTTACGGCATAGACGCCGTGCACGGCCACAACAACGTGCTCGGCGCGACCGTCTTCCCGCACAACATAGGGCTCGGCTGCACGCGCAACGCGAAGTTGGTCGAGCGCGCCGCGCGCGTCACCGCCGTCGAGGTGCGCGCCACGGGCATCCAGTGGACGTTCGCCCCGTGCGTCACGGTCCCGCGCGACGAGAGGTGGGGGAGGACTTACGAAGGCTTCGGCGAGTCGCCCGAGTTGGCGCGCGACTTGGGCGAGGCCGCCGTGCGCGGCTTCCAGGGCAGCGACCTCAGCCACCCGCTGAGCGTGCTGGGCTGTGCCAAACATTACGCCGGCGACGGCGGGACCGCCTTCGGCACGGGGCAGTTCGAGCACCCGGTCACGAAAAAGAAGCTGCTCGACCAGGGCGACACGCGCGTCAGCGAGAAAGAGCTGCGCGAGATTCACATGCCCGGCTACCCGAGCACCATCAAGGCCGGCGTCGGCACGATCATGCCCTCGTACAGCAGTTGGAACGGCGTCAAGCTGTCGGGCCACAAGAAGCTCCTGACGGACATCCTGAAAAACGAGATGGGCTTCGACGGCTTCCTCATCTCGGACTACAACGCGATAGACCAGATCACGCCCGACTACAAGCAGGCCATTGAGATTTCCACGAACGCGGGCATGGACATGTTCATGGTCCCGACCAAGTACAGGGAGTTCTTCACGCTCCTCAAGGAGTTGGTCAACGAGGGCAAAGTGCCCATGTCGCGGATTGACGACGCGGTGCGCCGCATCCTGCGCGTCAAGTTCGCGATGGGGCTCATGGACAAGAACCGTTCGCAGTTGGCCGACAGGAGCCTGCACAAGTCGTTCGGCTCGGCAGAGCACCGCGCCGTGGCGCGCGAGTGCGTGCGCGAGTCGCTCGTGCTCCTGAAGAACGCGAAGAAGACGCTGCCGCTCTCGAAGAAGCTGGCGCGGATACACGTCGGCGGACGCAGCGCGGACGACATAGGCAACCAGTGCGGCGGGTGGACGATTGAGTGGCAGGGCAAGAGCGGCGAGGTGACGACCGGCGGGACCACTATTTTGAAAGCCATCCAGCAGGCGGTCGCGCCCACTACGAAAGTCACCTTCGCGAAAGACGGCTCGGGCGCGGAGGGCGCGGCCATCGGCGTCGTCGTCGTGGGCGAGACGCCTTACGCGGAGGGCGTCGGCGACGCGGAAGACCTGTCGCTCGCGCCCGAAGACGTGGCGGCGATTGACAACATGAAACGTGCGGGGATCCCCGTCGTGGTCGTCCTCATCTCGGGCCGCCCGATGATTATTAATCAAGTGCTCGACAAGGCGGACGCCTTCGTCGCCGCGTGGCTGCCCGGCACGGAGGGGCAGGGCGTGGCGGACGTGCTCTTCGGAGACTACAAGCCGTCGGGCAAGCTCTCCTTCACCTGGCCCCGCTCGATGGCACAGATTCCCATCAACGTCGGCGACAAAAATTACGACCCGCTCTTCAAGTACGGCTTCGGCCTTAGTTATTGATAAGGGCCCGTCTCAAAAACTCAGACTCCAAACACTTGCGCCTCCAGCGCGAAACAAGCAGTTCACGTTGGAGACGCAAGTGTTTCGAGCCGGCTATTGAAAACCGTGCTCGGCCGCCATTACCGTATCCGCGCCGCGCAAACGCCGCCCTCTCCCCTCGTCACTGTCCAGGATTACGACCGCTCGTTCTTCCCCGAGATGATTCGTCCTGATAATTTTCGTTCGAAACCACGAGGCAGGAGAGTTATGAGAAAACCGATGCTCGCTTTGCTGGTGGCGTTAGTCGCGTGCCTTCCGGCGGCGGCACAGGCGGCCAGGAATAGACGCCCCGCGCTGCCGCCCGACATCGTCGCGGCGGCAGGCCAGGACTCCGACAGTCTCCTCAAAAAGCCTGCTATTGAGGCCCGCCTGAGAAAGCTTTTGGGGAATAAATATGCTTCGTTCATGGAGTCGTTCGAGACTCTGAGCCCGGTCACGAGGCAGGGGGACTTCCTCTTTTCGAGCGGCTGTCTGATTCACGCCTGCACGCATCTGGAATCGGCAGTCGCGGTTGATTTAGTCAACAGAACTATCCACGCCGCCATCTTCCGCCGGGGTGAAAAGACCAGGTATTTCAACGAAGGCTGCCGGGCGACGCCGCGGGCCATAAGAAACTGGGCCGGTAATTTAAGAGGGGTCAGCAGTCAGCCGAACAACTCGGGGCGCGGAGCTTCGTTCGCCGCCCCCGCTCTTGCCGCGGCGGCAGTTGAGACTTCGCCGCCCAGAAGATTGCGGGCCGCGGCCCCCGTGCGCGGCTTCATCGGCGGCGAGTCGCATGACAGCTACGTGGTCCGCGCGCGCAAAGGACAAGTCCTGACGGTGCGTCTTTCCTGGCGGCGTGAGGGTGACAACCGTGCGTCGTTCTCCGTGAGCGAATCGCCGGACTTCTTCGCCGGCGAGCAGGTGAAGTTCGGGGCCGAGTATGACGGCGGCCGGCGGTGGGCCGGCAAGATCCCGAGGACAGGGGATTATTACGTCTATTTGGTGGCACACCCCTCGGCCCATTACACGCTCGAAGTCGGTCTCAGGTAGCCGGCACACGGGCGCAGGGAAAGAGCGCCGGCGGGTTTAATGATTCCTCAGCCGCTGGCCTGATTTACCGCGGCCGTTTCCGCGCGGGGCGCGATGACGGCTTCGGCGAAGCGCTCCATCTCTTCGAGCTGCGGGCTGCATTGGAGCAGCAGGAGGTCGACGCCCGCGTCCTCAAACTCCGCGACGCGGTCGCGGACCTGTTCGGGCGTGCCTGTCAGGCCGGAGCGCAGGCCGCGGTTGGAGACCGAGTAGTCTTCAAGTGAGACCTGTTGTTCCAGTCTCGTGCCGGCGAGCCATTGCTGATAATTCTCGTAACCCGCGGCCGACTGCTTGACGTCCGTGATGCGCGCGATCTCGCGGCGGACTTCCTCTTCCGCGTCCCTGACAACCGTGTAAGCGGCGACGCCGTACTTCATGGGCGGAAGATTGTGGCGCTCGCGGCGCGCGGCCATGTCCGCGATCTTCTCGCGCACGCGCTCGGGCGGGTCGCCGTGCATGACGTAGGCGTCGCAGAGTTGCGAGATCATCTCCTTGGCCGCTTCGGATTCGCCGCCCGCGTAGATGACGGGCCGCGGCTTGGTCAGTGGCTTCGGCTGCATCACCGCGTCCTCGACGCGGTAATACTTCCCCTCGAAAGAGAAGTGGTCGCGCGTCCACATCTCGTCCACGACGCGCAGCCACTCGGTCGTGCGCGCGTAGCGGTCGTCGTGCTGCTCGAAGTGCACGCCGTACTTTCTGGCCTCGTCCGCCCACCAGGATGAGACGACGTTCAGAGAGAGACGGCCGCCTCCGCCGATGTGGTCAATGTTGGCGGCCTGCTTCGCTAAGAGCGCGGGGTTGTGAAAGGTCGGGCGGACGGCGACCATCAACTCCAAACGCTTTGTTACGGCGGCGAGCGCGGCCGCAGTCGACCACGCGTCGAGCGAGGGCGCGTCCGCGCCCTTGATGTCGTTGAGGTTCAATTCGGCGACGAGCGTCAGGTCGTAGCCTATCTCCTCGCTGCGGCGCGCGAGGCGGCTCGTGTACTCCCAACTCGTCTCCATCCCCTCGTCTTCGACGTTCCTCAGCCAACCGCCGAAAACCGGGAGCCAGTAGCCGTAGCGCATCTACGTGCCTCCTCCTCTAGATAATCGACCAGCCGCGCGTGCGGGTCGAAGCCGACGACCGAGACGGCGTCCGCGACGAAGTTCGAGAGCGCGTTGATGTCGTAGTAGAGAAGCGCGCCCGTGCGGTCGTCCACCATGTACTCTATCCCGCCGAGGTCAAGCCGCGCGGCGCGCGCGATTCTCTCGATTGTCTCGACGACTTCCTCCGGCGGCTCGTAAGCCACGACCTTCAGCCCCGCCTTCGGCGCGTCCGCCAGGCACATCTCGCCGAGGCTCGCGCCCCCGTCCTCGACCTGACAAATCTCCGCCGGGCAGAGGTTGAAGCTCTCGCCCGTCGGGAAAACTTTCATCGCGTAAAGATACTTGCCGCCGAGCGTCTCCACGCGCGTGATGTGGCCGCCGCGCGCCGGGACAAACTCCTGTACGAGCGCCGTGCTGTCAACGCCCAGCTCGACCTGCCCCGCTTCGACGGCGTGCTCCAAAGCGGCGGGCGAGTCGTAGCGCACGATGCCCGCGCCGCGCCCGCCTATGTTGGGCTTGACGACGACGGGGAAGCCCAACTCACGCGCGGCCGCGAGGGCTTCGCCAGGGTGATTGATGACGCGCGTCGGCGGGAACTTGAGCCCGAGCGAGCCGAGCAGGCTGAGTTGCAGGGCCTTCGAAGTCTCCACGGCGAAGGCTTCCGCGCCGTTGACGACGCGCACGCCCTTGCGCTCCATGTGTGCCAGAAAATCCCGCGTGTAGAAGAGCGCGTTGCCGTGGCCGCGCAGGTAGGACGAGGCGCTCATGCGGTTGAAGAGGAGCGCGTACTCGCTCTCTTCGGCCACGGGGTCGAAGCGGTGCCGGCTCGCGTCCAGGCGGACGTAAGGCAGCCCGCGGCGGTCCATCTCCGCGAAGAGCGCGCGGAACCAGTCCGGGTGCTCGTAGTAAACGGCTATCGGAAGCGAGCCCGTCATACAAAAATTCCTCCCGGTGAACACTGTCGAAAAATCTTAGGCAGCTACCTGACGGGCGTCAAACGCAAGGCCGCGCCGCCGCCCGGCGCGAGCTTGAGCGGCAGGTTGCCCACGCGGATGAGCACGTTGCCTCTGACGTCCGAGGTTTCCGTCTTAAGCTCGTCGGGCTTCACGCCGTCGCTGTACATTGTCAACTTGTAACTCCCGCCGCCGAGGAACGCGAGCGGCAGTTGAATCTCGCGCGCCTCCTCGTTGTTCAGCACGCCGACGTACCACTCCTCGCCGCGGCGGCGCGCGACCGCGACGTACTCGCCTATGCGGCCGCCGAGCGCGCGCGTCTCGTCCCAACTGGCCGGCACGACTTTGAGAAACTCCGCGCCCGCCGCCCCCTTGTACGCGCCCGGGTCGTCGGAGACGCACGCGAACGGGCTCTCGTAGACGACGAACATGGCGAGCTGGTGCGCGCGCGTCGTCATCACTTCGGGGCCGATGAACTTGACCTTGAACTCGGCCCGCGTGCGGTTGCGGAAAGCCCCGGGCGTGTAGTCCATTGGCCCGAGCAACAGGCGCGTGAAGGCGAGCGTCACGTTGTGCGTGGCGGTGACGCGCGCGCTCCACTTGTTGTACTCCGCGCCCATCACGCCCTCCTGCGTCAGGTAGTTCGGGTAAGTGCGCGCGAGCCCCGTGGGCTTGTACGCGCCGTGCAGGTCGACGAGGAGGTGATGCTCGGCCGCCTTGCGGAGTACGCGGTGGTAGAAGGCGACCATCTCCTGGTCGTCGCTGTCCATGAAGTCAATCTTGACGCCGCGGATTCCCAGGCGCTCGAAGTGCGGGAAGGCCGCGTCCATCTGGTCGTTGACCAAACGCCAGTGCGCCCAGACCCAGACGCCCACGTTCTTGCCGCGCGCGTAGGAGACGAGGCCGGGCAGGTCTATCTCTGGAATAGTCTTCGTGATGTCGGCCTTGAAGTCCATCTCGGGGCCGTAGCCCGGCAGAGGGCTGTACCACCCGGCGTCAATCAGCATGTATTCGAGCCCCATCTCGGAGGCGAAGTCTATGTAGTGCTTCATCGTCGCGTCGTTCATCCCGACCTTGAACGTCACGCCCTCGGTGTTCGGGCCGGACCACCAGTCCCAGGCGGAGCGCCCCGGCCGTATCCAAGACGTGTCAGTGACGACGCTCGGCGTGCTGAGGTTCGTGATGAGGGTCGACTCTATCAGTTTGGCGGCCTCGCTGGAGACCATGACGACGCGCCAGGGCGTGACGAAACCTTCGGCGGCGACGCGGCCGCGCACGGCGATTGATTGGTCGTCGCGGCGCGGAGCCAGCCGGCTCGTGACGCCGTAGCCTCCGCCCGCGACGCGCGCGAAGTATATTCCGGCGTAGTCTTTCAAGTCGGATTCCGAGAGCGCGAAGGTCGTGCGCTCGTCGCGCGTGCGGCAGACGAGCGGGAGGCCGATGACTGAGTCGGCGCGGATGCGGTCGGAGACGAGGTGGTCGTACTCGCCTTCGTAAGAGGTCTTGAAGCCGCCTAGCTGCAAGGCCCAGCAGTCTAGGTCTGCAGGGAAGCGGAAGTCTGTGCGCTCGGCCGCCAGCTCGAAATCTTTAACGGCGTCCTGCGCCGGCAGGCGGTAGCGAAAGGCCGCGCCGTCGTCGTAGGCGCGGAAGATCAGTTCGAGCTTGCGGCTCGGCGCACTCTTCTCCTCAAGCGCGACCGTCAGCTCGTTGAAATGGTCGCGCGCCTCGCGCGTCTTGCCGGCGACGAGCGTGTACTTTTCGTCGCGCGCGTCGCGCCGCACACCTGTGACGCGCAGGTTCTGCGAGAGCAGTCCGCCCTGCTTGAATTCGAGGCCGAGGGCCGAAGGGATGAGCACCATTTGGCCGCGGTACGAGACCGCGTAGACGGGCGCGCCGCGCTCGTTGAGCGCCAGCATGATTTCGAGCTGCTTGTCGGGCGACACCAGTTTCAAAGGCAAAGCCTCCGCCTGGGCCAAAGCGTCCACGCGCAGGACACACGTCAAAGCCACCAGCAAAACGCAGGTCCGAAATTTCAACACGGAGCGTTCCCCTTAATTTTGATTTAAGAGCTTGAGCTTTCCTTTGCGCCTCCGGCGTGAAACTTTCATCACGCCGGAGGCGCAAAGGGGTTTGAGTTACTGTGACCAGCGTGTGGGCTGGCGGTCCCAGCGGTGCGCGCGCAAAGTTTGCACGAGCCCACCTGGGAGCGGCCCCGCGTCGCTCGCGGCGGCGTTCGCTTCGACGTTTCGGACCTTGCGCATCCCCGGAATGATGGTCGACACGTCCGGGTTGCTCAGGATGAAGCGCAAAGCCATCTCGGGCATCGTCAGCCCGGAGGCTTCGGCAATCGGCTTGAGCCTGTCCGCGCGCTCGACGCTCGGGATCAGGTTCTCCGGGACGAAGTAGGTGTTGCGCCAGTCGCCCTCGGGCCAGCGGCTCTCCTTCGTCAGCGTGCCCGTCAGCGTCCCCTCATCGAACGGCACGCGCGCGATCACGGCCACGTCCCGCTCGCGGCACGCGGGGAACAACTCGTCCTCCGGGTTCTGGTCGAAGATGTTGTAGATGACCTGCACGGCGTCGACCAGCCCGTCGCGGACCGTGCGCGCGCCGTTCCAGGGCTCCCAGCGGTTGATGCTGATGCCGACCGCTTTAATCAACCCCTGGCCGCGCAGCTCGTCAATCTTTTTGGCCCAGCGGTCGTCCCGTCCCCACGCGTCCTCCCAGACGTGAAACTGCATCAGGTCGAAGCTCTCCAACCCGGCGTTCTTCAAACTGCTGTGGACGAACTCCTCTATGTGGTCGGGCGGGAAGGCGTCGTCGAGCGTGAACTCGCGGCGACTCGGCCAGACCCTGTTCTTCGGCGGGATTTTGCTGGCCGTGTAGAGCCGCCTGTCCGGGTTGGCGCGGACGAGACGCCCGAGCAGGGCCTCGCTCCGGCCGTCGCCGTAGACCCACGCCGTGTCGAAGAAGTTGCAGCCCAAATCGACGGCCCGCTGCAAGGACGCGAGCGACTCTTCGTCCTCCGAGCCGGTCCAGCCGCCCATCCCCCACATGCCGTAGCCGACCTCGCTCACCTCCCAATTCGTGCGCCCGAACCGACGATACCTCATCTCTCATCTCCCCTCAGATGTTAGGTCAACCCTTTGCGCCTTTGCGGGAGACTTTCCTCGGGTTACGAATGACTCACGCGAAGACGCAAAGGCGCAAAGTTTGTTATTGTCGTCTGAAGGGCTAAGAGTCTCACAGCCGTCCGTTTTGTCGCAAGCGCGGGCGGCGAGAGTGGGGAAGGCCCGAAGGCTTTTATGCGAGCGAAACGCGCGGACTCACTGGTCGGGGCAATCGAAGGGGGCGGGACCAAATTCGTGTGCGCCGTCGGCACGGGGCCGCACGATCTGGCGCGCGCGGAGTTTCCGACGGGCGACGACCCGGCGCGCGTGCTGGCGCAGGCGGCCCGCTGGCTGCGGCGTCAACAGCAGGAGCGCGGAAAGCTACGGGCCGTCGGCATAGGCTCGTTCGGCCCCGTGGACTTGAATGAAGATTCTAAGACCTACGGGCACGTCACCGCGACGCCGAAGCCGGGCTGGAATAACGCGGACATCGTCGGCCCCGTGCGCGAAGCCTTCCCAGGAGTCCCCGTCGCCTTCGAGACGGACGTGAACGCGGCCGCCGTCGGCGAGCACTACTGGGGCAGCGCCGCGGGGCTGGACGATTTCGTCTACATCACAATTGGCACAGGCATCGGCGGGGGCGCGCTTGCCGGGGGGCGGCTCGTGCACGGCCTGATACACCCGGAAATGGGCCACATGCTTCTGCCGCGCGCTGACGGCGACACGTTCGCGGGGGCGTGTGCGTACCACGGCCCCTGCTGGGAGGGGCTGTGCTCGGGGCCGGCGCTCCTGGCGCGCACCGGCGTGAGGGCCGAAGAGATTCCGGCGGACGACGAGGCGTGGGCTTACGAGACGGAGTACGTGGCGCTGGCCCTCGCCAACATCACGAGCGTGCTGTCGCCCCGCAGGATAATTATCGGCGGCGGCGTGAGGCGCGCGGGCCGACTGGGTCAGGAGCGGTTCTTCCGGCTGATACGCGAGAAGACGCGCCGCACCGTCAACGACTACCTGGCGTCCGCGGTCCTCAAGGACGAGATAGAAAGCTACGTCGTCCCGCCCGCCCTGGGCGACAACGCTGGCGTCTGCGGCGCAATCGCGCTCGCGCAGGTCGCGCTCGGCTCGAAGTAAAAGACGAAAAGGAACCACGAAGCCACACGAAGCGGCACGAAGGAAGATTAACTTCTTTCGTGCCGCTTCGTGTTATGCGCGTGGTTCCTTTTCGTTCGTCCTCTTTCCCTCAGCGCCCTGACCGCAAGACGAACGCGCCGAGGCCGGCGAACTCTGCAACCGCGCTCACGGGGCTCTGCTCCTCCGCCTGACCGGCGGAGGCGACCACCGGGTCGTTGTCCATGATGGTCAGGGTGGCGGGGTTGACGTTGATGATCGCCGCGCCGCCCGTGACCCCGCTGAGCGTCAGCTTGATCGACTCGTTGGCCTCGTCCAGCGAGTCTTCGCTGATGGGTATGGTGAAGGTCTGCGAGGTCTCGCCCGGCGCGAAAGTGAGCGTGCCGCTCGCGGCCGTGTAGTCGGAGCCCGCGGTCGCCGTGCCGTTCGTCGCGGCGTAGTTGACCGTAGTGGTCCCCGTCGTTATCCCGAGGCGGAAGACGGTGATGACGGCGCTCCCGGCGTTCTCCTTGGCGCTGTAAGTCTGCGCGCTGAATTTGAGCGCCGTGCGCGTCCACTTGAAGTTGGCGACCAGCCCGCCCGCGCTCAGGCTGTTTATCTTCAGCGCCTGCGGGATGAAGTAGTAAGTGGACCTGGAGGGCTCCAGCGTGTAGCTGATGCCCGCAGGGATGTTGAAGAAGGAGTACGTCCCGTCGTCCAACGTCGCCGTGATGGCGTTAACGCCGCCGGACAGCCTGAGGGCGACGCGCGAGAGGGGACGGCCCTGCGTGTCCGTGACCTTCCCGCTGATGGTCGAGTACTGGCTGAAGGGCTGGCGCAGGAAGTTCGCCTCCTGGTCGGTCCGCATGTCGAAGATGTAGATGACCCTCGGCGAGTAGACGTAGCCGGCCGTTTCGCCGACGAAGACCTCGTAGTCGTGGCCGGACTGGTGCTCGCCGAAGGAGTAGTAGCCGTTGGCGTCCGTGAAGACGACGCCGACGTGGCCGTTGTCCATCCCCAGGCTGACGCGCACGCCGGAGACGCCCGTGTTGGGTGCCTCCTTACTCGTGATGCGGCCGCCGATGGTGTTCGTCGGCAGCCTGGTGCCGACGAAGTCCACGACCGCGTCCGAGTTCAGGTCGGGCAGGTGCTTGAACTGCGGCTCGAAGGCGTAGGGGCCGTACCACTGTATCGAGAGGGTGTAGCTGCGGTGGCGCTGCACGTTCGGGAAGCTGTAGAAGCCGTTCGCGTCCGTGAGCGTGGAGCCGACGGGGAAGCCGCCGTTCGACGTGACCCGCACGCCCGCGATTGGGTTCCCGGCGGTGTCTCTGACGTGGCCGGTGATGTTGATGGGGATGTAGGTGCCGACGAAATCCGCGCCGGTCTGGTTCCCGCCCAGGTTGTTGAAGACGCGTTGCGCCGGGGTGAAGGAGAACTCCCCGCCCGCGGGCTTGACCGTGTAGTTGCCGCCCGCCGGCAGGTTGGTGAACTCGTAGGTGCCGTCTATCTCGGGGTTGAGCTGGCCGCCGCGAGTCCCCGACAGGACCACGGTCGTGCGGCCGAGGAAGGTGCCGCCGTTGGCGTTGGTCAGCTTGCCCGAGATGGAGAAGGTCTGCGCGGGCGGCGTCGTCGGCGGCACGAGCGGGACGTTGGTCGGCACGGGCTGCCAGCTCGCGGTGCCCAGCCCGCAGCACGGCTCATTCTCCGCGAGCTTGACGTTGCCGAGGCCGCTGACGCTGATGGCGTGAACCTCCGTCAGTTGGTAGAAGGCCAGCTTCGTGCCGTCGGGCGACCACGCGGGGGCGCTCGTCTGGCGGACGTTGAGCAGGCGGCGCGCGGCCGTGCCGTCGCTGTTCATGACGAAGACGTCCGAGTAGTTGTTCGAACTCTGCGTGAAGAGTATCTGCGTCATGTCGGGCGACCACGCCGGCTCAGAGTTAGAGGTCTGCCCGTCCGGCCCGTTGCCGATGTCCCTCAGCTTCGTGAGGCCGCTGCCGTCCAGGTTGACGACGTAGATCACGCCGAACTTGGAGTAGAGGAGCCTCGTGCCGTCCGGCGACCAGTCTATGTCCTTCACGTCCGTGGTGATCTTCGGGAGGCGGGCGTAGCCCGTGCCGTCCGTGTTCGCCAGATAGGTGAACCTGTCGTCGCCCACGTAGACGATGCGCGTCCCGTCGGGCGACCAGGAGAACTTGCTCCTGCGGTCGGTGGAGATGTCGACCACGTTGTCGGCGAGCGTCTGGATGTCGGTCCCGTCGGCCTTCACGACTTGCAGCCTGGTTTGGGAGTCGCCCGTGTTCGGGTCGAACTTGAAGACCATGAAGGCGAGGCGCTTGCCGTCGGGCGACCAGGTGGGGAAGCGCGAATCGTCGGGGATGTTCGGGAACTGGACCGGCGGCTCGCTGCCGTTCGGCCTGACCGTGTAGACGCGCCCGCTGCTGAAGGCGATCTTGATCCCGTTGATCTTCTTGCGGAGCGGGGTGTCGGTGACGGTGACGGCGACGCCCGCGGAGTTGTTGCTCGGGTCCGGGTCGGAGGTCGCGGCCGCCACGGTCGCAGTGTTCGTCAGCACCGTGCCTTCGGCGACGCCCGCGTTGACGGTCGCGGACAGAAGGACCGTGGCCGACTTGCCGGGCGCGAGCGACGTGAAGGTGACGATGCGGTTGTTGCCGGTGCCGCCGCACGCGCCGTCCTGCGCCGCGCACGAGGCGAAGGTCAGCCCGGCGGGCAGGTCGTCCGTCAGCTTGACCTTGTTCGACGGGCTCAGGCCGTTGTTCGTGATCGTGAAGATGTAGTTGACGCGCGCGCCGGGCGCGACCCGGTTGTAGGCGGTCGCGCCGCGCAGGGCCAGGTCCGCGGACGTGACACTGGTCTCCTGCGAGGCCGTGTTGTTGGCGAGCGTGGCCTCGCTCTCGGCGCAGGCGGCGACGGCCGTGTTCGTGACGGTCTGGGCCGCGGACGGCTTGACGACGATGGTGACGACGGCCGCCGTGCCGACGGCCAGGTTGCCGAGGTTGCAGTTGACCGGCCCCGTGCCGCCGCAAGTCCCGCGCGTCGTCGCGACGGAGACGAGCGCGGCCCCGGACGGCAGCGTGTCCTGCAAGGTGACATTCGTGGCGGGCAGGTCGCCCACGTTCCTGACGGCGATCTTGTAGGTCACGTTGTTGCCGAGCTGGACGGGGTCCGGCGAGTCCGTCATCGTGACGGCGAGGTCCACGGCCGGGAGAATTTTTGCGACGAAGGCGTCGCCTAACCCGGCCTGGTTCGGCTGCAACGGGTTCGCCACGGGGAAGTCGCCAGAGCTCGTCATGCCCGTCACGTAGACGCCGCCGGCGGAGTCCACCGCGACGGCGCGGCCCTCGTCGTTGTTGCCGCCGCCGAGGTAAGTCGAGTAGACGAGCGCCGAGCCCGCGGGATTTAGCTGCGTGACGAACGCGTCCATTACCGAGCCGGGCGAGGGTTGAATCGCGTTCACCGTGGGGAAGTTCGACCCTCTGACCACCCCGGTGACGTAGGCGGAGCCGGAAGAGTTGACAGCTATCCCGTAGCCGCGCTCCTCGCCGCCGCTGCCGAGGTAGGTCGAGTAGACGAGCGCGGAACCGGACGCGTTGATTTTCGTGACGAAGGCGTCAATGCTGACGGGGCCGGGCACGTTCTGGAGCCCGCCCTGGACGGGGAAGTTGATGGAGTTCGTCGAGCCTGTCACGTAGGCGTTGCCGGACTGATCGACGGCGACGGCGCGCGCCTCGTCCGTGAACTCGCCGCCGAGGTAGGTCGAGTAGAGGAGCGCCGAGCCCGCCGGGTTGATTTTCGTGACGAAGCCGTCGCTGTCGGCGAAGGCGTCGCCCTTGGCGGGCTGGAGCGCGTTCGCCACGGGGAAATTCGCCGAGGCCGTGCCGCCGACGACGTAAGCGTTGCCGGCCGCATCAATCGCGATGCCGGCGGCATTGTCCGCGCGCGACCCGCCGAGGTAGGTGGAGTAGACCAGCGAGCCGCCCCCGGCCGCCAGCTTGGCGGCGAAGGCGTCCGTCCCGCTCGCGCCGCCCAGGTATATTTTCGAGGCGTCGGTCGGGTCAATCAGCAGGGCGTTGATGGAACTCGTGGGCGTGTTGGTCAGGAAGGCCCAGTTCGCGCCGCCGTCCGTGGTCTTGAAGATGGCCCCGGTGCGGTTAGCCACGTAGATGGTCAGGGGGTTGGCGGAGTCTAGCGCCAGGAAAAGCATCTGCGGCATGGGGGTGGACGGGTTAATCTTCGTCCAGTTGGCCCCGCCGTTCGTGGTCCTGAAGATGCCCGTGCTCGCGGCCGCGTAGAGCGTCTGCGAGTTGTTCGGGTCGATCACCGCGGCGTTGATGGCCGGCTGAGTGAAGGAGCCGAAGTTGAGCAGGCTCCAACTCGCGCCGCTGTTGGTGCTCTTGTAGAGCCCCCTCTGGGTGCCGGCGTAGACGGTCGAAGGCGTCGCCGGGTCAATGATAATAGTGCCGATGAAAACGATGCTGCTATTGCTCAAAGGGGGCAGCGTGTTCCACGTCGCGCCGCCGTCGGTGCTCTTGAAAACAGCGCTGCTGCCGGGGATGGCCGACGCGTAAAGAATCGAGGGCGACGACGGGTTGATGGCTATCGCGCGCGTCTGAAATCCGGCGAGGCCCGAGGGCGACCAACTGGCCCCGCCGTCCGTGCTCTTGTAGACGCCGTTGTTGGTCGTCAGGTAGACGACGGAGGCGTTGGCGGGGCTGACGGCCAGGCGGATGAAGGGCGGAGGGGGTGCCGCCCCGGTCGTGGCCCAGTTCGCGCCGCCGTCCGTGCTCTTGAAGATGCCCGTGTCCGCGGCGGCGTAGATGACGGACGGATTGTTGGGGGCGAAAGCGAGGTCGAAGACGGTCGCGGCCGTGAGGCCGGTGTCGCTCGGGTTCCAACTGCCTGTGGCGTCGGTGGTCTTGAACAAGGCGGTGCCGAGCTTGTTCGGCTGCAAGGCGTTCGCCACGGGGAAGTCCCTGGAATCCGACACGCCGGTCACGTAGGCGTTGCCCGAAGAGTCCACGGCGATGCCGAACCCGCTGTCGAGGCTTCGGCCCCCCAGGTAAGTGGAGTAAACGAGCGCCGTGCCCGTGTCGTTCAATTCGGCCACGAAGGCGTCGGACGAGCCGCCGCGCGAGGGATGGAGCGCGTTGGCCGTGGGGAAGTCGTCGGAAAAGGTGTCGCCCGTAACGAAGGCGTGGCCGGCCGCGTTGACGGCGATGGCGCGGCCCGTGTCGGTCCCGCCGCCGCCCAGGTAGGTCGAGTACAGGACGGCGGAACCCGTGGGGTCCAGCTTGGTGACGAAGGCGTCCGCCTCGCCCCCGTGAGCCGTCTGCAAGGAACCGGCGGCGGCGGGGAAGTTGGGCGAGACGGTGCGGCCCGTGACGAAGGCGTTGCCCGAAGAGTCCACGGCGATGCCGTGCCCTTCTTCCGCCAGGCCGCCGCCGAGGTAAGTCGAGTAGACGAGCACGGGGTCTATGACGAGCGGGCTGGCCTTGTCATACTGGCCCAGGCGGAAGCCCACGCGGCGCGCGCCCTTAATGACGTAACGGCCCGCGACTCCCACCGTGCGCCCGTCCAGTTCCTGGTACGCGACGGGCTTCTTCAGCGTCATCTCGCCGCCGTCCGCCCTGAGCACGAGGTCGCCGTTCGGGGAGATAGAGATGGAGCGCGCGCCCTGAAACTCCATCTCGATAGCGCCGGGGTCCGCGCCGGGCGCGACGACGAAGTCGTATTCGAGCTGCCGCCCGTTGCCGTAATAGACGAGGTCCACGCCGCGGTAAACGTCCGCGTACTTGACCTTCGCGTAAGTCGGAACATTCGTGCGCCACTTGGCGGCGTCGTTGCCGAGCAGGTAATTGACCTTGCCCGGCAACTCATCGAGGCCCGTCAGGCGCGGCTCCGAATTCGCGCCGACCATCTTCATGACGAGCACCTGAGACTGCGCGGAGTGTGAATCGTTCTTCGCCGCGGCGGGAGACGCAGACCCGCGCGACGCCGCGAGCACGAGCACGGCCTCGGTCGGGGTCAGCGTCAAACTGTAGCCCTTGCCGCGCGAGACGAATCGCGCACGCCCCCCGACCTCGTCGGCGACGAAGCTGAGTGGGAGCTTGCCGTAGGCCGCGCCGGCTCTCGCCGCGGTCGCCTGGTCGGCCGCTTCCGGCTGGGGGGGGGCGCTCGATTCGGCGCGGCTCCCGCCGGGCAGGGTGAACAACCCGATTGTGAGAATGGCCGCCAACAGGCAGGACAGAGATATAACTGTGCGCGGTCTGGGCATTGGTTTGACTCCGCTGGTGATGAATTGTCTGGGGAATTTAAGCTAACGGCTATGGCGCGCACGCGTCTGGGCAGAAGGCGGCACGTTGAGGGTCGTTAGCTGGCTTCCTGGTTCGATGCTCCGGCTTGAGGATCACTTCAAGGCGAGTAGCGCGAATCATTTTAAGATAAACCTGCGGAAATGCAAGTGCCTTCGGGCGGGAATATTGGGCCAGCCCGAAGTCGGGCGGGGAGGGCGTCCGCCTCACGGCGGAAGTCGGATGCGCGCGGAGAGGGCGCGGAGAGCCGGGTTCGACTCTCCGCGCCCTACGCGTCTCTGCGGCGAGTCTGGTCGGCTAGCGATCGCTCTGAAGATACTTCTCCGGCAGCGGCGTCTGCGCCGACTCGGCCTCCCAGAAAACCGTGACGACCCACCAACGCTTGCCGTCGTTCATCAACTGAATGCTGTTGATGCCGCGCATGAACGGCTTCGCGTCCTCGGCCTTGTGGCGCGCCTCGTAGGTGCTGAAGGCGTGCACGACGTGGCCGAACTGCTCTGTGCGGCGCGCGACCTCGCGCTCGAAGAAGCCCTGCCCTTCGAGGAAGGGGCCGCTGCGCTGGATGTATTCCTCGGGCGTGATGACGCGCGCGGCGTACTCCTCCTTGCCCGTTAAGGGTGCGTCGGGGGCCGTGCCCGGCGGGCGGCGCGCGAAGGTCGGGATGAGCCGCGCGCCCGGCGCGAAGAGCGAGCGGAAGCGGTCCCAGTCGCGCTTCTTGCCCGCTGGGCCAGAAATTACGTCGTAGAGCGCGGCGAGGATGCTGTCGACGGAGGCCACGTCCGCGGGGTTGGCCGCGGGGGCAGCGGCGGCGGCCTGCGGAGCGGCAGCGGCCGGGGCAGCAGGCGTCGGAGTGGCTTGCGGCGCGGCCTGCGGCGTGGGCGTCGCGGCGGGCGTCTGTGCCAAAACCGCCGGGGCGCAGGCGGCGAAAAGAAGCGTCACGAGTGGAAGCACGAAACGGCGTTTCATCAGAACCTCCTCGGTTGAATTTTTCGCTACTATAACATTACGTGACAGGGTCAGTACCGCCTTGCCGCGAGCGGGCGGGTGCTCAAGGTTGCGGACCAGCCCGCTTGCGGCAGGCGGCACTGACTTTCTGGACCGCGTGGCCTCAAACGATACGGTCGGTTCCCGGCGATGATGAGAGTTATGCTGATGTGCTTTTGAAACGGCATCCGCGGAAGTTCTGCCGCCGGCGGCGCGTCCCAGAGTCGGACAGGGGCGGTCAAATTGCCGGTTGCCAGATGTCGGCTGATTGGCTAAACTCGGGTTATGGGCTTGCATCCTTCTGGCAAGCCTTTGGGCAACAATCATCAGAGCAAGTTAAGCATCTTCCCCGTCTTGGTCGGTGACTATGCTTTTTAAGTGAGCCTCGACGCTCCCCTTTGCTTTATCGCGTCGGGCGCTTGCCGAGAAAGGGTCAATGATAAAATATTCGTGTTCCCCAGCCCCCCGAGGCGTCAATCTGCGCCCGCTCTCATCATTCCTGACACTCAGCATCGCCCTCCTCTGCCTGACCGCCGTCGGCGTCTCGGCGCAGACGCGTGCGAAGCGCGCAGACGGCGGCCCCGAGGAGGAGCGCGCGCGACGCGTTCGCGCAGTTGAAGGGGACGGCGATAAGCTCGACGAGGCGAAGACTGTCCCGCAGAATCCTCAAGTCAGGAAGACTGCGCTGTCCTATTCGAACGCGAGTCAGCCGGCGCTGACCAACGACATCGTGATCATCTCGCGCGCGCCCGCGGCGGCCGCGTCCCGCGTCCCCGTCGCGCCGAAGGCGGGCGCTGCCTCGGCCAGCATCCCTTCGATCTGGCCCGTCGTCGGCTCTCTGCGCAGCGGCGTCGGCACGCGCAAGAACCCGTTCGGCGGGTCGTCGTACGAGTTCCATAAAGGGCAGGACATCAGCGCGCCGATGGGGACGCCGATCAACGCGACGGCCGACGGCGTGGTCGTCATCGCGCGCAGGCTGCGCGGCTACGGCAACGGCATCTACATAGACCACGGCAACGGCATCGAGACGCGCTACGGCCACCTCTCGCGGATAGACGTGATCGAGGGCCAGCCCGTCAAGAAGGGCCAGCACCTCGGGCTCGTGGGCTCCACGGGGCGCTCGACCGGCCCGCACCTCCACTACGAAGTGCGCATCAACGGCCAGCCGACCAGCCCGCTCCTTTACCTGCCGGACCCGGCCCCCGTGCCGCCGCCGCCCCCGGTCGCCCTGCCCGCCGCGAAAGGGAACTGACCGCGCAGCGATAAAATTTCAGACGCCGCGAAGTTGTGACATGACAACTTCGCGGCGTCTCTCTTTGCGGACGCCGCCCAATAGTCGGCCGCTCACACCTGCGTCGTCTTTTGGCCCGACTGTCGCGCCCGCGTTGTTGAATCCAGAGTCGGGCGTTTATCATATCTGCCGCCGCGACGGCGGCGCGACTCGCGGCTTGGGGCGCTGGAAAACATGGACGAACTCGTCGAACTGATTAAGAAGAATGCCGACCTCGTCGTGCGCGAGCTCGGCCCGCTGAGCGACGTGCGGTTCGGGTTCAACCGGGAGTCTGTCGTCTGGGTCGAAGGCTTCATCGAACGGCAACGAGCCCGGCCCGAGCACGACCCCGCCGCGGTGGACGGCCTCGTGGACGTGCTCGGCTCGTTTCTTGGCGAATGCCTGATCGCCGCCGCGGGCGGGGAGTGGCGGTGGTCGGACGGCCAGCAGACTTGGGGCGTCGCGTTCGCGAACGACACGCACGCCTTCCCCTTTGCGAAAGTCCACAAGCAGTTCGCCAACGGCATAGAGGGCGGCGACTCTATCGTCGGCTTCTACGACGTTGCCGTCGATTACATGGCGACGGGCGGACTGACTGAAGACACCCGCGGCCCGGAACAAGCGCCGCCCGGCTGAGGTATGAAAATCGTAGCCCAGACAGGAAGTCACTTCGACCAGGACGAAGCGGCCGCGCACTCCCTGATGAGTGACGTTCTCGCGCGCCCGCTGTTCGCTCACCTCGCCACGTCTTCCGAGGCTGGCCCGCGCGAGTCGCCGGTCTGGTTCATGTGGGAGGAGGGCGCGCTCTGGATCATAGGGAATTACCGCACTGATTCTTTCCCGAAGCGTGTCGAGCGGGACCCGCGGTGCGCCGTCGGGGTCGTGGACTTCGACGCGGCGACGGGCCTCGTCCTCCACGTCGGGTTCCGCGGGCGCGGCTCTCTGAGCCCGCACGACGGGGAAAGAATGAAGCGGCTCCTGGGCCGCTACATGGGGGCCGAGGAGAACTGGGATTCACGGTTTGTCGAGATATTGGACGACGCGGACTACATCTTCGTCCGCTTCGAGCCGGAGACGGCCGTGGTTCGCGACCAGTCGTATCAACTGAACACCCCGGACAAATGAAAGGCCGGCGTTGATAAGCCCGTCCAGTCAAGTCGCAGGCGTTCAGAAGTTGTCTGACACCATCTCACGAAGAAAAGGAGTTTTTGCGATGGCGAATAATGCGGCCGGCAGGCCGGACGAAACCGAGTACGTGCCTGAGTACAGCAAGTACGTCTCGCTCGTCCCCGAGGGCAACATCGTCGGCGTGTTGATCGGCCAGATAGACGACACGACGGCGCTCCTGCTCTCGATCCCGGAGGAGCGCGGGGGCTTCCGTTACGCGCCCGGCAAGTGGAGCATCAAGGAACTGGTCGGGCACCTCATAGACTCGGAGCGCATCTTCTCCTACAGGGCGCTGCGCTTCGCGAGGGACGACAAGACGGAGCTGCCCGGCTACGAGCAGGACGACTACGTCCGCGGGGGCTCCTTCGACGAGGTGCCGCTCGCGGACCTCGCCGCCGAGTTCGCAATCGTCAGGCAGGCGACCGTCCTCCTCTTCAAGCACCTGAGCCGTGACGCGTGGACGCGCAGGGGCACGGCCAACGAGTGCGAGGTCAGCGTCCGCGCGCTGGCACACATCATCGCGGGGCACGAGCTGCACCACAGAAGCGTACTGATCGACAAGTATCTTACCTAGCCCCTCGGGAAATTTGGAGGACGGTCCATGAAGTATCTCGCCGCCGCCCTGCTTATCGCCGCCGCCGTCTCGACCGCGCGGGCCGAGGATTCCGGCAGCAGGTGCCGGGGGCTGAACGCGAACGTCTCGGCGCTCGCAGGCGAGTACAGGGAGTTGCGCGAAAGGCGCAGGCAATTGCCGCAGGGCACGTTCGACCAAGACACACAGGCGGACGGCGGCAGGTTCCACCGCGTCCTCTACTCGCTCGGCAAGGAAATGGGCCGACCGCCTTACACGAGGCGAATTGTCGTCGCGTGCCTGGGCGAGCCGGACGCCGTCAAAAGCGGCAAGCAGATGAGACCCTTCCTGGACATCTATCAACGCGAGTTGAGGAAGGCCGGGCGTGAGGTGTCGGAGAGGCCCGGCCGCGTTTACTTAATCTACCACTGGCGTGGCGGGCACGATTTTCTCTTCTTCATCAGCGAGGCCGGCCGCATAGTGGATCACGGCTGGTGGTTCGCCTACGAATGAAAGCGCGGCGGAGAACGCGATGCCTCCCGCCCCATAATTTCTAATCCCTATGGCCTTGCGCCGTGTCATCCTGCACGCGCCCGTGTGGCTCTGCGTGTTCGGGCTGTGGCTCTTCGCGACGAGCCGCTTTCATCCGACCTGGACAATCGCGGTGTGCGCCACGGCGATACTCGTCTCCGCGTCGGCCCTGGCCGTTTACCTGGAAGCCCTCGTGCTCCGGCCGCGGCTGGCGCGCCGACGGCTGTGGCCGCAGTACGCGCTCTCCCTGCTCGGGGCCGTGGCGGTCCTGGACCTGGCGGCCGTCCTCTCCATCGGGGCCGTCTACGACTGGCTCTGGCGGCCGGACCCCTTGCGCTTCGGCTTCTGGTTCAACGTGCTGTCGGACGGCTTCGTCATCGTGCTGCACCTGGGCGTCGCGGCGTTGGTCACGCGTAGCTGGCGCGGGGAGAGGAAGGCCGCGGCCGGCTGAAGAGTTGACACACTCGTGACAAAATTCCGGGCCGAGACCTGCTAAGATGGCGGGCATGGACAAGGGGAATCAGAATCTAATCGTCAGGCGCACGAACACCGGGCTGGGGCTATTCACGCTGCGGGAAATACCCCGCGACAAAAAGATCATAGAGTACGTCGGCCCGGTCATCACCACGGAGGAGGCGAACCGCAAGGGCGGGAAGTACCTGTTCGAGCTGGACGACGACCACGCCGTCGACGGCAGCGCGCGCAGCAACACGGCGCGCTACATCAACCACTCGTGCCGGCCGAACGCCAAAGGCTACACAACGGGCCGCCGCATCTGGATTTGGTCTCTGCGGGCGATCAAGCCCGGCGAGGAGATCACCATCGACTACGGCAAGGAGTACCTGGACGAGCACATCAAGCAGTGCAAGTGTGCCAAGTGCGGGGCGGGGGCGGGGAAGCGTAACGGCCGTAAACGAGCACCGAAAAGAAGGGATGAGGGATGAGGGATGAAAGGGGCCGAGTAAACGTGTCACCGAATCATTGATTCAACAGTTTTCACTTCATCCCTCATCCCTTCTTTGTTGACTTACGGGCGGCGAGGGCATATGCTTCCGGCCCTCGGGCTGGCCTCATTGATCGGCGCGGCGCTCACGCTTCTCTAGTCCAGCCTTCAACGCTGCTTCTCAACTCGTAACGGAGGACGTGATGAAAAAACTCGGCCGAATCTGCGCCGGACTCATACTGGTGCTCGCCCTCTCGCTTCCCGCCCTCGCGGGTGACATGCTGACGCCTCCCGGCGCGGGCGGCGAGACGCAATTCCCAGGCGTGGCGGGCGACACACAATTTCCCGGTGTCACGGGGGAGATAGGATTCCCTGGACTGCTCGCGGCGCTCTTCTCCTTTTTTTAAGGGGCCGCCCGAAATGAGGGCTTGACTGTCTGGGTGTTGGAATCAGGATGGGCCGAGGGGCGGCGGGCAGAGAGTGTCCGCCGCCCCTCGTTCTGTCAATCGCCTCAGCGCGGCTCTTCGCTCACGACCTGGCCGTTGATGATGACTGTGCGGACGTGCGTCGTGTACTCGAAGGGGTCGCCGTCGAAGAGCACAAGGTCCGCGTCCTTCCCGGCTTCGAGCGAGCCGACGCGCTTCTCTACGCCGAGCAGCCGCGCCGCGTCAATCGTAATCAGGCCGAGCGCCTCCTGCAACTCAAGGCCGTTGGCCGCCGCGATTGCCGCCTCGAAGAGCACGACGCGCGTCTTCGGCACGTAACTCTCGAAGCCGGATTGGAGCGCGACCGTGAGCCCCGCGCGCAGGAGCGTCGCGGGCGTCTCCATGCTGAGGTTCTCCGCCTCGCCCGTCGAGCGGTACATCGTCGGGTGGACGATGACGGGAACGTTCGCGCGCTTAATCTCCTCCGTCACCAGGTAAGCTTCGGACGCGCCGTCGAGCACGATTCTGATGTTGAATTCGCGCGCGAGGCGCAGCGCGGACAGGATGTCCTGCGCGCGGTGGGCCGTAATCAGGAGCGGCGTCTCGCGCCGTATGACGCGCGCGAACGCCTCGCGCCGCAAGTCGCGCGAGTCCTCCTTGCCGCCGCCCGCGCCTTGCGCGCCGGCCTGCGTGCCGGGCGCGGCCGTCGTCCC
>DATMVE010000055.1:0-46711 GCA_035563515.1 Pyrinomonadaceae bacterium
CCCGCACGCGCAGCGCCCCGCCGTGCTCGCCCGCCACGCCGCTCCGCGAGGCGCGCGGCACGACGCGCACCGCGAAGACGAGCGCGCCGTCGCGTTCCGAGCATTGAATCAAAAGACGGCTCCTACGGGTTCTGCGGCTCCCCCTTCAGCGTATGAGCGTTCCCGCGATGGCCTGCTGGAACAGGTTTATGAGCAGGAGCACGACGATGGGGGAGATGTCGAACATCCCGAGCGGCGGAATCAGGCGGCGGAACGGGCCGAGCACCGGCTCGGTCACGCGAATCAGGAAACGCAGCACGCGATTGGTGGAACTGACGCCCCACGAAAAAACTATCCGCATGAAGATCAGCAGCGAGAAGACGGCCAGCAGCCCGTAGAGCACGTAACCGACGAGCGAGATGACCGCCCCTGTCTGCAAACTCACGACGATGCCGTTCAGAGTAAAGAGCACGGCCGAGACGAGCTGGACGGCGAACCAGCCGAGCAGGGCTGCTATCAGGATCGTCAGCAGCGGCGCGAGCTTCGGCTCCAGGCCCGCCCTCACGAGCCCGCGCCGCACAGGGTTGACGAACGGGTCCGTCAGGCTGCGGACGGTGCGCGCCGGCCAGCCGAACGGGTTGAGGTCCGCGTAGTTCACCAGCGTGCGAATCAGTATCAACGCCACCAGCAGCAGAATGGCCGACGCCACCGCGTACCAGAACAACTCGTAAATTTGACCAAAAATAGTCATCAGTAAAACTCAGAAAATTGTTTTCAAATCGCGGGCGAATCTCTGGCTCAAACCCCTTTGACCCTTCGCTCCCCGAAGATCGCCGTCCCGACGCGGACGATGGTCGCGCCCTCCTCAATCGCCACTTCGTAGTCGTGGCTCATGCCCATAGAGAGTTCGCCGCGCGCCGCGCCGAAACTCCCGCGCTCACCGAGCCCGTCCCGCAGCTCGCGCAGCCTTCGGAAGAAGGGGCGCACTCGCCCCGCGTCCTCAAAAAACGGTGGCACCGTCATGAGCCCTTCGAGCCTCAGACGCCCGCACGCGGCGACAGCCTCCGCCAACTCGTCCAAACCTTCCTCGCTCACCCCCGACTTAGTCTCCTCGCCCCCGAGGTCAACCTGTATGAGCACGGGCAACTCGTCGCGCCCGGCCTCTTCGCACAGACGGTCCAGGCGCTGTGCCAGCGCGGAGGAGTCGAGCGACTGTATCAAGTCAAAGAGCTGCACGGCGCGCCGCGCCTTGTTCGCCTGCAAGTGGCCTATGAGATGCCAGCGGGCGGCCTCGCGCCCCACCTCGCGAATCTTCGCGTCGGCCTCCTGCACGCGGTTCTCGCCGAGGTCCGTCACGCCCGCACCGACGGCGCGGCGCACGACTTCTGGCGGGTGCGTCTTGCTGACGGCGATTAGCCGTACCTCCGCCGGGTCGCGCCCGGCCGCGCGCGCGCTCGATTCAATCCGTCGGCGGACCGACGCCAAACGCTCGCGCAACTCGTCAGAACCTGGCGCTGTATCGGACATTCTTGTTCGGGCGACCAAAAGAGAATTTCAACTATAACAATCACGCGACTGGGGCCGCAACCGCTTCGCCGGCCGGCAGCCTCAGGCCGCGCGCGGCGACCCGCCCCGTAGCATTTCCGCACGATACGGGGACGCCGCTTTCCTTTTATCGTATACCTTGGCCGCCCGCCCGCAACTGGTTTCAACAACTTAACCGCTTCGGCCCGCCTGGCACAATTATTGTAATGAGGGCGGAGGATTTGGCCCCGGCGGAGTACCCCAACAGACAAAATTTTAAAACCGGCGCGTGAACGCGCGCGATTTTCCTTGAAGGGGAGGAAGCCATGACCTATTTAACAGGAAAGCTCACACTCGTCCGGGCGGCGATCTTCGCGCTCGCCGTCGCGCTCGTCCTGCCGGCGGCCGCGCTCGCGCAGGGACGCGGACGCGGCAACAATAAAAATAAAGCTTCTCAGCAGCAGAAGAAAGACGAGAAATTCAGGAACGGCCACGACGCGCGCGACGGGCGCTGGGACGGGCGGGGTCCGCGCGACCGCGACGACGACGACTGGGACGACGATGACGACGACGACCGGGACCGCGGCGGCCGCCAGCGCAACCGCGACCGCGACCGCGACAACGACGGCATCAACGACCGCTCCGAAATCAGGAACCGTGCGCTCAGCGTCGGCTACAACTCAGGCTACAGCGCCGGCCGCAACGACCGGGCACGCGGCGAGGATTTCGATTACGACGACCACAGCTCCTACCGGGACGCGACACGCGGCTACAGCAGCAGCTACGGCGACCGAGACACCTACCGCAGCTATTTCCGCCAGGGATTCCGGCAGGGCTACGAGGACGGTTACCGCAACAACAGCTCGCGCGGCGGCCGCTGGGGAGGCGTGCTGGGCGACATTCTCGGCCGGCCCTGAGCGCTCCCGTGAGCCTGCTTGACACGTTTTCGCCACGTCCGTAATATTCAAACACCAGTTGATGAGCGGATGTGGCGAAACTGGCAGACGCGCAGGTCTCAGAAGCCTGTGGTGGTGACACCGTGGTGGTTCAAATCCACTCATCCGCATGCCATCATTTTTGATTCATACGCGGAGGCGAGTCGGGAGGCTCGCCTCTTTTTTCGTCCCGCCGTCAGCCCTTTTCTCACCGGCTTTTGGATGAATTCCCGAATGTCGTAGCGGCGAAGAGTCTTTAACCTCCCTGGGCCAAAACTTTTCACTCACCATCGAAATTTTTCGGAACTTTTTTCTCAGGCGAGCGAATAACTAAGTGCCGCACAACTCTACCTTGCGGTGCTACGTTTCGACACTGAGGGAAGGAAGATGAACAGACACGCTGTGGCCTTAAAGACTTCGAGGAAGCCCGTGAGGCGGGTGCGTCCGCTGGCGCGCGCGCGCGGGTTCGATGAATCTCCGCAGCTCGCCGAGAGAGTTCAAGAGCTGAAGGACCTGGCTATGACTCTGCTCAAGGAGACGCAATCGCTTGAGCGCGAGACGCTGCTTTCCGAGTTGTCCACGCCGCAGGGGCCGCGCAGGCTCGACATAGAGAACGGCATCAAGTTGGACGACGCCGTGCGCCAGTTCGAGTCGGGCATCATACAGCAGGCACTGCTCATCACGGGCGGCAACCAGGCGCGGGCCGCGCGCCTGCTCGGCATCAAGGCCAACACCCTCAATTACAAGGTAAAGATTTACAACCTCTGAAAATTTTCTTGCGCTTTCAGTTGACGGCGTCCGACATGCTCTCGGTCGCCTGCGCGCCCTGCACGTCTGCGACGACCAGCCGCTGCTCGTCAAAGAGCGACGAGTTGACGAGCGTTTGCACCCAGTACTCGCCCGCGACCGGGAAGGTCACGTTGACGAAGAAGCTGATGTTGTCGGCGAAGCCGCCGGGCGCGATCTCGAACGCCGTGGGCTGCGAGACGACGACCGGCTGCTGGCGGTCTGGCGTCAGGATTCTCACCTCAGACAAGTGAGTCCCCGCGCCGCGCCAGTGGTTGACGACCGCGAACTTGATGAGCGAGATGGGGAGCTGCTGCACCATGATGTTCTGGAACACGCCCATCAGCGAGAGCTTGTTGCCGACCTCCAGACGCACGTCGTCGCAAAAGAGCGTGTAAATGAGTTCTAACTTTTTCTTTCCTTCTTCCGCAGCCATCGTTCCCTCCCGTCATCTCCCTAGCCGAGCAACTCTCTGAGAGTTGCCTCGTCTATCACGCGCAGGCCGAGCGCCTGCGCCTTGTCCAGTTTCGAGCCGGCCTCTTCGCCCGCGACGACGTAATCCGTCTTCTTGCTCACGGTCGACGTGACGCGCCCGCCGCGCGCCTCTATCAGCGCGCGCGCCTCGTCGCGCGTCAACGTTTCGAGCTTGCCCGTCAAGACGAACTGCTTGCCCGCGAAGTTTTCGTCGTGCGCGGAGGACGCCGCGCCACCCTCCATCTCCGTCCGCACGCCCGCCGCCTTGAGGCGTTCGCACAGGTAAAGATTGCCCGCGTCGTCGAACCAGTCGCGCACGCTCTGAGCGACCGTCATCCCGATCTCATGTATGTCGTCCAGCTCTTCGACCGTCGCCTTACCCAAGCGTTCGAGCGAGCGGAACTGGCGCGCGAGGATGCCGGCGGTGCGCTCTCCGACGTGGCGTATGCCGAGGCCGTAAATCAACTGCGGCAAGTCGCGCGCCTTGCTCGCCTCGATCTGTGCCATTAAATTCGACGCGGACTTTTCCGCCATCCGTTCGAGCGCCGCGACATCTTCCAGCTTGAGCCGGTAAAGGTCGCCTATGTCCGCGACCATCTTCTTGCCGACGAGTTGCTCGACCAGTTGCTCGCCCAACCCCTCTATCCGCATCGCGCGGCGCGAGGCGAAGTGCAGGAGCCGCGCCTTGAGCTGCGCCGGGCAGTCTGCGGCCACGCAGCGCGAGACGACTTCGCCCTCGGGGCGCGAGATGACGCCGCCGCACACCGGGCATTTCTTCGGCATGCGGAAGCGCTTCTCTTCCCCAGTGCGGCGCGACTCGACGACCTTAAGGACCTTCGGAATGATCTCGCCGCTCTTCTCTATCAGCACCCAGTCGCCCACCCTCACGTCGAGCCGGCGAATCTCGTCCTCGTTGTGCAAGGTCGCTCGCGCCACGATTGTGCCAGCCAACTCGACAGGCTCCAGGTTAGCGACGGGCGTGAGCGCGCCCGTGCGTCCGACCTGCACGACGATGGAAAGAACCTGAGTCGTCGCCTGCCGCGCGGGGTACTTGTACGCGATGGCCCAGCGCGGCGCTTTCGCCGTCGCGCCGAACTCATCCTGCAAGGCCGTCGAGTTGACCTTGACGACCACGCCGTCGATCTCGTAGCCCAACTCGTCGCGCCGCTGCTCCATCTCGTTACAAAAATTGATTACGTCCTCAATCGCGGGGCACAGCCTCTTATTCTCGTTCACGCGGAAGCCCGCCCTCCCGAGCCAGTCGAGCGCATCCCAGTGAGAGGCGAAAGGCTTGCGCTCGCCCGTGATCACGTCGTAGGCGAACATGTCCAGGCGGCGCGCGGCGACGATCTTCGGGTCCAACTGGCGTATGGTGCCGGCGGCCGCGTTGCGCGGGTTGGCGAAGCGCGGCAAATTCTCTTCCTCGCGCTCGCTGTTGATCTTCTCGAAGACGCTGCGCGAAAGGTACGCCTCGCCGCGCACCTCGACTTCGGGGTGGTCGCTGGCGCGCAGCCTGAGCGGGATGCTGCGAATCGTGCGCGCGTTCTGCGTCACGTCCTCGCCGACGCGCCCGTCGCCGCGCGTCACGCCGCGGGCGAGCACGCCCCCCTCGTAATGGAGCGAGATCGAGAGCCCGTCAATCTTCAGCTCCGCGACGTACTCGAAAGAGCGCCCGTCCGCGAGCCGGCGCACGCGCTCGTCGAACGCGCGCAGGTCTTCGATGTTGTAGCTGTTGTCGAGCGACAGCATCGGGCGGCGGTGCACGTACTCCGCGAACCCTTCGGCGGGCCGCCCGCCCACGCGCTGCGTAGGGCTGTCCGGCGTCAGGAACTCCGGGTGCGCGGCTTCGAGTTCCTGCAAGCGCGCGACCAGCGCGTCGTACTCGGCGTCGGAGATTTCCGGGTTGTCCTGGACGTAGTAAAGCTCCTCGTGGCGGCGAATCTCTTCGCGCAGGCTCTCGATTTCGCGCCCCACGCTCTGGACGTTGGTCGTCAACTTCGCTCTCACCCTCCGCTGTGGATTAACGCCCTCATCATAACCGAACGCGGCCGCGCGGCAAATCTACCCCCTGGAGAGGACGAGCGCGGTCGAGCTTTTCTGGCCGCCGCTTTTCGAGTGGCGGACGTGCTGGCCCAGGTGGTGTATGACGCGGCCGAAGAACTTGACGCTCTGTAGGAAGTCTTCGAGGCGTATGTTCTCGTCGGGGCCGTGCGGGTTCGAGCCGGCGTAGCTTGTGCCGAAGGAGACGACGGGCAGCGGCGGCGTGGTCGAACCGCAGATCGCGCCGACGGGTCCACTCGCAGGGTTGAGCGGGTAGACGACCGCCGGCCCGCCGTAGACTTCGGGCGCGGCCTCTATGGCGGCGCGCGCGACCGCCGACTGCGGCGAGGACTTGACGACGGGCGCGCTGCCCAGTTCTATCACCTCCACGTCCTTGAAGCCGCGCACGTCGAGGTGCTCGCGCAGGAGGCGCACGACCCCGTCGGGCGTCAGGTCGGGGACGAGGCGGAAGTCCAGGCGGGCCATCGCGTGGCTCGGCAGCACGGTCTTCGGCCCGGCCTCAGTGTGCCCTGTCTGAATCCCGCAGATGGTGCAGGTCGGCCCGAAGATGTGCTCGCGGACGAGCGAGCTTCCGCGCATCCCGCGGACCCAGTGGCCGATGCGGAACTCGCGCTTGAGGCCCGCCTCGTCCAGCTCTATCTCCTTCAGGGCCGCGGCGTCCTCAGGCTCTATCGGCGCGACGTGCGACGAGAAGCCGTCAATCGTGATGACGCCTTTGGGCGAGGTGACGGTCGAGAGCGCCTGCACGAGACGCCACGCGGGATTTGGCACAATCGCGCCCCACTTGGAGTGCAGGTCCGTGCGCGCGCCGTGGACGCGCAGCTCGACGAACTGGATGCCCTTGAAGCCGAGGCTGATGACGAAGCGCTCCTGCGTGTCCTTGTTCCCTTCCTCCCAGATGCAGCCCTCGGCCTTGAGCAGGTCGGCGTTCTCCGCCGTGAAGCGGTAAAGACTAGGGCTGCCGATGCCCGCCTCGCCCTCGACGATGAAGCGCAGGCAGACGGGCAGCTTCCCGAAAGTCTTCTGGTAGGCTTCGACGGCCGCGAGGCGCGCGACCAGGTCGCCCTTGCTGTTGGCCGAGCCGCGCGCGTAGAGCTTGCCGTCCTTGACCTCCGCGGCGAACGGCCCCGAAGACCAGCTCGTCAACTGGCCCACGGGCGCAACGTCGTAGTGGCCGTAGACGAGGAAGCAGTGCGACCCGGCCCCGCACTCGCCGAAGACGACCGGGAACCCGCTGCCGACTTTGAAGACGCGCGTGCCCGCCCCGCTGCGCTGCATCAGCTTCTCGACCGCCTCGGCCATCGCGCGCATCCCGGTGCCGCGCGCCGCCACGGACGGCATGCGACACAGCGCCTGAAGCCGCTCGGTGAAGCGGCGCGCGTGGCGCTCGACGTAACGGTCGTAACGTGCGAAAAGCATAATAAAACAGTGATGAGTGCTGAGGACTGAGTTAAAAACTGCTTTCGTTCACTCAGTACTCAGCAATCAGTCCTCAGTACTTTTGTACAGCAGATACCGCGGGCGCTCGTCGTCGCGTTGGAAGCCGGCGCAGACGAGGCCCGCGTTGAAGGCTCCCTGGAACTCGGCGCGGACGCGCAGTTGCTCGCGGCGCGCCGCGGCGGGGTCGTCGCGGACGAGCGCGGCCCAGTTCGGGGGAATTTCGATGGTCGTCGCGGGCGCGTCTGCTTGTTCGATGGGGCGGCCTTCGGCGAGCAGGTTAACGCGTTCGGAATCGAGTTGCCAGTCGGCGAAGAGGCGGTCGCTGTCCAGGCTCACGTCGCGCGGGGCCTCGCGCGGCATGGTCATGTAGTCCGTGCCGTAGAAGCTGACCGCGTAGGAGCGGACCACGACGCCCAGGCGGTTGAGATTGAAGTGCGCGTTGCGCGCCTGCATGGGGTCCCACGTCCACTTGACGAGCCGCCGCCCCTCGCCGAGCGCGCGCGCCCTTTGCGCCCACTTGAGCCGCGCGCCGACGCCGCGGTTCTGGTAAGCGCGCGCGACGGCCATCATGTGCGAGTAGCCTATGACCTCGCCCTCGCCCGCGACGGCGACCATGTGATGAACGAAGCCGACCATCTCGCGACCGACGAACGCGCCGAGCGTCCAGCCGCCCGCGCGCCGCGTCACTATCAGGTGGCGGCGCGGCGAGATTTCCAAATCGGGCAGCGCGAACGCCTCGCGCTGAAGCTCTATGCAGCGGTCATACTCCTCGATGGTCGAGCAGTCGCGGACTTCCACCTCCGCGGCCGTGTTCTGGGCTGAAAGATTTTCCATCTCGGACACCACTGCCCCGCTGCGAAACGTCACTTCAGACTGCCGTCTCAGTGTACCAATCTTTCGGCACGCGCTCGACGCGGCGCGCGAGGGTGCGCGTCACGACGTCCTCCGCGAAGTTGATGAGCAGGAGCCGGCCCGGCGGGCGGTAGCGCGGCTGGATTTCGGCGCGGAGCGTCTCGGCCAGTTGCGCCACGCCGCGCTCGATTTTGAAGAGGGCCAGACGCTCGACCCCGGCGTGCTTCAGGAGCCACGCGACTTTGCGCACGCTCGTCGCGCCGCACTCGCCCCAGAACAGGAACCGCCCGTCGCCGCCGCGCGCCACCAGGTCCGGCTTGTAACGCAGCCCCACCCGCCGCTCAATCTCCAACTCCGGGAACTCGCCGACGAACATCGCGTACCCCAGCGCCTTCATCAGCACGTGTGCGTAACTCTCGCCCTGCCGCTTCCACAAACGCACCCTGCGCCCCGCCAACTCGAAATCGTAAAGCAACGCCTGCTCAAGCATAGGAAGGTAAATAGTAAATGGTAAATGGTGAATAGGAAAACGGGTGCGTCCATTCACCATTTACCATTTACTGTTTACCAGCGCTTACCTTCCTTCGGGCGGCCGGACGGGGAGTTCGATGGTGACTTTGAGGCCGCGCTCGGGCGGGCTGGAGAGCGTCACGGTCCCGCCGAGCGCGTCTATCAGGCGGCGCGCGATGGCGAGCCCGAGCTCGGTCATGCTGGTGGCCTTCTCGCTCGGCGCGTCTATGTCCACCGGCTCGAAGATGCTGGACATGTCGTCTATGGTCTCGCCGCTGTCCTCGACGATGATCTGGAAGCGCGAGGGCGACGGGTTCTCCGCGCGCACGCGCACGGACCCGCCCTCCGGGCTGCGGCTGATCGCGTGCGCGAAGAAGTTGTAGAGCACCTGGCGCAGCTTCCCTTCGTCCGAGACGATGGAGGGGAGGCCCGCCTCCGGCTCGCACGCGATCTCCACCGAGCGCTTCTCCGCGAGGCGCGCGACCGCCACGCACGACTCGCGCAGGACTTCGCGCAGCGAGAACTCGTGCAGGAAAAGCTCGGACTGGCCCGCCTCCAGCCGCGAGAGGTCAACGAGTTGGGTCAGGCGCGTTTGCAGTTGCAGCCCCGACGCCTGAATCTTTTCGCAGAAGCGGCGCTGCGAGTGCGTCAGCGTCTCGTGGTCGAGCATGATCTCGGCGAAGCCGAGCATGGAGGTCAGCGGCGTGCGCAACTCGTGCGTCAGGCGCTTGAGAAAGAGCGAGCGGTAATGGGCCACGCGCCTGAGTTCGCGGTTGGCCTCCTCGAACGCGTAACTCTGCTGCTTCAACTCGTCCACTAGCTGCCCTATGCGCTGGTGCTGCTCGCGCAGGGCCTCGGCGCGGCGCGCGTTGCCGACGCCTATCACCACCGGGGCCGCGATGAAGCGCAGACCGTTCATCGCGGCGCGCAGCCGCTCGGGGTAGAAGCTGACGGCGACGAGCGCGCCGACGACCATCCCGCGCGCGTGAATCGGCACGGCCGCGCCCGCGCGCAGGCCGGCCTCTTCGAGCGCGCGGCGCAACTGCCCTTCGCCCTCGCCGGCCTCCCCCGCGCCGTTCCCGTTCAGATACGTTTGCAGTTCGTCGCCCTCGCGCTCGACCGCGGCGGCGAACTTCGCGCCCGCGGCACGCGCCTTCTCTTCATCAAGATGCTCGTGCGTGTGGACAGCCGTCTCGCGCAGCAGACCTGCCTCGTCGCGCAGGTAGATGACGATGCAGCAGAGGTCCCAGTGTCGTAGGAGCATTTCGGAGAAGGCGGCGCAGACCTGAGCGGGGGTGCTGATGGCGTCGGGCGAGAGGGTCTGCGTGTAGAGCAGGTCGACGATCTCGGCGCTCAGGGAGCTGAAATCTTCGGGGCACACGTCGAGCGCGGTCTTCTCGTCGACTGCTCTGGTTGACACACGTCCCGTGATCTGTTCGCTCATCTGCGGCCTAAAACGGAGCGCCCACGCCCGTCGGGCTGCGCGGGGGAGTTTCCGAATTTCTCTGAATCTCTTTTGCGCTTACTATATGCGCCGCCCGCGCGAGTGTCAAAGGCAGTGGGCAGCAGGCAGTTGGCAGTTAAAGACAAAAGCTCAACGCCGCTCGTCGCTCCTTTCTTCACTGCCAACTGCCTGCTGCCTACTGCCTGCTGTCTTTTGCCGTGCTCGTGCGCTATCATGCCATGAGGGTCGAGGGGGCTCCCGCCATCACACGAGCGCGTTATGATGAAGATTGAGGCCGGAGGCTCGCCCCGTAAGCTGAGCGCATGGCTGGTCAATTACAGAAGAACCCGCTGGCGGAACTGATACGCGAAATCTCTAGCGAAAGTTTGTCGGGCGCTGTGCGGCTGGCGCGCGAACGCGCCAAGGCCGTCGTCTATTTCGACGCGGGCGCGCTGGTGTACGCCGCCTCCAACCTGCGCACCTTCCGTTTCGCGGAGTGCGCGCGCCGCTGGAACCTGCTGACCGAGGCTCAGCTCGCGGGGCTGGGCGCGAACACTTCCGACCTTGAGGCCGGCGCGGCGCTCGTCGCGTCCGGCGCGCTCAGCCGCGAGGCGCTCGACGCCTTGACGGCGCGCCAGGTCTCGGAGCTACTCTGTCACGCGCTCCTGTGGACGGACGGGCACTGGGATTTCGACCCGCGCGTGCGGCTCGCGGGCGAGGCCCGCGCCGGCGTCAGCGTCAAGTCTCTCATGGTCGAGAGCGCGCGCCGCCTGCCGCCGCACTTCGTCGCCGGGAGACTCCACAACGAAAAAGAGATGCTCCGCCCCGAGACTGAATTGCCCGAAGACATCAATCTCCTGCCGGCCGAGGCGTTCGTGCTGTCGCGCGTGGACGCGCCGCTCAGCGTCCGCGACCTGGTGATCGTCTGCGGCCTCCCCGAAGAGGAGACTTTGCGCGCGGCCTACACCCTCGCCCTCGGGGGGTTCCTGCGCCGCGAGCGTTGGCCGCAGGCGCTGACGGACGAGGAGAAATCCAGGGCGCACGCGCTCGAATCCGCGCAGCCCAAATTGGCACAACCCGCCGCGCCCGAGGCCGAGACGAAGGCCGAGGCAAAGATTGAGACGAAGGCAGCGCCGCCGCCCCAAGCGCCCGCGCCCGAGGAGAAGCGCCCCGAGGAGGTCAGGCCCGAGGAGTTGTTCGACCGGCTGAATCTGGCGACCAACTATTACCAGATGCTCGGCGTCGTCCGCTCGGCGAGCGCCGCCGACATCAAGCGCGCGTATTACGGTCTCGCCAAGCGCTTCCACCCTGACCGCTTCCGCAGGGAGGCGGACGAGGCGCTGCTCTCGCGCATCGAGTCCGGTTTCACTCAAATCGCGCAGGCTTACGAAACGCTCAAGGACTCTTCGTCGCGCGCCACCTACGACTCGAAACTGATGCAACAGGAGGCGGCGGAGCGCGCCGCGCGGTCCGCCAGCGCGCCGACGGCCGCGAGCGGCAGGGCGTCGTCGCCCGCGAACGGGCAGTCTTCCGCGACGCCGTCGTTCCGGGCCAAAGAGAAATTTCAGGAGGGCCTGTCCGCCTTGCAGCAGGGCAACAACGCGTTCGCCGTCGCCGCGCTCGGCGAGGCCGCGCGCCTGGACCCCACGCAGCCGCGCTACCGCGCCTACCTCGGGCAGGCCATGGCGAGCGACCAGCGCCTGCGCCGCAGCGCCGAGGCGGAATTCAAGGCGGCCATCGCGCTCGACGCCAACAACGCGACCTACCGCGTGATGCTCGCGGAGCTTTACAACGACCTGGGCTTATTGCGCCGCGCGCAGTCGGAGCTTGAGCGCGCGCTCGCGCTCGAACCGCAGAACAAGATCGCGCGCCGGCTGCTCGACAAAGTGAAAGGGAAAGGATAAAGGATAGTGGGCAGCAGGCAGTGGGCAGTTAAAAGAAAAACTGTCGCCGCCACGGAGAATAGTTCTGGCATAGCTACTCTGCCTTTTCTTAACCGCCCACTGCCTGCTGCCCACTGCCTGCTGATATGTCTATTCATCTCGACTTTGCCGAAAGCGAACGGGTGACGGGCGAGGCGTTCATGCGCCTGGCCGCGGCCTCGGACGAGTTCGAAGGTTACGCACACCCGCACGCGGCGCGGATCGCCAGGCTCGCCGACGCGGTGGCGAAACAGTTTCACCTCGCGCAGCAGGACCGCGCGGCGCTCAAGCTGGCCGCGCTCGCGCACGACCTGGGCGAAGTGGCGATGGAGCGCGACTACATCAAGCGCGCCGGGCCTCTGACCGAAGACGAGCGGCTGGACCTCGCGCGCCACCCGGTCATCGGGGAGCAGGAGGCGGCGCGCGCGGGCGCGGACCGCGCCACGCAGCTCCTCGTGCGCTGGCACCAGGAATGGTGGAACGGCGCGGGCTACCCGGACGCGCTGCGCGGCGAGCAGATTCCTTTGGGCGCGCGCATCCTGCGCGTGGCCGACGCCTACGCCGCGCTGACGGACGCGCGCCCGTTCCGCCCGGCGCGCACGGAAGAAGAGGCGCGCGGGCATCTTGTAAATTGGGCCGGCCTCGAATTCGACCCGCGCGTCGTGCGCGCGTTTCTGGCGCTGCCGCAGATGCCCGAACTCAACTCTTACGCCAAACAGCAGGAGACGGAAGTCAGAAGTCAGGAGTCAGAGGAAGACCCCGCACTTCAAACTTCCGGCTCTTGACTTCTGACTCCCGATGAACAGTAACGGCATCATTCCGAACGGTTGGCTCGCCTTCGAGTTGGGCGTGCTGCGGCGTCTCAAGTTCAAGTCCGTCTCGCTCGCCTTCGCGGGCGAGCCAGAGTTGGGCCTCTACCTCAAGCGCTGGGGCGTGCGCGTGGCCGCCAACGATTTGGCACAGTGGGCGGCGGCGAAGGCGATGGCCTTCGTCGAGAACAACGAGGAGCGTTTGAGCGAGCAGGACGTGGCGGCCGTGCTGGAAGACGCCTACGTGCCCGGCCACAAGCTTTCGAACCCGGCGCTGCGGAAGTGGTTCGGCGAGGCGGACGCGTGGTGGTTCGACAACGTGCGCCGCAACGCGGAGAGACTGGAGTCGCCCGCGCGCCGCGCGCTCGCGCTCAGTTGCGGCATGGCGGTCGGCGACTACGCGCTCTCGTTCGACGAGGAGACGCGCGAGTTGCGCCAGCCGCTCTCGCGCGTCTTCCAGAGAATCTGGCAGTCGCAGCCCGCGCCCGTCAACAACGCGCAGCGCAACACGAGCGACAACCGCGAGGCGCGGGACTTCATCGCCGAGCAGCGCACCAACCTGCTCTACCTCAGGCTCCCGCGCGCGCGCAACGTCCACGACCGCCGACGCGACGCGCCGTCCGCGTGGCGCGAGGAGTGGGTGCGCGGCGGCGACGGCTTCTGGGACGTGTCCGAGAAGCTGGGCGCGGGCCGCCTCGGCACGAGCATCGCCACCAAGCAACAGTACCTGCGCTTCGTCGAAGACCTCCTGCGCGTCGCGCTGCACCTGCCGGCGTGGGCCATAGCCCACGCCGAAGACGGCTTCATCCCCGCCATGGACTTGGTCGAAACCGTCAACCGCGTCCGCAAAGTCGAGACCGTTTACTCGAAAGATTTTTCGGAACTGACGGGCCTGCGCGCGACGATTATCACGGCGTAAAAGTAAGTCACAAGGCAAAAGACCCCGGAGGGGTCGCGCCTCAACGTCGGAGGTGCGACCCCTCCGGGGTCGGAATGTTTTCTCACGTACTACCGGGGCGGCGCTTCGCTTTAGCTCGCTTGCCCCCGGCTATCATCTGTGGCCCCTTCGGGGTCAGGACTCTTGCATCCCTTTTGCCTTATCACTGCCTTTTGCCTTTGACAATCACGAGCGTCTGGTCGTCGCCCCGCTCTTTCTTGCCGGACCAGGCGTCTACCTCCGCGAAGACGGCGTGGCGCAGCTCGTCCGGCGTTAATTCGCGGTTGGCGACGGCGAAGCGCGAGAGCCTCTCTTCGCCGTACTCCTCGCCGGCTTCGTTCTCGGCCTCGCTGATGCCGTCCGAGAAGATGAGCAGCACGTCGCCGGGGTCGAGCGCCGCGGACTCCTCCTCGTACGTCGCCCACTCGAACGCCCCGGCCATCATCCCGCCCGCCGTCAGCCGCTCGACCGACCCGTCCACGCGTATGAGCAGCGGCGCGTTGTGCCCCGCGTTGGTGTAGCGCAGCCGCCGCGTGCGGTCTTCGTAGAGGGCCAGGAAGAGCGTGGCGAAGCGGTTGGACTCCGTGCTCTGGCACAGTTGCCGGTTGATGTTGGTCATCTTGCGAGCGACCGCGCCGTCAATCTCCGCGGCGCGCACTTCCCGCGCGAGCGCCTGGCCGTGATCGCCGCCGCCCGCCTCGGCCGACGCCCCGGCGGCGACCAGCGCCCGCTCGGCCATCTCCATACGCTCGGCCGTGATCGTGGTCTGCGCGCGCAAGGAAGCTTGAAGATTCGACATCACGAGCGAGGCCGAGACGCCTTTGCCGGACACGTCGCCGAGCGCGAGCGCGACGAGACCCGGCGCGACCTCGATGTAGTCGTAATAATCGCCCGCGACGCCCAGCGCGGCGCGGCACTCGCCGGCTATCTCCGCGGTCGAAAGCTCCGGCGTCCTGCGCGGGAAGAGCTGCGCCTGGACCTCGTGCGCGATCTCTATCTCGCGCTCCAGGCGCTCGCGCTCGACGCGCTCCTTCAGAAGCGCCTCGATGTTGGCGGACATGTCGTTGAAGGCGGCCGCCAGCTCGCCCAACTGGTCGTGCGAGCGCACGCGCACGCGGTGCGAGAAGTCGCCGCGCTTGATGTACTCGACGGCGCGGTAGAGTCTGTGAACTGTGCCAGTCACGGCGCGCGTCATCCAGGCGGCGGCCGTCAGGGCCAGGAGTTCGAGGATGAGGAAGACGATGGCGATGTACTTGAGCGCCTGCCGCCACATCTCGCCCGGCTCGCTGCCGCCCCAGAACTGCTTGCCCGCGAGCGCCCATGACCAGTCGAAAAGGAAACTCAGGTGGTTGCTCGTCTGGCCGCTCTTCCACTCGGTCGCGGGCAGGACGACGAGATAAAAGGTGCCCGCGGGCTGCTCGCCGAACTGGTCGCGCCGGAACATCTCCTCGACCCGCGTCTCGTAGTCATCGGCCGCGCGCCGCTGCCGCTCCAACTCTTCGAGCGCGCGCCGGTCCCTCGGGCTGGCCCTGACCACGATGCGGTTGCTCTCGTTCATCGGCGTGCTGACGAAGAACGGCCGCACGTAGATGCCCGTCGCCTCGCGGTAATGCTCTATCAGCGCGCGGCTCACGGGCACTGTCAGCGACAGCGCGAACGGGCGGCCGCCGGCCGCCGTGCCGCGCACGACGGCGCGCATCGAAGGCGAGCCGAAGTTTTCATCCGCGCTCGCGGCCGGCGCGAAGGCCAGCCCGCCCCACTCCGCGCGCCCGCGCAGCCAGTCCGGCAAAGGCGCGCCCGCCGGAGTCGAATCACTGCCCACGCCGCGCGCGCGCTCGTCCTCCGGCTCGCTGAAGAACTGCGCGGGGCTTTTGTGCCCGAGACTGTTTTCGTCTTCGCCGGGCGCGCCGCGCCACAGGGCCGCGCGCGCGCCCGGCAGAGAGGCGTGCAGGAGCGAGGTGCGCTCGTCGAGCCAGTTCTGAACGGCGCGGTCGTCCGCCGCGGACTGCAAAGATTTGAAGGCTTCGGCGAGGCCGCGCGCGGCCGAGACGGTCTGCCGCTCTGTGGCGTTGACCTGCGCGGTGATGATGCGCGCCATCCCCTGCCCCGAGCCGCCGAAGGCGGAGATCAGGCCGAGCAGCGTCATCAGTATGATCGGCGTCAGCCCTATGAAGAGGTAAGTGATGACCAGGCGGCGGCGCACTCGCCAGAGGAGTTTTCTCTTCAGCCAGCGGAGCGCCTTGAGGCCGTAGTAGACGCACGTCAGCAGGACGGCCGACAGGGTGAGGTAGAGTAAGGGCGTGCCGGCGGCCGATTGCCTGTAGAGAGACGTTTCGCCGAAGAGGAGCCAGAGGACCAGCAGCAGCCCCGCCGCGACGGCCACGCGCGGCATCACGCGGCGCAGCCACAGCCGCGCGCCCGCGAACGCGCGCCTGAGCCTACGCTGCTTCCCTTCAATCTGCTTCGCCATATGAAAAAGTAGGGACAGGGACAAGCCCTGCCCCTACAAAAAGACTCGCTGCATCTTACGACAGAAACGGGTCCGTTTCACCCGGCGGAAGCGAGCAGAGCTTCCTTTTCATCTTCCTGCCGCTCGGGCTTGGGCCCCGGCTTCGCCGGCATGCTCAGCTTGCCCGCGGCGAAGAGGGCGAGCCAGATGAGGCCGGGCGTGGCCGAGAGCAGCCCCGAGATGACGGCTAGCGTGCGCACGTTGATCAGGTGCAGCGACCAGGCGGCGATGACGGTCGAGACAGTCATCACGAGGATTTCCGACGCGCGGTCGGTCGTGATGACGCGCCCGCGTAACTGGTCCGGCACGAGCCGCTGCAAGAGCGTGTCCTGCACGGCGAACTCCATCCCGACGATGAAGCGCGAGAGGAACAGCAGCGCGCCAGTCATCCACAGCTTTGGCATCAACCCCGCGAGCGCGAAGATGACGCCGTGCGCGAACAGCATCCACCCGATGAACCTCACCGTCAGCCCGTGCAGCTCGACGTGATAACCCACGCGCCGCGCAAAGAACATCCCGACGAAGGCGCCCGCGCCCACGCTCGCGTAGAGCACAGCCACCGCGGCGTCCGGTTCGAGTCCGCCCTGGCCCGCGAAGGCCACGCCGCCCAGCCGGTCGTAAATCAGGTTGCACGCGCCGCCGCCCGTGGCCCACAGCACGTTGATGCCGATGATGGCCGCGACCAGCGGGTAACGCGCGATGTACTTCCAGCCCTCGCGCACGTCCGCCCAGTAGCTCGCGCGCTTCACCGCCTCCGCGCCTTCACCGCGGGCGCGAGTCTTCCCCGCTTCGTCAACGGGCTCTTCCCTCATCGCCCCCGCCGGTATCTTCCAGACGGAGTAAGCCGAGACGAGGAACGACGCCGCGTTGATGACGAAGGCGGTCTGGTAGCCGAAGCGCGCCGAGGCCCAGCCGCCCAGCGCCGCGCCGAGCGACATCAGCAGGAAGCGCGACGAGAACATCAGGGCGTTGCCCGCGAGCAGGCCGTCGGCGCTCGTCACGTTCGGCATCGCCGCGTTCTTGGCCGCCTCGAAGAAGCAGGACAGCAAGGAGCCCACGACCGCGCAGACGTAAGCGATCCACAAATCTTCCGGGCCTTTGACCAGCAGGTAGCCGAGCGCTATGACCGCGCGGCCCAGGTCCGCGGCGATCATCACGGTGCGCCGCGACCAGCGGTCGGCGAACGCGCCCGCCAGCGGCGCGAACAGGGCGAACGGCGCGAGCAGGGCGACGAGCATGATGGCGGTCGCCTCGGGCGCGGCCGCCGAGACCGAGCGTATCAGCCCGAGCCCGGCGATGAAGTTGAACCAGTTGCCCAGCTCCGACACGACCTGGCCCGACCACAACCACCTGAACGAGCGGTTGCCCCGCAGCAACTGCATGTAGGTTAGTGAAGCCATAACCAACTCCAGGAGTCAGAAGTCAGGATGAAAAGCACGAACGTTTCTCTTTTCTCCTGACGCCTGCACTCCTCAAAAAATTCGAGCCGCCGGATTTTGTCCGAGCGGCTCGCAGCCTTTGGAAACTTTTCGGGAAACGTGTCACCCGCCTGTGAACTTCGGCGGCCGCTTCTCGATGAAGGCTGCGACGCCCTCTCTGAAATCTTTCGTCTGTCCCGACTGGAGTTGAGCCTCGTGCTCCAGCTCCAGTTGCGCGTCGTAATCGTTTGTCGCGCTCGCGTCCAACATCTTCTTGATGCGGGCCAGCGCGGCGGTCGGCGCGGCGGCTAAACGACTCGCGAGGTTGAGCGCCTCTTTCATCAGGTCCGCGTCCGCGACGACGCGGTTAATCATCCCGATCTCGGCCGCGCGCCGCGCGTCGACCATGTCGCCCGTCATCAGCAGCTCCGCCGCGCGTTTCCAACCGACCAGTCGCGGGAGGATGAATGTCCCGCCGCAGTCGGGCGTCAGCCCGACCCTGACGAATGCCTGGTTGAACTGCGCGCTCTCGGCGGCCACGACGATGTCGCAGGCGAGGGCGAAGTTACAGCCGCCGCCGGTCGCGATCCCGTTGACCGCCGCGATGAAGGGCAGAGGCGTTTCGCGTATGAGCCGGACGCAGCCGTGAATCACGCGCAGCGGCTCGTCGAAGAAAGCCTCGGCCCGCCCCTCCTTCTCCGCCAACTGGCGCATCTCGCGCAAATCGCCGCCCGCGCAGAAGGCCCGCCCGGCCCCCGTCAACACCAGGGCGCGCGCGCCCCGCTCGCGCGCCTCGTTGACGGCCGAGCGAAACTCCTGGCCCATTTCCACGGTCAGCGCGTTGAGCGCCGCCGGGCGGTTGAGCGTGACGACGGCCACGCCGTCGTCGCGCATCTCAAGTTGGACAGTCTCGTAACTCATAAACTCGTTAACCCATTCCAATCCCCCGCTAACCCGAATCGCCGGCCGGCCCTCGCGGGTGACGGCGACTCGAATCCACCGAAGACTGAATGGTCAAGTTTCCTATACGGCGGCGGCGCCGGATTTGTTCGCGCCAAATCGCGCGCCTTTATTACAAAAACTACTGCCCGCGGCTGGACGAGAAGCACTCCCCGCAGAGCACGGGCCGCCCCGAAGAAGGCTTGAAGGGGACCGAGTCGGTCTTGCCGCAGTTGTCGCAAGTGATCTCGAAGCGCTGGCGCTCGCCGCCGGCCCCGCGGCCCCCGCCCCCGCCGCCGAAACTGGCCCGGCGCGCGTCGCGACAAGTCTTGCAGCGCTTCGGCTGGCTCAGATTTCTTTCCGTGTAATACTCCTGCTCGCGCTCTGTGAATGGGAACGCCGAGCCGCACTCGGCACAGGTGATCTCTACGTCTGGCATGTTTATCTCCCTGCGGAAAGCCGTTTGCGAGGATGGTCTGGGCACTCCGCTCACGTCGAAGGGCCTGGCGCTCGTCTTTGAATTGCCGCGAAGCTGAACGTCATCGAGCGCGGAAGAGCAGACAGCTTTTTGTTCGAGAAGCGTTCGGGGCGGCGACACCCCACGCCCCGAAGCCTTTTCGAGCACTTCGGAGTTTACCGCAGGCCCGGCGCGGTGTACAGGAATAATTACGGGAACTTTAGACGGGCCGCGCCGCGCCGCCCGAAGCATCGCGCCCCGGCCGGCGGGGAGTGAACCGCGCGGGACCGGGCGCGGCAAGACCGCGTGTTATACTGCGCGGCGCAGTCAACGCACCTCATCCGTGCCGGGGCGGGCAGCATTCGCATGAAGAATTTTCGAAGGGCGCTTTTATTAACTCTCCTGCTGGGCGTCGGCCTGCCCTGCCGCGCGCAGGAGGCGGCGACGAAATACCGTGGCAAGGTCGTTTCCGTGGAGAACGGGAACACCCTGACCCTCTCGGTCGACGACAAACAACTCCGGGCCCGCCTCGTGGGAGTTGACGCACCGATCCAGGGGTTCGGCGAAGAGTCGCGGAAAAGTCTAACGAAGCTGGTGGCCGGTAAGACAGTCACCTTCGCGGCCGTCCCGCTCCGGCTCAACACGGGCAGGCAGTTGCTCCATGTGGGCCAATTATTTTTGGACGACACGGACGTTGCGATATCCCAGATCGAAAGCGGCATGGCGTGGCAGTTTAACGAGCACGAGAAATACCAGGCCCCGCAAGACAGGCAGGCTTACACAGAGGCGGAGAGGCGCGCGCAGAAGGCAGGGCGTGGAGTCTGGGGGAAATCCTACATCGATTGCGTAGGGCCGAGCTTCAAAACAAGCGTGTGGCCTGGCAAAACAACCAACGACGCCGGGGAGGTCAAGAGGGCGAAGGTGTCGGGCACAGTCATCGTCGCGGTCAAAATCGATGAGGCCGGGAACGTGATCGCGGCCAGCGCGCGGTGCGGGCACCCGATCCTGCAAAACGCGGCGCTGCGGGCCGCCTACGAGTCGAAGTTTCGTGAAGCGTCTTCCGAAATCACCGGCAACATCTTCTATAACTTTATGCCCGAGTGATAACCGAATCACTCTCAAAGGAGGAGAAAACTCGAATGAACCTGAAGGCGGTTAGACTCTTTTTCGCGGCGACGCTGCTGCTGTGCGCGTTCGCGGGGCGCGAGGCTCTGGCGCAGGAGGCGGACGAGGCCGTGATTCGTCAGGCGGTGCAGACGATGCAGGACGGCTGGAACCAGAAGAAGGGCGCGATCTTCGCCTCGCCCTTCGCGCAGGAGCACGACTACGTCGTCGTCAACGGGATGTTTCTCCCGAAGATGTCGCGCGAGGCCAACGCGCAGGCGCATCAGGGACTCTTCGACGGAGTTTATAAAGAGGTCGATCTGAAATTGAGCGTCGCGAAGATTCGTTTCCTCATGCCGGAGATAGCCGTGGCGCACGTCAGCGGCTTCTCGCACCCGAAGGGTAAGATGGAGGAGAAGCGCCAGGAGGTCGTCATCACGCTCGTCATGCAGAAGGGCAAAGAGGGCTGGAAGATCGTCGCCTTCCAGAACACGCCGGTCGAGCAGCGGACGCAGCACCAGCCGCCTGCCAACTGAACGGCCGTATAAAGGCCGAGCCGCCCGCTTCCCGGTAAAGGGCTTTTCAAAACAGCAGTCGCAGGCAACTCAAGCCCGCGCCGCTCTCGGCCGAGAGCGGCGCGGGCTTGAGATTTCACGCCGCGCCTTCGCTAATCTTTCGTCAACTCGCGGACGTGTGCGCGCACGGTCCGGCCCAGCGTGTCCAGGTTGTAGCCGCCTTCGAGGCAGGAGACGACGCGGTTGTTGCAGACGCCCGCGGCCCACTGCTTGACCGCGCGCGTCATCTCCACGAAGTCTTCGTCGGTCAGGAGAAGTTGGCCCAGGGGGTCGGCCTTGTGCGCGTCGAAGCCGGCGGAGATGAAGACGAGGTCGGGCTTGAACTTTGTGCCAATCTCTTCGAGCGCGGCGTCGAACGCGTGGCGCTGGTCCGCGGCGCGCGTCGCTGCGCGCACAGGCACGTTCAGCGTGTAGCCGCGCCCCCGCCCCAGCCCCGTCTCGCCGCGCGCGCCCGTGCCCGGATACCACGGATACTGGTGCATGGAGAAGAAGAAGACCGTCGGGTCGTCGTAAAAAATTCCCTGCGTCCCGTTGCCGTGGTGCACGTCCCAGTCTACGACCGCGACGCGCTCTACCTCCGGGTACTGCGTCTGCGCGTAGCGCGCGCCGACGGCGACGTTGTTGAAGAGGCAGAAGCCCATCGCGCGCTCGGGCGTGGCGTGATGTCCGGGCGGGCGCACCGGGAGAAAAGCGTTGTCGGCCTCGCCGCGCATCAGCGCGTCCACGGCGCGGCAGACGCCCCCTGCCGCGTTGAGCGCCGCCTCCATCGAGCGCATCGAGACGACCGTGTCCGAGTCGAGGTAGCCCGTCCCTTCGCTCACGACGCGCTCGACAGCCTTGTAGTGCTGCGGCGTGTGGCAAGCCTGGACCGTGCCGCGCGAGGCCGCCGGCGCTTCCAGCTCCAACAACTCCGGCCACAACCCCTCGTCCGCGCGCAGGGCGTCCATGATCGTCGTGTAACGCTCCGGCCTCTCCGGGTGGTGCTCGCCCGTCTCGTGCTCTTTATAAATCGGATGGTGAATAATCGTAGTCTTCATACAGGAGTCAGAAGTCAGAACTCAGAATAAAAGTTTGAGCCAGAATACAGGACTCAGGAGGGAAAGCTCAAACGCTTTCCTTTTCTCGTGACTCCTGTTTTCATTGCATACGCTCGGAGGTCAAGATGATGCGGTCGCCGCCGGCGCGGAATGGGCCAAATCTCTAAAACCCCAGCTTTTTCACTGGCCGCTTTTTGTCTGGCCTTTCCGGCCGGGCGCGGAATACTATTTGCTGAAAGTGCAGGGCGAGATTGGGTGACGATTATTTTTTAGCATCAGGAGATTGAGATATGGCCTACGACGAGGAACGGCATCAGAGAAGCCGTGTGGTGATTGAGACGCCGGCGGCGCGGCGTGAGGTGGTGCGGACGGTGGCGGCGCGCGAGCCCGTGCGGCGCGGACTCTCGGGCGGCGTGGTCGCGGCACTCGTGATAGGGTCCGTGGCCCTGGTCACGCTGCTCTTCCTGTTCATCCTGAACAGGCAGCAGCAGGACACGGTGACGGAAGTCAGTACCAGCAGGCAGAGCGCGTCGGCACCAGCGCCCGCGCAGCAGCCTGTCATCATCGAACAAGCGCCCGCGCCACAGCCGCAGACGCCCATCATCATCCAGCAGCCCGCCACGACGACGACACAGCCACCGGTCATCATCGAACAAGTGCCCGCGCCGGCGGCAGCGCCTCCCGCGACGACCTCCGCGTCGAGCGGCACGGACGACACCGCGATTCAATCCGCGATAGACAAGAGGATGGCGGAAGACGCGACGCTCTCGACACTCGGGGTGACAACCACAGTGCTCGACGGCAAAGTCACGATCATCGGGACGGTGGAGTCGCAGGCCCAGAAGAACCAGGTCGAGCGCATGGTCAAGGGCGTCAAGGGCGTGCGCTCCGTGGACAACCAGGTCATCGTTTCCGCCGGGTGACGGGACGAATTCGCGAGCAGGAAGATGAGGCGCGCCGCGGTCAACGAGTGATCCCGGCGCGCCTCTCATTTACGCAGTCTGCGGCCCGCCGCCGAGTGGACGCCGGGGCCGGCCGACAGGGCGCACTTTAGGTTAAGGCGCGGCGGGCTTCGATTGAAGTCCGCGCGGCGCAACTTTTCCGCTGGCGTGAGGCGAGGGTGCTTGAGTCGAGCTTACCTGCTGCCCCTTCTCCTCGGCGGACGCTCTTCCTGTTTCGCCTTCCCTTTCGAGCGCGAAACTCTGACCGAGCACTTCCCCGAACTGTCGAGGCTGAAAATCATGTAGTCGCCCGGACGTGCGCCCATCTCCCGCACGAGCGGGGAAGGAATCTTGCCGCGCACGACGCCGGAATCGTCCGCGATTCTGGCACGGTAATCAGCCGCTTCTCTCTTACCCATATCAACCCTCCTGCGGTTGCTTAAGTGGTTGAGATTTCCCGAGCGCGAACCCGTGCTGGCCGGTGCCTGTCTAATAACCTTCGGTGTGCTGGCGCAGCCATTCGTCCAACTCACCTTCCGTCGGCTCGCGCTGCAACTCTTCGCGCAAACGCCTCCGCACGTACTCGCGCTCGCCGCGGGCCGCGTCGTCGAGCGGCGCGTCCGCGTCGTCCTCAGGCCCACCCGCTCCTTCTTCCGACGAACTCGCGTATGGGCCAAAAACTCCGCCGCCGCCCCGGGAAAGTTCTGCCCACCGGCGCGGCGCGGGCGTGAAGGCGTGCGCCCCCGTGAAAGACAAATCAGCGTGCTTCTGACGAAGCATCCCCTGTTCCCTCCTGTTCGTGTTCTCAGCAATGGCTCAAGGACGAAAGCGATTATGTCATGCGAGGCCGCTTTCGTTCTGTACGGAAGTGACGTGAATGTCGCCCGTCAGAAGCGAGGTGACGATAACAACGCTCGACCCTTCGCCCGTGACCGTCAGGCGGCGTCGGTCGCCGCTCGCGTCGAAGCCGACTTCCGTCACCAGGCACTGGTCCGGGGCGGGCGTGACGCGCCTGAGACGCGCGGGGTCCGGCCCGTCTTCGAGCGCCTGCACGTCGGCCCGCAACTCATCTTTGGCGTCACTGCCGAGGTCCAGCTCGTTAATCGCCATCGTCTGCGGGACGAGCCCCATCTCGCCGTCGGCAAAGATCGTCCAGATGAAACCTATGTCCAGCACGAGGTGCGCGGCCTGGTCGTGCTCGAAGTAGCCGAGGACGGTCGCGCCGAGGACGTGAGCGATGACGTGGTCCTGGTGCGTGCTGGTGTCATGCGGCTCCCACTCGGGTGTCATGCGGTCGGGCGAGGCTTCGGAAAATTTTCTCGCGCCGGGCTCGGTCGGGGGCTTCGGTCAGAAGACGAAGCAGAGGTCGTACTTTTCGCCCGGCAAGTCTATGTACAGCTTGTGTTCGTCGGCGTCAATCTTGATGATGTCCTGGCAGATCAGGACGAAGACGCGCTTGCAGCCGCGCAGGGCCGAGCCCTCCTCGAACTTCAGCGTCAGGGAGGTCTGGGTGGTGACGTAGGCCCCTGCGAGCCGCGCGGGCACGACCAGCGTCAGGCCCTCGCCCGTCGCGAGTTGCTGCTCGCCGCCCTCGTTGAAGAACTCGCCGGCGGACGGGCCGCGCGGGGTGAACCGGACCTGCCCGCGCCCGCGCAGTTTCTTCCACTCGGGCTTTTCCAGTGTCAACCCGAAGGCTTCGAACATCTCGGCCATCGGAATCGCGAACTTGCCTCCCCCGTGCTCGGCCGAGACCCTGCGGATAAGGCCCAGGACAGGCTCTCTCAATTCCGGGCGAGGCACGCACTCAACAAGCATCAAGCACCCCTTGTCGGTCTACGCTCTACAGACGCGGGCCGATAGTACACTCATGAGACAGCGCGCGCAAGAGATAAGTTCCCGCGCCGCGGCGGAACAGGGCCAGCGGGTTTGAACCGCGGCCCCGGCCGTGTCAAGGTAATCGAGAGCGTCGCGTGTAGCACGTAATCGCCCCTGATGTTGCGAAACTTAACCGGGGCGGCTAGAGAAGTCGGCCTTACGCGGTATAGATTGAATACCGATTGCGGGTAAGATTTGTGCGTCGGGTCGCGGGCCGTGAGTATTCGTCTACGCTTTCTTTCTATTCTGACTATTCTGAAATTATTATTGCTGAGGGCAAAAAGGAGTAGCCATGAGGCTCAGAATCCTTGTCACCTTTTTCCTGCTTTCCATCGGCTGCGCGTCTGGGGCTCGGGCGAAGTCGGCGCAAGTGACGGCGCAAGGCGAGACGCCTCCGCGACCCTTTCTGGGCCGTTGCCAGATGCCGGAGCTTAAGTTCAGGGCGTGGTGCGGCAGGTACGAGGTCTTTGAAGATCGTGCTTCTAAACGGGGGCGCAAGATTGCGCTCAAGGTGGTAGTGCTGCCCGCCCTCGCCGCGAAGCCTGCTCCAGACCCCGTCTTCTTTTTCGCGGGCGGCCCCGGACAAGGTGCCGCAAGCCTCGCCTCCCTGATCGGGGAGGGGCCTTTAACGAGCATCAGGCAGGAAAGGGACATCATCTTCCTGGACCAGAGGGGGACCGGGGCGTCGAACCCCTTAACCTGTAACCTCTACGCCGACGGCCAGGACCTGCGGGGCTACTTCGAGGACATGTTCCCTGCCGGGGAGGTGCGTGCTTGCCGCGAGCGGCTGGAGAAGGCGGCCGACCTGAAGCAGTATACGACGAGCGTTGCCATAGAAGACCTGGACGATGTCCGCCGCGCCTTAGGTTATAAGAGGATTAATCTCTACGGCGGCTCCTACGGGACGACCGTGGCGCTGGCTTACTTGCGCCGCTACGGGGGACACGTCCGCTCCGTCATTTTAGCAGGGGTCGCGCCGACGAGCCTTAAGCTGCCGCTCCCGTTTGCCAAGGGCGCGCAGTACGCGATTGATCATCTACTGAATGACTGTGCGGCAGACAGCGCCTGCCGCGCGGCATTTCCCAATCTGCGCGAGGAGCTCGTCTCCGTACTTGATCGCCTGACTAAGGGGCCGGCGGTCGTCGAGTTGACCAACCCGTTCACCGGGAAAGCACAAAGTGTCAGACTGGGGCGCGGAGTCTTCGCGGAGCGACTGCGCATGATGCTCTACGCCCCCGAACTGGCGAGCCGCGTCCCACTCCTCATTCACCAGGCATACCTCGGTGACTTTAAGCCTTTCGTCATGGCCGCCCTTCCACAGGCGCGCGGCATCTACCAGTCACTTTCACTGGGCATGTATTTCTCCGTGACCTGTTCTGAGAATGTCCCATTCATCACCGAAGAGGATGTCAGAAGAGAGACCACAGGCACTTTCCTCGGGGACTACCGCGTGAGGGTACATCAGGGCGCGTGCCGTGAGTGGACGCGGGCGGCCGTGCCCACCGATTTCACGAACGCGGTCGAATCGAGCGCCCCGGTGCTGCTCCTCTCCGGCGAAGTGGACCCCGCCTCTCCACACTGGCTCGGAGCTGAGGTCGCACGTCACCTCCCGAACAGTCGCCAGGTGACGATTCCCTACGGCGGACACGGCTACTTCAGCGACTGTATCAGCAGTATAACCACGGAGTTCATCTCAAAAGGGTCAGTTCAGGGGCTGAATACCGCCTGCGTGGAAGGGACTAGACGGCCGCCATTCATTACAACGTCGGAAAAATCGTCCCCCGCGGAGTGAGCCGCGCCGGACTTGGGACGTGCGACCCGCTCGTGAGCGTCAAGACCGACGGCTCGGCCTCTTAACCCGAATAAGAAAGACCCGGAAGTCGGGCCTCGGGCGCGCCCCCTAGACTTGATTCGCGCCCGAGGCCCGACTTCCGGGTCTTCTTAAACCCACCCCCTGCGGTGAGTAAATCTTGTCAGCGCGGCCGCGCCGAGGTCAATAGTTACAGCGGCTGGCAACTGCACGTCTCGAAGTCGAAGTACGTGTAGCGCGGGCACGTCCTGCGGATGCAGCAGAACGGCGCATCGCCCTGGAAGAGCTGGCTGACCAGATCCGCGAACTCGATGGACAGCTCGAAGGCGCGGATCACTTTCTTGCGCCCCTCCTGCTGCGCGTTGGAGACCCAGAAGTTCAGGCCGTCCTGGTCCGGCGGGCGTTGCAGGAACGCGTTGTAGAGGTCCGTGACGAACGCCTGCAAGTGTGCCGTGTCGTTCATGTCCTGCGGGTTGCGAGCCTGGTACGCGGGCGTTTGCAGGTAATTGAAGAGCGTCGGGTCGTCGTAGGACGACTGCGTCATGAAGAGCGTGGCGACGAAGCGCCGCGCCTCCGCGAGCAGCGTGCCGTTGGCGGCTGCGTTGACTAACCTGTTGAACTCGGCTTGGCGTTCCTGGCAGGTGGGAGTGCGGCCGAGTGCGCCCTGGTAGGCGCGGATGATGAACTCGTCGTAAGAGCGCGGCGACTGCGGCTGCTGCATAGAGGCTTTGATCGGCAGCAGAAAGGCGACGAGCGCCACACAGCTCAGGAGCGCCACGAAGCAGCGCATGGTGGATCGCGATTTCGTTTTCATAACTTGATAGCTCCTTGTTTTTGCCTTCGGGCCTCCGCGCGCACACGCGTCCCTGGGGCCGGCGGTCCGTCGGGAGACACGAACCCCTTGACCGCAGCCCGCTGCCGCCGCCGAGGCGTGTTGTTGCCTGACACTCCGACGCCGCTTAACGCCGGCGCTCTGAGTGACTTTGTTATGCTTGCACTACGAAGCGGAAACTAACGCGCGGCGTCCCCTCATCATCGTCGCCGCTGGTCTTAGGTGAGCCGCAGCTTACGCCGAGGCGCACTGTCAGTGAGATCGGAAAGCAGGTGCCCGGCACCGGCCGACAAACCCGCCGCTCCTCTTTGCTGCTTTCTCACCATAACTAGACGTAAATTTTCAGATTATATTTGTACCTTTACCAATTTTTATTGTAAGAGTACTTTAATCGCACCGCGCTACACATTTAAGGCAACAGCGCAGGCGGGTATTTGAATCGAAGCGACTTAACCCCTCCCGAACTGAATCGCGCGCCGCAGATTCAGGCCGGAAACTTTGCTGCTCTCCCGGCGCGGGCGACGGCCCCGCGTTATCTCTTGTCACGCCAGTTAGGAAAGGCGCAGCCCGGTTATGACAGGCTGTCGGGCCCGTTCGTCTCTACGCCGCGCCGCAACTCATGAGGAGGACTTCACCCATGCGTCAAGCCACCGCTCACCGCGTAGCCTTTAGCTTACTCTGCTGTGTGTTATGTCTCGCCGCCGCGTGGACGCGCGCGGCGCGTGCGCAAGAGCCTGACGGCGTCCGGCCTGCCTCGCAGGATGTCGAAGCAGAACTGGCGTCCGCCCTGATTGCGGCCAAGACGGGGGACGAGCGCAAGGCACTGTTGGCCGCCCGCGCGCAAAGTGTGAATCCCAAATTGGTCCGCGAGTTGAACAAGCAGGCGCGGCCGAAGGTCACGCCCAAAACGATGGGGGAGTTGCTGCCCGTCTTCGAACTCGCGCGCGAGATCGCCGAGCGCTTGAACGACCGCCCCGGCCTCATCGAGTCGTGGCGCAACGTCGGCAACATTCACCGCGTGCGCGGCGACGCGCCGCGGGCCATCGAAGCTTTCAACAAGAGCCTGAGTCTGGCCGAAGAGGAGAAAGACCTTGAGGCGGCCGCCGCGGCGCTCAACGCGATTGCCGCCACCTACTTCATGAAAGGCGACCACGACCAGGTGCTCGTCTACCTGCGGCGCGGCATCGAAGTCGCCAAGCAGCGCGGCGACATGGACTACGTGCTCCACGTGCTCAGCAACATCGGGCTGGTGCACAAGTCGCAGGGCAAACTCACAGAGGCCGTCGCCGACTACCGCGAGAGCCTCGCCGTCGCGGAGCAGGTGGGCGACAAGGCGAGCGCCGCCGACGTGCTCATTGACCTCGGCAACACTTACGTGCTGTTGAGCGATTACGCGCAGGTGCGCGCCTCCTACGAGCGTAGCTTGCAGCTCGCGCGCGGGCTCGACGACAAGCGCAGGATGAGCGCGGCCCTCGTCAGCCTCGGCATCCTCGCGCGTCAGCTCGGCGACTACGACCAGGCGCTCGACTACTTTCAACAGGGCCTCGCGCTGGACGAGGCGACGGGCGACAAGGAAGCCCTCGGCACGACGCTCGCCAACGTCGGCAGCCTACACAAAGCGCGCGGCGATTACGGGCGTGCTCTCGAAGCCTACCAGCGCGCCCTGCGGCTGCACGAAGAGGTCAGGCGCAAGCAGGGCGTCGCCAGCACGCTCACCAACATCGGCCTCATACACAAGGCGCAGGGCAACTACGCCGTCGCGCTCGACTACTTGCAGCGCGGCCTCGCCCTCAGGCAGGAGATGAACGACAAGCCGAGCATCGCCGACTCGCTCAACACCCTCGGCCTGCTCTACTCCGCGCAGCGCGAGTACCCGCGGGCGCTCGACTACCATCAACAGGCGCTCAAACTGTACGAAGAGCTGGGCGACCGCAGCGGCCTCGCGCACTCGCTGAGTAATGTCGGGCAGACCAATTTCGACCGGGGCGACTACGCGACCGCGCTCGACTACTGGCAGAAGAGTCTCGCCATCCGCGAGGCGCTCGGCGAAAAGGCGAGCGTCGCCGCGACGTGGGCGGACATCGCGGACGCTTACCTGGAGTTGGGCAAGCCCGCCGAGGCGGCCGACTACGCGGGCCGCGCCGCGTCGGCCGCGCAGGCCATCGGGCAGCCGGAAATCTACATGAACGCGCGCACCACCGCCGGTCGCGCTTACGAGGCGCTGCGGCAGCCCGCGCAGGCCCGACAGGCGCTGCTCGACGCCGTGGCCGCGGCCGAGGAGTTGCGCGTGCGTGTGGCGGGCAACGAGGAGGACCAGGAGCGCTCCTTCGAGCACCTGGTCGAGCCTTACTACGCTCTGGTCGGGCTCCTCGTCCGCCAGGGCGAGACGGCCGAGGCCCTCTCTTACGCCGAACGCGCCAAGGGCCGCGTGCTGCTCGACGTGCTTCACGGCGGGCGCGAGAACGTGACGAAGTCGATGACGGCGGGCGAGGTCAAAGAAGAGCGCGCCCTCATCGCCGCGATGGTCGCGCTCAACACCCAACTCGCCCGCCTGCGCCAGCAGCCCGCGGCCGATGCCGCGCTCGTCGCTCAACTCGACTCGCAGTTGCAGCAAGCGCGGCGGGCCTACGAATCATTCCAGACCAACCTCTACGCGGCCCACCCGCGGCTGCGGGCGCAGCGCGGGCAATCGCCGCCGCTCACGCTCGCCGAGTTGGCGTCGCTCGTGCCCGACCCCGAGACCGCGCTCGCCGAATACGTCTTGACGGACGACGAGGTCTACCTGTTCGTCGCCACGCGCGGCGCGGGCGGGCCGCGGTTGCAGGTCTACACGCTGGACGTAAGGGGCGCGGAGTTGGCGGACCTGGCAAGCTCGTTCCGCCGCCGCGTGGCGGAGCGCGACCTGAGCGTGAAGCAGCCGGCCGCGCGACTATATGAGTTGCTCGTCAAACCGGCCGAGCGGCAGTTGCAGGGCGTGCGCAAGCTGTGCGTCGTGCCGGACGGCGCGCTGTGGGAGTTGCCGTTTCAGGCACTGCACGCGGGCGCGGGCGGCTACCTGCTTGAGCAGTACGCGATCTTCTACGCGCCCTCGCTGAGCGTGCTGCGCGAGATGAACAGGCGGCGCGACGCGGGAGGCACGGCGACGCCGCGTTTCGTCGCCGCGGGCGGCACGCGCGGCGGCGGCGCGAACCTGCTCGCGCTCGGCAACCCTGTGCTGAGCGGCGCGACGCTCGCCAAGGCGGGAGCGACGCGCGACGAGCCGCTCAATCAACTCCCGTCCGCGGAGCGCGAGGTCAACGCGCTCGGCCGACTCTACGGGCGCGAACGCAGCCGCGTCCTCGTCGGCGCGCAGGCGCGCGAGGCCGCCGTCAAGGCCGAGGCCGGCAGGTACCGCGTCCTGCACTTCGCCACGCACGCAATTCTCGACGACCGCAATCCGATGTACTCGCGCATACTGCTGGCGAGCGAGCCGGACGGCAGCGGCGAAGACGGGTTGCTGGAAGCCTGGGAGGTGATGAAGCTTGATCTGTCGGCCGAACTCATAGTGCTCTCGGCGTGTCAGACGGCGCGCGGGCGTGTCGCCCCCGGCGAGGGTGTGATAGGCATCTCGTGGGCGCTGTTCGTCGCGGGCTCTCCCGCGGCCGTCGTCAGCCAGTGGGAAGTCGACTCGGAGCGGAGCACGGACTTGATGGTCGAGTTTCACGCCAACCTGGTCGGGCCGAGGCGCGCCCGCACTAAGGCCGAGGCGCTCAGGCGGGCGGCCCTTAAACTGCTCCGCGGCCGGTACAACCACCCGGCCTACTGGGCCGGCTTCATCCTTGTCGGCGACGGGCGCTGAGGGCGCGCACCTCGCCGAGGAGCTTGCGCACGACGTCCGCCCGCGGGTTGGCCCGCGCGAGCGCCTCGAACTCGCGCGCCGCCTCGTCCAACAACCCGGCCTGCGCGTACAGCACGCCGAGCGCGAGGTGTGAATCGGGGTAGAGGCCGCGCGCGTCCCGCAACTCCCGGAGCCGCTTCTGTGCCAGCACCTGAAACTTCGCCGGCGGCGCGGGCAGCACGGGCGACGTGACTGCCTGCCCGTCCTTTTTGTGAGCCGTCACCTGCCACGAGTACGTCACGCCTCGCGCGAGCGGACGCGGCGCGCGCCACGAGGTCGCTGTCACGGGGCCGCTCGCCGCCACTTCGTTGAGCTTGTCGTCCGTCACGGTCACGCTATACCTGTCGGCCCCGGCGAGCGGTTGCCAGCGGAACGTCGGGCTGTCGGATTCGACCACGACGCCGAGCGGCGCGAGCAGGCCAAACGGCAGGCCGCTTTGTACGCCCCCGCGCAGCACGCCGGCCTCATCGCTCAGGTCGTCCAGGGCCGGCGCGCGCGCCAGCCGCTGCGTGACGAGGGCCGAACTGATCTGCGCGCGCAGTTCCTCCGGCAGTCGCTCAAGTCCCGCCAGATTGCCCTGCGCGTCCAACGTGACCTGCCGCCCGGAGTCGTTCAAGGCCACGACGGTCCGCGCGGTCGGCGCTGGCGTCGGCTCGGGCTGCGGCGGCGGCGCGGGCGGCGCGTCTTTGTCGGGCGGCGGGGCTTCGCTCGCTTGCGCGGGCTGGGTGTCTTGTCCCGCACGTTCGGGCGCTTGCGCGTTTCTAGACCTGAAGAACAACCAGGCCGCGCCGAGCAGGACGGCCAGCGCCAGGGCGGCGGCGGCAAGTTGCACCGGGCGGAGGGGCCAGAGTCGCCACCTATTGCCTGCGCGGGCAGGGGCGGGCACTTCTCGCGCGGAGCGCAGGCGCGCGACCTCCGCGGCGCATTCGGCGCAGACTTCGAGGTGTGTCGCGGCCGCCTCGCGGTCTATCTCGTCGAGTCCGTCAGCCACGTAACCCGACGCCGTCTCGGCGGTCAGGTGGTAAGGCGGCTCGTCGTCGTCGGGCGTGAGTGCGTCCAGCAGCGCCTCTTGGTCCGCGCGCGCCTGGCTCGGCTCGTAGCAGCGCGCGGCGCAACGCGCGCACTCGGAGACGTGCCCGTGGACGACGAGGAATGCGTCGGGCGCGAGGTTGCGCCGCTTGTATTCCATCAACTGCTGTTCGGTCGGGTGCTGGTACATGACTGAGACGCGTGGGACGCGCGCGCCCTGGGGACACACCTACTACCAGACGCTGAGTTCCGCGAAATATTCGCGTCAGCGCGTTTTAGGCGACCAATCTTTGAGCCTCCGCGCGAGCCGGTCGCGGGCGCTGCGCCGCAGGTTGATGACCTGCTGGCGGGTCGCGCCGAGATATTGTGCCAACCGCAGGTCGTCGAGCGGCAGCGCCGCCCACAACTGCTCGAACTCCGGCAAAGGGATTTCGAGTGCCGACGCAATCTGCTCGACGCCGACGACGCCGGTCGCCGGCAGCAGCGTAATCACATTAACGCCGTGCTGGTTCCTCAGGTTGCACAGGAGCGCGACGCGCTGACGCCGCGGCAACTGGCAAATCTCTGCCCACAACCTGTCCAGCAGTTCGCGCGATTCCAGGACCGCCGCCGCGTCCGCCTGCGGGTAGGCCAACTGCTCGGCGAGCGCGCCGCCGCTCGCGTCGAGTGACTCGTGCGGGCGGTCTTCGATGCCCCAGAGAGACGCGACGAGCGCGGTCAGGTATTCGAGTTCGAGCGGCTGCGCGGCGGCGTGAAAGATGGCCCGCAGCAGTTCCTGCGTGCTCTGCGCGTGGGCGTCGAGCGCGCCGAGCCTGGCGGCGAGCGCATCGCGGTCGGGCGATTCGATAGCCGCCCGCCCCGCCCAGTCGGCGAGCCCCGCGAGCCAGACGCCGTCGGCGGCCTCCCACAGCGCGAACTCGTCCCGCGTAGCCAGTTGGTAACGCAGCTTGTCCTTCAGGTAACGGCGCTGCGGGTATTTGTGCCTGAGGTATTCGTCGCAGGTCGTGCGCGTCAGGGCGGCGACGTAGCTGCGCAGGTTATTGATGGGCTTGGAGGCCGGGTCGGCCTTGAGCGCGCGCAGCCGCCGCAGCAGGCGCGTGTATACGTCCTGATAGACATCTTCGACTTCCGGGTAATCGAACCCGCGCCCGCCCCGCCGCGCATAGAATTGCAGCTTGTGGCCGAGTATGCGGCGGGCGAGCGGCGCGACGTGCTCTGCGAAGAGCGCCGCCAGGGCCGCCTCCTCGCCGCCTTCGTCGCACGCCAGGAGAAACGGGTGCAGCAACTCGTCGGTTTGTGCCGGACTTACTATCACTGACTTCGGGCCTCACACGAGCGCTCTCAGTCTGCATGCTTATTGTTCATCACGAGTTTCGTCAGCGAGGTCAGGCGGTGTCTCGCGGAGAATCCCGCCCAGGGAGAGGGCGAAGTTTAATCATCTGACGCCGCGAGATTTTATCATGATTGTGCCGCAAGCAATCACCCCTCGCCTGCAATCTACCGGCTTCGACCCGGAGGTGCCCGGCAGGAGTCATTCAAAAATTCCAACAAATCTAAGGTTTTGCATTTCGGGAAGCCCGGCCTCCGGGATTTTTATCGAGATTTCTTAGACAATTTTCAGTTTTCGCCGCTCCGGCGCTCAGGGAATATCAGTTGCCTTGATTTGAGCTGAATTAGAACAAGCCCAGGTTGTCCTTACCCCGGTAAACCACTCTTTTAGGAGGTGCCCAAGATGACCTGCAACTCGAAACCTCTCTCACGCATTCTATCCGCGCTCTTCTGCCTGACTTTTTTACTAGCGTCTGTCGCGTCCGCTCAACAGACGACCGGCGAAATCACGGGCCGCGTGGTTGATGCGGCAGGTAACGTCGTGCCCGGCGCTACCGTCACGGCAGTCAACAAAGGTACGACGCAGAGCCGTACGGCGACGACGAACGAGGATGGAGACTTCACCATCACCCAGTTGCCGCCCGGAAACTACGACGTTTCGGTGGAGGCCGCGACCTTCAGCAAGGCGCTGCTCAGAGACTACCAGGTGAACGTCGGGGTGAAGCAGACGGTTAACTTCGACCTCAAGCCGGGGCAGATAACCGAGACGGTCGAGATTACGGCTGACGCGGCGCAGATCGAAACCACCAAGTCAGAACTCGGCGGCGTGGTGACCCCAATCGAAGTCCAGAACTTGCCGCTCCTGAATCGCACCTTCGCGGCGCTCTCCGTGATCATGCCGGAAGCGCGCCCCGTCGGGAATTTCGACCCGACCAAGACGCGCGTCGGGAACGTCGCCTTTAACGGCGGCGACGGCCGGCAGGTTGACGTTAACGTTGACGGCGGCGACAACAAAGACAACGTCGTCGGCAGCCTGTTACAGAATTTCTCTTACGAATCGATTCAGGAGTTTCAAGTGCTACAGCACCGCTGGACGGCGGAGAGTGGTCGCGCCGTCGGCGGTGTGGTTAACGTCATCACCAAATCGGGCACCAACGAGTTCCACGGCTCGTTCTTCTCTAACTTCCGCGACGAGGCCCTGCGCAAGCTCGACTTCTTTGAGAAGCAGAGGCTGGCCGCCAACCCCAACTTCGAGAAGCCTTCGTTCAGCCGCCAGGAGATCGGCGGCTCGGTCGGCGGGCCGATCAAGAGAGACGATCTCTTCTTCTTCTTCGCACTCGAACGCTTCCGCGAACGACAGAACACGGCCGTGAGCGCGAACGCCCTGAGCGAAATCGGACTCATCCCGGGCAACAGCGCGGTCTCGGAAATCCCCACGCCCTACGACGACACCTTGCTGACGGCCAAGATTGACCACCGCATCACCGACAGTCAGACGATGTTCTACCGCTTCGCTTACCAGAAGAACAGCTCGCCGAACGATCAGGTCGCCAATCCCGCCTCGACAGACTTGACCGGCGGCAACACGACCGACAACGAGCTTTACAGCTTCGTCGTGAACCACTCCTACACCTTGAGCCCGACGAAGTTGAATCAATTCGTCTTCCACTTCCAGGACTTCAAGAACTCCATCCTCGGCGTCACGACCAACCCGCGCATCGTTTTCCCCGGCGGCATAGAGATCGGCGCGAACGTCAACGTGCCGCAGGCGACCGAAGAGCGCAAGTACCAGTTCCGCGATGACTTCTCGTGGCTGTCCGGCAATCACAGTTGGAAGTTCGGCACCAACTACATCTACACGGAGATGGGCGGCTTCTTCTTCTTCGGCTCCAGCGGATACACAGTCACCTTCTTCGACCTCCCGTCGGTGATTACCACCAACACGACGCTTTACCCGCAGGGATTCGCCACGCCGGGCGCCGTGCAGAACATACAGTTCGCCGCGGGCGAAGCGAGCCACGACCAGAAGCTGCACCAGTTGGCCTTCTACGTGCAGGACGACTACAAGGTCACACCGCGTCTGACTCTCAACCTCGGCCTGCGCTGGGACGCCAACATAGGAAACCTCCCGGACCAGACGAATAACCGGACGTTCCTAATCCTACAGCAGCTCAACCACCCGCTGGCCCAGGCACTCACGTCAGACCCCGAAAAGTTGAGCCGTTCGACCCCGAGTTGGACGGAGTTTCAGCCGCGCGTCGGGTTCGCGTGGGACCCGACGGGCGCGGGGCGCACCGTCATACGCGGCGGCTACGGGATTTTCTACGACCAACTCTTCCAGAACCTGACCCTCTTCGGCAAGGCGCAGAGCGACCCGGAGATTTACCAGACGGTCCTGAATCTGACGAACAGCGCCGTCGGCGTCGGGCAACTCTCCACCTTCCGCTTCGGCGTCGATCCGCTGCCTTCGCCGCCGGCCGGATTTAACATCAGCGACCTGGCGGTCGGAGGATTCGGGCGCATCACGGACCCGGACGCCTCGGAGCCGTACATACAGAAGTTCTCCTTCGGGTTCGAGACCAAGCTGGGCGAGGACTACACCCTCTCCAGCGATTACGTGCACACGCTCGGCATACACGAGTCGCGCGTGCAGGTCATCAACCCGCGCATCGAGCAGATTTGCAACCCGCTCTACCCCGGCTCGAACCCGGCCTCGCCCGCGTGCGTGCGCGGGGTGAACAGCCGCGTACTCGACCAGGCGTTCGTTCAGGCGGGGTTTCCCGCCAACCGCATCGAGCAGATCAACATGATCGGCACGACCAACCGCTCGCTCTTCGATAGCTGGACGACGACCTTCAAGATACGCAAACGCAAAGTGCTCTTCTCGGCCGCCTACGTGCTGGCAAGCTCTCGCTCGTGGGGCGGGCAGCCCGTGGCCTCTTACACGGGCAACGGCATTGCCACCACGCCCGAGAATCAGTTCCGGGATGGCGAGTTCGGGCGCACCAGATTTGACGAGCGTCATCGTCTGGTCTTGAGCGGCGTCTTCAACCTGCCGTGGGATTTCCAGGTCGCGCCGATCATGCAACTGGCAAGCTCGCGCCCCTACTCGCCGACGACCGGCGTGGACATAGACGGCGACGGCCTCGCCCAGAATGATCGCCTCTGTGCGGGTGTCTCTCCTTTGGCCGTCCTGCAATCGGTGATTCAGACCGGCGCCGGATTGCCCTCCGTGTCGGACCGCGTGCGCGCGCTCAACCCGAGAGGCTGCGCGCAGACTGAGGTGAACAGCCAGACCACGGGGTTCATCGTCGGAAGCGACGGGACTATCGAGGAGCGCAGCGGCCGCTTTTTCAACACTGACTTGCGCGTCACGAAAAACTTCCGCTTCGGCGAAAGGTACACGCTCAGCGGTTACGCGGACTTCTACAACCTGTTCAACACAGAAAACCTGTCCTTCGCTAATCGCTTCGGCCAGAGCGCGGCCACGAGTCCCGGCACCTTCTCGCAGCCCTTCTCGCTCTACGGCCCGGGCTTCGGCCCGCCCGTAGGACGCCCGTTAACTGTTCAGCTCGGCTTCCGCTTCCTTTTCTGAGCGGCTCGGGCTGTCTCTTCGCACAGGGCGCTTTGCTTTCAGGCAGAGCGCCCTGTGCCCAGTTATAATGGGCGAGGTCGCCACCAACGAAACACCCGGAGGTTCGCCATGAGGAGCTATCACGCGAGAGTCAAACAAGCGGTAATCTTGACGGCCGTTGCGCCCTGCTTGCTGGCCGTTTTGGCAACTCCCGTATTGGCCCAGCGCGGTTCCAGGGCTTCGGCGATGGAGCGTCGTTCGGAGGAGATGAATCGCCGGCGCGACCAGTTGGAGCGCGAGATGTTGTTGCGCGGCGTCGAGGCCAAATCCGAAAAGGCGGCTGAAAAACCTGCCCCTCAGACTGTCTCGCAGGTGAAGCATGACTTTGAGCGCATCCAGTCCATCTACAACGAGCTGGTGCGCGCTTTAGCGTCTAACAAGCCGCTCGACTACAAGTTCGTCTCGGACGCGGCCGCGGAGATAAAGAAGTGTTCAAGCCGTCTCAAAAGCCACCTCGCGCTTCCTTCTTCCGAGGAAGACGGCAAGACGGAGAAGCGACAGGAGGAAGCAAGCGATGAACGGATACAGCCGGCGCTCTTGCTGCTCACCACCCACATCAGAAGCTTCGTGACCAACCCCCTATTCGAGACTTCGGGCGTGCTTGATGTCAAGCTCTCAAGCCTGGCTAGCCGAGACCTGAAAAAGATCATCGAACTGAGCGACCACATAAGAAAAAGCGCGGACAAAATAAACAAGCCGGGCAATTAGTTTTTGGCCCGTTTCGGATTTATGTAGGGCGGCGGAGTTGTAAAAAAGAGGGGGCGGCGCGTGACTCACGCGCCGCCCCCTTTTATTACCCTCGCTCTTAAGCCAGAGCCTCAGTGTTTAGAAAACACCGCAGGCGGCCCAGGCGTTCGCGACGGAGTTGTACTCGGCGCTGCCCGCGCCGTAGAGGTCCGCGGCCGCGTTCAGGGTCGCCGTGCGCGCGCCCGCGAAGTTGGTCGAGGAGGTCATGTAGGTCGTGATCGCCCTGTACCAAATCTTCGCGCCCTTGTCCGTGCCGATGCCCGCCACGAAAGGACCGGCGATGTGCGCGTGGTTGCCGCCCTTGGCGACGAGGTAGAAGACGTGGTTGGCGATGCCAGAGTTGATGTGGACGCCGCCGTTGTCGCCCGTGCCGGTGTAGCGCTCGGAGTAGTGGTCCGGGTCGTCGTTCGCCGTGTAGCCGTAGTTGACGGCGCTGTGCGGCGTGTTCATGTAGCGCAGGGCGTCGCCAGCGGTGCCCGGCGTGTAGGCATCCTCGCCGATACGCCAGGTGTTGGCCGTCTCCACCCCACCCTCGGCGTAAAGCTCGACCATCACGCCGAAGACATCGGACCAGGACTCGTTGAGCGCGCCCGACTCGCCCTGGTAGACCAGGCCCGCGGTGCGCGAGGTGATGCCGTGCTGCATCTCGTGGCCGCAGATGTCGAGCGTGACGAGCGGGCCGAACTGAGAGCCGTCGCCGTCGCCGTAGAACATCTGGTTGCGGCTGCTGCTCCAGAAGGCGTTGTTGTAGCTCTTGCCGAAGTGGACGGTGGAGCTGATGAGAGCGGTCGTGCCGTTGATGGAGTTAAACGTGCGCGGGCCGCCCGAGCCGTCAATGCCGTTGCGCCCGTGGACGTTGAGGAAGTAGTCGTAGGTCTTCGCCGCGCCGAAGTGCGCGTCAACGCCCGCGCGCTGTGTCGAAGTGTTCCACACGTTGTCGGCGTCGGTGAAATAGTAGAACGAGCCGAAGTTGACGATGCCCATCTGCGTGATCTTCGCCGAGTTGCGGTTGTCGAAGGTGCCGAGCAGGCGCGAGTGGTCTTCCATGTAGTAGTTCGCGCCGGAGCGGAAGGTGTTGATGGACTGCGTGCCGCTGTAGAGCGAAGTGCCCGTGCCCGTCGCGCTCTGCGTCTGGAGGTTGTCGTAGCTCCACACGAGCGCGCCCGTGTGAGCGTTGATGAAGTAGAGCGGCTCGGAGGTCTCTTTCGTGCCGTCGAGGCGCGCGAGCTGCACGCGGTAGACGAGGTGGTCAACGCCATCGCGGCGCAGGACCCAGAGGTCAGCTTTCGGAGCGCCCGTGAGGCACGAGTCGCAGCCCTTCTTCTCTTTGTACTTGCCTTTGGCCGCGGCGATGGCGGCGTCGGCGGTCAGGTTGGGGGTCGTGTTGACGTTTATTCCTTCGATGAGGTTGTCGGTCGTCGCGCGGGCCTCGGTCTCGTCGGCCGAGTTGAGGTGGACGATGGCCTGGCCGCCGAAGACCGGGACGCCGTTGTGCGTCTGCTGCACGTGAGTGTGCACGCGGTCGGCCTTATCTTTGTCCTCGAAAACGCGCAGCGTCTTCACGTCGTTCGCGGCGATTCCCTTCGCGGCGAGCTTCTTCTCAAGGCGGCGGAGGCTGGCGGCCTCGGCCCGCGCCAATTTTTCGGACTTGCTTAACTTTTGACCGTGAACCAGCCCGGGCAGAATCATCGAAGCGCCCAGGGCGATAACAAAAAGCAACGCAAAAAACTTCTTCACTTCTTACTCCTTATAAGGGTTATTCAGGTTAGGGTGAGAAAGGAACCCGACCGCAAGGCGAGGCCCTCGTTGAATGTAGTGCGACTGGAACAGAGAAATACGTGCACAGTTATCACGGGTGAAGAATCCGTAACACTCCGCCGAAGCGCGAGGTCATGAATCTGTGTTTATCGCAAAACCAGATGCCGAACCAACGTGGAACTACCGGCAAAAGGCGTGATGTGAGTTACAGGGAGCAAGCCCTATCGAGTTGGGGGATGGTCATTATACTCACTTTTCCGAATATTGCAAGAATTTTTGTAAGATTTTTCATAAGCCGTACACAACACAAATTTCCTCAGCAAATGAGGACTTCTGGGGATGATTCACTGTGCCAAAAGCTTTTCGCCCCCTGAGCCGTGTGACTCAGGGAGCGAAAACTTATGTGCCAGTTAAATATGTCTGCCGTCTGTAGGCCCTCGCGAGTTATCCCAGGAGACGAGAACGCCGCGGGCTCACTTGCACTTCGAGTAGCCGCAGTCGCGGCAGGAGTCGCAGCCGGAGGCGTGCTCCAACTGGCCGTGACACTCGGGGCAGGTGCCGATCATGTTGGACATGATGGTGCCGGTCGCGCCGAGTTCGATGGCCGCCTGCGCCTTGCCCGCGGCGCGCGCCGAGTCGGGCTGCCCTTGCAGGCGGCGGCTGGTCAGCATGATGCACTCGGCCACGGCCTGCTCGGGCGAAGTCAGCAGCCGCTCGTTGAACCAGACGGAGTGCGTGCCGGTCACCTTGTTCAGGCTGTGCGCGACTTCCGTGGCGTCGAAGCCGCCGCGCAGCATCTTCGAGGCGAGCAGCCCCACGCCGCCCGAGATCGGCCCCGTGGCGAAGACCTCCTGAATCATCTGCCCGTCGTGGTTGACCGTGACGTAAAGGTTCTGCCCGTCGAAGGGAATCTGCCACGTCGCACCGCGCAGCTCGCGCGGGCGCTCGATGCGCACGGCCGACTGAACATCTCGCTCCTTGACGGTGCTGACGGGCGCGATGTGCGCGGCGTCCGCGTGGCTCGCCGGCGGCTCGTCCAGGACTTCGGCCGTCGCCTCAGGGTTGCAGGCCAGCTCGCCCTTCTCCTCCTGCTTCATGGAGGTCAGGACCTGGCCCTCGCGCGAGCCGTCGCGGTAGTAGCTGACGGCCTTGCAGCCAAGCTGCCGCGCGAGCCTGTAAAGCTCGTCGACGGACTCGACGGTGTCGTTGGTCGCGCCGTTGCAGGTCTTCGAGACGGAGTTGTCCACGTTGCGCTGCGCGGCGGCCAGCACGTGCACGTGCTGCTGCGCGACAATCGACATCGCGGAGATGAAGTAGCCCGGAAGCTCGTGCTCGTGCTCGACGACGTAGGCGGCCGCCTTGTTGATCGACTCCTGGTCGGTCTGGTCAACTTCGACGCCGAGTGCGCGCGCGGCGAGCGTGTGCACGTAGGTGCGCGACCCCAGCGTGTCCTGGCGCACGTAGGCCCAGGAGAAGTTCGGCTCCACGCCGCTCGACGTTTCCGCGACGAGCGAGATGGTGCCGGTCGGCGCGATGGTCGTCACCTCGTAGTTGCGCAATGTGAGCGGCACGTCGCGCGAGACGCCGATCTGGTTGTAGATGAAATCGGCGTAAGCCTCCTTGTTCGGCTCAAGCTCCGGGAAGACCCCGCGCTCCGCCCCGAGCCGCAGGGACTCAGTCCAAGCCTCGCGGCGCACGAAGCCCATCACCTCGTCCATCAAGTCTATGGACTGCGGCGAGCCGTAGGTGATCTTCAGGCTCAGACAGAGGTCCGCGAAGCCCATGATGCCCAGGCCCACGGGCCGCGTCCGCTTGACCGTGTCTTCGATCTCCGGCAGCGGCCACGTGCAGGTGTCGATCACGTTGTCCAGGAACCTAGTGCTCAGGTGCGTGACCTCGCGCAGGCGGTCCCAGTCGATGCGCGTCTCGGGGTCGTAGAACTTCGCCAGGTCAATCGAGCCCAGGTTGCACGAGTTGGAGAAGTGCAGGAACTGTTCGCCGCACGGGTTGCACGAGTAGATCGGCCCCATGGACTTCATCATGTGGTTGTGCCGATTCACTTCGTCGATGAAAGCCACGCCCGGCTCCGCGTACTTGTGCGCCGAGGCGACGATGCGGTTCCACACGTCGGGCGCGTAGACCATGCCGGGGCGCGGCGGGTCTTCCCTGAGACAGTTGGAGAGGTCCGCGGCCTGGTACGTGGCCTTATCGCGGAAGGTGACGGTCGAGCCGTCGGGCCGCCGGTAGACGGCGTAGTCGCCCTCCACCACGGGGTCGTAAATCGGATCGGTCCAGGGCTTGCCGTCGAACTCCAACTGGAACCACTCGTGATTGTCCACGGCGTCGAAGAACTTGTCCGTGACGTTGACCGAGATGTTGAAGTTGGTCAGAGAGTGCTGGTCGTTCTTCGCGTGGATGAAGCGCAGCACGTCGGGGTGCGTGACGCGCATCATGCCCATGTTCGCGCCGCGGCGCACGCCGCCCTGCTTCACCACGTCCGTCACCTGGTTGACGATGTTCATGAACGAGACGGGCCCCGACGCCACGCCCCGCGTGGAGCTGACCATCGCGCCCGCCGGGCGCAGGAATTCGTAGGTCATGCCGGTGCCGCCGCCCGTCTGGTGAATCGTCGCCGCGGCCTTCGCGTGCTCCATGATGCCGGAGATGGAATCTGGCACTTCGAGGACGAAGCAGGCGGCGAGTTGGCCGGTGGACTTGCCGGCGTTGACGAGGCAAGGCGTGTTTGGGATGAACTCGCGGTCGAGCATGATCCGCGTCATGGCAGAGTAGAATTCGTCGCGCTGCCGAGGGTCGGTCTCGGCGACCGAGACGTGCCCGACGACGCGCCGCACGATGTCCGGCCACTCCTCTATCGCCTCGCCCTGCGCGTCCTTCAGCGAGTAGCGCTTGCTGACGACGCGGCGCGCGTTGATGCCCAGGGGCTGGCTCGGGCGCTGTCTGGCGGGGGCTGCGGCTGCGGAGGCTAAATTCTGGTTGGCGGCGTTCGGGTCAATTACCGTGCTCATCTGTCTGCCTTTCCCGCGCCGTCGGGGCGCGAGGTCCTGTTCTTTAATTTATTCGGCACGGGGGCCTCACCCGGCGTGCCACCTAACTTCGATTGTCGTTCGGATACGGCGGTTGGCCTGATTTGAAGCGATAAAAACCCACGTAGAGCAAGGGTTCGGGCACCCTGTAACTCCACTTTTTGCATCCCTCGTCCCAGGCGGAGCGCACTATACATTTTTATAAGGACGATGTCAATATATTGTGGCTATCTTTTTTTTCAGTGCAATAGAGTGTGTAAGCTAAGAAGTTACATCAACATCTAAAAGCCTTTGCCCGGCATCAAAATAGCGTCGAGGGGGGCGCGGCGAAGATTTTATCAAGGCTACGAGGGCGCGGCGGTGAAACTGGTCCCAGCTTGTCGAATTCGCGGCGCACGGGGCACAATCTTGGTGCTCTCAAATTCATCAATTCGGGGATTAAGATTTTACGGTCATGAGTGAGAAGGAAGTCGAGCAGGGGAAATTGGGGAACGCAAACGTGTCTGACCAGGACACGCTGATTCACGGGACGGCAGCGGACGGGACTGTCCGCTGCATGGCGGCCGTGACGACGAACCTGGTGGCGGAGGCCGCGCGGCGTCACGACCTCTGGCCCACCGTCGCGGCCGCGCTGGGCCGCACGCTGACGGGAACGCTGCTTCTGGGGTCGAGCCTCAAGGAGCTTGACCGTCTGACCGTGCAGATCGTGAGTGACGGGCCAATCGGCGGCATCACGGCGGAAGCGAATGCGCGCGGGCAGGTGCGCGGCTACGTGCGAAACCCGGAGGCGCACGCGCCGTACAACGAGCACGGCAAGTTCGACGTGCGCGCCGTTATGGGCCAGGGCATGTTCTATGTGACGCGCGAGTCCGGTTACGACGTGGGACTCTACCGCGAGCCTTACCGCGGCTCGGTCCCGCTCGTCTCGGGCGAGATAGCGGAGGACTTCGCCTACTACCTGACCAAGTCCGAGCAGATTCCTTCGGCCGTCCTGCTCGGCGTCCACCTACAGCCCGAAGCGCCCCACGTCTCGGCCGCGGGCGGCGTGATGATTCAGATGATGCCCGGCGCGGGCGAGAAAACCGTCGCCGCAATCGAAGCGTCCGTCGGCCGTATGCCGCAGGCCACGATGATGATTCGTGATGGCGCGCGCCCCGCCGACCTGCTGAGCGCGGCGCTCGGGGACATCGAATTCGAGTTGCTGGACGAAAGGCAGGTGAGCTTCGCGTGCCCCTGCTCTTACGAGCGCGCAGTCTCCATGATCTCGTCAATCGACCGCGCGGAGTTGGAGTCGATGCTGCGCGAAGACAGGGGCGCGGTGATGACCTGTCACTTCTGCAACGAGACCTACAGGCTGGACGAGGCGGAGTTGATAAAATTGATGAGTGAAGAGTAGGGAGTGATTAGCGATGAGCAATGAGTGATGAGTTAAGGCGGCGGCCTTAACTCATCACTCGTCACTCGTTCGTTCACTTCGTTGACGACGTGCCGGGGAGCAGCATGTCGTAGTTGCCGAGGTCGCGGTTGTGGCTGTCGAGCGCGCCGAAGGTGTCGGAGGTCTCTTCGAGCATCTGGCGTGTCATGGCGATGGAGTCGCTGAGCTGCTCGAAGTCCAGGGCCGAGACGCGCTCCGGCGTCGGCAGCGTGACGACCTGGTCGTTGACGAGGCCGAAGAAGTTTTCGATGGACTGGAGTTGCCCTTCGACGAGCTTGACGGACCTTTCGAGATCGTTGAAGGCCGCGATGCGGCGCTTGAGGATTTCGACGTTGGCCTGCTGGACGCGGCGCGCGCGGTCGTCGGGCGACGCCTCGACGGCGCGCTCGGCCTGCGTCAACTGGTTCTGCACGGCCTGCCTGTTGATCGAGCGCAGGTGGCTCTTGCGCCGGCGGTAGATGTCCAGGAGGTCGACGAAGTCTTCCCAGCGCTGATCCAGGCTCTGGATGTTCGCAGGAATCTCTTTCGAGCCGGTGAACTTCCGGTAGTTCGAGTAGATCGTGTTCTTCATCCAGCGCAGGTACTCGACGGCCTCGCGCTCGCGCGGGTCGAAGCCTTTTATCAAGTCCTCGCGCTGCCGCTCGCGCAGCTTGCGCAACTGGTCCTTCCTGCGCTTGTCAACGAGGCGGCGGTAGAGTGAACTTGCTGGCACGGTGATTAAATAAAGTCCTTCCGCGGCGAGAGCCGCGCCGAGTGGGATGATTGAACCCGTGTAGGCGGCGGCGACGGCGAAACCGGCCATGCCCCAAAAATTGACGGGCTCTTTGACGGCTTCCTTCAGGTAATGAAGATTGATCTTGGATAAATCTGCCATGATCTTTGATTAAAGCTGACGACCTTCTTTCCGCACGCGTGACGCCCGCCCCCCTGTTGTTTTGCGGGCGCGATTCTGGTCCGCCCGGTTAATCCTTGGCCCCTTCCTTGAGCACCGCGTCGCTGCTGAGCCCTGTGCCAGTTTCGCCCTGGGCCGGGAGCGCGCCGGGCTGGCTGGTGCCGCTCGGCAGGAGTCCCATCTCGCGCTTGTATTCGAGCAGCCTGTCCTGTAGCTGCATGTCCATCGCCTCGCGCTCGATCTCCTGCATCTGCGTATCGACCGAGGCCGCGCCCAACTGCATCTTGGCCTCGGCGGCCGCGGCGCGGCGGTCAATCCGCTCGCGCATCTCGTTGAAGGTCGAGGCGTCGTCGCCGAGCTGGAACGTCTCCATCGTCTGCGCGAGTTGCTCTTGCAGCTTGGCCTGCTTCGACTGGTTGATGAGCTGCATCGCCTCGGCCGAGCGCTTCTGCATCTGGAGCACGTAGTTGTCACGCGCCTTGACCGCCTGCTTCGATGCCAGCGTCGCGTGTTCGAGTTGCTGGCTGGTCTTCTGCAAGTCGACCTGTGCCTGCTGGAGCTGGCCTATGTAGGCGGTGGCGATGTCGTCGCGCCCCATCTTGACGGAGGCCTTGATTTTCGAGTCGAGCTCGACGACCTGAGCTTCGAGCCGCTCCTTGTTCTTGGCGAGAAGTTTTTCGGTCGCCATCACCTGCGCGACGGAGTTGTTCAATTCAGGCACGCGGTCGCGCATGTCGCGGATCGTCTGCTGAAGGATACGCTCGGGGTCCTCCGTCTTTTCGACGATGCCGCCGAACAGCGCCCGCATCGAGCGCTTAAATCTGCTCCACAGTCCCATCTTTCCTCAGCACCTCCAGCTCTCTTCGGGTCGAGCGAGCTTCAAAATCCCCGCAACCCGCGCAAAGGCCATTCGTCCCTAAACGACGCCCATCATATTACGTCGCCCCGCCCCGCACGGTTGCAATTTCCAGAGCCTCCGACACGGAGTATAGCAGGACTCCCGCACGCGCCGCCAGAAGAACAGCGGGCAGTAGGCAGTGGGCAGTGGCAGTCGTTGACTGCCGGCGGCCTGGAGGCTTAAAGATAAAATCTAATGTTCCGCGCAAAAGGTTTTAACTGCCCGCTGCCCACTGCCTACTGCCCGCTGAACTTCCCTATGTCGCGCCTGAAGTGCATCCCGTCCCAGTGTATGTCGGAGACCGCTTCGTAGCAGCGCGCGAGCGCGTCGTCTAAAGTCGGCGCGGTGGACGTAACGTTGAGCACGCGGCCGCCGGCCGTCAGCCAGTCGCCCGACTCCGTGCGCGACGTGCCGGCGTGGAAGAGGCGCACGCCCTCGTGGCGTGCGGCGCAGTCAAGACCTTCGATGCGCGCGCCGGTCTCGGGCCGGGCCGGGTAGCCGCGCGCGGCCAGGACGACGCAGGCCGACGACTCGTCGGACCAGCGGACGGGGACTTCGCCCAGGCCGCCGCGCGCGACCCGTTCGAACACGTCAATCAAGTCCGACTGCGACCGCACGAGGATGGCCTGCGCTTCGGGGTCGCCGAAGCGGACGTTGTATTCGAGCACGCGCGGGCCTTCCGGCGTGAGCATCAGGCCGACGAAGATGACGCCGCGGAAATCGAGCCCGTCCGCCGCGAGGCCGGCGAGCGTCGGCTCGACTATTTCGCGGACGGCGCGCTCGTGCGTCTCGGCGTCGAGCACCTGCGGCGAAGTGATCGCGCCCATGCCCCCGGTGTTCGGGCCGGTGTCGCCCTCGCCGACCCGTTTGTGATCGCGCGCGGGCGGCATCAGCGCGT
>DATMVE010000056.1:0-51240 GCA_035563515.1 Pyrinomonadaceae bacterium
AGCCTTCGGTCAAAGCGACGGCCGCAGCGCCCGGCGGCGTCCAGCGCAGGCCGCGCAACTCGACGCCGGGGCGGGCCATGTACGTCGCCAGCTCGCCCATGAACGCCCCGCCCAAGCCGACCACGACGCCTATCAGCGCGAGCACCGTCTCGCCGCGCGTCCGCTGCTTCTGCATGAGCGCGCTCATGGCCGTCTGGAGCCACTTCGCCAGACTGATGCCGCAGCACATGGCGAGCAGCGCCACGAGCAGCGCCGCCGGCAGATTGCCCAGCGCGACTCCCGCGCCGACCGAGACGGCGAGGATGATGGGGATGGCGAAGATGGAGCCGAGGCTCCCAAGCTCGCTCAGGAAGTCTATGGCGAAGAGTTTCTTCAGGCTGACGGGGTAGAGGAGCAGGCGGCCGGGCGTGAACTGGCTGCCGCCGCCGAGGCCGAGCGGCACGGTCGCCCACATCAGGTAGAGGATGGCGAAGACCATGAAGAGGAGCATGAAGCCGTTGCGCATCATCTCCCGCACCTCGGAGGCGTAGGCGTGGCCCGGCGGCAACTGTGCCAGAATCTCGCCGGCCGCGCCCGGCGACAAGAGCCTGTGGACGGTGAACCCGAGGATCAGGGCGATGAGGAGCGCGACCAGGATGGCCGCCAGCGTGCCGAGGATGGACGCGACCTGGCTCAGCACCGCCTTGCGCGACCGCAGCGAGTTGCGGAACAGCGTCCACTTCAGCCAGATGAGCGCGGAGAACTGGGCCATAAAACAGTAGTCAGTAGTCAGTAATCAGTAATCAGTGGTCGGTAATCAGTGGTCAGAACACGGAAGTCAGAATAACGCACGCCGGCGCTCGCGTCATGCCTTAAACTCCACGGCCCACCGCCGGTTCATTAATTAACCACTCGCCCGTATTGTACAATCCAGACGTGAGCAGTTCGCATTCTGACCACTGATTACTACTGCCTTATGTCCGTTTGCGCTTACGTCGGCATGGGCTCGAACATGGGCGACCGCGCGGGGAATCTCCTGCTGGCGGTGCGCGGGATGATGGACGCGGGGCTCGCGGTCCGGCGTCTGTCGGCCGTCTACGAGACGGAGCCCGTGGACGTGAAGGAGCAGCCGGCGTTCCTCAACATGGTCGCGGAACTGCGCGTCACGCTCTTCTCGCCCGAGCAGACGCTCGCGCGGCTGCTCCGCGTCGAGTACGCGCTCGGCCGCAGGCGCGACGTGCGGCGCGGCCCGCGCACGGTTGACCTGGACCTCCTGCTCTACGGCGACGAGCGGCGGGAGACGGAGTTCCTCCGGCTCCCGCACCCGCGCCTGCACCTGCGCCGCTTCGTCCTCGCGCCGCTCGCGGAGCTCGTGCCCGAACTCCGACACCCGACGCTCCACCGCACCGTCGCCCAACTCCTCGCCGGAACCTCGGACGAATCGCAAGTCGAACGCTGGAGAAGCCGCCTCATTGCGGATTGAAAAACAGGCATCAGGCTTTTCTTTGCGGCTTCGCGCCTTTGCCTGAGGATGATTTTCACGCCAAGGCGCGAAGCCGCAAAGTGGTCGAATCGTTCCCGGCTCATCCGCGATTCCTTAACTTCTGCTTGCTTTTCCCCGGCCGTGGCCTATAATTACGGCCTTGCACTCCTTACAAATGAAGACGTAGAGCGAAAACCGACGCGGCGGCCTTTGGTAAACGGGCCGCCGCCTATCTGTTTGGAGAAAAGAGTCCGACCATGGCTTATCTCAAACCGCAGCGGCCCGAGAAGGTGACCGCGCCTTCCTTGCGCGCGAGCAAGGAACGCGGCGAGCGCCTCGTCTGCCTGACGGCCTACGACTACACGATGGCGCGCATCGTGGACGAGGCGGGCATTGACATCGTCCTCGTCGGCGACTCCATCGGCAACACCATGCTCGGCTACGGCAACACGGTGCCCGTCACGCTCGACGAGATCGTGATGCACACGCGGGCCGTGCGCCGCGGCGTGCAGCGCGCGCTCCTGGTCGCGGACATGCCCTACGGCTCGTTCCACACGGGCGAGGACGAGGCCGTGCGCAACGCGCTTCGTTTGATCAAGGAGGGCGCGGCCGAGGCGGTCAAGCTCGAAGGCGGGGCCAAGCGTGCAGACCTCGTCAAGCGGCTCGTCGACGAAGAGATTCCCGTCATGGGCCACATAGGCTTGACGCCGCAGTCTGTCAACCAGCTCGGCGGCTATCGCGTGCAGGGCAAGACGGCCGAGACCGCGCGCCAGCTCATAGAGGACGCGCGCGCGCTCGAAGAGGCGGGGGCCTTCGCCGTCGTCCTCGAAGTCGTCCCGCGCGAGATCGCGCGGCTCATCACAGAGAGCCTCAAGATTCCGACCATAGGCATCGGCGCTGGCCCGCACTGCGACATACAGGTCCTGGTCATACACGACCTGCTCGGCCTCGCCTTCGGCAAGATGGCGCGCTTCGTGCGCCAGTACGCGAACCTGAAGGAGGCCATGACGGACGCCATCACACGCTTCGCCGACGACGTGCGCACAGGCGCTTACCCGTCCGAAGCCGAATCCTACGGCCTCCCCGCCGAGGCCGCCGCCGAACTCAAGCTCGACAACACGAGCACGGAGGTGGAAAAACAGTAGACAGCAGGCGGCGGGCGGTGGGCAGTTAAGACTAACTGCTTTTCACTGCCCGCTGCCCACTGCCCACTGCCCACTGCCCTATGGAAATCATCAATCGCCGTCAACGGATGAGTTCGGTCTCGCGCAAGGTGCGCCGCGAGCAGGACAAGACCATCGGGCTCGTGCCGACGATGGGGGCGCTGCACGACGGGCACCTGAGTTTGGTGCGCGAGGCGCGCCGGATGTGCGACGTCGTGGTCATCTCCGTCTTCGTCAACCCGACGCAGTTCGCCCTCGGCGAAGACTTCGAGCACTACCCGCGCGACCTGACGAAGGACGCGGCCGTGCTGACGGACTACAACGTCGACTACATCTTCGCGCCCTCGATAGAGGAGATTTACCCGAAGGACTTCGCGACCTACGTCACGGTCGGCGGGCTCTCGGACCAGCTCGAAGGCTCTTCGCGGCCGGGCCATTTCCGCGGCGTCGCGACGGTCGTCACCATCCTGCTCAACATCATCCGGCCCGACTTCGCCTTCTTCGGGCAGAAGGACGCGCAGCAGACGCTCGTCGTCAAGAGGCTGGTGCGCGATTTGGCGTTCGAGAGTGAAGTCGTCGTGCTGCCGACCGTGCGCGAAGAGTCCGGCCTCGCGCTTTCGTCGCGCAACTCCTACCTCAACCAGGACGAGCGGCGCGCAGCGCTCGTCCTCTACCGCGCCCTCTCGCGCGCCAAGGAGGCGTACAAGGCCGGCGAGCGCTCGGGCTCGCGCCTGGCCGAGGCCGTGCGCTCGACGGTGGCCGCCGAGCCGCTCGCGACACTGGACTACGTCACGGTGGCGGACGCGGACACGCTCGAACCGTTGGAGAAGCTGGACGACCGCACCGTGCTCATCGCGCTCGCCGTCCGCCTCGGCAAGACGCGCCTGATAGACAACGTCGTCCTCAACCGGAAGAAGAACGGCGGCGAGACGGCCGGTTAGTAAATAGTGAATGGTAGATGGTGAATGGTGAATAGACGGGCCGATTTTGTCTATTCACCATTTACCATTTACTATTTACCCGTATGAAAGCTCATATCGAATTCACTTTGAACGGCGAGCCTGCGGAGGTCGCCTTCGCGCCGCACAAGACGCTGCTCGAAGTCCTGCGCGAAGACCTGGGCTTGATGGGGACGAAGCACGGCTGCGAGTTGGGCGAGTGCGGGACGTGCGCCGTGCTGGTCGACGGCCGCTCGATCCTTTCGTGCCTAATGCTCGGGCTCGACGCCGAAGGGCGCGAGGTCGAGACTATCGAGGGCATGGCCGACGGCCCGCGGCTCCACCCCTTGCAGGAGACCTTCGCCGACCTCGGCGCGGCGCAGTGCGGCTACTGCACGCCCGGCTTCCTCCTGGTCGCCAAAGAATTGTTGAAGACCAATCCTGAACCGAACCGCGACGAAATTAAAGAGGCGCTATCGGGTAATCTCTGCCGCTGCACCGGGTATTTGAAAATTTACGAGGCCGTCGAGCTGGCCGCCGCCCGCATGCGCGGCGAAGAGGCCGAGCCTGTTAAAGAGACGATTTATGGCTACGAATAAAAAGAACGGGAACGGCAACGGCGGGCCTTTGAAAGTCATAGGCAAGCCGTTCCGCAAGGTTGACGCGCGCGCGAAATGCACCGGGCAGACGAAGTTCGCGGACGACATAGTGCTCCCGCGCATGCTCTTCTGCAAAATCCTGCGCGCCACCGAGCCTCACGCCCTCATCAAAAACATCGACGCCTCGAAGGCGCTCGCGCTTCCGGGCGTCGTGGCCGTCATCACCGGGAAGGACTTGCCGATCCCCTACGGCATTCTCCCCGTGAGTCAGGACGAGCACCCGCTCTGCGTTGACAAGGTGCGCTTCATCGGAGACCCGGTCGCGGCGGTCGCCGCGATTGACGAGGACACGGCGTTCGACGCGATGAACCTGATCGAGGTCGAGTACGAGAAACTGCAAACCATCACGAACATCGAAGAGGCCGTGATGGTGGACGAGCCGCGCATACACGACTACGGCGACGGCGGCAACGTGCACAAGAAAGTCTCGCTCGAATTCGGTGACATGGAGGCGGGCTTTGCCGAGGCCGACCACGTCCGCGAAGACGTACTTTTCTTCGAAGGCAACACGCACCTGCCGATGGAGCAGCACGCCGCGGTCGCCCACTTCGACTCGGACGGGAAACTGACCCTCTGGAGCTCGACGCAGACGCCGCACTACGTGCACCGCGCGCTCGCCAAGACCTTAGAACTCCCCGCGAGCCACGTCCGCGTCATCGCCACGCCGAACGGCGGCGGCTTCGGCGGCAAGTCCGACCCCTTCAACCACGAGATAGTCGTTTCCAAACTTGCGATGATGACGGGGCGGCCCGTCAAAGTGACCCTGACGCGCGAGGAGGTCTTCTACTGCCACCGCGGCCGCCACCCCGTGCTGATGAAGATTAAGACCGGCGTGAAAAGGGACGGCTCGATCACGGCGATGGACTTTCAGTCGTTCCTGGACGGCGGCGCTTACGGCTCCTACGGCGTGGCCTCGACCTTCTACACGGGCGCGCTCCAGACCGTCACCTACAACGTCCCGCGCTACAAGTTCCGCGGCCTGCGCGCCTTCACGAACAAGCCGCCGTGCGGCCCCAAGCGCGGCCACGGCACGCCGCAGCCGCGCTTCGCGCTCGAAGTCCAGCTCGACAAGCTCGCCGAAGATTTGAAACTCGACCCCGTAGAGATTAGACGCCAGCACCTCGTTGAGCCATTCACGGTGACGGCCAATTACCTGCGCGTCGGCTCGATGGGCCTCGGCGCGTGCATTGACAAGGTGGTCGAGGGCTCCGGCTGGAAGAACAAGTTTTCCAACTGGGACCGAGAGAACAGAAAACTTCCCGAGGGTAAAGGCATAGGCATCGCGTGCAGCTCTTACATCTGCGGCGCGGGGCTGCCCATTTACTGGAACAGTATGCCGCACTCGGGCGTGCAGCTCCGGCTCGACCGCCAGGGCGGCGTCTGCGTCCAGTGCGGCTCGACCGACATAGGGCAGGGGTCTGACTCCATCCTCGCCTACATCGTGGCGGAAGTCCTGGGCATTGACCCGTTCGACATACGCGTCGTCACGGCCGACACGGACTTGACGCCCGTCGACCTCGGCAGCTATTCGAGCCGCGTCACCTTGATGACGGGCAACGCCGCGCTCCAGGCGGCCGAGCGTGCGCGCGAGCTTCTGACGATGGCCGTCGCCGAAAAGCTCTCCGTCCCCATCCAGAATCTCTCCTTCGCCGAGCGCCGCGTCTTCGACGTGGAGAACCCGGAAGTGGGCGTGACGTTCGCGGAGGCGGTCGTCCTCGCCGAATCGAAGTTCGGCACAATTGGCACAGTCGGCTCTTACACGCCGCCGCGCTCGCCGGGGAAATATAAGGGCGCGGGCGTCGGGCCTTCGCCCGCGTACAGCTACTCGGCGGCCGTCGCGGAGGTGGACGTGGACGCGGCGACCGGGTTCGTGACGGTCGAGCGCGTCTGGATCGGCCACGACATAGGGCGCTCGATCAACCCCGCGCTCGTCATGGGCCAGGTCGAGGGCTCCGTCTACATGGGCTTGGGCGAGGCGCTGATGGAGGAGATGACCTACCGCGCGAACCGCAACGTCGTACACAAATTCCCCTCCCTGCTCGAATACAAGAGCCCCACGACGCTTGAGATGTGCGACGTCGTGACCTACCTGGTCGAAGACGCAGACCCGAACGGCCCGTTCGGCGCGAAAGAGGTCGGCCAGGGCCCGCTCCTGCCCGTCATGCCCGCCGTCGCCAACGCGGTCTACGACGCCGTCGGCGTCCGCATAGACGAAGTGCCCATCACGCCCGAAAAAGTTCTGACCGCCCTGCGCGACAAGGCCCGAGGCCGCCCGGCCCGCTTCGGACCCAAGTCCGTGCCCGACGTGGAATGGCCCGAGCCGCTCAAGGTGCAGACGCCCGCCGAAGGCGGCGACGGCCGCGAGATGCCGCGCGTGGCCGTGCATTCGTAGAGCAAGGGGGAATGAGAAAAACGTTATGATGAGACTTCCGAAATTCTCTTACCTTGTCCCGAGGGAAATCTCGGACGCGGTGAGGATGATGGGCGACGCGGGGCCGGAGGGGCAGTTCGTGGCGGGGGGGACGGACCTGTACCCGAACATGAAGCGGCGGCAGCAGACGCCGCGGACTGTCATTTCCGTGGCGCGGCTGAAAGAGTTGAGGCGGGTCGAGGGCGACGGGGCGGGCGGCTTGAGAATCGGGGCGGGCGTCAGTTTGACGGAGTTGTGCGAGCACACGGTCGTCAACCGCGACTACCCGTTTCTGGCACAGGCCGCGCGGACCATCTCGACGCCCATCCTGCGGAACATGGGGACCATCGGCGGGAACCTTTTGCTCGACACGCGCTGCAACTACTACGACCAGAATTACGAGTGGCGCAAGGGCATCAATTTCTGCATGAAGAAGGACGGCGAGGTCTGCTGGGTCGCGCCGGGGAGTTCCAAGTGCTGGGCCGTGCAGTCCGCGGACCTGGTGCCCTTGATGGTCGCCGTCGGCGCGAAAGTGAAACTCGCCTCCACGCTCGGCGAGCGCGTGGTCGACGCCGCGGGGCTCTACAACAACGACGGGATCGCTTACCTGCACAAGCGGCCGGACGAGCTGCTGACGGAGATTCAACTGCCGCCCGTGAACGGCTGGCGCGCGACGTACAAGAAGCTCAGGCGGCGCGGGGCGTTCGACTTCCCCGTGCTGGGCGTGGCGGCGCGGCTCGACGTGGGCGGCGACGGCGCGGTGACGCGTGCGAAGCTCGTCCTGGGCGGCATCGCGCCCGCGCCGATTGAAGTGAGGGAGGCCGAGGCGGCGCTGGTCGGGGGACCGCTCGACGAAGAGAGGATGCAGGCGGCCGCCGAGGCTTGCTACCTCAAGGCCCGCCCGCTCGACAACACGGACTTCGTCATGAACTGGCGCAAGCAGATGGCCCGCCCCTACGTCCTGCGCGCCCTACAGGAGTTAAAAGCAGGGATGAGGGATGAGGGATGAGGGATGAAGAAAAACCGCGCATCCCTCATCCCTCATCCCGCATCCCTCATCCCTCATCCCTCTCCTTCCGCCATCCTTCTAGCGGCCGGGCGCTCGCGGCGCATGGGGGCGTTCAAGCCGCTGCTGCCTTTCGGCGAGCGGACGGTCGCTGAGACGTGCGTTGAGAATCTGCTGGCGGGCGGGGTCGGGGAGGTCGTCGTCGTCGTCGGCCACCGCGGCGACGAGGTGCGCCGGCATCTCTCGCGCCTGCCGGTCAAGTTCGCGGTCAACGCGGACGCCGGAAGCGAGATGGGCGCGTCAATCGCGCGGGGAGTCGAACAGCTTTCGCCCGAAGCGCAAGCCGTCTTCATCGCGCTCGTGGATCAGCCCGCCGTCTCGCACGCGACAATCGGCCTCTTAAACGCGGTCGCCAGGCGCACGGGCAGGCGGCTCGTCGTGCCGGAATACGAGGGGCGCGGCGGGCACCCCGTCTGGATCGATCTCAGCTTCCGCGAAGAGTTGATGAGTCTGGACCCGGAGCGGGGCTTGCGCGCCCTGTTCGACGCGCACCGCGACGAGGTCTTGCGCGTCCCCGTCACCTCCCCCTACGTTGCGCGCGACATGGATCAGTGGGATGATTACCTGGCGCTCCACCGCGAGGTCTTTGGCACAGAACCGAAGGGCAGTAGGCAGTAAGAACGGGCGTCCGGCTGCGTTGAGCATTTGTCTTTAACTGCCGACTGCCCACTGCCTACTGCCAACTGTTTCACAGGTAGTCTCATCTAACCGTTCGATGTGTCGCCTCTCCCGAAAGTTCAGGCGCACGCGGCGGCAGGAAGAGCGAAGACCGTCGGCCGGGGCGGAGGGGCGAAAAGGAGAAGATAATGTTTTTGAGAAGTCGCAAGGCCGTGGCCGCCGCGACCCTTTCACTGGCGCTGCCGCTGTCCGCGGCGGTGGCCTTCACCCCGCGCAAGACGGCGAGCGCGCCGCAGGCAGTCGAATTCAGCTTACGCTCGATTGACGGGCAGAACGTCACGTCCGAGAGCCTGCGCGGCGAGGTCGTCGTGCTCGCCTTCGGCGCGAGTTGGCTGCCGCTCTCGCGCACGCAGCTTCAGGGCATACGCAAGCTCGCGGACAAGTACAGTGAGCGCGGCGTCGTGGTCTACTGGGTGAGCACGGATTCCGAGTCGCCCAAGTCCAAGAACTACGCCTCGGACGAACAGCTTCGCGCCTTCTCGAAGAAGTACGGGCTGAACGTGACCGTGCTGCGCGACCCCGAGGGGAAGCTCTCGAAGCAGTTCAAGGTTGACCAGTTGCCGGCCATCATGATCCTCGACAAGCAGGGCGAGCCGGCCGGCCCGCCCATCGGCGGACTCGACCCCGAGGGCGACCTCGCCAAGCAACTGGCGCAGCCGCTCGAACAAGTCCTCGCCAAACAGTAAGGCCCAAAATTAGTGGCACAGAAAAGGTCGCCTTCCAACTGAGGCGACCTTTTCCTGTCGGGAGACTTCCCTTCACTCCCTCCTCATTCTCGCTCCGAGTTTCGCGCGGCTCAGGGTCGGCCGATGTCCGCGGCCAGTTTGTAGACGAGGCGGATGGGCAGCCCGACGACGTTCCAGTAATCGCCTTCGATCTCCTCTATGAAGAGCGCGGCGCGGCCCTGCACGGCGTAGGCCCCAGCCTTGTCACGCGGCTCGCCGCTCGCGACGTACCACTCTATCTCCGCGTCCGTGAGCGGCCCGAAACGTACGCGCGTCCTCTCGTGCGCGACCAGTCGGCCGCCGCCCTCGCGCACGAGGGCCACGCCCGTCACCACGTCGTGCCAGCGGCCCCCTAGCAGCCGCAGCATGCGCCGCGCCTCCGCGTCGTCACTCGGCTTCGCCAGGACCTCCGAGTCGACCACGACGGTGGTGTCCGCGCCGAGGACGAGCGGCGAAGGCTTACGCCCGATAGCCGCCAGAGCCTTCTCAAGCGCGAGGCGCTCGACGGCGCGCTCAGGTGCCTCGCCGGGGGCAAAGGTCTCGTCGATGTCGGCCGCCAGTGTCTCGAACGGCCAGCCGACGGCCCGCAGGATTTCGGCGCGGCGCGGGCTCGCCGAGGCCAGCAGGACCCTTTCCATCGCCACTTCTCCCGGCTTTTGTTCACCAACACTCACTTGTGGCGCGCTCCGCTTTTCCATTACACTCACCTGCGATTTCAGATTTTGATTTGCGATTTTAGATTGAAAGCCATAAATCGCAAATCAAAATCTGAAATCGCAAATTCTCATGGACGACCTGATCCGAACATTGCCGAAGCTCTTGCGCGCGGCCGGCGAGACGGAGGAAGTCTTGGAGGCGGCGGCGCTCGTCGCGTGGCGCAGGGTCGCGGGCGAGGGCTTGCGCGCGCAGGCCGTGCCCTTCCGCCTTTACCGCAAGACCCTGATTGTCGCCGTGGCGGACGCCACCTGGCAGAAGCAGCTCGAGGCCATGAGCGGCCAACTGCTCTTCCGCCTCAACTCCCTTCTGGGCCAGGCGGTCGTCACCTACATAGAGTTTCGCATCGACCCGAAGACCGTGCGGGCCGAGCGCGAGGCCGCGCGGGCCGTGGCGGCGAACCGCGGCGAGCAGGAGCGCCGCGCGCTCAAGAGCGTCTCCGGCGACATAGCGGTCGCGGCCGACGCCATCCACGACGAAGACCTGCGCCGCCGCTTCCTCCTCGCCGCCGGCAGCTGCATTGACAGGAGAGAGAACGAATTTTAGATTTGCGATTTTTGATTGGGAGAGGACGAGCCGTTATTCCTTATCCAATCGCAAATCTAAAATTAAAAATATCATCATGCCCATTACTGAAGCCGACATCGAGAAGATCGCGCAGCTCGCGCACCTGGAGATCACGCCCGAGGAGCGCCGCGCGTTCACGCCGCAGATTGCGGAGATCGTCGCCTACGTCGAGCAGTTGAACGAGCTGGACACGAGCCGGGTCGAGCCCTCAACGGGCGGGCTGACGCCGGAAGGCGGGCGCACGGACTCGGCGCGCGACGACGTTGTCCGGCCCTCGCTCGGCCAGGAACTCGCGCTCGACCAGGCCCCCGACCCGGCCTCCGGCCACTTCCGCGTGCCCAAAGTTTTATGAGCGGCAGGCCGAGAAGCCTGCGGCGACTGAAATCTCAAATCCGAAAGCTGCAATCAATAAACCCGCGATGGATCTTCTGACCGACGACATAGACACTTTACGCGCGAAGCTTTCGCGCGGCGAGACGACGGCGCGCGCCGCCGCCGCGGCCGCGCTCGACGCCGCCGAGCGGCTGAACGAGACGCTGAACGCCTTCCTACAGATTGACCGCGCGGGCGCGCTCCGCCGCGCCGAAGAGCTGGACGCCGCGGCGTCCCCCGCCGACGAAAGCCAAACGCTCGCGGGAGTCCCCGTCGCCGTCAAGGACAACATCTGCGTGCGCGGGCTACAGACCTCCTGCGGCTCGCGCATTCTCGGACCCTACCACGCGCCGTACAGCGCGACCGCCGTCGAGCGCCTCCACGCGGCGGGCGCGGTCGTCGTAGGCAAGACCAACTGCGACGAGTTCGCGATGGGCTCGTCCAACGAGAACTCCGCTTTCGGGCCGGTCAGGAATCCGTGGGACACGTCGCGCGTGCCGGGCGGTTCGAGCGGCGGGTCGGCGGCGGCCGTCGCCGCGGGAATTGTGCCAGTCGCGCTCGGGTCCGAGACCGGCGGCTCCGTCCGGCAGCCCGCCTCGCTCTGCGGCATCACGGGACTGAAACCCACTTACGGCCGCATCTCGCGCTACGGGCTCGTCGCCTTCGGCTCGTCGTTAGACCAGATCGGCGTCTTCGGCCGCAGCGCGCTCGACGTAGGGCGCGTGCTACAGGTCATCGCCGGCCGCGACGCGCAGGACTCGACGACCGCCGACGTGCCCGTCCCGGATTACGCGCAGGAGATTGAGCGCGGCCTAGACGGGGCGCGCATCGGCGTGCCACGCGAGTTGTTCGGCGAGGGGCTGGACGCGGAGGTGCGCGCGGCGGTCGAGGCGGCCATCGAGGCTTACAGGGAGTTGGGCGCGGAGATAGTGGACGTCGAGCTGCCGCACGCGAAGTACTGCATCGCGGTCTACTACATCATCGCGACGGCCGAGGCGTCTTCGAACCTGGCGCGCTACGACGGCGTGCGCTACGGCTTCCGCGCGGAGGACTCGCACGAGTTGCGCGAGATGTACCGCCGCACGCGCGACGAGGGCTTCGGCGCGGAGGTCAAGCGCCGCATCATGCTCGGCACTTACGTGCTGTCGTCCGGCTACTACGACGCCTATTACCGCAAGGCCCAGCAGGTGCGGACGCTCATCAGGCAGGACTTCCTGAAGGCGTTCGAACGCTGCGACGCCATCGCGACGCCGACCACGCCGACGGTCGCCTTCCTGCTCGGCGAGAAGACGGACAACCCGCTCTCCATGTACCTGAACGACATCTACACCTGCACGGCGAATCTCGCTGGCGTCCCAGGCGTCTCCCTCCCCTGCGGCCTCTCCGGCGAGGGGCTCCCGATAGGCTTTCAACTGATGGGGCCTTTCTGGTCGGAAGGGACGCTCCTGCGCCTGGCGCACGCCTACGAGCAGGCGCACCCTTTCACAGCGCGCCCGCGCGTGAGTGCGTCGTCGGGTTGAGGGGTGAGATTTCGTAGTACATCAGGTCCGCGCCGTAGTGCCGTGCGTTCTTCGCGTACTTCATCCCGAGCTTTTCGAGGACGCGTCGTGAGGCCGCGTTCTCGGGGTTGACGACCGCGACGATGCGTTCGAGTTTCAGCTCATTAAACCCGTACCCCAAACTGGCGCGGGCGGCCTCGGCCGCGAAGCCTTTCCCCCAGGCGGACCTCATCAGGCCGTAGGCGACCTCTATCTCGGGCGTGTCTTCGAGGGAGATGAGTCCGCAGTAGCCGATCAGCTCGCCGGTCTCTTTTTCCACGACGGCCCAGAGGCCGAAGCCGCGCTTGCGCCAGCCTTCGATTGAGCGTAGCAGGCCCTCTTCAGTCGCCTCACGCGTCCTGGGCTCTCCGCCGGAGATGTACTTCATGACTTCCGGGTCGCCGAAGACCTGGCACAGCGCGTCCAGGTCGTCCGGCGTGAACCCGCGGAGGCGCAGGCGCGCGGTCTCTATCTCGGGGATGCTCATCGGAAGAGATTACTGTGGAGCCAGCCGTTTCCGGCGCGCGCGCTCGTCCGGCTCTTTGTCGGCTATCAAATCGCCCGTGAACAACTCGATCAGACTTTTGGCCGTGCCGACGACGGGCGTGGCGTCGAGGCCGACGTGGATCGCGCCGCGCAGCAGCCCTTTCTTTCTTATCTCGTGGCCCGCCAGCCCCACGACCAGCACCGTCCCCACGACCGGAATCGGTTTAATGAGTCGCTTCGCCAAGCGCCACCCGCCCGCCCGCAACAACCTACGCTTCAGCCCCGCAGCCATTCTCGTTTCCCCCTTTTTCCCCATTCTAACAGACTCAACTCCTGAGCGCCTTTGCGTGAAAAATAGTCTCCCGCCGGAGGCTCTAAGAGATATTCGAAACGCGCGCGCCGTTGCCTGTGTCTCGCGTCGGTGTGTTAGCATGGGCGGCGTTATTCAAATCAGGAACAAGACCCGAAAGACGATGCCATTCGCCGGACGCCGCGGGCTCGCCGCGACTCTCATCCTGCTCTTCATGGCCCTGCTGCTCGCGTGCCGTTCTTCCGACGCGCCGCAGGGCAAGACGCTGCTCATCTACACGCCGCACGGGCAGGACATGCTGCGCGACTTCGCGGCGCGTTACAAGCAGGCGCACCCGGACGTGGACGTGCAGTTCCTGGACATGGGCTCGCGCGAAATCATGGAGCGCGTGCGCGCCGAGCGCAACCGCCCGCAGGCCGACCTGTGGTGGGGCGCTTCGCACATCACCTTCCAGACTGCGGCCGACGAAAACTTGCTCGCCCCCTACCGCCCGTCCTGGGCCGAGCAGGTGGCCGAGGAAGCGCGCGACCCGCAGGACCGCTGGTACGGCACCTACGAGACGCCCGAGGTGATCGTCTACAACGCGGACCTGGTGAAAGCGGAGGACGCGCCGAAGGACTGGGACGACGTGCTCGACCCGAAGTGGAGAGACAAGGTCTTAATCCGCAACCCGAACCCCTCGGACTCGATGCGCGCGATCTTCGGGGCGATGATCTGGCGGTTCTACAAGGAGACGAATTCGACCGCGGGCGGCTACGACTGGCTGCGCCGGCTGGACGCGAACGTCCACGAGTACACGGCCAACGGCACGCTCCTCTTGCAGAAGCTCGCGCGCGGCGAGGGCACGGTCAGCCTCTGGGACATGCCGGACGTGATGGTTTTCCGCGAGAAGAAAAATCTGAACCTCGGCTACGTCATCCCGCGCAGCGGGACGCCCGTCGTCACGGACGGGATAGCCGTCGTGCGCGGCGCGCCGCACGAGGAGGAGGCGCGCCGCTTCTACGAGTTCGTCACCACCCCGGAGAGCCTCGCGCACGCCGCGCGCGAATACTACCGCATCCCCACGCGCACGGACCTGGACCGCTCGCAGCTCCCGGCCTGGATGAACGAGCCGTTCACGCGGATGCACGTTGACTGGGAGCTGCTGCGCAAGGAGGTCAATAACTGGCTGCGCTACTGGGACACGGAGATTCGCGGGCGGAACAAGAATTAGAGCGAGTGTCACTCAAAGTTTCAAGGGAGAAGTTTGGTGATGGGAACCAGGCGAGTGCTTGTCATGCTGGCGGCCGCGCTGATGCTGAGCGGGCTTTGTTCCGGCGTCAGCGCGCAGGCGGGGAAATCTTCGCGCACGGCGGAGGTGCAGGTCTATTTCCCGAAGGAGGGGGATTCGGCGGACGGGACCAACAACCCCTGGAACCTTCAGCCCGTCACGCGCAGGGTGACGGCCGCCGCCCCCCTGCGCCCGGCCATCGAGGCGCTGCTCAAGGGGCCGACCCGGCAGGAGCAGCAACAGGGGTTCGGCGCTCTCGACGCGAAGGGGCTTTACGTCGTCAAGGTCGCGGTCAAGGGGGGCACGGCCTACGCCAGCTTCGCGCACCGCAAGAGCTGGCCCGGCTGGTCCGGCGACCTCAGCCCGTTCTCGTTCGGCGACGCGGTCGCGCGGACGATGAAGCAGTTCCCGCACGTGCGCCACACGGTCGTCTGCGTCGACGGGGTCACTAACTTCGGCGACGAGAGCGGCGGCCCGGACAAGCCCTGCCCCAAATTTTAGGCGGCCTTTTCTAAAAGCTACTCGGGCGCTTCGAGGCAGGGCTTGGCGGCCGAGGCGTCGGCCGCGCGCCTCGCCTCCTCGTTGGCCGTCGCTGACGGCGCGATCTTGTCCGTCACGCAGATTTTATCCGGCGTGATCTTGGCGACGACCAGGTAAGATGTCACCTTGCTCGAATCCTCCGGGTTCTCGCTGGCGTTGAAGCGGACGATGAGCGCGTGCGGGACCGGCTTGCCGCCCTTCCTCGTCACGCGCCACTCCGCCTTTTGGCCCACGCTGCTGAAGCCCGTGCTGACGACCCGCCAGAACTCCAGCGGGTGCTTCTGACGGCCCGGGGTGTAGACCGAGATTGACTCGCGCGCGTCGTCGTATTCGAGTTGCAGGCTGTAGCCGCCGACGCCGCGGCAGGCCGAAACGGACCAGTCGTGCCCGGTCTTGACCAGCTTGCAGCCCGAGAGCGAGCTGTAGACGCTGGTAGTGGGTGCGGCCCACGCGGTCAGCGCGAGCGCGAAACAGGCGGCGAGGACGAAGGCGAGAATTCTTCTGACGGACATTTAAGGGGGGTTCTCCTCTCAGCGACGTTGACCTTACGGGAGAGCTTCGAGGGTCTTACTTAGCACCACCGCCCGGACGGCGTCAATATTCAGAACTTGCCGATTGATGTAACATGCGGAAAGCTTGGGACCACGAAGCCACACGAAGAGACACGAAGGAGCAGCAGAGTTGCCGTTTCTCTCTTTGCGGAACATCTCTAAGCGCTACGGCGCGGGCACTACCGAGGCCGCGGCCGTCGCGGACCTGTCGCTCGATGTCGAGCAACGAGAAATTTTCGGCCTGCTCGGCCCCTCGGGCTGCGGCAAGACGACGACCCTGCGCATCATCGCGGGGCTTGAGACGCCCGACACTGGCACAATCGAGTTCGACGGGCGCGACATCACGGGCCTTTCGCCCGAGCGGCGCGGCTTCGGGATGGTCTTCCAGAACTACGCCCTCTTCCCGCACCTCAACGTCTTCGAGAACGTCGCCTTCGGCCTGCGCGCGCGCAAGCGCCCGAAGGAGGAGACGATGGATCGCGTCGCGCGCGCGCTCGCGCTGGTTCAACTGCCGGGCTTCGAGCGCCGCGCCGTCACGGAGCTTTCCGGCGGGCAGCAGCAGCGCGTGGCAATCGCGCGCGCCATCAGCATAGAGCCCGCGCTCCTGCTCTTCGACGAGCCGCTCTCGAACCTTGACGTGGCGCTCAGGGAAGAGACGCGCGGCGAGCTGCGCGAGCTGGTCTCGAAGCTCGGGCTGACGGCCGTCTACGTCACGCACGACCAGGAAGAGGCTTTCGCGCTCTGCGACCGCATAGGCGTGATGTCGGACGGGCGCATCCTCCAGACCGGCGCGCCGCGCGAGCTCTACGAGCGCCCCGCCCTCGTCACGGTCGCGCGCTTCCTCGGCCGCAACAACCTGATTCCGGCCCGGCGGCTGAGTTCGACCGACGAACGGCCCGCGCGCTTCCACACGGTTGAGGGCGGCCACACGCTCGTCGTCCCCGCCGGGCGCGGGCAGCTCGGCCCCATCAACAAGAACAGCACGCTCAGCATACGCCCGGAGCATCTGGTCATCACCAAAGGTCAGCAAGCGCCCGCGGGAGAGAACGTCCTGCGCGCCGTCGCACGCGAAATCAACTTCGCGGGCGCGACCACGAGCGTGCGACTCGACGCCGGCGGCCTCGCGCTCGAAGCCCTGCTGCTCGGCCCGGACGGCCTCGCCCCCGGCGAGCCCTGCGCCGTGCACCTCCCTCCAGACAGAATCAACGTCCTCAACGAAGGGATGAGGGATGAGGGATGAGGGATGAAAAGGGGCGAAGGTCAGAAAGCAACGAGCAGAGGGCGGAGAGCGGTCGAGTAGATTCTGCCCCCCGCCGTCCGCCCTCTTCTTTCTCTTCATTCATCCCTCGTCCTTCGTCCCTCATCCTTTTACTCGCCGTCTTCGTCGTGCTCGTCTACGGCGTCGTCTACCCGAATCTGCGCGTGGTGACGGATTCGCTTCAGGCGGGCGGCGAGTGGTCGCTGGCGAATTACAGGGAGCTGCTGTCGCAGCGCGCGGTGCTGGAGGCGGCGTGGTCGAGCGTCGTACTGTCGCTCGCGACCGTCGCGCTGTGCGCGCTGGTCGGGGTGGGGCTGGCGTTCCTTTTCGAGCGGTACACGTTCCCCGCGCGCGGCCTGTTCGCGGCGATGGCGGCGCTGCCGCTCGTGCTCCCGCCGCTCGTCGGCACCATCGCCTTCATCTTCCTCTGCGGCGAGTCGGGCATCCTCGCGCGCTTCGTGCAGTGGCTCTTCGGCATGAGGGAAGCGCCGTGGAGCTTGCGCGGGTGGGGGGCGCTGCTGCTCTTTCACACCTACACGATGTACCCGTTCTTCTACGTCCTGACGGGGGCGGGCCTGCGGCGGATTGACGCCGGGCTCGGGGAGGCCGCGCGCGGGCTCGGCGCTGGCCCCCTGCGCGTGCTGCTGCGCGTCACGCTGCCGCAGCTCGCGCCGTCCTTAATCGCCGCGGCGCTTCTGACTTTCATGACTTCGATGGCGAGCTTCAGCGGGCCGCTCTTCTTCGGCGGCGACGTGCGCGTGCTGACGCTCGAAATCTTCACCGCGCGGCAGCGCGGCGACTCACAGACGGCGCTCACGCTGACGGTGCTTCTGGCCGTCATCTCGCTCGCCGCGCTCGTCGTCTTCCAGCGTTACGAGGGGACGCGCCGCTTCGCCGCGGCCGCGATGAAAGGCGCGACGCGCGCCCGCGAGCCCGTCCGAAGCGGGAGGGCTCGCGCGCTGGCGACTCTCTGCGGAGTGATTTTTACGATCATCCTCGCGCTGCCGGTGGCGACGCTCGCGCTGGTGAGCTTCGCGCGCGAGGGCGCGTGGCGCACGGAGACCTTGCCGCCGGCTTACACGCTCGCCAACTACACGCGCGTGCTGACCGACGCCGACTCCGCGTCCGTCATCGTCAACAGTTTGCTGATGGCCGGCATCGCGGCCCTGTTCGCGCTCGTCTGGAGTTTCGCGGTGGCGGCCGTGGTGACGAAGATGAGGAGCAGGCTCCGAAGGCTCGTGAGCCTGCTCGTGCTCGTCCCGTGGGCGTTGCCGGGCACGGTCGTGGCGATCTCGATTGCGGAGGCTTACGGGCGCGAGAACCCGCTGACGGGCTCGTTCATCCTCGTCGGCACGTTCTGGATTCTGCCGGTCATCTACTTCCTGCGGTTCATGCCGATTGTGGTCCGGGCCGTGCAGGCGAGTGTCGAGCAGATGGACGCGAGCCTGGAGGAGGCGGCGGGGAGTTTGGGCGCGAACGCCTGGGCGCGCTTCTGGCGCGTGCGCCTGCCGCTCGTGTGGCCGGGCGCGGTCGCGGGCACGCTCCTGGCCTTCGTCATCGCGCTCGGCGAGTACGTCGCGAGCGTTCTAGTCTTCGTGCCCTCTAACCAGCCCATCTCCATACGCATCGCTTCCGAGATGCGCGACTTCAATCTGGGCACGGCCGCGGCCTACGGCGTCATCCTCATCCTCATGGTCACGCTCGCCATGCTCGCCGCCTCGCGGCTGGAAAGGAAAGGGGGCGCGGCTTAGGAGATTGGTGTGCCGGGAGAGAAACGACGAACCACGGAGTCACACGACACGACACTAAACGTAACCTCCTTCGCGTCGTGTCGTGTGACTCCGTGGTCCCCGTCTTTCCTCTACGCTCTCAGGATTTGAACTTGTCTTTGTTGGCCTGGTAAATCTTGTCGGCGCGGGCGGCCAGGTCCGTCCACTCTTTTTCCAGCTTCTCGACGCGCTCCTTGATCGACACGAACCGCTCCCTGAGCGCGTCGCCGTCCTTGACCGCCGGGTCCGTGAAGGCTTTGGGGATGTCCTTCAGGAGTTCCAGGTGCTCGGCGTGCTTGCCGTACTCCTGCGACTTGACCGAGAGGTACTCTTTGTACGCGGCTTCAACGTCGAGCTTGCTCGCTTCCCCGAACTTCTTCTCGGCCTCGCGCAGCTTGCCGGCCGCCTTGTCGAGCAGGTCAGTCGCCTCCTGCGAAGGGGCCTTCAACTGGTCGCGCCCTTCCGGGAACGTGGCGAGCGCGGACTCGAACTGGTTAATCTTGGCGTCGGCCTGCCCGGCCAGTTTCTCCGCCTCCGTGACGGCGGCGTTGCCTTCCTCGACGTTCTGGTTGGCCTTCTTCAACTCGCCCTGGCACGAGATGGTGAAAGCGATCAGGATGAAGACGGCGGTCAGCATGTAGATTTTTTTCAAGCGGCTCATTAGGTGTCTCCTGGGGTCGGGTGGGATGATAGATTCAAGTCACGGGAATATAGCACGATTCGCGCCCGAGAATGTATATTAGCGGCACGGGTCAAATACGAAGCGTGGGAATTCGGGATTCTTGATTTTTGATTTTTAATTGGACGAGGAATAAAACGCATCCTCTTCCAGTCAAAAATCAAAAATCGCAAATCAAAAATCTGATGTCTCTCTTCAGTTGTCTCAAGTGGCCGGAGATGCGCCCCGTCGCGCTCGAACTGATCGCGCGCATGCGCGAGGGCCACGCCGCCGGACGCTTCTCGATTCCGATGGTGGACTTCGTGCGCGTCTTCGCGCCCGGCGCGTCCGACCAGGAGTTGAAGAAGGTCGCGGCGCGCGGCGACATACATTTCGAGCCGGCGGGCGAGCACGGCGGCAAGTTCAGGCTCGGCAAGGGGCCGGAGGCGACGTTCGAGTTGGGCCGCGAAGGGCTCGCCATGCGCGTGCCCGAGCGCATGAGCGGCACCTACGAGATTCGCCCCTCCTCGTTCCACATCACATTCGGCAAGGGCGAGGAGCTGGAAGGCTGCAAGCGCCTCTTCGTCCTCGTGTGCAACCGCGTCGTCAGCGTGGACGTTTCGTCAGAGCGCGTTGACGTGCGCCTGCCGAGCAAACTTTTCGACCTGTGCGTGGAGTTCGAGTGAAAAACAGAAGGCAGAAGGCGGAAGGCGGAAGGCGTGGAAGCCCGCTGGCAGCGCGGCGAGATTTTCGCGCGTGGCTGGCGCTGGTCGTCTTCGCGTTGTCGGCTCTCGTCGCGCCCGCGGGCGAGCGGCGGGCGGGCGTCGTCGCGGCCGAGAATGACAGGGCGGAGCTTTACCAAGCGCTGCTCGATTTGCAGAACCCCTGGACGGTGATGTGCGTGGCGGCGCACCCGGACGACGAGGACGGGGCGACCCTGACCGTGCTGAGGCGCAAGTACGGCGTGCACACCGTGACGGTCTTCTCGACTTATGGCGAGGGCGGGCAGAACGCCGTCGGTCCTGAGCTTTATGAAGAGCTGGGCGCGATTCGCGCGCGCGAGACGGTGGAGGCGTCCGCCATCCAGGGCTCCGAGCCGCACTTCCTGGGCCTGAAAGATTTCGGCTTCTCCAAGTCGGCCGAGGAAGCCTTCCGCGTCTGGGGGCACGACGAAGCGTTGCGCCGCCTCGTGCTCAAAATCCGCGAACTGCGGCCCGACGTGATCATCACCAACCACGACACCGCGAGCGGCCACGGCCACCACCAGGCAACGGGCCGCCTCGTGCTCGAAGCCTTCGACGCGGCGGCCGACCCGCGCCGCTTCCCTGAACAACTAAGGCGCGGCGGCGCGAGCGTCTGGCAAGTGCAGCGCATCTTCGTGCGCGTCGGCGCTCCCGGCGCGGCAAGCGGCAAGCCCGCGGCTGACGAGGCCGCCATCGTCTCCGTCAACCGCAACGAGCGCGACGAAGTGCGCGGCACGACTTACGCGGAGCAGGCGCTTCAGGCCCTGCAACGCCACGCCACGCAAGGCCCCTGGCCGCAGACAGTGCCCCCGAACTGGGCCACCCCGATACGCTACCGCCTCGCGCGCAGCGCGAAGACGGCCCCGCCCTTGCCCCCGAACGCGCAGACCTTTCTCGACGGCATGTCGCTGCGCAAAGATGTCGCCGGGAGGGTCGTCCCTTTAGCCGCCCAGGCCGTTCTGCCCATGTACGTCGCCAACAGGTACGACCCCGTGGGCGTTCTCCAATCGCTCCTCTCCCTGCGCGGGAACGTCTCCGCACGGCCCCCTTCTTACCCCACCCCCGACTGGTCGCGCTTCGAGTTGATGGACGTGCGGCTGAAGCGCGCGCTCGTCGTGGCGAGCGGAATCCGTGCGACGATCACTCCGCACGACGACGTGCTCATTCCGGGAACCGAGACGCCTGTCTCACTCAAAATCTCTAACGAGGGGGCGGTGCCCGTGCGCCTGCGCGGCATCAGCTTCCGCGGACTGCGCCCGCCCGAGAGGGCGGACCTCTCCCAAATCCTCGCGCCCGGCGCGAGCGTGAACGTGGAGCTTCTGAGCCCCACGCCGCGCGCGGCACAGATCAACGTCCCGCGCGCCGAGCACCTTTACGACGGCCGACTCTTCGGCCGCGAACTCTCCGCCTCCGTCAGCGTCGAGATTGACGGAAAAATCTTCCCGGTCGAGGCCGCGACGCGCATGGACGTTGCGCCCGCGGTCGAAATCGCGGACATCAGGCCATCGCCCCTCGTGCTGACGCGGGCGGCCTACGACTTCCCTTCTGCGGAAGGAACTCCGGTCGTAGCAACCATCCCCGGCACCAAGTTTTCGCTCCGCCTGATTAACCACCGGGACGCGCCATTCAAGGGGCGAGTTATCGCCGGAGAGCGTAAAGCCGCGGCGGGAGGAGTGCCTGTCACGCTCGCGGCCGAAGAGGAGGGCGCGGTGGAAGTGACCCGCGGAGGCGACCTCGTCTTAACAGGTCTCGACGAGCGCGGCTTGGAGGTACTCCCCAAAGTCGTCACGTTCAGCGTCGTCGGCGACGGCGGCTCAAACGTCGTCGCCGAGCGCGCGGTTCGTGTCGTGTGGGCGGACGCGCGCGTCGCGCCCGACTTGCGCGTCGGCTACGTCCGAAGTTTCGACGACACGCTGAGGGACTCTCTCGCCGCGCTCGGCGTCGAGGCGAAAGAGTTGAAGGTCGGGGACGTGAGCGCGGGCGACCTCTCGAAGTTCGACGCCGTCATCGTGGACAACCGCGGCTACCAGGCGCACCCGGAGTTGGTCGCGGCCAACCAACGGCTGCTCGACTACGCGCGCGAGGGCGGCACGCTGATAGTCTTCTACCACCGCACGAACGAGTGGAACCCGGACGCGGAGAGGAAGCGGCCGCAGCTCGCGCCCTACCCGCTCACGCTCGGCAACTCGCGCGTCACGGACGAGACCGCGCCGGTCCAGTTCACGGAGCCGCAGCACCCGCTCCTGAACTACCCCAACAAGATCGCGCCGGAAGATTTCAGCGGCTGGATTCAGGAGCGCGGGCTCTACTACCCGGAGAAGTGGGACGCGCACTACAGCGCGCCGCTTTCGACGAGCGACCGGGGCGAGGCCCCTCTGCGCGGCGGCCTGCTCGCGGCGGACTACGGCCGCGGGCGCTACGTCTACACGAGCATGGTCTGGTACAGGCAATTGCGCGCGGGCGTCCCCGGCGCTTACCGCGTCCTCGCCAACATGATTAGCTACGGCCGCCAGAAGAAATGAAGGCAGAAGGCAGAAAGCGGAAGCCACCAGGCGTTAGGCGGAGGGCGGAGAGCCGCCGCGCGTTTCGTGCCTGCTGCCTACTGCCTACCGCCTTCTGCCTTTTAGTCTCTGCGGCTCTTCCTGCGCTGGCACAGAAGAAAGACGGCCCGCAGCTCTTCCCCGTCCGCCAGGACGGGAAGTGGGGCTACATCAACGCGGCGGGCCAGGTGGTCATCGCCCCGCAGTTCGACGACGCGTGGGACTTCTCGGACGGGATGGCCTACGTGCGCACGGGCGGGCGGCGCGGCGTCATAGACCAGACCGGCAACATCGTCGTAGACCTCCAGCAGGTAGACTTCGCCGGGCGCTTCTCCGAAGGGCTCGCCCCCGTCCAGACCGGCGGACAAAACCCGCGCCGCGGCTTCATAGACAAGGCCGGCAGGCTCGTCATCGCGCCGCAGTTCGACGCCGTCGAGAGCTTCCTGGAGGGCTTGGCCGTCGTGATGGTCGAGCGCAAGTACGGCTTCGTGGACAAGTCCGGGAGAATCGTCATCAGGCCGCAGTTCGAGAAAGCCTACCCGTTCCACGACGGCCTCGCGCTCGTCATCATCAGCAACAAGCACGGCTTCATAGACCGCAAGGGCAGGGTCGTCATCCCGGCCCAGTACCAGAACGCCTACCACTTCTCCGAGGGACTGGCGAACGTCAAGCTCGGGCCGAAGTACGGGTTCATAGACAGGAAGGGCAAGGTCGCCATCCAGCCGCAGTTCGACTTCACAGGGACCTTCTCGGAGGGGCTGGCCCCCGTCATCGTGGACGGCAAGTACGGCTTCGTGGACAAGACGGGCAAGGTCGTCATCGCGCCGCAGTTCGAATGGACCGACCGCTTTTCCGAGGGCCTGGCCGTCATCTCCGAGAAGCGCAAGTACGGCTACATAGACCGCACGGGGCGCGTCGTCATCGCGCCCGAGTTCGACACGGCACTCCCCTTCTCCGGCGGCGTCGCCAAGATTTACGTGAAGGGGAAGCACGGCTACATAGACAAGGCCGGCGGCTTCGTCTGGAAGCCTTCGAAGTGAAGGAGTAAGTTTAGTTTGAAGTTGAGCGTCATGTGGGCAGCAACTCACCACCGTAGGCATAAAGAGTGCGGAGGGGCGAGTAATGTATAAAGTCTGGATTTTAACTTACAGGTAATGGCTTTTTAGCAATCCAACTCGGCGCGTGAGCGAGAGAGAAAAGTTTTCAACATCTCTGTGACGCGCTCCTGCACTCCGGCGCTGATGCGTCTTTCGCCGATGAGTGCGGCCGCCAGGTGCAGGTCCCTGGCGTGCGCGCGCCTCAGCTCCAAGCGCAGGGCGAAGCGCGCGAGGGTGCGCGAAGGCCCGAGTTCCTCGAAGGCGACGGCGTAGCGCAGCAAATTCTTCTCTTCGGCGTGGGCCGGCCCCCACTCGACGCGCGTCGCGCTCTCCTCCCTGCGCTCCAACTCGAACCGGCCGCGGGCCGCGCCGACGAGCGGGATTTCGGCGCGCACAGTCCAGATCGCCGTGCTCGCGCTCCCCTGCTCGACCTTCTCCACGCCCGGCATCAGCCGCGCGAAGCTCTGCGGGTCCGCGAAGAGAGCGCGCACACTTTCCACGCTCGCCCCGACCTCCAAATCCTCACGAAACTCTGCACGGACACGAAACATAAGCAGTAGGCAGCGGGCAGTTGGCGGTGGGCAGTTAAAGCAGTCGGATTTCACTGCCAACTGCCCGCTGCTTTTTCACATCGCCGACGGGAAGAGGATGGCGTTGAAGAAGAGGCGCACGGTGGTGCGCCAGATGCCGCGGAAGCTGGGGTCTTCGGCGAAGATGACGACGTGGCCGCGCCCCGCGTGCTCCTCCATGACGTAGGCCGTGCCGCGCAGCAGCCGCTCCGTGTTGTTCGGCCAGACGAAGCCCGAGAGGCGCATCTGCTCCCTCTCGTCCGGCGAGAAGATGACCGCGTTCGTCCCCTCTTTGGTCGGGCGGAAGAAGTAGCCCGAGTTGACCAGCACGGGGAGCGTCGCGTCCTCGTAGCCGAAGGTCAAATAGGTCGTGCGGTCAACTCTGGCGCGCATGATCGCGCCGGGCACGGCCTCAGGCACTTCGCCGGGCCGCGCCGAAGGCGACGCGATGAGCGGCAGCTCGGGCGGCGCGCCCTCCAGCTTCTCCGTCTGGTCCGACACCTCGCGCTGCTGCTCGGCCGCGGTCTGCCCCTCGCCCTGACGCCGGCGGCGAGTGCCGGCCTGCTGCGCTGTGCCAGTTTCCGCCTGCGGCGTCGGCGTCGGCTCGGCCTTCGCCTCCTCCCCCTTCCCCTGCTTCACTTCGTCCTCTTCGGAGCCGACCAGCCGCGACGAAGTGAGGTTCACGTCCTTGAGCGCGGCGAAGACGGCCGCGCCCTTGACGCAGATCAGAGTCCCCCCGTTCTGCACCCAGCGGCGCAGCGTCTCGATTCCGTTTTTATCGAAGGACGAGAGGTAGCGGTCGGGCGAGCCGTCCGGGATGACTATGACGTTGTAGCTCGCCAGGCTGGCGCGCTTGATGTTGGCGATGGTCATCGGCGTGAACTCGACGCCCGCCTGGTCGAAGAGCCACCAGAGCGCGCCGTAGCTCGAAGAGTCCACGCCCTCGTCGGCCACCATGATGACGCGCGGCCGCCTCAGGCTCACGATGTCTTCGGAGCCGACGCCCACGTCGCCCGTCTCGTAGAACCCGGAGTTGATGCTCCAGGCCTGCGCGCCCGTCTCTCTTGAGAGCCGCGCCACGGCGTCGTGCAAGCCCTCGGGGTTGCGCGAGACGCGGACGACGATTGTGCCCCGCGGCCACTCGCGCCCGCCCGCCGTCAATTTGCGCATGGCGACGGCGACGCGGTAGCCCTCGCGTTGCAGGCGGTAGGCGAGCACGGGCGCGGCGTTCGTGTCGTAAGGGATGACGTAAGCCACCTGCGCGCGCCCGCCCTGCACGCCGCCCGCGGGGGCTTCCGACTCGGCCAGCGTGACCGGGTCTGTCCGCACCGCGCCCGCGTCTTCGGTCCAGTAGGTCTCGACGCCGAAGGCCAGGGGCAGCGACCAGGCCGTGATGTCGTAGAAGGCGTAGTTCTCCTTGAGCGCGCCCGCGCCGCGCCGCTCGTTGCGCGCGAAGCGCGCGAGCTGCTCGCGCAGGAACTCCGGGTCCTGCGCCGTGTCGGGCTCCAGGAGCGCCTTCGCCAAACGCTTCTGCGGCTGTGCCAAATCCACGACGTACGAGCCCGCGGGGAAGCTGCGCGCCGCGCTCGTCTCGCGCCCCGTGTAGCTGTGCGCGCTGGTCGAGCCGAACTGCTCGCGCGCCACCCCGACTTCTATCCCGGCGCGCAGGAGAATCTCCACGAGCGAGCGCGCGAGGCCGGCGTCGCGGCCGGGCATCATCACGATGCGCTTCATCCTCCCTGTGCGCCCCTCCTCGATCCCGCTCCGCCTGAAGTCGTAGTAATCGCGCAGGCGCGCTTCCCGATTGCGCGCGGCCGTGTCGAGCGTCGTCATGGAGGCCACGAAGTGCTTGGCAACCGCCGAGCGCAGGGTGACGATGGTGTCGTCGTCGCGCCTCCAGCGCAGCCCCTTGAAGCCGCCGCCGTCCGTCTCGTAAGTCATGCCGGTCGCGCCCTGCAACGCGGGCCACGAGTCCCAGTAGAACGGGCCGAAGAGGTCGAAAACGTCGCGCACGTAGTAGTCCCAGTTGCGCGCGTCGAACTGCGCGGCGTTGGCCCGGCCGAACTCGGCCATCCAGCGCGCCGTCTGCTCGGGCGGCAGGTTGGGGTTGACGGGCAGCGCCGCGGGCGGGAAGAAGTACTGCGGCGGCTGGCCGTGGTGGTCCACGGCGACCTGCGGCGTCCATTCGAGGTAGGCGCGCTGCATGTGGCGCGTCTCGACCTGGGAGGAGACGGCGTTGTCGCGGTTGAGGTCGAAGCGGTAACGGTTGTAGCGGCCGTAGACGGACCAGGGCTCGCGGTGCTCGGCCGCCAAGGGGTCCGGGTCGCCGACGGCGTTCGAGTTGTACCAGGTGACGAAGCGCTCGTGCCCGTCAGGGTTCTCGCAGACGTTGATGAGGACGACGCAGTTCTTCAGGATGTCGAGCGTCGCGGGCTCGTCCGACGCGGCCAGTTGGTAGAGCACCTGCATCATCGCCTCGAAGGAGGCGGACTCGTTGCCGTGGATCGTGTAGGCGAGCCAGACGATCATGGGCGAGGAGGAGGTGATGCGGCGCGCCTCTTCGGCCGAAGTGCGGCGCGGGTCGGCGAGGCGCGCGATGTCGGCCTTGATTTCCGCGAGGCGCTGGATGTTTTCCGGCGCGCTGACGGCGACCAGGTGCATCATGCGGTGCTCGTTCGTCAGGCCCATGTCCATCACGCGGACGCGGTCGGGCGCGGCCTGTGCTATCTTCTCAAGCACGCGCTCCATCATCGCGTAGTTGGTGTGGAACTCGCCCACGTCGTAGCGCAGCACGGACCGCGGGCGCGGGACCGCGTCGCGGTAGGGACCGCGCGCGTAGAAGTCGAAGCGCGAGTCGTCGCGCTGCGGGTAGGCGGAGAAGGCGAAGAGCGTGCAGAGGAGCGCGAGTGCACGAAGCGAGCGGCTTGTCGAGATCATGCTGGCTTTTAGCTTTCTACTTCCGGTGAGTTTTCGGCAAAGACGCAAGCGATATTACCGCGCTTCAAATCAGAATGTAAAAGCCGTCCTAATTTCCTAGCGCCCCAGCGTCTTTGCGTGAAAAACCTATCTCACGCAAAGACGCTGGAGGCGCGGGGAAAGTTCCGAGGAATAAAGACGATGAGCGAGAGGTTTGGCACAAAGTGCCCGCGCTGCGGCGAAGGCAGTTTGCACGGCTGGGACGAGTTGAGCGAAGAGGAGCGCACGGTCGTGCGCAGCCTCGCGGGCTCCGTGGACTACTCGCCCGGCGAGCGGGAAGCCACGCACAGGTGGTGCGCTAACTGCTGGTACGAAGAGACGGAGAGCGCGCCCTGCGACATCTGAGACGACGAATGCGGGCGGACTGCGGATTGCGGGTTGATGAAAGCGTTGCCTGTCTTTTAATCCGCAATCCGCAACGGATGGACGTTCTCCGTGTCAATCTAGTAAATTGATTTCATACGGGAGGATTAACGCGCGTTGGCGGACGAACTGTTAAAGTGGCGGTCGGAGTTTCCGATCCTGGAGAAGTGCGTCTATCTCATCTCGCACAGCCTGGGCGCGATGCCGCGCGGGACTTACGACCGGCTACAGGACTACGCCGAGGCCTGGGCGACGCGCGGCGTGCGCGCGTGGGCCGAAGGCTGGTGGGAGATGCCCGTCCGACTGGGCGACGAGGTGGGGCGCATCATCGGCGCGCCGCCCGCCTCGGTCGTCATGCACCAGAACGTCTCCATCTGCCAGTCGCTCATCCTCTCGTGCTTCGACCCCGAGCCGCCCCGCAACAAGATAGTCTATTCGGAGCTCAACTTCCCTTCCGTGATGTACGTCTACGAGGCGCACGCGCGGCACGGGAAACTGCGGATCGAGACTGTCAAGTCCGACGACGGCATCACCGTCCCGCTCGAACGCATGCTCGCGGCGATTGACGAAGAGACGTTGCTCGTCCCCATCTCGCACGTCCTCTTCAAGAGCGCCTTCCTGCAAGACGCGCGCGCCATCACCGAGCGCGCGCACGAGGTCGGGGCGCGCGTCGTACTCGACACCTATCAGTCGGCTGGCACAGTTCCATTCAGCGTCGAAGACCTCGGCGTGGACTTCGCGTGCGGCGGCTCCGTCAAGTGGCTCTGCGGCGGCCCCGGCGCGGGCTACCTTTACGTCCGTCCAGACTTGCAGAGCCAGCTTGAGCCGCGGACGACCGGCTGGATGGCCCACGAAGCGCCGTTCTCGTTCGAAAGCTCCATGCGCTACGCGCCGACGATTGCGCGCTTCCTGCACGGCTCGCCCGCCATCCCCGCGCTCTACGCCGCGGAGAGCGGCTACCGCATCATCAACGAGGTCGGCGTCCACGCGATTCGCGAGAAGAGCGTGCGGCAGACGACGCGGCTGATAGGGCTGGCCGAGGAGGCTGGCTTCCGCGTGACGAGCCCCCACGACCCCGCGCGCCGCGGCGGGACCGTCACCATCGCGGCCGAGCACGCCGCGGCCGTCACCAAAGAATTAATCCGCCGCGAGTTCATAGTCGATTACCGCCCCGGCGCGGGCGTGCGCATCTCCCCGCACTTCTACACGAAGGACGAAGAACTAGAACTCATCGTCCGCGAGATGAAACAGATTCGCGACACGCGCGCCTACGCCGAGCACGAAGCGGCCGGCGCAACGTTTTAAAAGTGATGAGTGATGAGTGATGAGTTAAAAGCTCTTTCGCTCGTCCCTCGTCACTCGTCACTTGAGTTATGGCAAACGATTACGGCGAGAACGCCCCACTGTCTTACAACAAGTACCTGCGCGTCGCGGACCTGATCTGCTTGCAGGACTGTCTGTCCGAGCCCGCGCACCACGACGAGCTGCTGTTCATCACGATTCACCAGACGTACGAGTTGTGGTTCAAGCAGATTCTTCACGAGATTGACGCGGCCACGGCGCAGTTGGCCGAAGACCGCGCGGCGGCCGCGTCGCGCTCGCTCCGGCGCGTGGTCGAGATTGAGAAGGTGCTCGTCCAGCAGATACACATCCTGGAGACGATGACGCCCATCAGCTTCCTCTCCTTCCGCGACGAGTTGAACCCCGCGTCGGGCTTCCAGAGCATGCAGTTCCGCGAGATAGAGTTCTCCTCGGGCCTCAAGGACCCGACCATCTTGGACAACTTTCGGGACGACGAGTTCGCCGCCCCGCGCCTTCAGGCGCGCCTCTCGGCTCCGACGCTCGCCGACGCGCTCTACGCCTACCTGCGCCGCGGCGGCTTCGACGCGCCCGACGACGACGCGGCCGCCGCCGAGGAGGAGCGCCGCCGCAACTACGGCAAGCGCACGCGCGTGGCGCTGGAAATCCTCACGCACTTCGAGGACCGCTTCGAGGAGTTCCAACTGATAGAAGCCCTGATAGAACACGACGAGTACTTCTCGCTCTGGCGCTTCCATCACGTCAAGATGGTCGAGCGCATGGTCGGGGCCAAGCGCGGCACCGGCGGCTCCGAAGGGATAGGCTACCTGCGCACCACGCTCGACAAAAAATTCTTCCCCGAACTCTGGGAGGCGCGCACTTATCTGGACACGAAGCACGGCGAAGCGGGCTGCCCCTTTACTTCAGTCAAGAGTGACAAGTGACGGGTGACGAGATAGAATCTCGCCCCGTCTCGTCACTCGTCACTTGTCACTGTCTTATGCAATTCCCCGAGCGCTTCAACATGGCGGATTACTTCCTCTACCACAACGTGGAGGAGGGGCGCGAGAACAAGACCTGCCTTTACTTCCGTGACGAGTCGTACACCTACGGCGACGCGGTGAGGATGTCGAACCGCGCGGGGAACGCCCTGCGCGAGTCGGGCGTGGAGATTGAAGACCGCGTGCTGATCGTGCTGCCGGACTGCCCTGAGTTCGTGTGGACCTGGTTCGGGGCGAGCCGCGTGGGCGCGGTGATTACGATGGTCAACCCGCTGCTGCCGGCGGAGGATTACAAGTATTACCTGGACTACACGCGGGCGCGGTGCGCGGTCGTGCACGAGTCCCTGCTGAAGAATTTCGAGGAGGCCGCCGCCGGCGCGCGTTACCTGCGTAACACGCTCGTCGTGGGCGAGGAGCGCGGGAGTTTTCTTTCGTTTGGGGAAACAATCAGCGCGCAGGCGGACGAGTGCGAGCCGGCGGACACGCACCGCGACGACGTGGCGATCTGGCTCTTCACGTCTGGCTCGACGGGCCACCCGAAAGGGGCCGTGCACCTTCAGCACGACCTGCCCTTCAACACGGAGGTCTTCGCCAAGCGGACGATGGGCGTGAGCGAAAACGACCTGACCGTCTCTGTGCCAAAACTGTTCTTCGGCTACGCGACGGGGACGAACCTGCTCTTCCCCTTCGCGGTGGGCGGCGCGACCGCCCTCTTCTCTGAGCGCTCGACGCCCGAGAAGCTGTTCGAAGTCATCGAACGTTACCGTCCCACGATCCTGACGACCGTACCGACGATGATCAACGCGATGCTCAACAGTGAAGGCGCGGCGCAAAGAGACTTGTCCTCCCTGCGCTTCTGCTATTCGGCGGGCGAGGCGCTGCCGGTCGAACTCTACACGCGCTGGGTGGAGAATTTCGGCGTCGAAATCTGCGACGGCATAGGCTCGGCGGAGATGTTCCACATCTACATCACGAACCGGCCGGACGACGTGAAGCCCGGCAGCCTGGGCCGCGTCGTCGAAGGGTACGAGGCGCGCGTCGTGGACGCCGAGGGGCGGGAAGTCCCCACGGGCGAGATGGGCACGCTGCGCGTCAAGGGCGACTCGGCGGCGCTCTGTTACTGGAACGCGCATGAGAAATCCAAAGAGACTTTCGCGGGCGACTGGTGCACGACGGGCGACCAGTTCCACGCGGACGCCGAGGGCTATTACTGGTATCACGGCCGCACGGACGACATGCTGAAAGTCTCGGGCGTCTTCGTCGCGCCCGCGGAGATAGAGAACTGCCTGCTGCAACACGAGGCGGTCTTGGAGGCGGCCGTCGTGGGCCACGACGACGGCTCCGGGCTGGTGAAGCCCAAGGCGTTCGTCGTCCCGCGCGAGGGCCACGCGCCGACCGAAGAACTGGCACAGAACATCAAGGAGTTCGTCAAATCAAGGCTCGCGCTCTACAAGTACCCGCGCTGGGTCGAGTTCGTCTCGTCGCTGCCGAAGAACGACCGCGGCAAGATTGACCGCAAACAGTTGAAAGGAAGGTAACGATTTGAAACGGAAGAAAGACCGTGACCTGGAGAAGACCTACCCGACCAGGAAATTCATAGAGAAGCTGCGCCGGCTGGCCGACGCTCTGGAAAGCGGCGAGCGGTTCACCATCCAGGTCGCCGGCGAGCGCATCAACGTTCCCGCCGACGCCCTCGCCAACATCGAGCACGAGCGCGAAGGCGGCGAGGAAGAACTGGAATTCCAACTGAAGTGGAAAAACGAAAAGAAGTGATGAGTGCCGAGGACTGAGTAAGAACTTTCTTTCTTTTACTCAGCCCTCATCACTGTTTTTATCATGGCTTTCGTGGCGCGCATACGCGTTCGGTTCGGGGATTGCGACCCGGCGGGGCTGGTTTATTACCCGGTCATCTTCCACTACTGCCACGTCGCGATGGAGGAGTTTGTCGAGGCGCGCTGCGGGGTGAGTTACGACCGCCTGATGCGGGACGAGCGCCTGGGCTTTCCGACCGTCAACGTGCAGGCGGAGTTCTTCGCGCCGCTCGTTTACGGCGACGAGGCGGAGGTCGAAGTCACAGTCTCGCGCGTCGGGCGGAGTTCGGTGACGTTCGAGTATGAAGTCAGACGCGCGGGCGACGCCACGACCTGCGCGCGCTCGGTCCAGGTCCACGCGGCAATGAACCTGGACAGCCGCCGCGCCGTCGCCGTCCCCGAAAGTCTCCGTGCAGTTTTTGTACAGCCCACCGGATAACTCGCCCACATATTCACACCGCGCGGTGGATTTTCTGGAAGAACGCCCCGGCTGACACTTTAATAAGACTGCCACAGCATAGAGGGGATCCACACACAGCCGGAGGAATGAAGTCTGTGAAGAAGCTACTCGTGTCTCTTGCCGCCCTTATCGTTTTCGCCCTGCCGCCGGTCGTCCGCGCCGACACGATAACTTTCAACGCGCCCGCGACCAAGCCCAACGACGGGTCGGGAGGCCCGAACAATTTCGACCTGGACCATTACCGCGCCTACACGTGGAGCGTCCAGCATACTTTCGCCGCCGGCGAACAGATCACGTCGGCGAAACTTGTCTTCAGGAGTATTCACAACTGGGACCCGAACGCCAACCGCCTCTACGTGAACCTCCTCGACTACGCGCGCAACACGGCGCACAACAACGTGAGTTCGGTGCAGGACGCCAACGTCGACCCGACGCAGGGCAACGGCGGCTTTAGCGACTACTTCGACGTTAACGGCAATTACTTAGGCAACGGCGCGGAGAAGGTAGACTTGACGACGCTCGTGAATCTCTCGATGACGCCGAACACCATCACGTATGAATTCACGGCCGCGCAGCTCCTGAAGCTCAACGAGTTTTTCAGCTCGCTGGATAACACCCTGGCGTTCGGCTTCGACCCCGACTGCCACTTCTGGAACAACGGCATCAAGTTCGAGATTACGACGAAGACCCCCGCGCCGGTCCCCGAGCCGACGACGATGGCGCTGCTCGGCACTGGCCTCGCCGGCCTCTACGCGCGCCGCCGCCGCCAGCAGAAGAAGGCGCAAGGCGAAAGCGACTCCTAAGAAACATCCCCTTTCTCCTGCCAAACTAGAAGGCGCGGGTGGAACGTGCTCCCCACCCGCGCCGATTTTTTTTTGATTCGATCTGTTGTTACCGGCGCAGCCGCTGGGCCAGCGTGCGGATGACGCTGGAAGCGATGGTCGGGTCGCGGTCGAGCGCGGCGCGGAAGGCGTCGCCGTTGAGGCGCAGGGCGCGCGTGCCTTCGGCCCCGGCGACGAGCGTGGCCGAGCGCGGCGCGGGGTCCAGCACGGCCAGCTCGCCTATGAAGCCGCCGGCCTTCTCCGCCCCGATGAACCTCTCGCCCTCGCCCTCCCTCTTCAGAATCCTGACCTCGCCCGCGAGCAGTATGAAGACCTCGTTGCCCGGCTCGCCCTCCACGCAGAGGGTCTCGTCGGGCGCGAACTCGTCCTCGCGGCTGGCGCGCGCCAACTGCGCCAACCCCTCCGGCCCGATCTTCGAGAAGACGGGGGCCGAGCGCAGCGCGATCATCTTCTCGACGGTAATCAAATGGCTGTGCGTGCCTGGGTCGCGGCCGCCGCGCTCCCTCAGGTGCGCCGCCGTCTCGCGCACCAACTCGTGCTCGTCGGCGATCATGCGGGCGAGCGTTTCGCGGTCGGCCGCGCCGCGCTCGCCGAGGGCGTAGAGCGCGAGCGCGCGTACGTGCGGGTCGACGCTGCTCGTGCGCGCGTGGAGCATCTCGGTCAAAGTGGGCCAACTCGATTCGATGGTCGCCGTCTCGCGGTAGGCCGCGACGAGGCGCTCGCCGATGGCCGGCGTCACCAGCGCGTTCAGCCGCTCCATCACACTTTCGCGCTCGCTCCCCTCGGGGCTGGCGAGCCCGGCCCGGACGGCCTGGCTCGTCTCGCCCTCGATCATGAAACTCAGGCCGCGCACCAGGCTGTCGATGGCGCGGGCGCGCCGCCGCTGCAACAAGTCGCGCAGGAAGTCGTGCGTCGGCGAGGGCGCGAGTTCCAGAGCCTGTATGGTCTGCGCCGCGCGCTCGACCGCCGCCGCCTGCTCCGCGAGCCGGGACGCCATGCCGCGGTCGCCGCCCAGCAGCTCGTCCAGCACGGCCGCGTGCTCCTCCCTCGTCACGCGGTACTCCGAGCGCAACTGCACTATGAAGCTGTCGTCGTAAGTGCCCTCGGCGGCGAGCACGCGGTCGAGGTAAGTTTCGAGCGCGTGGCGGTAGGTCTCCAGTTGCAGGCGCTTCTCGGCGGAAATCTGTTTCGACGGGTCGCTGAACATCGCGCGCTCTTCCTCGGCGAGCGCGGCCATCACCTTGTCGTGGTCCGCCTGCTTGATCTGCAACTGGTTGCGCAAGGATTCGAGCATCTGCACTTCCTCGCGCGTCACGAAGCCGTTCGCCAGCGCCTCGCGCACGGCGTCCTTGTAGACCTCTATCACCTGCGCCGCGCCCTTCGCGCTCTCGCGCGTCCGTATGTTGTGAATCAGGAACGCCTCGTGCAAATCGCGCGGCGGCTTGTCCGTCCACTCCCAGCGCTTGATGACGTTGCGCGCTAAGGTCTCCTCCGCGAAGATCGCCTGGCGGCGGCGTATGCGGCGCGCGAGGTAGAGGGTCGCCGTTAACACGACGACGATGACGAAGAGGTGCGGCACGGCCCACGGCGCTCTCCAGAGCGTCGGCGCGCCGGCGAAGGTGTAGAAGGTGACGAAGGCCGTGACGGCCGCGACGGTGAACATCACGTGGCGCACGCGCCCCGGCTCGATCTCGGGGTCGCGCCGCTTGAGGAAGTCGCCCACGGGGCGCTCCAGGAACGAGAAGAGCAGGTAGCTCGCGAGCCCGCACGCGGCGAGCGTCAGGAGCGCGGCGGCCGCGCGCGGCACGCCCCACCAGAAGAAGAAGCCCGCGGTCTCAGGGTCCCAGCCCGGCTTGAAGGCCCAGTGCATGACGTAAGCCTGCTTCGTCCACTGGCCGCCGAAGTAGTAGGCCCAGTCGCCCGCCTGCATGAAGTAGTAGAAGTAGAAGCCGAAGACGAGCCCCGGGAAGGCGAAGTAGACGAAGCGCTTTGGGCGCGACTCCAACTCCTTCCAGTAGCCGTTCTCCTCGTTGATGTCCGGGCAGGACTTTTTGCAGGCCGTGCACTTGGTGCACTGCGAGTTCTTCGTCTCGCGCAGGCCGTGCGGCTCCGTGTAAATCTTCTCGATGAAGGAGAGCGGGCAGATGTAGTTGCACCAGGTCTTGCCCGTGTAGAACGCGCCGAAGATGAGCGCGGCGAACGCGATCATGACGAAGAAGGCGGAGATGGCGTGGCCGTCGCCGTTGGTCGCGATCAGGCGGACCCAGAGCGAGAAAAAGAAGATGGTGAACGAGACGTAATAATAGTTCGCTTCGAGCCAGGGGCCGGCCTTCTTGATGCCGGGCCTTTTCAGGCGGACGGGGATTTGCGCGAAGAAGGCGAGCGGGCAGAGCCTGCGCCAGCGGTGGTAGCCCACGAGGACGATGAAGAGCGGGATGGCCGCGACGACGACCGTCCAGACGATGCGCCCGGCGAGCGTCTCCATCATCTTCGTGTGCGCGAACGTCGGCACGGCGACGAAGACGACGAGCGCGGCCCACTTGAGCCACTCGACCCACCACTCGGCCTCCGGCTCTTCCTTCTTCTTGCCGACCACGGGCAAACTGCGCGTCGGCGTCGCTGGATTTCTAGGTGTGGCAACTGCCATAAGTTCAGTTCTCAGTTTTCAGTTCTCAGTTTTCAGTGAAAGCAACTTGTCTTAGCTTAAAACCGAAACCCGAAAACTGAAAACTGTCGTTAGCTTCTTCCCGCTCTCGTTTTGAAGGGCCACTCGGAGGCGAGGGGCGATTCGAGGTTGACTTTCACGTCCAGGTAGTCGCGCAGGACGCCCTTGAGGTTCCCGACCTGCTCCTCCTCGTTGCGGCGGAAGAACTCCGGGCGGAAGCCTTCGTCGGGCGTGATGACGAAGAAGAGGCGCGGGATGTCGCGCGCCGCGCCCGGACTCCCCTCCTTCGGGTTCTTCACGCCGGGGTTGAGGTAGTCGCCCTCGTCGAAGTTGCGGACGTGGCACTGTATGCAGGTCATCCCGCGCTCCTCGAAGAGGCGGCGGCGCGGGTCGCGCAAAGAGGTCTCGGCCACCATCTGCCTGAGCTTGAAGTCGCGCGAGAACATGGACGAGTCGATCATCGCGGGCCTGACGGCCCCGGCGTCGTGGTCGTCCGGGATGGCGGAGAAGTTGCCCGCGTCGACCAGCTTGTCGAAGCCCGGGACGAAGCTCTTGCTGCCGGGGTCGAACGCGGGCGCGGGCACGCGCCTGAAGGCCGTGCCGTCCGGCGTCGGCTTGACGCTCGTCGCGAAGCCGTCAATCGGGAGGTTGCTGAAGGCCAGCACCTTGCGCCCGCCGCGCTCGACTGGCACAACTTTCATCACGCCGAGCGCCCAGCCGTCGCCCTTCACGTAGCGACCCTTCGCGTCCAACTCGTCGTCGCCGCCGAGGCGCGCGTTGTGCGGGAGCGCTGCGAAGTTCGCCTGCATGTTGGGGTCTTCCTTGTCGCCGTAATGCACGACCGCCGAGACGAAGTCCGCGAGCGCGTCCGCGTAGCTCTTCTTGTCGCGCGCGACGAAGGGTTTCAAGTCCGCGCCGTCGAAGAAGGCGTTGTGGAGCAAGGTGGCGAAAGCCTTGTTGTTCTTCTGCCGCGCGGCGTCGTCCTTGTCCAGCTCCGGGTCTTTGAGGCGCGTGATCCTCATGCGCGGCATCAGGAAGACGGGCTCGGCCGCGACGACGTTCTTGTAGACGAGGCGCAACTCGAAGATGCGCTTGTTGACGCGCGGGCGCACCATGATGAGCCGCCAGTTCTCTGCGTTGAACTGCGGGTTGTAGCGGGGGCTGTCCGGGTTGATCTCGTCGTTGCGGTGAAGCTGTGCCAGGTTGCGCAGGGCGTCCTTGAAGAGGTTGGCCCCGGTCGTCGGCTGTACGCCGTTGTCGGGCTTGACCTGCTTGGCGGCCTCGATGGCGGCGACGCGGTCGAACATCGCGAGAATGGGCCAGCGCGCGTTGGCCGTCGCCAGCCTCTCGGGGTCCGTGATCGAGATGAGCGTCTCGACGGCGAGCGGTGCCGGGGGCAGCGAGGGCTGCGGCACGGGCGCGGGCGCGATCTCTATGCTGAAGGTCTTGAGGGAGGTGCGCGGCTGGCCGCCGCCGCGCGGGTACTCCGTGATGCGGACGGCGAATTGGCCCACGCGCCCGTCGGCTCGCGTCGGCGTCCAGTCGACCGTCAGAGTCTTCTCGTTGTACTTAACCGAAGGGGGCCGGTCGGTCAGCTCGACGCGCAGGTCGTCCGTCTCCTCGTCTATGACGGAGAGGCCGAAGGTGACGCGCTGGCCGACGCCGACGCGCTTGACGCGCACGGCGTCCATCTCGGGCGGCCGGTTCCCGTTGGCGGCCGCGAGCCCCGCAGGGCTCTGCGCGCCGGAGCGCGTCGTCAGGGACGCGAGGGCGGCGAAGGCGACCGTGAGCAGGAGGCAGATTAACTTGAGCGAGCGCGCGTCGGGGGTGCGGCGGTCTTTCATGATGTCTCCGGTCAAAAATTTAAACCTTAAAAGGCGGAGCCGGCCCGGCTCGTACGCCTGAGTTCTGGAACGCGCCGGAAGCCGGTTTTTGCCTGGGCGGCGACCGACGGGAGACGGTAAGGCTCGCGGACAACAGACGCGTATCTTCCGCGCTGCGAGGCGCGGTTGTCAAGCATGGCTGTTTCGGTGGGATATTTAAAATCTTACGACTTCCGCAGTTTCAGGGAAGGCTGTTCAGGAGCTTCTCGACCTCTTCGATTTCGGAAGCCGCGCCCGCCTCTGCTGCGGCGGCGCGGTGAAACCCCAGGAGCGTCTTCAGGGAGTTCAGGTAACTCTGCCTCATGTTCTGAACCCACTCGTCGCCGCGGTCGTCTTTGCCGAAGTCGTCGTACGCGGCCTTGTATATCTTCCCGGACTTGCGGTACAGCTCCAGCGCCTTGTCCAGCCGGCCGAGCAGGTGATTCGTCATCGCGAGGTTGCCGTAAAGTTGTGCCAACTCGGCGGAGGTTTCGTTCAGTGTCGGTTCGACGGCCGTTAGGGCGCGCGTGTAGTAATCGAGCGCCTCCTCGTGGCGCTGCTGGCCGAGCATCACGTGCCCGACCGCCTCGTACGCGCCGGACCTTTCAAGCCTGCTGTGGGCCTCTAACTGCTCGGCCAGTTTGACCGCGGACTTGCAGACCGTCTCGGCCCCTTGCAGCATGCGGGCTTTCAAAAGCTCCCGGCACTTGCCCGTCTCCTCGAAGAACTTACTTCTGACGGCGGCCCGGCGCGCGGACTCTCTCAGCAGGCGCTTGCCCTCTTTCCCTGTGCCCGCCGTGACGGTGACCTCGAACTTAGGCTCGTCGGGCTTGGGCTTCGTCTGTCGGGCCTGGCGCCGGGTCTGCGCGCCGGCGGTGACGATGCAGAGCGCGAGGATCGAAAATAGAAGGATGAGTCTTCGGCCGGCTGACATGCTCATCTCGCTTTCGCCCTAGCCGCGCCGTTCAAGGTTGTAGTCGCGGAGCCGCCGGTAGAGTGTCGAGGGCGAGATGCCGAGCATTTCGGCGGTCTTGCCTCTGTGCCAGTTTGTCTGCTCCAGGGCGGCGAGGATTTGCTGGCGCTCGACCTCGCGCAGGGAGGCGGGTGATTGTGCTGCGTTCGCGTTGTACGCGGCCTGCGCGGAGCTTGAGTCGCCCGAGGTGGCGGCCGCCGTGACGGGGACGAAGGCGGGCGCGGGGCGCGCGACTTCGGGCGGCAACTCGTTCAGGGTGATGCGCCCGTCGTTGGAGAGAAGCACGGCGCGCTCCAGGCAGTTCTTGAGCTGGCGGACGTTGCCGGGCCAACTGTAGGCGCGCAGCGCCGCGAGCGCCTCGGGCGTCAGCTCGGGCGGGTGCGCGCCGCCGACCTGTTTCAGAAGATGCTGGGCCAAAGGCTCTATGTCTTCGGGCCGCTCGCGCAAGGGGGTGAGCGCGATCTGGAAGCCGTTGACGCGGTAGAGCAGGTCCGCGCGGAAGGTGCCGTCGGTGACGACCGCGTCGAGGTTGCGGTTGGTCGCGGCGACGATGCGGACGTTGACCTCGACCTTGCGCACGCCGCCGACGCGGTAGAAGGTGCGCGTCTCAATCGCGCGCAGCAGCTTCGACTGCAACTGCGTCGGAAGCTCCGTAATCTCGTCCAGGAAGAGAGTGCCGCCGTCGGCCAACTCTATCAGACCGAGTTTGCGCCCCTTCGCGCCCGAGAACGCGCCGGCCTCGTAGCCGAAGAGTTCCGACTCAAGCAGAGACTCCTGGAAGGCCGCGCAGTTGAGGTCGACGAAGGAGGCGTCGGCGCGGTTGGAGAGGCGGTGAATCGCGTGCGCGATTAACTCTTTGCCCGTGCCGCTCTCGCCCGTAATCAGCACCGACGCGTCGGAGGGCGCGACGCGCTCGACCAGGCGCAGGGCCTCGCGCATGGCATCGGAGACCGAGATGATCTCGGGCATCTGCGACTGGCGCGCGAGCTGCTGGCGCAGGCGCTGGTTGTCCACGCGCAGGCGACGCTTCTCCGCGGCCTGGCGGACGAGCGCGTCGAGTTCCGTGATACGGTAAGGCTTCGAGAGGTAGTCGTAAGCGCCGAGCTTCATGGCCTCGATGGCCGTCTCGACCGTGGCGTGGCCCGTCAGCATGATGACTTCGGGCGGGTTGGCGCGCTCGTGCACGCGGCGCAGGAGTTCCATGCCGTCCATCCGCGGCATGTTGATGTCGCAGAGCAGCACGTCCACGTTCCCTTCTTCGAGCCGCCGGAGCGCGGCCTCGCCGTCGGGCGCTACGTCCACGCGGTAACCCAGGCGCTGAAGTTCTTTCTGGATGACCAGCCGCAGGTTGGCTTCGTCTTCGGCAACGAGAAGTCGCGCACCCTTCATCTCGCTCAAAGTCACTCAGTCTCCGTCTGTAGTGGAATCGGCCGCGGCCGGGAGTGAAATCGTAAAGGTCGTGCCCGCGCCGACCGCGGACTGCACGTCGAGCCTCCCGCCGTGCTCGGTAACAATACCATAACAGACGGCCAGCCCTAACCCTGTCCCGCGCCCGACCTCTTTAGTCGTGAAGAACGGGTCGAAAATCTTCGTCAGGTTCTCGGGCGCGATGCCGACGCCCGTGTCGCCGACACTGATGACGACGCTCCCGTTCTCGTTGTGCCCGCCGAAGGTGAGGCGGCCGCCCTCCGGCATCGCGTCGATGGCGTTGGTGGCGAGCGCGATCACGGCCTGCTGCAACTGCCCCTCGTCGCCCAGGACCGGCGCGAGCTGCTCCATCACCTCGATGCGAATCTCTATCCGGTCGCCGCGCTGCTGGTGCGCGACGAGCCGCGCGGCCGTCGAGATGACTTCGAAGAGGTTGACCGGCAGGTGCTCGCCCGCGCGCGTGCGGCTGAAGTCGAGCAGGCCGTTCGTGATGGACTTGCAGCGGAAGGCTTCGGAGCGGATGAGCGACAGGTACTCGCGCAGGTCTTCGACCTCGGGCGAGGAGTCGAACGCGCCCTCCTTGAGGCGGGATTCGAGCGCCTCGGCGCAGGCCGAGATGGTCGCGAGCGGGTTATTGATTTCGTGGACGACGCCGGCGGCGAGCCGGCCGACCGCGGCCAGCTTTTCGGCGCGCGCCACCGCCCGGTTGGCCTCGACGCGCCCGGTGATGTCCTCGCCGACGGTGATGACGTGGCTGACCTCGCGGCTGTCGTCGGCGCGCATGGGAATCTTGCTGACGAGCCAGTGGCGCGTCTCGCCGTCCGCGCCCGTGGCCTCCTGCTCAATGCGCTCGATCTCGCCCGTCTCGAAGGCGCGCGCGAACTCGCGGCCCAGAACGTCGCGGCGCTGGCGCGTCAGCACGTCGAAGATGTTCCGGCCCAGCGCCATGCCGCGCGGGATGCCCTGCCCCCCGAGTTCGCGGTTGCGATTCCAGGCGACGATGCGGTAGTCGCGGTCGACTGCGTAGAGCGAGAGCGGCAGGCTGTCGATGATCGCCTCGGTGAAGCGGCGCTGCGCCTCTGCCTCCATCGTGCGGCGCTCGACCTCTTTGGCGAGGAGCCCTGCGGACTGGCGCGCGGCCTGGTAGAGCGTGGCGACGTGCGCGGCGAGCGCGGCCTGCTGCGCCGCGGCGTCGACGAGCCGCGCCTGAGTCTCGCCGCAGGCCGCGGGCGCGTCGAAGCCGACGACAATCGCGCCCTTCGTGCGCCCGCCGTAGCGCAGCGGCGCGACGTACTCCACGCGGTGCTCTTTGTCGCGCAGGAAGAAACGCGACGAGTCGTCCAGTAAGACGGAGGTCGAAGAAGAAGGCGAGGCTATCCAGGCCGCGATCTTGTCCAGGTGAATCAGGCGGTCGTCCTCGGCGCTCCCCTCGCGGTCGAAGGCGCAGGCGACGGCGCGCTCCCTGTCCACGTTCATGACGGCGGCGCAGAGCGAAGCGCCCGTGCCTTCGAAGGTCGCGCCCGCGACGTGGCGCACGACCTGTTCGGGCTCCAAAGCGCGCAGGAGCCCGCGCCCGAGGTCCGCCAGAAATCTCAGCTCGAGGTTGCTGCCGACGAGCGCCCACTCGCGCTGCGCCGTCTCCAGGTGGGCGCTGACGCGCGTCAGGATTTCGCGGGGCGTCGAAGGCTTGACGATGTAGTCGTCCGCGCCAGCGGCGAAAGCCTCGACCTTGCGGTTCTCGTCGTCCTGCGCCGAGAAGATGACGATGGGCAACTGCTTCGTCGCCGCCTGCGCGCGCAGGAGCCTGCACAGCGCGAGCCCGTCCACGCCCGGCATCTCCACGTCCAGGATGATGAGGTCGCAGTGCTCGCGGTGGAGCAGGCTGAGCGCCTTCGGGGCGTCGCCCGCGATGAGCGCGCGGTGCCCAGCGCCCTCGAAAATCTGTCGCAGCCGACGGCGCACGCCCGCCTCGTCGTCAACGATCAGCAGCGTGGCGCTCGCGGCGGCCGTGTTAGCAGGAGAAGACATTCAGATTAAGAAGAAAAAGATAAAAGGCACAGGGGGGCGCGAGCGTTCAAAGGGTCTCAGAGGCGGTTCGCTTCAGCCTTCCGTTTGAAGCCCTTAAGGATTGAATGCGATGCCGGCGGGGTTTGTCAAGATAAGGCAAAAAGAAAAAGCATAAATATGGTTGACTCACACACAACCTTATGATTACTTACCGGTTACTTAGTTTTGCACACTTCAGAAAGGATTACCGAATGAAGCTATGCAAGAACTGAAGGAAACTGAAAAAATCGCGCTCTTCGTTGATGTCGAGAACTTCATCGGCTTCTCCTACGCCCTACGCCTGCCGATTGACCTGGCCCCCGTTATAAAAAAGCTGACGGAGACGGGGAGAGTTCTGTTCCGCCGGTCGTTCGGCGATCTTAACCAGAGCCTCGGCGCGACCCAGCAGTACAATAGACTCCATCACGTCCGGCAGATGCTTCAGAGAAATCTCGTCCAACACGAAGACGTACCCTACGACAGCAAGTATAAGAACTCTTCCGACATCCGGTTGGCCGTCGAAGCCCTGAGCATCGCTTTCAGACACCCGGACATCACCACGTTCGCCGTCGTCGCAAGCGACCGGGACTACATCCCCTTGTTCGCCAAACTGCGCGAGCTGGGCAAGAACGTGACCGGCATTTCAGGCAACCCGACCACGGTCAGGGACAGATACATAACCGCCTGCGATGCCATCTTCTATGTCGAAGACTTGTATAAAGCCGAGTCGGCCCTGCTGGGCGAGGCCGCGGACGCTGGTGTCGTGGCGGAGCCGGTCTCCGAGTCCTACCTCAGAGAGCAGTACCTCGATTTGTTGGTGAGGGCCGTCTCTTCTTTGTCAGAGCAAGGCAGGAAGACTATCGGCGCATCGATTGTGCCTCGAATGCGTCAGATGCAGTCCGACTTCGACGTCAGTCGCGCGGGCTTCTCTTCTTTTAAAGAATTCGTCGCCATCGCGGAAGAAGCCGGGTTGATTTCGACCAGGTGGCAGGGCTACGACATACTTGTGACTTTACCTTCGGCTGCGACTACCGAAACGACAACTGAGAGTTCTACCGAATTAGTCAAATCCGGCTCGGCCGAAGAATACCGCCGTTTCGTGGAAGGGAAACTACGAGTGCCGCTGCCGCCCCGCGACTTGCGCGGCAGAATCTACAAGACCACAGCCGAGGTGCTGAATGATGAAGAGTTGAGCATCGGCTTAAATGACCTCAGTCATGACGTGGCGGACGAATTGCTCGCGCAGGAGATTACCATCACCCAGCCCGCAGCTTTCAAGCTCCTTTATTCGCTGTATCGCGCGGGCTGCTTCATTGTCGAACCCGGGCCCAGCAGTTTCGACCCGCAGGTTCTGGGCGTCAAACACGGTACGGAAACGTGGGATGAAAAATTCATCGATAACATGCTTTACCTGATGAACAAGGAGATGAAAGACACAGCCTTCGTGCATAAAAATCTCAGCAGTTTGTTTTACGAGGACGAAGAGAAGGCAGATGCGATAGCCAGGAAGCTAGCAGACTTACAGGTGGAGGCGGCAACTGGATAAAATCTTCCGTGTTCAGGTTTCAACAGAGACGGACGGCACACCCGGCAGCCTTCGCAGACATGTGCCGTAGTTAGTCGAGTAGCTCCCCAATCGCCAGCCCGGCAGCTCATCCCAAGAGATGGCTCCCGCAAAGATTCATGCCTGCGGCGCGACTGCCGCGTAAAAATCATCCCCTAATCGTCGTTCGTGATCGTGCCCAGCCCCTGCGCGTCCGCAATCGCGGCGTTGACCGGCGCGCTCAGGTTGACGAAGAGCGTCTCGTTCGGCTCGACGAGGAGCTCCCCTTTAATCTGGACGGTGACGGTCTTGCTCACCTGCCCCGGACTGAAGGAGAGCGTCGTCAGCGCCAGCGCCGTGTAGTCCGCGGGGGCCGTCGCAGTGTTGTTCGCCGTCTGGTACTTGACCGTCACTGTGCGGCTGCTCGCCAGCGAGAGGTTCACGGTGAAGGTCATGTTGATTGTGCCCGCGTCCGGCTCGGTCACGGCCGCGTTGGTGATCGCGATGGCCGCCGTGTCGTTGTCCTTGATGGTGCCGACGCCCGCGCCGGCCGCGATGATGGCGTTCGTCGGCGACGAGAGCAGGAGCCTGAAGGTCTCGTCCAACTCGTCTATCAAGTCCCCCTTGACCGCCACGACGACGGTCTTACTCAGTTGCCCCGGCGTGAAGGTGAGCGTCGTCAAAGGCAAGGCCGTGTAATCCGCGGGGGCCGTCGCCGGGTTGGTCGTTCCGTTGGCCGTCGCGTACTTGACCGTCACGGTCTTGCTGCTCGCGCCCGACAGCTTCACCGTGAAGACGGCGTTGACCGAGCCGGCGTTGCCTTCCGTCACCATGACGCTGTTGACGGACAGCTTCGGCTGCGTCTCGTTGTCCACAATCGTCAGCACGGCAGTCTGCGGGGCGGCGAGGCTGCCGCCGCCCGTGACGTTGCTCAAGGCGAGGTTGATTGTCTCGTTGCCCTCGAAGACCACGTCGTGGCAGATGGCGAGGGCGAAAGTCTTGCTCGCCACATCATTGTTGGCCCAGGAGAGCGTGCCGGTCTTCGTGATGTAGTCCTTGCCGGCGGCGCAACTCGTGGAGCCGGTGGCCGTGCCGTCAGAGGTACTGTACTTGACGGAGGTCGGCCCGCTGCCGCCGCCCGTGCGCGTCACCGTGATGGTCATCGTGGCCGTCGCCTCGTTGACGCTGTAGGCGGCGGCGCTGAATTTCAGCACGCCGCCTTCGTTGACCGTGATGGTGGCTGTGACCATAGAGCCGCCGAGGCCGGCGTCCGCCGCGCTGGTCGAAGCCTGCGCCTTGAAGTTGAAGCCGCTCGAAGGGCTGCTCAGCCCCGCCGCCGGCAGGAACTTCAGGCCGGCGTTGCCCTGCGCGAAGGTGATGAACTGATTGTTCGCGATGACGGTTATCCCGTCGCTCTGGTAGAGCGTCCCGTTGGTGATTGCCGTGATCTTGAAGTGTGTGGTCGTGGCGCTGTCGGCCGCGTTGCGGCTGATGACGAGGCCCGACGTGGTCTTCGCGTTCTCGCTGGTCGTGGCGTTCGTCACGGTCGGGGTGTCCGCGACCGGCGTGACAGTGATGTTGACGGTGTCCGTGTCGGAGAGCGCGCCGCCGGTCCCCGCCTGGCCCTGATCGTTGGTCAGGACTTGCAGGCTCGCCGCGCCGTTGAAGTTCGCCGTCGGCGCGAAGCTCAGCCCGTTCAGGGCCGCGTTGATGTTCGTGACGGTGCCCGTAAAACTCATCGTCGCGTCGCTCGTGCCGTCGCCGGTGATGAAGCTCAAGCCGCCCGTCCCGTTCAGCGTCACTGTGCCGCTAGTCGCCGTCAGCGTGACGCGCACGGGGTTCGTGCCCGCGTCCGGGTCGGCAATCGAAATCTGGTTGCCGTTGGCCGAGGAGAAGACCCGCGCCGTGTCTTCGGCGGTGGACTGCGCGGCGGGGACCGCGTTGGCGGGCGCGTCGTTGGGGTCTTGGATGGTCAGCGTGGCCGTGTTGGGCGAGCCGAGCGCGGCCCCGCCGGACATCACCGCCAGGCCGAGGTTGAGCGTCTCGTCCGGGGACTCGTTCGCGCCGTCGTTGACGACGGGCAGGGTGATGGTCTTGTCGGTCGCGTCGCCCGCGGGCCAGGTGACGAAGAGGTCGCCGCTCACGCGTGCGACGCGGTTGCCGGTGGCCCCGTTAAAAGTGGTGAATTGGCCGCCGAAGGCGATCCGCCCGTCCGGCTGCACGGCGGTCGCCGACAAGATGACGGCGTTCGCGCCCGTGCCCGGATTGAATGAAGTGTCGAGCGAGCCGTTCGTATTGACGCGCAGGATGCGGTTGCGCGTGGTGCCGTTGTACGCGCTGAAAGCGCCGCAGACGATGATCTTGCCGTCGGGCTGTATGGTCGTCGTCCAGACGACACTGTTCGCGCCGGTGCCGGGGTTGAATGTCGCGTCGAGCGTGCCGTCAGAGTTCGCGCGCACGATGCGGCCGCGGGCGGTGCCGTTGTAGACGGTGAAGTTTCCGCCTATGAGGACGCCCCCGTCCGGCTGGATGGCGACGGCCCAGACGTTGATGTTACTGCCCTCAGCGCCGGTGCTCGGGTTGAACGTGGCGTCGAGCGTGCCGTCTGAGTTGATGCGCGCGACGCGACCTCGGGCCGCGCCGTCGTACATGGTGAAGGCCCCGCCGACGAAAACCTTGCCGTCGGAATAGAGCGCCATCGCGAAGACACCGCCGCCGGTTGCGCCCGCGCCCGCGGCGAAAGAGGTGTCGAGCGTGCCGTCCGAGTTGAGCCGCGCGATGCGGCCCCGCGCGGCGCCGTCATACATGGTGAAGTTGCCGCCGATGATGGCCTTGCCGTCGGGCTGTAGAAGTATTGTGCGCACGTCGGGCACGGTGCCAGCCGCGCCCGCGCCGGGGTTGAACGAGGCGTCCAGGGTGCCGTCCGGGTTGAGGCGCGCGATGCGCGAGCGCGCGGTGCCGTTGTAATCCGTGAAGGCCCCGCCGATGAGGATGCGGCCGTCCGGCTGCACGGCTATCGCGTAGACGATGTCGTTGGCGCCCGTGCCGGGGTTGAACGAGGCGTCCAGGGTGCCGTCCGGGTTGAGGCGCGCGATGCGTGTGCGCGCGGTGCCGTCGTAGTTGAGGAACTTTCCGCCGATGAGAATCTTGCCGTCCGCCTGCGAGGCGACCGACCACACTTCGTTATCCGCGCCCGTGCCCGTGTTGAATGACGCGTCGGCCGAGCCGGGCTTGAAGGTGTAATCGGCTGCGCTGGTCGTCACGTCGGTCAGGCTCACTTTGGCGACCACGGGGTTGTCCGTCCCGCCCGTGCGCTTGAGCGTGAAGGTTGTGTTGCCGGCGTTCTCGGCCACGTTGTAGCTCGCCTGCGAGAAGGCGACGGAGCCGGGAGTGTCCGCCCCGTCCGCGACCGTGATGAGGAACTGCTCCTCGAAGAAGCCGCCGCCCGTGTCGGTCGAGCGGACGCGCAGGCTGTAGACGCTCCTGGTTTCGAAGTCGAAGAGCGCGGCCGTCTTCAAGGTGCTGCCGGAGATGGCGAACGAGTTGTTGTCGGTGCTGCCCGCGCCGTTGACCAGCGTGTAGGTGAAGGTGTTGCTGTCAACGTCCGTCGAAGAAAGAGTGCCGACGGTCGTGTTGCCGGGGCTGTTGTCGGGCACGCTGCTGGCGGAGAGCGCGATGTCCGTGGGCGCGTCGTTGGCGGCGGTGACGTTGACGTTGACGTTGGCCGTGTCTGTGCCGCCGCGCCCGTCGCTGATGGTGTAGGTGAAGGTGTCTGAGCCGTGGAAGTTGGCGGCCGGCGTGTAGGTCAGCCCCGTGCCGCCGCCCGTAATCGTGACCGTGCCGTTCGCGCCGTCGGTCTTGGCGGTGACGGTCTTCGGGTCGCCCGTGTCAAAGTCCGTGTCGTTGGCGAGCACGTCGATGGCGTTGGCCCCGCTGTCTTCCGCCACACTCGCCGCGTCGTCCACCGCGTCCGGCGCTGTGTTGCAGTCCACGGAGTTGTAGGCTTCGACTTCGACGGTCACAGTGTCCGTGGAGGAGTGCAGGCAGGAGTCCGTGACGGCCAGCGTGATGGTGTGCGTGCCGGGCGCGAGGTTCACGTTGAGGGTCGCGCCTGTGCCCAAAACGGTCGTGCCCTCGCTCCAGGCGTAGGAGAGCGTAGGCGAGTCGCCGGGCGTCGGGTCGGAGGACGCCGTGCCGTCGAGCGTGACGGCCTGAGTAGTCTTGACGCAACTGAAGGACTGGTCTTGCCCGGCGTTGGCGATAGGCGCGCCTGTCTGGTCGAACTTCGTGACGTTTTGGCCTATCAAATTAGCGACATAGATGTGGCCCGACGTGTTCAAAACTACCCCAATAGGATAAGCGAACAGTCCGTCACCTGATGTAGGGTTTTCCCACTTGGCGAGGAATGTGCCAGCGGAGGTGAACTTTTGGATACGGTTGTTGAAATGATCGGCGACGTAGACATTGCCTGATGAATCCAGGGCCAGACCACTAGGGTGCTGGAACTGCCCGTCGCCTGAGCCCTGGCTGCCCCACTCGGTGAGGAGCGTGCCTGTGGCACTGTATTTCTGCATACGGGGATTGAATCTCCAGGCGATGTAAATATTGCCCGAAGCATCTACCACTATTCCGATAGGCTCAGAAGCCTGGCCGGGGTCTAAGCCCTGGATGGCCCACTGGGTGATATATGTGCCCGTGGAGGTGAACTTCTGTATGCGCTCGTTGTGTGAGTCGGCGACGTAGACGTTGCCGTCTGTGTCTACGGCTACCCCGTAAGGATTATCGAACTCACCATTAACCGTGCCAGGACCGCCCCACTGAGTGATGTACGTTCCCGTGGACGTGAATTTTTGGATGCGATGATTGCCTACATCAGCGACATAGACATTGTCCGATGTATCTACGGCCACTCCCCAGGGGCTGAAAAACTCTCCGTTACCCGTGCCAACACTGCCCCACTGAGTGATGTACGTGCCTGTTGAGGTGAACTTCTGGATGCGGTGGTTGTTTGAGTCGGCGACATAAATATTGCCCGACGAATCTCTCGCTATTCCGGTGGGACTATGGAATTCGCCGTCGCCCGTGCCCTGCGTGCCCCACTGGGTGATTAAATAAGTTTCCGCGTCGTCGCAGCCGAACTTCTGTATGCGGTTGTTGCCTGGATCGGCGACGTAAACGTGGCCTGCCGCACTTACGGCTACCCCATAAGGAAAGCTGAACTCCCCGTCGCCCGTGCCGGTCGTGCCCCACTTGGCGAGGAACGTTCCTGCGGAGGTGAACTTCTGGATGCGGTGATTGTGAGCATCAGCGATATACACATTGCCCGACGAATCTACAGCTACATCAGCCGGGTAATTGAACTGCCCGCCGTCTATGCCGTTTGTCCCCCACTTGGCGAGGAACGTGCCTGCGGAGGTGAACCTCTGGACGCGGTGGTTGTTTTGCTCGACTACGTAGACGTGGCCCGCAGTGTCTACGGCTACCCCCATAGGAAAGCTGAACTGTCCGTCGCCCGTGCCGTCCGTGCCCCACTTAGTGACGAACGCACCTACGGAGGTGAACTTCTGTATGCGGTTATTACCCGAATCGGCGACGTAGACGTAGCCATCCGCGTCTACGGTTATTCCGTAGGGTTGGTTGAACAGCCCGTCGCCTGACGTGCCAAAGCTTCCCCACTTGGTGATGAATGTACCTGTCGAGGTGAATTTCTGGACGCGGGCGTTGTCTCTGTCAACGACGTAGACATCGCCCAACGTATCTATGGCTATTCCAACAGTCTGTAGGAACTGCCCGTCGCCTGAGCCTGGGCTACCCCACTGGGTGATGTAGCCGCCGGCTGAGGTGAACTTCTGGATACGGCAGTTGAGCCGGTCAGCGACGTAGACATTGCCCGCTGAATCTACGGCCATTCTCCACGGGTCTTGGAATTGCCCGTCGCCGGTGCCGAATGAGCCCCACTTGGTCAGGAAGTTTACGTCGGCCGAAGCGGTCCCGCCCCACAGCCACATGGTAGCCAGGACCGTCACCAGCATCAGCATCAACAACCGTCTGTGAAAGCGGAGTGGGAGGCGCATCGGGGGAACTCCTTGCAAGAGTCTCTGCGTCCTGCGAGGGACAGGACAGGAGCCGTGTGTTGCAGCCGAAGGGCTAAGGGCAAAGAGGACGCTCTCGCGGCGCAAAGGCTCTATGGCTTAGCCAACTGGTTTGCGTCTAAGTCCGGGTCAGCCTGCGATGCGGGCCGCAGGAATAAAGCGGTGAATTGGGAGCATTCGGCCCGTGCGGGCGGTCAGAGCCTGCCGGGCGGAAGGCCGCGCTTAATACTGTGTCGCAGAAGATAGCACGGGGCCGGGAATCCGGGCCAGCAAAATGGTGCGAGCGCGGGGCACGGCAGCACCCCGCGCTCCGAAGAATTTAAGAGGTTCAATTTATCACCCGACGAGGCGCAGCCCGCGGGAGACAAATGCCGCAAGACGGGAGCCGCCGGTTCCGCCCCTCCGCGTTATTTATCGAACTTGCGCGGCTTCGGTGAAGAAACCTATTTCCTCCGCCGCGCGTAGAATCGGCGGAATGCAAAGCAGGACTTTAGCTGGAGGACACTGCCTCTGAAATTTATGACCGGCTGTTAACACTTCGCTGGCTCAAACGTTATGACTTATAGAATGGGGCGTTCATCCGGCCTTTAATCTTTACTCTGTTTCCTCGCCATCATCGGGATGCCGTCCCTGGCAAGGCGCTCTCGTCTGTGTTCCCGGACTCAACCGTCAGTAAGGAGAAGACAATGAAGTCACGTTTGCTAACTGCCATTGCGGCGCTTTGCTTGTGCTTCCTGGCCGCGTCCGCCGTCACGACGCCGGCCAACATGGCCGCTTCGACTTCCGACTGGCCCCAGTGGCGGGGGCCTGGGCGCGACGGAATATCGAAGGACAGCGGCCTCCTTAAACAATGGCCGGCGGGTGGGCCGAAACTGCTCTGGCAAGTGAACGACATAGGGGACGGCTATTCGACGCCCGTGGTCGTCGGAAAGCGCATCTACCTGCTGAGCAACCGCGGCATGGATAACGAGTTCGTCCACGCCCTCTCGACCGAGGACGGGAAGACCATCTGGACGACGCGCGTCGGCAACGTGGGCAACCCGGACATGAACCCGCCTTACGCGAAGGCGCGCTCCACCCCGACCGTCGACGGAGACTTCATCTACGCGCTCGGCTCGGACGGCGACCTCGCCTGCCTCGAAGCCAAGAGCGGCAAGATTCGCTGGCAGAAGAGCGTCCGCAAGGAGTTCGGCGGCCAGCCGGGCGACTGGGCCTACGCGGAGTCGCCGCTGGTCGACGGCGACCTCGTCGTCGTCACCCCCGGCGGAGCCGAGGCCACGATGCTGGCGCTTAACAAAAAGACGGGCGCGCTGGTCTGGAAGTCTGCGATCCCAGGCGGCGACCCCGCGGGTTACGCGTCCGCGATTGTCGTGCAAGGGGGCGGCCGCAAGCAATACGTGCAGCTCCTGAGCAAGGGCATAGTCGGGGTCGACGCGAAGACGGGCCAGTTCCTCTGGCGCTACAAGGAGTGCGCCAAGGGGCCGGCGCAGTATTTCACACCCGTCGGGCGCGGTGAACTCGTGTACTGCGGCGCGCTCGGCATCGGGGGCACGCTCGTCCGCCTGAAGGCCGACGGAACCGCCGAGCATGTCTACCTCACGCGCGGGCTGCCGAACGGCATCGGCGGGGCGGTGCTCGTCGGCGACGTTATTTACGGCACGGAGGCCGGCGGGAAGCTGGTCGCGGGCGAGTTCGCCACGGGGAAGATGAAGTGGCAGGCCGAGAGTCTGGGCTGGGCTTCGGTAGCCTACGCCGACGGGCACTTGTACATCCACGGCGTGAACGGTGATTTCGCT
>DATMVE010000057.1:0-84303 GCA_035563515.1 Pyrinomonadaceae bacterium
CGCCGGCCACGCCCGCGCAGCGCGAGCCAGTCAAGCCGGCTTCGCAGCAAAGGTCCGTGCCGTCGCGCTCGCCCTTCCAGACTTCAGTCCTCGGGCTGGACCTGACGATGGAGGAGTTGCAGGCGCAGGAGGCCGCGCTCGAACAGGAGTTCAGCGCGCGCTTCCGCCGCGCGATTTCCGCGACGCGCGAGTCGCTCTCCGAGACGATTGACAGCGTCTTCCAGAGCCGCAAGAAGATTGACGCGGAACTCCTGGACGAGTTGGAAGAGGCGCTCATCGCCGCCGACATTGGCGTCCCGACGACGATGCACATCCTCGAAACTGTGCGCCGCGGGATCGCGCGCAACCAGATCAACGACATCGCCGCGCTGAAGCAGGCCATCAAGACGGAGTTGCTGAACATCCTCCAGGCTTCGGAGCGGGGCGGCGTCGCCTCCGAGACGGGCGTGCCGGAGAACGTCCAGCCCTACGTGATGATGATCGTCGGCGTCAACGGCGTCGGGAAGACCACGACCATCGGCAAATTGGCACAGCGCATCAAGGCCGAGGGCAACGACGTTTTGATCTGCGCGGCCGACACCTTCCGCGCCGCCGCCTCCGACCAGCTAGCCATCTGGGCCGAGCGCACGGGCGTGCCGCTCATCCAGCAGAAGCAGGGCACGGACCCGGCCGCCGTCCTCTTCGACTCGCTCAAGGCGGCCAAGGCGCGCAACTCGGACGTGCTCATAGTGGACACGGCCGGGCGGCTTCACAACAAGTCGAACCTGATGGCCGAGCTTGAGAAGATGAAGCGCGTCGCCGGGCGCGAGGTCGAGGGCGCGCCGCACGAGACCCTGCTCGTCGTCGACGCCGTCACGGGGCAGAACGGGCTGGAGCAGGCGCGGCAATTCCTGAAAGTCGCGGGCGTGACCGGCATCGTCCTGACCAAGCTCGACGGCACGGCCAAGGGCGGCATCGCCGTCGCCATCGCCAAGGAGCTGAACCTGCCGATACGCTACGCCGGCATCGGCGAAAAAGTTGACGACCTCGTCGTCTTCGACCCCGAGCAATACGTCAACAGCCTGTTCGAATAAAAAACTTTGGACTTCGACGAACGAATGATGCGGCGCGCGCTGGAGCTCGCGGCCCGCGGCGTGGGGCAGGTGAGCCCCGGGCCGCTCGTCGGCTGCGTCCTCGTCTCGCGCGAGGGCGAGGTCGTCGGCGAAGGGTTTTACGTTTACGAACAGGTCAGGCACGCGGAGACCATCGCGCTCAAACAGGCTGGCGAGCGGGCGCGCGGCGCGACGGCTTACGTCTCCCTGGAGCCGCACGCGCACCAGGGCCGCACGCCGCCCTGCACCGAGGCGCTCATCAGCGCCGGTGTTGCGCGCGTCGTCGCGCCCATCGAAGACCCCAACCCGCTCGTCTCCGGCAGCGGCTTCGCGGCCCTGCGCGCGGCGGGCCTGGAAGTCCAGACGGGGTTGCTTGAGCGCGAAGCGGCGCGGCTCAACGAGGCTTACGTTCACTCGATTCGCAACGCGCGCCCCTTCGTCCATCTCAAACTCGCCTCGTCGCTCGACGGCAAGATAGCCACGCGCACACACGATTCGCGCTGGATTACGGGCGCGGAGTCGCGCGCGCGAGTCCAGGAATTGCGCCACCAGTCGGACGCCATTCTCGTCGGGGCCGGCACAGCCCGCGCGGACGACCCGCTTCTAACCGACCGCTCGAACCGCCCGCGCCGCAGGCCCCTCGTGCGCGTCGTCCTCGACGAAAAGCTGTGTCTCGCGCCCGAATCGCAACTCGCCAAGACCGCACACGAAGTTCCCACACTCGTCTTCGCCGCTGAGGCCGCGGACGACGCCGCGGTCGCTGCTCTAACCGGTCAGGGCGTCGAAGTGGTCAAGGGCGCGGGCGGGGGGCGCGACCTCCGCGGCGTGTTGGCACAACTCCACGAGCGCTCCATGCGCAGCGTGCTCGTGGAGGGCGGGGCGCAGGTCGCGGGCGCGTTCCTGGACGCGGGGCTGGTTGACAGGGTGAGCTTCTTCGTGGCCCCCGTCGTCATCGGCGGGCGCGACGCCCCCACGGCTGTCGGCGGCCTCGGGGCCGAGAAGCTTGCCGACGCCGTCAACCTGCGCGACGTAGAGGTCATCCACCACGGGCGCGACATCGAAGTGACGGGCTACGTTTCAAGGGATGAGGGATGAGGGATGGGGGATGAAGCAAGGCGGAAGGCAAGAGGTGAAAGGCGTAGGGCGGAAGACGTAGGAAAGTCGGGAAAGGCCCGCCCTTCACCCTCCGCTCTCTCGTCCCTCATCCCTCATCCCTCATCCCCCATCCCTGCGAAGAAGCGTTTCGGGCAGAATTTTCTGGCGGACGAGCGCGTGGTCGAGAGGATTGTCGGGGCGGTCGGCCCGCGGGGCGACGAGACGATTGTCGAGATCGGGCCGGGGAGGGGCGCTCTGACAGAGCGTCTGTTGGAGAGCGCGGGGCGTCTCGTCGCCGTCGAGTTCGACCGCGACCTGATCCCCCTGCTCGACGAAAGATTCGGCGGGCGAGGGAATTTCGAGTTGATCGAGGCGGACGCGCTGGCCGTCGATTTTTGTGCCATTATCGAGCCCGCCCCGCGTGCGCGCGTCGTCGCCAACCTCCCTTACTACATCTCCACGGCCATCCTGCAACGGCTCATAGAACAGCGCGCGTGCCTGGCCGAGATGGTGCTCATGTTGCAGCGCGAGGTGGTCGAGCGCATCACCGCGCCGCCGGGCTCGGGCGAGCGCGGCTACCTCTCAGCGCTCGTCGAAGCCTACTGCGAGACCGAGGCGCTCTTCGACGTGCCGCCTACGGCCTTCCGCCCCGTCCCCAAAGTGTGGAGCACCGTCGTGCGGCTGAGCACGCGCGAGCAAGTCGCCGTCGAAGTCCGCGACGAGCAGCTCCTCTGGCGCGTCGTCAGCGCGGGCTTCGCGCAGAGGCGCAAGACGATCTTCAACAACCTGCGGAGCGCGCCCGCCGACCTGCGCGCGCTGGTTGAAATGGCCGGCGGCGCGGGCAGCGTCCTCGAAACTGCGGGCCTCGACGCGAAGCGGCGCGCCGAAAGTCTGACGCTCGAAGAGTGGGGAAGGCTCGCTCGCGCCCTCGAAGCGTCTTGAGCGACTTATGTGGCGATGTCCGCAGGTTGCTTCTCTTTAATTTTCTTTGATAGGATTCGCGCCGGCTGAAAGGAAGCGCGTGATGCCCTCAGAGTGCCCTAAATGCGGAGTCACTAGCTACGCCAGCACGTTGTTCTGCCAGTCCTGCGGGTCTGTGATGACGAACTCGGGCAACTTGCCTCCAGACCCGTGGAGGCCGCCGGTTGATGACCCGTACGTCGCGAGCCCGCCGCCGCCGCATGCGTACCCGCCGCCGCCCCAGCCATACCCGCCGAGCTATCAGCCCGGACCCTACCCGCAGCCTTATTACCCGCCGCCGCCGCCTCAGTTTGCGGGCTACCGCTGCCGCTTCTGCGGCTCCCCATACCCTCCGCAAGTCGTGAAGCGCTTCGGGGCCGCGGCCTGGACGATGCTGGTCGTCGGTTTCTTCTTCTGCATCGTCGGCATGTTGTTCGCTCTCGCTTGCATGGAAGAGAAGCGCATCTGCCCGTCGTGCGGCTCGACGCTCAACTGAAGGCGTCCGGTCCTGCGGTAAATCCGACTCAAATCAACAAGAGATGTAAGCATCTCCGGTCGTGTGTTATACTGTCCGGCTAAATTCCACCCGGCGGAGATGCCTATAGAAGACAGCCCGGCCGGGTGTTCAAGGAGAGTAGAGTAAAGAACATAGTGGGTAACGTGTTAGAGATCATCCCGCTCGGCGGAGTCGGCGAGTTCGGGATGAATTGTATGGCCGTGCGCTACGACGACGAGATGATCGTCATCGACGCCGGCATGGGTTTCCCTGAGGAGAGCGTCTACGGCGTCGACGTGTCTGTCCCGGACTTCGACTTCCTCGAAGAGTACCGTGACAACATCACGGCCGTCGTCCTGACGCACGGGCACGAGGATCACATTGGGGCGCTGCCCTACATCCTCAAAAAATTCAACGTCCCCGTCTACGCCTCACACTTCACGGCCGGGCTAATCGACCGCAAGCTGGAAGAGCATGACCTGTTAGACGACACGCTGATTCACCGCGTCGAGCCGCGCCAGGTGGTCGAACTGGGTCCCTTCACGGTCGAGTTCATACGCGCCTCGCACTCGCTCGTCGACTGCTTCTCGCTCGCCATCCGAACGCCCGTCGGCACCATCGTGCACACGGGCGACTACAAGGTGGACGAGACGCCCGTCATCGGCGAGCCGATTGACCTGCGGACGCTCCGCAGCTACGGCCAGGAGGGCGTGCTGGCGCTGCTCTCGGACTCGACCAACGCGACCGTGCCGGGCCGCACGCCCTCGGAGCGCGCCGTCATCCCGGCCTTCGAGGAAATCTTCGGCGAGGCGGCGGGGCGCATCGTCGTCGCAGCCTTCGCCTCCTCGATTCACCGCTTACAGATCGTGCTCGACGTGGCGCAGCAGTTCAATCGCAAAGTCTGCGTCCTCGGCCGCTCGATGCAGAAGAACGTCGAGATCGCGGACGAGCTGGGCTACCTGGACATCCCGGACGGCCTGCTCGTCAGCTTGAACGAGACGAAGAAAATGGACGACGATGAGATTGTCTTCCTCGTCACGGGCTCGCAGGGCGAGCCGCGCGCGGCGCTTTCGCAGATGGCGACGCAGAGCTACAAGGGGCTGACGATAGAGGAGGGCGACACGGTCGTGCTCTCGGCGCGCATCATCCCCGGCAACGAGCGCGCCATCTCGCGCCTCATCGGCAACATCTACAAGCGCGGCGCGAACATCATCGAGGAGAAGCGCCGCCTGATTCACGTCAGCGGCCACGCCTCGCAGGAAGACATCAAGATTCTGACCGAGGCCGTCCGGCCCAAGTTCGTTGTGCCAATTCACGGCGAGTACAGGATGCTCTTCCGCCACAAGGAGTTCATCAAGAACCACCTCAACTACGCCGAAGAGAACATCATCCTCATCGAGAACGGCGACGTGCTGGAGTTGGACGGGGAGCGCGCGACGGTCGTGGCTAAGCGCGAGGTCGGCCGCACCTTCATTGACGAGACCGGCTTCGAGGAGATTGACGCGGAGACGGTGCGCCAGCGCCGCCAGCTCGCCTACGACGGCGTCGTCTCGCTCGTCGTCACGATTAACGAGGAGACGGGCGAGTTGGAAGGGCTGCCCGAGATTGTCGCGCGCGGCCTCCTGGGCGACGACGGCTCGAACGGCTTCGTCAAGGACGCGCAGCGCGTCGTGACGAAGGCCATCGAGAACGCGCCTAAGGCCGACCGCCGCGACACGTCGCTGCTCAAGGAGCACGTCCGCGTCGAACTCAAGCGCTTCATACAGAAACAGACCGGGGCGAAGCCCATCATTCTGCCCGTCGTGGTTCAGGTTTGAAGACCGAGGAGCCCCAGGAGAGCGTCGAAGGTTTATTGCGGCGGGCGCGGGTCTTAGTCGCGCCGGCGACGTTCTTCCTGGTCGGGCTCAGGCACGAAGACTGGGCGCGGCTGCTGGAGAACCCTGAGCTGAGCCCGCGCGGGAGCGCCCCCTTCATGCTCCTGAAGGACGAGCACGAAGTCACGCTGTTTCTGGACGAAGAGGACTGGCGCACGATGCGCCACGCCGCGCGCGACGCACGCGTCGAGGGCGACTTCCGGCTACTCACCTTCGACATAGAGCTCGCCTGGAACGTGGTCGGGTTCCTCGCGCTCGTCGCGCGGATTCTGGCCGACGCGGGCGTGAGTTGCGGCGCTCTTTCGGCCTTCTCGCGCGACCACCTGCTCGTCAAACAGGACGACCTCGGGAGAGCCTTGCGCGCGCTCGGCCCGCACGTCGCCGAACTCTGTTGAGAAAATTTACAGAAGGTGGCCGATTACCTGACTAAACACGGGGCCGCGATCAGGAAGGCGCTGGCGCTCGCGCTGTTTCTGTCAATCGCCCCTTTCCTCCTCCTCACGCTCTTCGCGCAGCCCGCCTACGACGACTATTGCTTTTCCGCCCAGGCCGGGGAGCTAGGCTTCGCCGGAAGCCTGAAATATTTTTACAACGGCTGGGACGGGAAATATTTTTACAGCGTGCTCCGGTACTTGAACCCGCTCACTTTCGGGAGCTTCGCGGGCTACAAGGCCGTCGCCCTGCTGGTCATTTTGTTGACCTTCACTTCGATCTTCTGCTTCGTCAGCGCCCTTCTTGAGCGCAGCGTCTCGACCCTGGACAAGCTGCTCGCGGCCCTCTTCCTCGCCGCCCTATACAGCAACCAGATGCCAGACCTGACGGAAGGTTACTACTGGGCCGGGAGCACGCTCACCTATCAGGTGGGGGCCGCCCTCAGCCTCTTCTTTTTCGCGCTCGCCGCGAAGTTGCGCGGGCGGACGGAGGGCGCGCGCCTCTTGCTCGCGGTGCTCTGCTGCGTCACGGTCGCGCTGGTCGTCGGCATAAGCGAAACAGTGATGGTGATCTTCGACTTGCTGCTTCTGCTCATCACGGCCCAGGCGTTCAGGGAAAGGTGGGGGACGCGCTGGGCCTGGCTGAGCTTTTTGATCGCCGCCCTCGTGTGCTCGGCGGTCGTGCTGGCCGCGCCCGGCAACGCAGTCCGCGCCAGTAATTTCCCGGACAAGCACAGGCTCTTTTACTCAGTCTCGATGTCTCTCCTGCAAGAGGCCAGGTTCTTGTTCACCTGGCTCTCCAACTCGTCCTTCGCCCTGGGCACCGTATTCTTCATCCCCGTGGCCTTCAAACTGGCCGGGCGGGTCGCCCTCCTGAAACGCCTCTACGTCCACCCGCTCGCCAGCACGCTCCTTTTATTGACCGTCGTCTTCCTGGGCTTCTTCCTGCCCTACTGGGGCACGGGTCTACTCGGCCAACACAGGACAGCCAACCTGGTCTACCTCTACTTTCTCGTCGGGTGGTTCGTCAACATTCTCATCTGGGCCGAGCATCTGAAAGGGAAGCGCTGGGCGGCCGGCCCCCGCCTGCCGGTCTACGTTTACGCGGCCGGCGTCCCGCTGCTAATCTGGGGCCTACTCTTTTCCAACAACACCAGGGAGGCGTTCGCGGACCTGGCGTCCGGGCGCGCCGCGCACTACGACCGCGAAGTCAAAAAGAGAAGGGGGCAGCTAGAGCAGTGCGCGCGCGAGGGGAGAATTAGAGAATGCCCGTTCGAAAAGATAGCGGAGATGCCGGCGACGACGACCAACCCGTATTTCGAGGTGGACACCGAGTGCGAACTGCGTTACTGGGAAGTCCGCGCCGGCAAGCGGGAGGTCAAATAGGCCGAGCCGGCGGGAAAGGATTCGGGTTATACTGACCAACACAAATGGCCTTTGACTGGTCACAGAAGACTGTCTTCATCACGGGCGCGTCGAGCGGCATAGGGCGCGCGCTCGCCGTGGAACTCGGACGCAGAGGGGCCGCGCTCGGCCTGCTCGCGCGCCGCGCCGAGACCCTGCGCGAGATCGCGGACGAGGTCGAAAAGGCGGGCGGCCGCGCGCTCGCGCTCCCGGCCGACGTGAGGGACGCCGACGCCGTGCGCCGCGCGGCCGGCGAACTGCGCGCGCGCTTTGACCGCGTCGACGTGCTGGTCGCCAACGCCGGCATCGTGCCGACGACGCACGTCCTCGACTTGCGCTCGGAAGACCTGGCCGACGTGATGAGCGTCAACGTTGTCGGGGCGGTCAACAGCGTGACGGCTGTCTTGCCCGAGATGGTCGAGCGGGGGAGCGGCCAACTCGTAGCCATCTCCAGCCTCGCGGCCTACCGCGGCCTGCCGAAATCCGGCGCGTACTGCGCGAGCAAGGCCGCGCTCTCCGCCTTCTTCGAGAGCCTGCGCATAGACCTGCGCGGGACTGGCGTGGACGTCACGATCATCCACCCAGGCTTTATCAAAACGCCGGTCACCGAAGGGCGCGCGGCCAAGATGCCCTACCTGATGGAACTCGACGACGCCGTCAGAAAAATCATCCGCGCCATCGAAACGCGCAAGAAGTCCTACGCCTTCCCCTGGCAACTCGCCTCAATCGTCCGCGCCGCCATGCTCTTCCCCATCCCGCTCTACGACCGCATCGTCTCCAAGCGCTCTTACCGCGAATAGGCTGGAGGCGGCGTCCGTCGAGTTCTACCAGGCAATCTCAAATTTGAAATCGAGAGCCCGAAAAGTTAACCATGTCCATCTTACAAGCCATCATCCTGGGTATCGTTCAGGGTCTCACGGAGTTCATCCCCATCAGCTCGACGGCGCACCTGATATTCGCGAGCCGGGCGATACACCTTTATGAAAACGAGGTGATGCGCGCGCAGCAGACGACCGCGACGATTGCGGTCATCCAGTTGGGGACGCTGCTCGCCGTGCTCATCTATTTCGCGGGCGACATCTGGGCCATTTCGCGCGCGTTCGTGGTGGATCACCTGGCGCTCCTGAGGGGCGGGCGGAGCGAGGCGGCGGCCGAGACGGCGCGGGCCACGGGGCGGCCCGTCCGGTTGTCCAGGGAGGCCTGGCTCGGCTGGCTGGTGATCATCGGTTCTGTGCCCATCGGCGTCGTCGGCCTCATCTTCAAAAAGCAGATCGAGGGGACGTTCACGAAAAACCTGTGGGTCATCGCGACGATGATGATAGTGGTCGCGGTCTTCCTCATCATCGCGGAGATGGTGGGGCGGCGCGAGCGCACGATGGACGACTTGACGGTGCGGGACGCGCTCGCGGTCGGCGGCGCTCAGGTGCTCTCGCTGCTTCCGGGCGCGAGCCGCTCGGGCTCGACCATCATGGGCGGGCTCTTCGCGGGCGAGACGCGCGAGACGGCCGCGCGCTTCTCCTTCCTGCTCTCCATCCCGGCCATCGCCGCCAGCGGCCTGCTCGAAATGAAAGAAGCCTTCGAGCACCTGCCGCAGGGGAGCTACGCCGCTCTCGCCGTCGCGACCGTCGTCTCCGGCGTCGTCGGCTACCTCTCGATCTGGTTCCTGCTGCGGTTCCTCCGCACACACTCGACCGCCGTCTTCATAGGCTACCGCCTGATCGTCGGCGCAATCATCCTCGGCCTCCTTTTCACAAACACCATCAATCCGCAGTAGGCAGCGGGCAGTGGGCAGTGAAGACAAGAGACAAGAGGCGGCCGCATTAATCATACCCGGCCGCCTCTTGCTTTTACTGCCTGCTGCCCACTTTTTTCTTCCCACTGACCGCCGACTACTATTTCTGGTAAACTGTTCCGTGCCCCTCCTCATTGAGATAAGAATTCGTCTGAATGACGAGGATCGAGGAAGACTAGGCTGATGAATGAAGAATTGAAGCGCGAGGCGGGCGCGCCGTCGCAGCGCCCGCGCAGCCCGCGCGTCCCCGTTGAGTTCGCGGTCGCGCTGGAGGGGCTCACCCCCGGCGGCGAGTTGTTCCACGCCGAGGCGCTGGCCGTCAAGGTCAGCCGCGGCGGGGCGACGCTCGTGACGGAGGCGGCGGTCACGAACGGAGCAAAGGTTCGCCTCACGCCCCCCTACGGCCGCACCGTCGAGGCCGAAGTCAACGGCGTCTGGACGGACCCTTCGGACGGCAAGCAGCGTATCGGCGTCAAACTGCTCGACGCCAACGGCTGGTTCGCGGAATAAATGACTAAACGCTGGATCGTGCGTGAGCAGGAGACCGAGGGCGTCGCCCGTCTGGCGCGCGCGCTCGGCGTCTCCGAAATACTGGCCCGCCTGCTCGTCGCGCGCGGTTACGGCGAAGAGGAAGCGGCCCGGAAGTTCCTCCGCCCGTCGCACGACCAGCTGCACGACCCCGGCCTGATGCTCGGCATGAATGACGCCGTCCGGCGCATCCTCGCCGCCATAGACGCGGGCGAGAAGATTCTGGTCTACGGCGACTACGACGTGGACGGCACGACCGGCACGGTCGTGCTCCGCCGCGCGCTCGGCCTGCTCGGCGCGCAGACGGGCTTTCACGTCCCGCACCGCTTCACCGAAGGCTACGGCATACAGCAGCCCGCGCTCGAACAGGCGCGCGCGGACGGCTACTCGCTCGTCATCAGCGTCGACTGCGGCATACGCGCGCACGAGCCCTTAATCTGGGCGCGCGAGAACGGGCTGGATGTCATCGTCACGGACCACCACCTGCCGGACGAGAACGAGGGAGCGCCGCCCGCCTTCTGCGTCCTGAACCCGAACCAGCGCGGGTGCGACTACCCTGACAAGAACCTGGCGGGCGTGGGCGTCGCCTTCAAACTGGCCCACGCGCTCTTCCGCGAGCGCGGGCGCGAGTCTCAGATCGCGGGCTTTCTCAAAGTGGTCGCCATCGGCACGGTCGCGGACGTCGCGCCGCTCGTCGGCGAGAACCGCTCGATAGTGGCGCTCGGGCTGCGCGACTTGCCGAAGGCCACGAACCTCGGCCTGCGCGCCCTGATGGAGGTCGCCGGCTGCGCAGACTCGGCGCGCGGGCTCTCGGCCTACGACGTGGGATTCCGCCTCGGCCCGCGCATCAACGCGGCCGGGAGGATGGACGCGGCGCGCGCCGTCGTGGAGCTTTTCGAGACGACCGACCGGGCGGAGGCGCGCAGGCTCGCGGAGCAACTGGACGCGCGCAACCGCGAGCGCCAGACCGTCCAGCAGGAGATAGTCCGCCGCGCGCTCGCCGAGTTGGAGTCCTCGGACGTTTCAGCCTCCACGCACGTCGCCGTCATCGCCGGCGACAATTGGCACAGGGGCGTCATTGGCATCGCCGCCGCGAAGATCGCCGAGAGAATCAACCGCCCCTGCGTGGTCATCTCGCTCGAAGGCGACGACGGGCACGGCTCGGCGCGCAGCATAGAGGCTTACCACCTCCTGAACGGCCTGACGGAGTGCGCAGACCTCTTCGACAAGTTCGGCGGCCACTCGCACGCCGCGGGCCTGAGCATCACGCGCGCGCGCATCCCGGAGCTGCGCCGCCGCCTGAACGAGCACGCCGCGTCGAGTCTGACCGACGAAGACCTCGTGCCCGCCGTCAACGTTGATATGGAACTGCCGGCTGAAGCCGCCACGCTCGGGCTCGCTGAAGAATTGCGCGCGCTTGAGCCGTTCGGCCAGGCCAACCCGCGCCCGGTCTTCGCGACGCGTAACCTGCGCGTCCTGAACGAGCCGCGCGTGATGAAAGAGAAACACTTGAAATTCCGCGTCTCCGGCCCGCACACGCGCCCCGTCGAGGTCGTCTGGTGGGGCGGCGTCGAAGAACTCGCCGGGCGAACTTTAAGCCCCGGAACCCGCATCGAACTCGCCTACACCGTCGAGCCCAACACCTGGCAGGGCGAGACGCGTTTGCAGTTGTGCGTGAAAGACGCGAAGATGAGTGATGAGTACTGAGTGCCGAGGACTGAGTAAATATCAGGCGCTTTTACTCAGTCCTCGGCACCCAGTACTCATCACTTTGTTTATATGCAGGAAGTCGGACGGAAAAGAACTATCGACGTGAGGTGGCGGGCGCGGCTGCCTGTGGTGGCGCGCGCGCTGGCACTCGCGGCGCTGGTCGGTGGGCTGATCTACGTCGGCATCGCTTACTACCGCAACCGGAACAACGAGCCGTTCCGCATGCGCGCGGGGCCGCCGGAACTGTCGAAGCAGGTGACGAGCGTCATCGAAGGCTACGAGCGGCGCGTGATGGACGGCGAGCGGTTAAAAGTTTTCGTGCGCGCCGCGCGCGACATCACCTACTCGGACAACCACCACGAACTCGAAGAGGTTCACCTCGAAGTCTACCCGGAGACGGGCGACAAGCCGGACCAGATTACGGCGCAGCGCGCCGTCTACCTGCCGGACGAGCAGAGTTCGAAAAAGGCGCGCGTCTGGTTCACGGGCGACGTGCGCATGGAGACGCGCGACTCGCTGAAGGCCGCGACCGAGAAGATCGCCTTCGACCAGGGGACCGAAATCGCCGAGACGGACGCGCCCATCACCTTCGAGCGCGAGAACGTCAGGGGCAGCTCGACGGGCGCGGTCGTGGACGCCAGGCAGAAGAAGATCGACCTCCACAAGAACGTAGAGATTATTGTCACGCCGGACGCGCGCCTCGCGCACAACGCGAAGAACCCGACGCGCTCGCGCCCCGTGACGATTCGCTCCGGGCGCGCGTCGTTCGACCAGGTGCGCAACCACTTGAGCTTCACGGGCGGCGCGACCGCCGAGCAGGAGCGCGACGTGATGAGCGGCGAGCAGTTGGCGGCCACGCTCAACACTCAGAAGCGCGTCGAGAAACTGGAGGCGCGCGGCAACTCTTACCTGCGCTCGATGAGCGAGGGGGGCGGCGCGGAAGTCCAGGCCGCCGACATGGACTTCTTCTTCGACGCCGACCAGCGCCTGATGAAGGCCACGGCCGCGCGCGACGTGCGCGCGCGCAGCCTCGACGCCGACTCGCAAATGGAGTTGACGGGCGCGGGGCTGCTCGAAGTCGATTTCGCGGCCCAGGAAGATCGGAGCGTTCTGAGAGAGATGCGCGTGGGCGGGCGCTCCGTGCTCACGCTCTCGGCCCCGAAGTCGCGCGCGCAGGACACGCGCGCCGCCAACAAACGTTTGACGGCCGAGGCCATGAAACTCGTCTGGCGCGGCACGGGGAAAGACCTGGAGAGGGCCGAGGCGGGCGGCAACGTGGAACTGGTCGTCGAGCCCGTGCAGATGACCGCGACCGCGGACCGGAAGACCCTGACCGCGCCGCAGTTCAGTTGCGACTTTTACGAGACAGGGAACCTGGCCCGCGAGTTCATCGCGACCGGCGGCGAGGCGAAAGCGGTCATCACCCCTTTGCAGCCGACGGACGACCGCGCCGAGCGCACGCTCACGTCGCAGAAGATGACCGCGACCTTCGTCCGCGAGACGCAGGACGTGGAGCGCTTCCTCGCGGAGGGCGACGCCAAGTTCAACGAGCGCGACCGCAACGGCCGCGCCCAGACCGCAGCTTACACGACGGCGGACGAGACCGTGCGCCTGCGCGGCGGCGAGCCGACCGTCTGGGACTCGCGCGCGCGCACGAAGGCCGCCGAGATCGACTCCGACACGCGCAGCGACACCTCCTTCGGCCGCGGCAAGACCTCTACGACTTACTACAGCCAGGAGCAGACCAACGGCGCGACGCCTTTCCAGAAGGTCAAGAGCCCTGTCTACATCGTCTCCGACCGCGCGGAGTTTCGCCACGTCACGGGCGTGGCCGTCTACACAGGCAACGCGCGCGCCTGGCAGGACGACAACTTCGTGCGCGCAGACACCATCACCATCTACCGCGACACGAAGCGCATGGAGGGCGAGGGGCACGTCCAGAGCGCTCTCTACCAGGCGCGGCGCAAGGACGCCAGCGGCGCTGGCACAGTCGTCCCGGCCTTCGCCACCGCCGACGCGATGTCCTACTCGGACGACGAGCGCATCCTGCGCTACAGCGGCAACGTTGACATCAAGCAGGACACGGACAGGATTCGCAGCGAGGTCGCCAACATACATCTAATCAGGGAGACCAACGAGGTCGAGAAGACGATTGCCGAGCGCAACGTCGTCGTCACTCAGCCCGGCAGGCAGGGCACAGGCACCTGGGCACAGTACACCGCGGCGGACGAAACGGTCGTCCTCAAGGGGAGCCCCGCGCGCGTCGGAGACGCAGACCAGGGGAGCACAGAGGGCGGACGCCTGACCGTCTACCTGCGCGAGAACAGGGTGGTCGGAGACGACCCGCGCGGCCCGCAGGCCGGCGGCCGCGTCCGCGCGACGCACAAGATCAAGAAGCAGTGAAAAGCCGTGAATCGTGAATCGTGAATCGTGAATCGAAAACTCCGTTTGCCGATTTACGATTTACGATTTACGATTCACGCAGATGAAAGAGTCCGTCACAATCGAGCGCAGCGAGGACGCCCCCGCGCCGGCAGGCCGAGAGGAGGTGGCGCGGCCTCCCTCCGCGGAAAAGTCTCCTTCGGGGACGGCGCTCGCCACCTCACAGTTGCAGAAAACTTACGGCCGCCGCCGCGTGGTCGATGACGTGACGCTGCACGTCGAGCAGGGCGAAGTCGTCGGCCTGCTCGGCGCGAACGGCGCGGGCAAGACCACGACCTTCTACATGATCGTCGGTCTGGAGCGGCCCGAGAGCGGGACGGTGCGCCTCGGCGACCGCGACATCACGAAACTTCCGATGTACCTGCGCGCGCGGCTCGGCCTCGGCTACCTGCCGCAGGAGCCGTCCGTCTTCCGCAAGATGACCGCGGCGCAGAACATCCTGGCCGTGCTTGAGACGATGGGCCTCAGGCGGCGCGAGCGCTTCAAGCGCCTCGAAGAGCTTCTGGAAGAGTTCGGCATCTCGCACGTGCGCAACACGCGCGGCGACTCGCTCTCGGGCGGCGAGCGCCGCCGCACGGAGATCGCCCGCGCGCTCGCCACAGAGCCGCAGTACATCCTGCTCGACGAGCCCTTCGCCGGGATCGACCCGAAGGCGATTGACGACATACAGAGCGTCATCCTCTACCTGCGCGACCGCGGCATAGGCATCCTGATAACGGACCACAACGTCCGCGAGACGCTCGGCGTCACGGACCGCGCCTACATCATGTCCGAGGGGCGCATCTTCCGCTCGGGCCGCCCGCAGGAACTGGTCGAGGACACGGAGGTCCGCCGCCACTACCTGGGCGAACGGTTCAGCATGTGAAAGGCAGCAGGCAACAGGCAGTGGGCGGTCAGAGCATGAACGGCGTTCGTCCTGCTCGGGTAGCCTGAAAATCGGCCGCCCGACAAATTTTTTCTTTTACCGCCAACTGCCCACTGCCCACTGCCAACTTTTTCAGTTATAATCTCTCCCGCGCTCTAACAAGCGTTAACCGTTAAAATTTTCGGTGAGGTTTTAAGGCAATCATCCAGGCAAGGTATGTCCGTTAAGCTCACGACCAACCTTTCGCAGCGCCTCGTCCTGACGCCGCAGTTGCGCCAGCGCATCGAGATGCTGCAAATGACTTCGCTCGAACTGACCGATTTGATTCAGCAGCAGCTGCTCGAAAACCCCGTCCTCGAAGAAGTCCCTTCGCAGGAGGAGACGCGCGAGCTTGCCGAAAAGATTTTAGACCAGTTGGAGAGCGCCGACGCCGGCAGCAGCTTCGACCTGCCCGCGCCCGGGGCCGGGGCGGAAGCCCCCTTCAACGGCGCGGGCGAAAACGGCGCGGGCGAAGTCGAGGCGGACGCCGTCAACCTGTACGCCGAGCCGGAGGGCGGCGCGGGCGTGGCCGAAGAGGTGGGCGGCGAGCCGGGCGAAGCGGGCGAAGAGTTCGGCGCGGACGAGGCCGCGCGCGACTCGTTCGAGGAGATCGATTTCGGGCGCGAGTTTCAGGACTACCTGGACCCCGGCTACAAGACGCAGGAGTTCGAGTACAAGGAGGACGCGCCGACCTTCGAGCAATTCCTGACTCGCGCGCCGTCGCTCTCCGAGCACCTTGAGTGGCAGCTACACCTGAACCCCGTCCGCGACGAAATCTGCGACGTGGCCGTCTGCATCATCGGCAACCTTGACGAGGACGGCCGACTGACCGCGACCAACGGAGAGGTGGCCGCGATGGGCGCGTGGACCGAGGATTTGGTCGAGGAGGCGCGCCGCGTCGTGATGCACCTGGACCCCGTGGGCTGCGGCGCGCGCGACGCCCGCGAGTGCCTGCTCGTCCAGCTCGAAGCGCGCGGCGAGGGTGACCGCCTCGCGGCGAGGCTCATCAGCGACCACCTCCTCGAACTGCAGCAGCACAAGCTGCCGAACCTCTCGAAGCAGACGGGCATCGACGTGGAGACCCTGCTCGCGGAGGTCCAGTTCATCCGCACGCTCGACCCGTATCCGGGGCGGGCCTACTCGTCGGACGAGCCCGTCCTCATCTCGCCGGAAATCTACATCGAGAAGCTGGACGAGGAGGCCGACGAGACGGACGAGCTTGGCGGCTACGTCATCTACTTCGCCGACGACGGCAGCCCGCGCCTGCGCATCAGCCAGAACTACCAGCAGATGCTCGGCCAGCAGGGCACCACCAAAGAGACGCGCGACTTCATCCGCGACAAGATGCGCTCGGCCGTCGATTTGCTGCGCAACATAGAGCACCGGCGGCAGACCATCTACAAGGTCGTGGAATCAATCGTCAGACGCCAGAAGGATTTCCTCGACAAGGGCGTGCAGTACATCAAGCCGATGATGCTGAAAGACATCGCCGAGGACATAGGGATGCACCTCTCCACGGTCTCGCGCGTCGTCAACCGCAAGTACGCGCACACGCCGCAGGGCGTCATCGAGCTGAGGCGCTTCTTCACCGAGGGGATGATGAACGAGGAGGGCGAGGAGGTCTCGACCCGCATCATCAAGCTGAAGATCAAGAAGCTGATCGAGGAAGAGGACTCGCACAACCCCATCACGGACGACCAGATCGTCAAGATTCTGATTAAGGACGGCATCAAGCTCTCGCGCCGCACGGTCGCCAAGTACCGCGACCAGATGCAGATTCCCGGCTCGCGCGAGCGACGCGCACCGGTTTAAATCAGGGATGAGGGGTGAGGGATGAAAATGTTTGAGTGAACGCGTCAGGCGAATCTGTCACTCAGCCCCTTTCATCCCTCATCCCTCATCCCTTTCATCTAGGAGGGATTCGTCTATGGAGTTCGAGTACACGGGCCGTCACGTCGATGTGACGCCGGCGCTGCGCGCGCACGTCGAAGATCATTTCCAGAAGTTGGACCACATCTTTAACGACACGACGGCGCGCGCCCACGTCATCATGGAAGTCGAGAAGAACCGCCAGATCGGCGAGGTCCTGGTGCACTGGCGCGACCACACCCTGACGGCGACCGACACCAACGCCGACATGTACCTGGCGCTGACGCGCGCCATCGCCAAGATCGAGAAGCAGGCGCTCAAGCTCAAGAAGAAGATTATCGACCGCAAGCAGAACGCGAAGCGCACCTCGGCGGTCGCCCCGCAGCCGGACGGGCAGCCCCCGGTCGAAGCCAGCCCGCGCCCGCCGCGCATCGTCAACGCGCGCCGCTACAATGTTAAGCCCATGACGGCCGAGGAGGCCGCGCTCCGCCTCTCCAGCGAAGACGACCAGTTCCTCGTCTTCCGCGACGCCGACACCAACCGCGTCGGCGTCCTCTACAAGCGCAAGGACGGCAACTACGGCCTCATCGAGCCGTAACAGGCAGAAGTCGGGAGTCGGGAGTCGGGAGTCAGAAGAATAAGCTTACGACGCTTTCGAAGGTTTCTCTTTTCTCCCGACTCCTGACTTCTGTATTCTGACTCCTGCTGATGACCGACCCGCCGACAATCACCGTCGCCGAATTTCTGGCACAGGCCCCGCCGCAGCTTGAACTGCGGGTCGTCGCCGGCGCGGGTGGGGTGGCTGCGCGGCGGCTGACGGTCCCGCGCATACAGAAGCTGGGGCTCGCGCTCGCCGGCTTCACGCACTACATACACGCGGGCCGCTTGCAGATCATCGGGCAGGCAGAAATCTGGTTCCTCGACCGCATGGACGAGGCCCGCCGGCTCGAAGCGATTCGCAACCTCGAACTGGAAAAAATCTCCTGCATCCTGGTCACCAAGGGGCTCACGCCGCCGCCCGAGTTGATGACGGCGGCCGAGGATGCAAATCTCCCTCTGCTCTCGACGGGCGTCGTCAGCTCCGTCGCCATCAGCACCGTCACGGACTACTTGCAGGAGATGCTGGCACCCGTAGTCGTGCGCCACGGCGTGCTCCTGGACATCTACGGCCTCGGCGTCCTCATCGAAGGCGCTTCGGGAATCGGGAAGTCCGAGTGCGCGCTGGACCTCGTCGCGCGCGGGCACAGGCTCGTCTCGGACGACGTGGTCGAGGTGCGGCGCATAGGGGCCGAGCGCCTGGTGGGTCGCGCGCCCGAACTCCTGCGCGAGCATTTGGAGATACGCGGCCTCGGCATCATCAACATACGCGACCTCTTCGGCGTCTCGGCCACGAGCACGTCGAAGAACATAGACCTCTCGATACGCCTGGAGCGGTGGGAGGAGGCGAGCGACGTCGACCGCCTCGGCATCGACGCGCAGGCCGTCGAGATACTGGGCGTCGCCGTCCCGCAGGCGCTGATTCCGGTCAGCCCCGGTCGCAACCTCTCGACGCTCGTGGAGACGGCCGTCCGCGTGCAACTCCTGCGCGCGCGCGGCTACGACGCGGCGCAGACCTTCGTCGAGCGCCACTCGAAATTGCTCGGGGAGAAGTAGCCGGCGGCGCACCGCCGCTGACCAGTTGTCCGCCTTTGACTGATTACCGATTACTGACTACTGTTTACCCTATGGTAGCCAGGGAACAAGAGGTCGAGGTCGAGGGGTCGCCGGACATTGTCATTATCACGGGGCTCTCCGGGTCCGGGATGTCTTCGGCGACGAACGCGTTCGAGGACCTGGGCTACTTCTGCGTTGACAACATGCCGCTGACGCTGCTGCCGACCTTCGCGCGGCTCGTCCAGCCGGGCGAGGACGGCCAGGCCCGCATCGAGCGCGCCGCGCTCGTCGTCAACATACGCGAGGGCCAGTTCCTCTCGGAGTTCGAGCGCGCCCTCTCGGCCCTGCGCGAGCGTGGCCTGCGCGTCTTCGTCCTCTTCCTCGAAGCCTCGGACGAGGTCTTGCAGCGGCGCTTCAGCGAGACGCGCCGGCCGCACCCGGCCGAGACGGGCGGCGGGCTGCTCGAAGCCATCCGCGACGAGCGCGAGGCGATGGCGCACATACGCTCGCTCGCCGACCACATCACGGACACCTCCGAGCACACCGTCCACACGCTGCGCCGGCTCCTGGTCGAGCGCTTCAGCCCGAACACCGAGGGCACGCCGATGCGCGTGCAGGTCCTGAGCTTCGGGCACAAGTACGGCAGCCCGCCCGAGATGGAGTTGCTCTTCGACGTGCGCCACCTGCCCAACCCTTACTTCGTCGCGGAGCTGCGCGACCTCTCGGGCCACGACCGCCGCGTGGTCGAGTACCTGAAGGCGAAGCCTGAGGTCGCGGAGACCTTGCACCGCTTCGGCGACCTCCTGGACTACCTGCTGCCCCTTTACAAACGCGAGGGAAAGTCTTATGTGACTGTCGGGATAGGCTGCACGGGCGGCCGCCACCGCTCCGTGATGGTCGCCAACGCGCTCGCGCGCCGCCTGCGCCGCGACGGCTTCGAGGCGCAGGCCATCCACCGCGACGTGAAGAAGGCGAAGCGGAGGAAGAGTTGAACGAAGGTGAACGAGCTTGAGAACGTCTTGTTGAGTCGGGTCTAAATTTAATGACTGAAAATCCATCGAAAGCAGAAGCGCAATCGGGCCGGGTCGGCGGCGTCATCGTGACACACGGCCAGTTGGCGAGCGAGTTCCTGGCCGCCGCCGAGATGATCGTGGGCCAGGTCAAACACATCACGGCCGTCTCCATCGGCTGGCACGACGACGTCGAGGCGGCGCGCGACGAGATCGAGCGCGCCATCACGCGCGTCTCAGAGGGGCGCGGCGTCCTGATTCTGACGGACATGTTCGGCGGCACGCCCACCAACATCACTTCGATGTTCCTGGCCGACGGCGAGGTCGAGGTGGTGACGGGCGTGAACCTGCCGATGGTCATCAAGCTGGCGAGCCAGGCGGAATCGGACTCGCTCGCGGAGGTCGCGCGCCGCGTGCGCGACCAGGGGCGCGAGGGGATCTATCTGGCGGGCGAACTGCTCGCGCCGCAGAAGAAGGGTTAGATGGTCGAGCGCTGGGTCACCATCACGAACCGGCTGGGCCTGCACGCGCGCGCCGCCGCGCTCCTCGTGCGCACGGCGAGCGCCTACCAGAGCGCGCTCCGGCTTGAGCGCGAAGACCGCACGGCCTCCGCGGACGCCAAGTCCATCTTGAGCGTGTTGATGCTGTCCGCCGCGCGCGGCACAAAACTGCTGGCGACCGCGGAGGGCGCGGACGAGGCCGAGGCGATGGCCGCGCTGTGCGGGTTGTTCGCCAGCGGTTTCGGGGAGAAGGAAAGTTGAGCCGGCGGCGTAACACTCAGAGTCGCGAGGAGAGGTGGCGCGGGCGCGCAGTCTCCGAAGGCGTGGTCGTCGGGCGCGTCCTGCGCGTCTTCAGCGGCGCTCGCCAGGTCTACCGCGCGACTCTCGACGAAGCAGACATTGAGCGCGAGACGCGCCGCTTCCGCGCCGCGATTCGGCTCGCGCGCCGCCAACTCCTCGCCGTCAAGGCGCGCGCCGAAAAGAAGCTCGGCGCGGAGCACGCCTACATCTTCGACGCGCACCTTTTGATGCTCGAAGACCGCAAGCTCCTCGGCGACGTGGAGACGTTCATACGCGAGGAGCGTTGCAACGCGGAGTGGGCCGTCAAGGTCGCGGCCGACCGCCTGCTCGCCGTCTACGAGGAGATCAAGGACGACTACCTGCGCGAGCGCGGCTCCGACATAGAGGACGTGACGCAGCGCATCCTGGTTGCGCTCGGCGGGGGGCGGCCGCACCTGCGGCAACTGACGGAGGACGCCGTCATCGTCGCCGAAGACCTGCTGCCGTCGGCCGTGGCCGAACTCGACATCGAGCACGCGCGCGCCATCGCCACGGACGCGGGCGGGTGGACTTCGCACACGGCCATCATCGCGCGCGGCCTCGGCATTCCCGCGGTCGTCGGCCTGCGCGACCTGCACCGCCGCGCGCGCACGGGCGACCGCATCGTCGTGGACGCGCAGCAGGGCGTCGTCATCCTCCACCCGTCGCAGGCGACCGTCGAGCAGTACAAATCAATCACCAGCAGCGAGGCCGTGACCGCCCCGTTCCCGGTCGGCCAGGGCGTCCGCGTCGGCCCCGCGCGGACGCTGGACGGCAAAGAGATCACGCTCAGGGCCAACGTGGAGCTGCCGGCCGAGTACGAGGACGTGCGACGCTTCGGCGCGCACGGCATAGGGCTTTACCGCTCGGAGTTCCTGCTCTCCCACAGGGGCGCGATGCCTTCGGAGGAGGAGCAGCTCAAGGCTTACGAGGAGGTCGCGGAGCTGGCCGGCGAGGACGGGGCCAACATTCGCCTGTTCGATTTGGGCGGCGAGAAGTTCGGCGCGGCGACCGGCGACGGCGAGCGCAACCCTGCGCTCGGCCTTCGCGCCATACGCTTCAGCCTGCGGCAGGAGGACGTGCTGCGCACGCAGGCGCGCGCCATCCTGCGCGCCGCGGCGCGCGGGCGGCTCGACATCGTGCTGCCGATGATTTCGGACTTGACGGACGTGCGCCGCGCGCGCCGCATCATCAACGAGGAGCGAGCGCGGCTCGAACAGGAAGGCAAGACCGTGGGCCCGGTGGGCATCGGCGCGATGATCGAAGTGCCTTCGGCCGTCATGTCCGCCGACAAGGTGGCGCGCGAAGTCGATTTCTTCAGCCTCGGCACGAACGACCTCGTGCAGTACCTGCTGGCCGTGGACCGCGCCAACGAGGAGGTGGCCGACTGGTTCCGCTCGCTCCACCCGGCCGTCCTGCAAAGCATCGAGCGCACGCTCGACGCCGCGCGCAAGGCTTTCATCCCGGCGGTCGTCTGCGGCGAGATGGCCGGCACGCCCGCCTACGCCGTCATCCTCGTCGGCCTCGGCGCGACGCAGTTGAGCATGGCCGCGGCCTCCATCCCGCGCGTGCGCCGCGTCGTCGAGGGCATCAAATTCGCCGACGCGCAGCAGATCGCCAGGGAGTGCCTGGAGTGCGAGGCGGCGGACGACGTGGAGGAGATGGTGCGCGTCCGTTTCGCGGAGCTGTGGCCCCATCTTTTTCCGCCGAAATCCTTGCCAGCGCCCAGAGTTGGGGAGTAATATTCAAGGTGCAAATTAGGCCCCGTTTGCCCCGGAGCCTCTTGCGGTAACGAGCTGCCGCCAAACGAACAATCGGGACTCCAAGCACACGGCGCGCGTCAGGGCGTGCGCCGCCCGACGAACAGAGGTTTCTCAAACATCCGGTGAAAAGATGATGCGAGACCGCTTACCTCAAAAGAGCGTGAGCCGGAAGAGTCGGCGCAGGACGGCCCCGATAGCCGTCTCGCTCGCCGCCCTTCTGTCCATCCCCCTCTACGGCTTCCTGCTGCCGTCCAATTTCTCCGGCACGGCGGCCGCCGGACCCATGCAGCTCGTGCGCCTGAACGTCGTCAGCGAGGCGGGCTTCGTCCGCATAGAGATTACCGCCGACGGCTCCTTCGAGGACGCGGCCGTAGAGCACTACTCGCGCGGCCGCCAGACGGTCATACGCATACGCGGCGCGCGCTCGCTCTTGAGGCAGAATTACGCGGTCGGCGAAGCCCTGGCGAGCGAGGTGCGCACGGTCGCGGGCGAGCGCGACGGCGAGCCCTACGTGGACGTGATAATCACACTCGGCGACGGCGCGACCGTCGCGCAGAAGAAGAGCTTCAACCGCCTGGTCATCGGCGTCGCGGCCGACTTCGCGCGCCTGCGCCGCCGCGCGCCCGCGGAGGTCGCGAAGGCGCGGCCGTCGTCAAGCGAGAAGGGAACGACTCAAACGGCCGCCATGCCCGCGGCCGACGCGGGGCCGCAGCGCCCGGCGGTCAACTACGTGGCGACCCCGCCGGCCGCGCAACCGACTGGCACAACTTCTGTGCTCGCCTCTTCAGCGCCGCAGACGATCTTCCGCGGCCGCACCATCTGGGGCGGACTGCCCGCGGCGTCTTCCCGCTTCTCCGGGGGCACGGCCTCCGCTTTCGCGCCCTCGTTCTTCCTGCCGTCCGGCAACACGGCGAGCCCGCCGGCGGGGTCTTTTAGCTTCATCCAGATGACTATGGAACCGCCCGGCGCGACGCCCGGCGTCTGGGTTCCCGGCACGACCGCCGCGGAGAGAGACGAGGTGGGCGGGCGTCCCTTCGGGTCAGGCTTCCTGCGCCCCTCGATTAAACTCGGCGCGACCTGGGACGATAACTTTTTCTACCGCTCGACGGACGGCCGACACCTGACAGTCTTCACGATGGCCCCGCGCCTCGAATACGAGATACCGGGCGTGGAGCGCGCGCTGCGCATCGCCTACGAGGGGCGCGTGTGGGGCCTGACGAAAGGCCATTGGCTCGGCGGGCACACGCTCGACCTGGACGCGCGTTTCGAGGTCGCGCCGTCCTTGCGCCTCGCCCTGCGCAACCACTTCGTGCGCTCGGCGATGGACCCGCGCGAGTACGACCCGGCCGGCGAGGTCTACATCGTCGGCGACACCTTCAACCGCAACGACGCGGGCGTCCGTTTGGAGTTGCTCCTGAACTCGCGCAACCGCCTGGCCTTCGACGGCGGCTACAACCTCGTGCGCTGGAGCAAGGACCACATCGCGGGCGCGCCGCTCTTCGTCGACTACGGGGAGCTGAAGGGAGCGGTCGCCTTCGAGCGCGACCTCACCGAGGTGACGACCGGGTTCGCGTCCTTCACCTACAGCAACACCGCTTCGGACGTGCCGCTCCGGCCGCAGTTCGACGCGCTGGGCCATTTCCGCCGCTACCAGTTCGAGTTGGGGGCGCGGACGCAGGTCTCCGAGACGAGCGGGATGGCCTTCCGCGTGGGCTACGAGCGCGACGTGTTCAAGTACGCGCCGGAGGTCAACGACTTCAGCAGCCTCATCGCCGAGATGCGTTTCCGCCGCGCCTTCGGCGAGGGCACGGTTTTAGAGCTGGCGGGTCTGCGAAAAACGCAGCTTTCGGCGTTTAATTTAGAAGGGGGCAACGCGCGCCTGCTCTCCTCGGGCGGCTCGGCGCGCCTCGAAACCACGCAGGGCGGGGGCTTTAAACTGGCTTTGGGCGTCAACTACCAAAAACTGACTTTCCCCGTCCGCGTCGTCCCCGACACGACGGGGAGCGGCGGCGTCTTCGCCGGGCAGTTCGTGGGCTACAAGCGCGCGGACCACCTCTACGGCTTTACGCTCGAAGGCGGCTACCGCTTCAGCGACCTGCTCAGGGCACGCCTGGTCTACAGTTTCCAGCGCAGGGACTCGACCGTCCCCGTCTTTACCTTCAACCGCAACCGGCTTTCGCTGATTTTTGAACTCGGACGGCGCAACGAAGTGCGCGGCCGCCCGTTCTAAGACCGGCTTTCACACACGCGGAGCGCAGCAGCCATTGCCCGGCCGCCGCGCCCCGCCTCAACAAACAGGGCTAGGAATTTGAGTGCATTATGAAGAGAGTTTTATTGCTGCTCGCCTTGGCGCTCGTCTTCTGCGCGCAAGGGGTCACGGCGCTGGCACAGTCTAATAACATCGCGCCCGCCGGGACTACGACGAAAGACCAGAAGACCGACGAGCAGGGAAAGCCTGCGACACCCCCCGTGACGGCCGAAGCCTTACCGCTCGCGCACGACAACCCGGGCGGCGCGACGAGCGACGCCCCGGCCAAAACGATCACGACCGTGCCGGGCGACTCGCCCACGCCGTCGGAAGACCCCAAGACAAAACCCGCCGCCACAGAACCCGAACCGAAGCCGATTGACCCGTCCTCCGTCTACCGCGTCGGCGTCGGCGACGTGCTCGACATACGCCTGCTCAACGCGAGCGGGCGCGAGTCCACGCTCTTCATGGTGATGGCCGGCGGGCTGCTCGAATACCCTCTGGCGGGTGAGCCGGTTCAGGTCGCGGGGCTCACGACGGACGAGATCGACACGCGGCTGACCGAGGCCGTCAAGGTTTACGAGAACCCTCAAATCGTCGTCAGCGTGCGCGAGTACGCGAGCCACACGGTCATCGTCACGGGGCTGGTCAACGACCCAGGCACGAAAGTCCTGCGGCGCGAGGCCGTGCCGCTCTACGTCGTGCTGGCCGAGGCGCAGCCCAGGCCCGAGGCGGGCCGGGCGACCATCATGCGGCCGGGCGGCCAGAGCGTGGAGGTGAAGCTCTCGGACTCCAAGGCCATGACGACGCTCGTCATGCCGAACGACGTGGTGACGCTCGCGGCGCTGCCGCCGGCCCCGCCGCAATTCTTCTACATCGGCGGCGCGATCAACTCGCCGGGCCAGAAAGATTTTCACCAGGGGATGACGCTGACGCAGGCCGTGCTGGCCTCCGGCGGCCCGACGCGCTTCGCCGGCAGCAAGGTCAAGGTCTCGCGCCAGGGCGCGGACGGACGCCTCGTCACCGCCGAGTACAACCTGAAACACGTCGAGGCGGGTAAAATCCCCGACCCCCTCCTCGAAGCCGGCGACCGCCTGGAAGTCGGCCGCGGGAGCTGGTAAGAAGCCGGAGAATGGAGAATGGTGAAGGGTGAAGCGAAAGAACGGTTCTTGTATTCACCATTTACCATTTACCATTTACCGTTGTATCATCCGACAGTTTGCTGCCCGTCTGGCCGGCAGACGCTACCCTTGCATTGCTTACAGCTCGAACAACATCATCAGCATATGATCCCCCTACCTGCCGGAGGTCTACTAACTTGATAAAGAGAAATAAATTTGGCGCGGCCGCCCTCGCTGCGGCCCTACTGCTGTCGCCCTTCGCGCCAGTCCTCTCGGTCGCGGCGCGCGCCCACTCAAGGGCTGCGGCGCAGCAGGAGCCGGACATCCCGAGCGACGCCGAGCAGGCCATGTTCACGAAGGGGCAGAACCTGTACAACCAGGGCCGCTTCGACCAGGCCGCCGTCGTCCTACAGGACTTTCTCAAGACCTACCCGCGCAGCATCATCACGGACCTGACGCTGCTCTGGCTCGGGCGCTCCTACATGCAATTGGGCAAGTTGCAGGAGGCCGAACAGGTCGGCGCGCGGCTGAAGACCATCAAGGACACGCCGTTCGCGGACATCTACGAGGGCGAGCTTGAGACGGCCCGCGCCGAGGTCGGCTCGCGCCCGCAGACGGCCAAGGCGACGCCCAGCCCGACGCCGAAGGCCATCGCCGTCGCCACCCCGACGCCGCGCAACGCCAGAACTACTACCGGCACACAGGCCGGCGCACAGACTGGCACACAAACCGGCAGGCAGACTCCGCCGACGACTGCGGGCACCGAGGGGGTGCGGACCTCGCAGCAGCAGGCCCGCCGCGTGCCCGCGGCGACGCCGAGCCCTACGCCCGCCCCCACGCCGATAGAGATCGCGCGCACGGACACCGCCCTGACCCCTTCGCGCCGCACGACCAGGCGCGACCGCCGCGTCCAGCCGCGCCAGTCCATGACGCAGCCGGAGAGCGCAGGCGGTCAGACGGGCGCGCCTTCCGCACGCCCCGGCAACACTTCCAGCGCCAACACGGCGCGCACACAGCCGCGCACGGACCCGGCTTCGGCCAACACTTCGCGGACGGTGACGCCGCCCGTCACGCAGCCCACTGTTCGGCCGACGCCGACGCCGACGCCGACGCCCGTCATCTCAATCCCGCCCGTCGAGACCGTGGCGCGCAACAATCCGCCCACCGTCTCGCAGCCCGACGACACGACGCCGCTTTCGCAGGGTGGCGGCGGCGGCCTGGTCGTCACGGTCAAGCAGGTGCCGAACCTCGTGCTCGCTCTGAGGAGCAACTCCGAGTTCGCGCAGCCGGGCCAGAGCATACAGATTCCGCTGACGGTGAGGAACACGGGGAACAAGGCGGACCAATTCAGATTGGAGACCGACCTGCCGGCCGAGTTCCAGCCCACATTCAACGTGGCACAGAGCGGCGGGGGCGCGGAGCTTCCCGTGCTCGTCACGCCGCAGCTTCAGCCCGGCGCGTCGGCCGACGTGACTCTGAATCTGCGCGTGCCCGAGACCGCGAACGACGGGCAGACGTTGAAGTTCTTCGTGCGCGCCGCGTCGCAGGCCGATTACCAGGTCTTGAAAGTCGCGGACGGCTCGATCAACGTCGTCGCGGCCTCGCTCGCGGGAAATTCAAACGTCTCTTCCTCTTCGGTCATGCCGGGCGACACGTTCACGCAGACCATCTCGATTCGCAACGCCGGAAGCTCGCCCGCGCGGGCCACGCGCGCCGACTTCGTGCTGAACCCGAACTTCGAGTTGGTGAGCGCCAACCCGCAGCCGATTAGCTACGACCGCGCCTCGCGCACGGCCATCTGGAGCCTGGGCGACCTGGGCTCGCGCAGCACGCGCGACATCTCCGTCACCCTGCGCGCCGTGCCGGACGCGCTCGCCAACACGAGCACTCTCGGGCGCGGCGCTCTGCGCACGCAGTCCTTGCCCTTCGGCTCGAACTTCGACAGCCCGTCGGTGACGGTCGGGAAAGTGCCGAAGGCCAGGATCGACGCCGTCTCCGTCGGCCTGACGACGACGCCGGGCGACACCATCTTCGTCCCCTTCGTCGTCCGCAACCCGGGCAACGCGCCCGACTCTTACGACCTGAGAGTCACCGCGCCGGGCGCGCCGCAGGCGACCGTCTACGCCGACACGAACGGCGACGGCCAGCACCAGGAGTCTGAACCCACCGTGACGCAGACAGCGCAGATCGACCCGCGCGGCGGGCAGTTCCCGCTGCTCCTGCGCGTGCAGATTCCGGCCTCGACGCCCGACCGCCAGCAGTTCTCCTACAACGTCGTCGCGCGCTCGCTTTCGAGCAACCGCGAGGCCAGCGAGGCCAACACCGTCCTGACGGTCGCGACCCCGCGCGTCCGCGTCCGCACGGAGCAGGCGACGGATTCGACCGCGCCGGGAGATTCGATCTTCTACCGCCTCGTCCTCGTCAACGAGGGCAGCGGCCTGGCGAAGAACCTCGTGGTGGTCGAGACGCTGCCTGACGCCCTTGAGTTCGTCAACTCCGACCCGTCGCTCAACCCGCAGGACGCGCCCGGCTCGAACCAGCGCTTCACGTGGCGCGTGGCGGAACTCGCCCCCGGAGACACGGCCGTGCTGAGAGTCGCAGTCCGCCTCCGCCCCAGTCTCCCCGCGGACGCGACGCTGACGACGCGTCACACGCTCAGCTACCAGGACACGAACCAGAACAACTACTCGGGCCAGTGAAGCGGCCCGCGCGCGAGGTGCAGTGCAGAGCGAAGGGGCGGCCACCCGTTAAGTGCCGCCCCTTCCTTTTTCGAGAGGGCGAGTATGGAGAGACTGGCCGCGGCCGAACCGGAGAGTCGTGCGCGCCTGGCCCATTTTCTGATCGGCAAGGCCATCGCCGAGACGCTCTTCGTCGGGGCGCTCGCCGTGGGCTTTTACCTGACGGCCTTCACCCCCTTCTTCCGCGGCTCGCTCGACACGGCCGACTCCCGCCACGTCGCCGGCTGGGTCGTCAACCAGCGGGAGCCGCAGGCGCGCGTCGAGGTGCAGCTCTACGTAGACGGGCGCTTCGTCGGCAACCGCGCGGCGGACGTGGCGCGCCCGGACGTACTGGTCGCCGGCTGGGCCGCGGACGAGGGCCACGGCTTCGTCTTCGACACCCCGCCGCTCCCGCCCGGCGAGCACGAGGCGCGCGTCTACGCCGTGCACGCGAGCGGCGGGGGCCAGCGCCGCACCTTACAACTCGTCGACAAGCCGCTGACCTTCACCGTCGGGCCCGCTGAAGCGAGAGAATAGGATGACCACTGAAAGGGAAGAGCCCGTCGCGGCGAACGAACGCGCGCTCGCGCTGTGGGAGATAGCGTCCGTCACCGCGTCGTTCCTGATAGCGGAGTGGACGGTCCTGCCGTTCGCGGGGAACAGCAAGCTCGTCGCCGCCTTCCCGGTCGGCCTCGCGTTCGCGCTGATGCTCTACTCGCACCGCGCGCGCGGGGAGTCGGCGCGGGAGATAGGCTGGCGGCTCGACAATTTCTGGCGCGCGGCTCGGCTGCTGGTTCTGCCCGTCGTCGTCGCGGCGGCTCTCATCGTCGGCGCAGGGTGGCTCCTGAAAGGCTTACGCGTCGACGGCCGCCAGATTCTCGAATGGGCCTTGTGGCTGCCGCTCTGGGGTTTCGTGCAGCAGTACGTCCTGCAAGGCTTCGTCAACCGCCGCGCGCAGTTGGCCCTCGGGCGCGGCTGGCCGAGCGTCCTCCTGGTCGCCCTCGTCTTCGCGCTCCTGCACCTGCCGAACCCGTGGCTGACAATCGCGACCTTCGTCGGCGGCCTCGTCTGGGCCTACGTCTACCAGCGCGCCCCGAACCTCTTCGCCCTCGCCCTCTCCCACGCCCTCATGTCTATGCTCCTGGCCGTCTCCTTGCCCCCCGCCTTCATCAAGAGCCTCCGCGTCGGGATAAAATATTTCGGCTGATACGCGCAGACTTCTCAAGAAAACTTCTAAAACCGAGTAAATGTAAGCACATTGTTAACTTTTGTGCTGGAAGTGTTGAACATTGGTTGCTATAATGGCGAAGCCTTGCATGAGAGCAGGTCGGGCGGTCGCTGCCGCGTTGTAATGGCGCGGGAGAGGAAAGTCCGAACACCATAGGGCGGCGAGCCAGCTAACGGCTGGGCACCGGGCGACGGATTCGCGTGCGGCTTCAGGGCCGCTGGAATCCCCCCGCCGGGTGACGACAAGTGCAACAGAAAAGAGACCAGCCAGCGGGCCTCATTCATTTGGGGCAGCGGGTGATGGGTGAAACGGTGCGGCCCTTCGGGGCTTAAAGTAAGAGCGCACCAGCGCGGGTGGTAACATTCCGCGGCTAGGCAAACTCCTCGCGGTGCAAGACCAAATAGGGAGGCGTCAACAAGGGCTGCCCGCCCGATGCGTGCTTCTTCGGAAGCGCGCTACGACCTCCGGGTAGGTCGCTCGATCCAACTGGCGACGGTTGGGCTAGATGAATGATCGCCGCCCCGGGAAACTCCTGGGGAACAGAATTCGGCTTACAGACCTGCTCTCATATTGCACGGCGCAAATTTTCCGAACTCACGTTACCGGAAAAGCTTTCCAAACGAATCTGAACCGAAAGGCGCATCACAGAGATGGCAAACCGCAAAGGGGTTTTCATAGGGGCCTACGTGCCCAATCAGCTCAAAGAGGCTTTGCAGCAGCGCGCGCGGGCCGAGCACCGGACGCTCTCGCAGGAGATAACGCGCATTCTCGAAGAGGCCATTAAGGGCAAGCGCCTGCCGCCCGGATTCATAGACCGCCGCGGCGACGCTTCAGGCCCGCGCCGCCGCGCCACGGACCCCCTGCCGCGCCGCCGCGAGGGCGACGTGCCCGCCTTCTCCGGCGAGAATAACAACTCCGGCGAAGAGTAGGTTTCCGCCGAGATATCAAGTCCGCACAGAACGCGCGCCCCTTCGGTCTAACCCGCGGGGGCGCGCGTCGCCTTTTACACCCCGATTTGCTAAACTCCGACCGAACCCTTCAGGTAAATTATTTTAGGAGAGCGTTTGAAACTTCTAATCGTCCTGGGCATCCTGGCCGTCGTCATCCTTCTCATCTACCTGCGCCTGCGCCCGTACATCAGGATGGCGCGGCAGATGTTCGGCGTCGCGCGCCAGGTCCGCCGCGTGGTCCGGGATGACGCCATCATTACAACCCGCGACGCCGGCGCGGGCGACCGCCTCGTGCGCTGCGACGCCTGCCAGACCTGGATTCCCGCCTCGCGCTCACTCAAACTTCGCTCGTCGAGCGCGGCTTACTGTTCACACGCCTGCCTGGAGAGCAGCGCGGAGGGCAGCAAGCGGAAAGCCGCGAGCTGACGCGCGGGATTATCTCCCCACCTCTTCCGGCAAAGCGTTCCCGGCCTCGTGAACGGCCTTGTCCGTGTTCGTGAAATACAGAATCACCATCCCCGCGACGAAGAAAAAGATCAGCGAGAGGACGGCCTGGCGGTAAGAGTTGGTGCGGGCGACGACGAGGCTGAAGACCAGCGGCCCGACCCAGGAGGTGCCGCGCTCGGAGACTTCGTAAAGGCCGAAGAAGGAGTTCTCGCGCCCCTTCGGAATCATCCGCGAGAAGAGCGAGCGCGACAGCGCCTGCGAGCCGCCGAGCACGAGCGCGATCATCCCCGCCATCACCCACGCCTGCGTGGCCGTCTGAAGAAACCCGTAAGCGTAGATCACGATTGCCGACCAGACGAGGAGCGAGATCAGAATCCCGTTCTTCGTCCCCACCCAGGTCGCGATTCGCTCGAAGAGGAGCGACCCGCCGATGGCCAGGAACTGGACTAGCAGGTAGATGCCGAGCAGGAACGACTCCGGGGCCGCCTGCCCGCGCGCGATGAAAAGCTCCTGTGCCAAAAAAATCGAAGCCTGGCCGATGACCGTCTGGATGCCGTCGTTGTAGAGCAGGTAGGCGATTAAATATCTGAGCGTGTGGCGCAGCCGTTTGAGTTCTCGAAACGTCTGGGCGAGCTGGGAGAAACCGACGGTCAGGAAGCTCTTGCCCGTGGGAAGTCTCCTGGGCGCGGCGCGCGTCTTCAGGCGGCGGAACGTGATGATGGCGAAGCCGCCCCACCAGACGCCCGCCGAAAGCAGCGAGATGCGAACGGCCATGCCTTTGGAAATCCCGAGACTGCCCGCGAGGCTGACCAGGGCCAGATTCAAGGCCAGCAGCAGCCCGCCGCCCAGATACCCGAGCGCGAACCCTTGACTCGAAACCTTGTCGCGCCGGTCTTCGGTCGTAATCTCGGGCAGGTAGGCGTTGTAAAAGACGATGGCGGCCCCGTAACAGAGATTCGAGATGATGAACAGCAGGCTCCCCAGCAGGTACAGGTCGCCCGCCACGAAGAACATCAGGCAGTTGGCGGTGACGGCGATGTAGCAGAAGACCGCCATCAGGGGTTTTTTCAGGTTCGTGTAGTCGGCAATCGCCCCGAGGATCGGCAGCAGAAAAAACTGCAGGAAGACGGCCGCCGCCACGGTGAGGCCGTGGAGTGATTTGGCTGTCACGGGGCCCAGAAAGCCCAGGTCGAAAATGGTCCCGTTCTCGCCGACGGAAGCCTGCGCGAGCGCCGTCAGGTAGGGGCCGAAGAGCGCGCCGACGACCGTGGTGTAGAAGGCGGAGTTGGCCCAGTCGTACATCAGCCAGCCGAAAATCTCGCGCCTGTCGTTAACGTCGCCGCGGCCGGCTTTCGGCTTCCCCATCAGGCTGTGCTCGCTTTCCCCTTGAGAATTCCGACGATTGCGGGCGTGATGTCCGCGAGGCTGCGGACGCGCGCGGCGACACCGTCACTGTGCTCGCCCCAGACGAGGGTGGGCACGTCGTTGAGCGTGTGGTTGCGCGTCGAGAGGTCTTCGATGTTGCCGTGGTCGCTGGTCAGGATGACGGTCGAGCGCGCGAGGTCGAGCCGGGAGAGCAGGTGGCGCACGAGGCGCGCGAGGCCCGTGAGCACGCGGCGCGCGCCTTCAGTGTCCTGCGCGTGCCCGGTCTTGTCCGTGATGAAATACTCGTAGAGCGTGAAGCGGTGCTCTCCGGCAAGCTGTGCCAGAATCTCCGCGGCCTCTTCGGGCGTGCGCGGCCGTGTGGGGAAGCCGCGCTCGATTAACATTTCGTTCGTGTAGTCCTGAAAGACCGCCCGCCCGTTCTGCATATCGTCCAGGTCGCGGAAACGCATCTGGGCGGCCTCGACGGCGACGGTCGTGGCGGAGACCCAGCGCGGGCGCGTCTCGAAGAACATGGGCGTGTAGGCGTTGGCGAAAGTGTTGGGACCTATTCCCGCGCGCTTGAGTTGAAGGAAGATGGAATGCTCGCTGATGATCCCGCGCAGCGCCTCGTTCGGGAAACCCTGCTTGTGATAGCCGAGCGCGCCCGGCGCGTTCACGCCCGTCAGAATCGTCGTCTGCCCGGAGGCGCTCTGCGGGCGGCCCTCGACGCCGAGCCTCGGGTCGGTCCTCACCACCCGCCCGCCGAAAATAGTCTCCGGCTCTTCGTCCTGAAAAACGGCGAGAGGCGCGGCCCCCGCCAACCCGTCGAGCGGATTATGCGCCCCGCGCGTGCCAATCCCCAGACCATCCACGAAGAAGAGAAGAACGGACATGCGCCGGGATGAATAACATTAAAGGGTGACGAGTGACAAGTGATAAGTGATGAGGGAAAGCATTTAACTCATCGCTCATCACTCGTCACTCATCACCGCCTTCAGGCGTACGTTGAAGGTCGTGCCCTGGCCGGGTTGGGAGTCGAAGGTGATGTGGCCGTTGTGCAGTTGGACTGCGCGGAAGGCTTGCGCGAGGCCGATGCCGTTGCCGCCGGGCTTGGTCGTGTAATAGAGGTGGAAGATGCGCTCGCGGGCCTCGGGCTTGATGCCGGGGCCGTGGTCCCTGATGGAGACCAGGACGTGCCGGTCGCCGTCGCGGGCCGTCTGCACGAGGAGCCTTCCGCCGTGCTCCATCGCCTGAAAGCCGTTGATGATGATGTTGAGGAAAGCTTGTTTGAGCAGGTCCGCGTCGCCCGCGACAGGGGGGAGGTCCGGCTCGAACGAGCGCCAGACGGTCGAGCCGTGCGTCTCGGCCTCGGGCGCGGCGAGCGCCAGGGTCTCTTCGAGAAGCTGATTCACGTCGAGCGGGCGCAGGTTGACGCGCGGCGGCCTGGTGAAGTCAAGGAAGGTCTGGACGACGCGGTCGAGCCGCTGAATCTCCGAGGTCAGGATGTCCAACTGCGGGCGCGCGTCGTCGGCCGCGGGGCTGATTTTCTGTAGCTTCGAGCGCAGCAGCTCAAGGTGTATGACCATCGCGTTCAGGGGGTTCTTGACTTCGTGCGCGATGCCGGATGTGATGCGGGCGAAATCGACGAGCCGCTCGGAATAATCCAGTTGCGATTCGAGCCGCGCGACGGTCTCGCGGTCGTGGAGCGAGACGAGCGCGCCGACGATCTCGCCGCGGTCCCTGATGGGCTGGACGGAGGCCACGGTCGCGCGCGAGGCGTTGCCGTTCGTCGCGGGAAGCGTGACGCGCGCAGGGGTCTCGCGCGAGGCGAGCGCGCCTTCGGTGAGCGAGACGAGCGGGTGTTCCGGGCCAACTATCTCGGAGAGCTTGCGCCCTTCCATCGGCTGCTCGGAATTGAGGAGCGCGCCCGCGCCGGGGCTGGCGAGCATCACGCGCCCGTCGGCGCTGACGAGCAGGAGCCGCTCCTGCAAGTTCTGAAGAATCTGCTGTAGGCCGCCGCGCGCCTCGCGCAGTTGCGAGCGGTCGCCCGCGATCTGGCGGCTCAGTTGCTCTATGCGGTCGGCGACTGCCCCTATGTCCGCGAGTCTGACTTTTTCGTCGGCGCGCTCGGGGCCGTCGCCGCCGCGTCCCTCTTCGAGTTGCGCGATGGAGGTCGAGATGGCTTGCAGCGGGGCGGTGATGAGCTTGTTCGAGCTGATGGCGACGAAGGTCGCGGCGGCGACGGCCGCGAGCGCGAGCAGCAGGTCTGTCAACAAACTCCGCCAGACTTCGTGCCGCACGGGCGCGAGCGAGACCGTCAGGCGCACGCGCCCGAACTCCTCGCCGCGGTAACGCAGCGCCCGCGTGTATTCGTACTCCGCGGGGTCGCTCGAAAGAATCTGCCGCAGGCGGGAGAAGACGGAGGCGTTCGCGAGCGTGTCGAGCGAGGGGAGCGTGCGCGCCCTCGAATTCTGCGGCGCTTGCAGGAGCACGCGGCCCTCGCGGTCTTCGATGAAGAGCGAGGTGATGGGCGCGCCGCGGCGGACGACGGCCCCCGCGAACTCGCGCGCCGCCTCCGACTCGCCGACGGCGAGCGCGGCCGGCTCGTCGGGCGCGGCGACGACCGCGGCCTCCACGGCCGTCGCCGCCTGGAGCGTGACGCGCTCGGCCTGGTCGCGCACGGAGGCGACGAGCGAGCGCGTGAGCTGCGCGATGTTGGCCGTGATGAGGACGAGGGAGACGGCCGCGACGAGGAGCGTGATGAGCGTTATCTGGCGACGCAGGAGCGCGCTGCCGCCTCTCATGACTCGTCGCCCGTCCTTCGCATGAACTCGCCGTCGGGTGAATGTGCCGGGTGGCTCACAGGCAACTGGCCGCGCTCGCGGTAGAGCCTGAGCTTGTTGTGCAGGGTCTTCAGGCTGACGCCCAGAAGCTCCGCGGCGCGGGTCTTGTTGTTGTCCGTCTTCTGGAGCGTGCGGAGAATCATCTGCCGCTCGACCTCTTCGATGGGCGTCCCGACCGGCAGCGTCAAGGTGTCCTCGCTGCGGACGCGCGCGCGCTGGTCGACAGGGTAGGGCGCGAGGTGGTGCCGCTCGATCTCTTCGCCCGAGCAGATGATGACGGCGCGCTCGATGGCGTTGCGGAGTTCGCGCACGTTGCCGGGCCAGGTGTGCGATTGCAGAACTTGCAGGGCGGGCTGCGAGAGCGAGCGGGCCGGGCGGTTGTGCTTTTGTGCCAGTTGCGTGACGAGGTGCTGTGCCAGGAGCGGCAGGTCATCTTTGCGCTCGCGCAGAGGGGGCATCTCGATGGTGATGACGTTGAGGCGGTAGAGCAAATCCTCGCGCAGCGTCCCAGTGTGGACCGCGTCGAGCGGGTTCTTGTTCGTGGCGGCGAGCAGCCGCACGTCCACGGGAATCTCCTGCGTGCTGCCGAGCCGGCGCATCGAGCGTTCTTCGAGCACGCGCAGCAGCTTCGCCTGAAGGAGCGTAGGCATCTCCGCTATCTCGTCCAGCAGAAGCGTGCCGCCGTTCGCCAACTCGAAGCAGCCCTGGCGGCGCGAGGCCGCGCCCGTGAACGCGCCCTTCTCGTGGCCGAAAAGCTCAGACTCCATCAACGTCTCTGGAATCGCGGAGCAGTTGATGGCGACGAACTGCGAGTCTGCGCGCGGGCTCAAATTGTGAATCGTGCGCGCGACGAGTTCCTTGCCCGTGCCCGACTCGCCCGTGATGAGGACCGAGGCCGAGGAGGGGGCGACCTGCTCGATCAGGTGGTAAATCTGGCGCATCGGCTCGGACTTGCCGACCAACTCGCCGAACGCGCCGCGGTCCCTTAGCTGGCGGCGCAGCGCCTCGTTCTCGCGGCGCGCTTCCGCGTATTCGACCGCGCGCTCCACGACGAGGCGCAGCTTCTTCATGTCAATCGGCTTCTCGAAGTAGTGGTACGCGCCCTCTTCCTGTATGGCGCGCAGTGCCATCTCGACGGAGCCCTGGCCCGTCAGGAGGATGACGGCCGTCTCCGGGTAGCGGGAGCGAATCTCGCGCAGGAGGCCGAAGCCGTCCATGCGCGGCATCAGCACGTCCGTGATGACGACCGACGGCAGAAACTCTTCGACGCGGCGCAGGCCCGCGACCCCGTCGCCCTCGGCCACCGTCTCGTAGCCCTCCGCCGCCAGCAGGTCGCGCAAGCCCTCGCCCGCGGCCTTCTCGTCGTCCACAATCAGAACGCGCGCCTTCGCCATGCGTGGAAGTTTATCACAGACGACGAAGGTTAACGGTCAGGGGCCGTTGGTTCGTAACCCAAATTAGATTGGCCTCGGATGTTTATAAGTCGATTTTCTAAGGTATAATCTCTTTATGAATAAGCGTGCTAAAAAACGAATCAAAGAAGAGATAGAGAAGAAGAACTTGAAACGGGCGAAGGACATTCAAGAGCAGAACCTTTCTTCTTCCAAGAAACAGCCTGAGAGTCGCGGCTTTACCGTGAGGCCGGATAAGAAGCGGGGTTAGTCTTCATGCGATAACTCCTCCCGAAGCTTCTTTGTATCACCGCCGGTTGATTCAAATTCTTTTTCCCACCCCCAAACGTTAACGAACGGGTAGCTTTGCTAACCCCTGCTTGAGTAGTAGTCCGCGATGGCTCGCGTCAGGGCGGGCACGGTGTACTCGCCGGGCAGGATGTCTGTGCGCAGGTTGTATTCGGCGGCCGTCGCGGCGGTGATGTCGCCGATGCAGGCGACGGCGACGCCCGCGAGGAGTTCGCTCAGGTCCGTGGTGTCGAAGAGGCGCGCGAAGTTGGTGACGGTCGAAGAACTGGTGAAGGTGATGCAGTCCACGGCCCCGCCGGCGAGCAGCGCCTCGACGCGCCCGCGCTCGCTGGTCTGCGGCGGGACCGTTCGGTAGGCGGGGACCACGTCCACGCGCGCGCCGGCCTCTTCGAGCGCCTTCGGCAGGTAGTCGCGCGCGACGGCCGCGCGCGGGATGAGGAAGTTGAGACGGTTGAGGCCGTCGCGCCCGCCGACGTAAGCCTCTATGGCGCTGTAAGCGCCCTCGGCCTTGAATTGCTCCGGGATGACATCGACGTGGACTTGCGCCTCGCGCAGGCGCACGGCCGTGGCCTCGCCTATGGCGCAGACGCGCAGCTCGTCCAACTCGCCCGCGTCGCGGCCCAATTCTTCGAGCCGCCGGAGGAAGTAGTCCACGCCGTTCACGCTCGTGAAGATGAGCCAGTCGTAGCCGTACAGGTTTTCGACGGCCTCGTCCATGAGCGCGTAGCTCTCCGGCTCCACGATCTCTATCGTCGGGCAGGGGACGACGCGCGCGCCCAGACGCTCCAGCTCCGAGACGAACTCGGCGCTCTGCGCCCGCGCTCGCGTCGTGACAATAGTGCGGCCCGCGAGGGGCCGTTCGGGTTTTCGCTCCGCTGCGGAGGGAACTTCGCCTGCCATGCGACGCGCTTACCGCTCTCCTTCTTCGAGGCCGAAGATGTCGCGCCAGGCTTGTACGTCCTCGTGCTCGCCCGTGTCGTAGTAACTCTTCAGGCGGTAGATGATGGGGTGGGAAATCTTGTTGACGGTCGCCATCAGCAGGCTCTCGACGGCGCGCTCCTGCTCGGGCGTCAAGGGGCCTAGGCGCTGTCGCTGGCGCGACATCTCGGCGCGGGCTATCTCCTGGAGTTTTTCGCGCAACGCGCCGAGCGTCGGCCCTATGTCGAGCGTGCGCAAGGACTGCTGGAACTGCATGACCTCGGACTCGACTATCAGCTCGGCACGCTCGGCCTCGCGCTCGCGCTCGCGGATGTTCGAGGCGATGACGGATTCGAGGTCGTCTATGTCGAAGATGAAGAGGTTGGGGATGCGGCCCACTTCCGGGTCGATGTTGCGCGGGACCGAGATGTCTATGAAGAAGGCGGGGCGGCTGCGCCGGATTTCGAGCGCCTCGCGCGCGACCTTCGGCGTGATGATGTACTCGCCCGCGCCCGTCGAGCAGATGACTATGTCGGCTTCGGCGAGGCTGGACGCGAGGCGCGAGAAGTCACGCGCCTCGCCGCCGAACTTCGCGGCCAACTCGCGCGCGGCCGCCTCGGTCCGGTTGGCGACGAGGACGCGCGAGACGCCCGCGCCCACTAAATGTTTGGCGGCAAGCTCCGCCATCTCGCCCGCGCCGACGACGAGGACCGTGCGGTCTTTAAGGCTCCCGAAAATCTTCCGGCCCAATTCCACCGCCGTGTAGCTGATGGAGACGGCAGAGGCCGCGATGCCCGTCTCGGTGCGGACGCGCTTGGCGACGCGGAAAGCCTGGTGGACGAGGCGATTGAGGACGCGCCCGGCGGTGCCGGCCTCGACGGCGACGGAGTAGGCGCGGCGCACCTGGCCCAAAACCTGCGGCTCGCCGACGACCATCGAGTCGAGCGAAGAGGCCACGCGGAAGACGTGGCGGACGGCCGCGTCGTCCTCGTGGCTGTAGAGATGATTGCCGAAATCCTCGCGCGAGAAGGCGCGGGCGTTGCTCAGAAACTCCTTGATGCGCTCCTTGCCTTCGAGCAGGCGCTCGGCCCCGGTCGCCGCCAGCACCTCCACGCGGTTGCACGTCGAGACGATCAGACCCTCGCTCACCACCTGGCCGTCGACGAGCGCGCGCAAGCCCTCGGCGCACGCCTCGTCCGTGAAGGCCAGGCGCTCGCGCACCTCCACGGGGGCCGTCTTGTGATTGAGTCCGACGAGAACGATTGACATAAGAGCAGGAGTCAGGAGTCAGAATTCAGAAGTCAGAAGCCCCGCTTGTTCTGTATGCTATTACGGACAACAAAACAGTCTCGGATTTGGCGACGAAAATACGGTCTGACTCACCCCTTTGTGATTACGTCTTATCTTACCCGAAAACGTGATAGCCGCCCAAGAGCCGCGCCCCGAAGAAGGTGCACAGGACGAGCGCGAAGCCGGCGACGCCCATCCACGCGGCGCGGCGGCCGCGCCACCCCGCGGTCGCGCGGTACAAGACCAGCGAGAGGTAGAGCAGCCACGTGAGCGCCGCGAAAATCTCCTTCGGGTCGTTGTGCCAGAGCCGGTTGTCGCGCGCCTCAGACCAGACCATGCCGGTCAGGATGCCCAGCGTCAGGAGCGTCCACCCCACCCCCACCGCGGACGTGGCGATGTTGTTGACGGTCGTCAGCGACGGCAGGCGGTGAAAGATGGCGCTGAAAGTCTTCATCTTCAACTCGCGCTCCTGCACCAGGTACATGACGCTCGCGACGAAGACGACGAAGAACGAGGCGTAGGCGAAGATGAGCAGCGTCGTGTGAACCGGGAAGAGCCACGCCGCGTTGACGTCGGCGACCGTGCTGGACGCGGCCGCCGCCGAGGTGTCGCGCGTGACGCTGGCGATGAAGGTCAGGACGGCGACGAGCGGCAGCGTGAAAGTCCCGAGCGCCTGCGCGCGGTAGCGGTAGACGACCAGTCCGTAGGTCGCGACCAGCGTCCAGGCCAGGAACGACATCGTCTCGCGCAGACCGAAGAGCGGGTAGTGGCCGTCCTCCGTCCAGTCCGTGATGAGCGAGACCGTGTGCAGGACGAAGCCGAAGGCGAGCGAGCCCAGCGTGATGCGCTCCAGCGTGCGCCGCTTGTTGACGAACGCCAGGACCGAGTGAATCGCCGCGACCACGTAAGCCGCCAGGACAATTAATAACAGAGGCTTCATCGCAAAGGACAGAGAACGATTGGCTCAGTGAGGCATTGTAAATGAGACGCGAAACGCGCGACAAGCCGCCCGGCCGGACGCGGCCTTACGATTCGGCCGCCTCGCCGACCTCTTTTTTCCGCCTCCGCTCCAGCGCCCTGTATTCTTCATTTTCGATGAACGTTCGGAAGGCCCCCTTGAATTTATTCTCGCTCTTCGTAGCAAACCATTCCCTGTGCAGTTCTTCCTCGGTGTCAATCACCGGATACCACGTTTCGCATAAGTGCTCATCCCGCTCGCACCGGTCCTGAATGGTCTCCAGGAAATTCCAGGCCATGAAGGCGTAAGTATCGTATTCAACCTGCTGGGCAGGATCACGCTTGGCATCGGGGTTGAGGTAGGGTCTCTCTAGTCTAAGCTTCAGGAGGTCAAGATACATCCTGTCCAGTTCGGTGTAGTGCAAAGTCGTGAGCGACTTGCTGAAGGTCCGGATGGAGTAGACCAGGGCGGCGATTGCCATGACTGCGGCGAGAATCTGGCCTATCGCGCCAATCGCAGTCCACAGAGTATTGTAATCCGGGCTGAAGAAAATAGATGCCATCGCTGCTCCTTGAGGCTCACCCGGTCAGACGATCATGACGGGGTCGGGGACGGGCTCCATCATCCGTGTAATCCGCGGGTCGTCAGGCGAACAGTTATAGACTCTCTGGTAAATCACCCTCAGCCAGCCCTCCAGTTGTGCCTTCCGAATGGGAGGCGAGCCCTCCGGCAAATAGACCATCAAGTCCATCTCCGGGGGCGGCCCCTCTCCCGGCAGCGGAAGGATGTAATGCAGCCCGTCGATCTGTAGACAGCCGAGCCTCCTGTAGAAATCCTTCCTCCTCGCCCTCATGGCCCGGTCGGCGGAAGGCTCGCGGTCGGAGTCCACCTCCAGCAGCATCGGAATGTTGCCCCGGTCGGAGATGACCGCCCGGACGCTGTTCAGGAATAGCTCCCCGCCGACGCCGGAATTGCGGTGCGCGCTGTCAACGCCCATGTATTCCAAGAGGCCGAAGGGCTCTTCGGCGGGGGCGAAGATTATGCTGAACCCGATGACTACCTTATTCCTTTTCACCAGAAGGACTTTATAGTCGGGCCTGGCGACCAGGGCTAAAATCTCCGCCCGAGGCTTCCGCTCCCTGAGCGGCATCGACTCCGAATAAATCCGGTAGAAATCCTCGCACGAAGAGTCGTCGCGGGAGGTCAGGCTCTCGTTGGTGTCCTCGACGCGCATTCGCTTTCTACCCTGGGAAGTCAATAATCCGGTTCGACTAAAAGTCGCGGTCGCGCTTGTTGTAGATGACGGGCCTTCTCAGCAGCGCGCTCAGGTTGTAGCTCCTGATTCTGTAGGGGCGGACGGGGGCGTTCTCGTTCTGGTAGAAGGCCGTCCAGTCTATGTCTTCGCGGTAGTAGCCGACGCGGATCACGTCTCCCCTGCGCGAGAGCAGTCTGGCCCATTTCATGAAGAAGACTTCGCCGCGCGCGGGGTCTACGACAGCGAGGTAGTACGCCCCGAGGCCGCCGTCGGTCATGCGAACCAGAAGCGCCGTCCTCCCGCGCGAGGTCTTGACCTCGGTGACGGTGTCAACCGCGACGTACTCCGACATGATCTTTTTGATCTTACCCGTCCGCGCGTCGTAGGCGCGCAGGGATTCCCCCTCGTCTTCGAAACCCCCGGCCCCGTCGCGCCTCGAAAAGATTAGCTTGCGGCCGCCTTCAATAATCCACGCCTCGATAACGTCGTCGGCAATCTTCCTCTCCCGGCCGCCGACGGTCGCGTGGAGCGTGCCCGTATATGCCTCGCCCTGCTTATCCAGGCGGAACTTGCTGATGGGGGACTGCGGCCTCGGCGCGGCGCTCGTTCGCGCGTGCAGATCAAGTGTGTAACCCGCCATCATGCCGAAAATCATTAAGGTCACTAAAACTCGCAGGCAGTTTCGCATCTTTAGCCTCCGTTGATGTCCGGGGAGAGAGCTATTCAGTGACGTGACATCCATCCTTTATTGCCTGCCCAGAAAATCGAGCACGGCCGAGTTGAACTCCTTCGGCCTGTCCATGTGAATCAGGTGGGCCGCGCCGGGAATTATCACCTGGCGCGCGCCCACGATTCCCGCCGCCAGCTTGTCCGTGATGGCCCTGTAAGCCGGGTGGTCATTTTCGGCCACGAGGATGAGCGCGGGGGCGCGAATCTCGTCGAGCCTCTCGCCGGCGGGCGGCTCGACCGGCCGCCAGAGCGTGACGAGGGGAAACTCGTCGTCGAACAGGTCGCGGTTGTCCGTGTAGATGCGCCGCAGCTTCTCGCGCGCCGCGCGGTTCTCCTGCGAGATGAAGAAGGGAAGGCCCGCGATGAACTGAATCGTGCGCTCCAACCCGTCCTTCTTCGCCATCGCGGCGAGCGCCATGACGCCGTCCAGGTTCGCCTGCGACTTGGCGTCGCTGCTCGTCCCCGTCGCGGCCAGCACCAGGCGCTCCACCATCAACGGGTGTTCGAGCGCGAAGTCAATCGCTATCGCGCCGGAGAAGGAGAGCCCTACGACGTGCGCCTTCTCGACCTTGAGAAATTTCAGCAGCGCGTAGAGGTCGCGGCTGTGGGAGAAGGGCGCGCGCGGCCGGGCCGATTTCCCTATGCCGCGTATGTCGTAGCGGATGACCCTGTAGCTTTTGGCGAACGCGTCGAACTGCTCGTCCCACGCCCGCCTGTCCAGGGTGCCGCCGCCGCTGATGAGCACCAGCGGGAAACCCCTGCCCGCCACTTCGTAGTAGAGGCTCGTCCCGTTGACCTCGGCCGTCCCCTTCTTCATAGGTTGAGCCCCGCGCGCCCCGCCGGAGACGACAAGCAGCAGCGTTGCCGTCAATAGTGAACACGTTTTCGCGCGGGGCGCATACATCGCATGCGTTAATGCACCTTGCCCATCAGCTTCTTAATCTTCGGCGTCAGGATGGCGAGGATTCCGGCCGAGACGAGCAAGCCGACGGCGATTGAACCGTAGAGCAGGGCGCGGGTGCCGGAGTTATCCACACAGATATCCGCGCAACCCGCGCAGACCTTCGTCACACAACCCTCGCATGCCTCCTTCACACAATCCGTCTTGAAGAAACCTGCGAAGTATCCGGCGAGCTTGTTGCCGAGCGCGGCGGCCAGGAACCAGACCCCCATCATGATGCCGAGGAGTTTCGCGGGCGCGAGTTTCGTCACCGTGCTCAGCCCGACGGGGCTCAAACACATCTCGCCGACCACTTCGAGGAAGTAGAGGCCGACCAGCCAGAAGGGGCTGATCTTGCCGTATCCCGTGAGCATGGCGGCAGGCACCATCAGCACGTACGCCAGCCCTATGAAGAGCAGGCCGAAGGTGAACTTGATGGGGCTGGAGGGCTGGCGCTTGCCCATCCGAATCCAGAGCACGGCGAACAGCGGGGCCAGGATGAGGACGAAAAAGGCCGTCAACGACTGCATCCAACTCGCGGGGTACTCCCAGCCGCCGACATCCCTCCGCACAAATTCCCTGGCGAAGAGGTTGAGGCTCGCGCCCTTCTGCTCGTACGCGGCCCAGAAGAGAATCGTGAAGAGGAAGAAGACGAAAATCGCCGCCACGCGCTTCCACTCGTCGCGCGTCAGCGGGCGGCTGGGCTCGTAGTCAGGCGCGTCCTTACGCTTCCTCACGAGCGAGCCGACGCGCTCAAGCCTGCGGCGGTGCATCAAGTAGACGACGAGGCCGAGGGTCATGCCGACGCCCGCGGCACCGAAGCCAAAGTGCCAGCTCGAATTCGGGTCCATGCCGCGGGACGCGAGGAAGTTTTTGAAGGTCTCGCTCTCGCCCAGGAAGCCGCACACGAGCGGCGCGAGCACCGCGCCGAGGTTGATGCCGAAGTAGAAGATGGAGAACCCGCTCTCGCGGCGCGGGTCGTCCTCGCCGTAGAGGCTCCCGACCATCGTGCTGATGTTCGGCTTGAGCAGTCCTGTGCCAATCGCGATGAGCGTCAGGCCGGCGTAGAAGAACGGCAGCGACGTGAAGACCATCGAGAAGTGGCCGCAGGCGATGATGATCCCGCCGATCAGCACCGCGAGGCGCGCGCCGAGGAGTTTGTCCGCCAGCAGTCCGCCCGGCAGGTTCGTCAGGTAGACGGCCATCGTGTAGGTGCCGTAGAGCGAAGTCGCTTCGGGGATGCCGAAGCCGAGGCCGCCCTTGTCCGGCGGGGCCGTCATGTAGAGCACGAGGATGGCGCGCATGCCGTAGTAGCTGAAGCGCTCCCAGAGTTCCGTGAAGAAGAGGGTCGTGAGCCCCTTCGGGTGGCCCATGAAACCGGACGTGTCCTGTGGCGCTCCGGCCGGGACGGGTTCGGGAGTGACAAGCTCTCGCATAGAGTCCTTCCGGGTAAGATTCAGATTTCGGGGAAGAGAAATTTTTAAGGCAGGGCAATCTTAATCAAAAAGCAGTGAATCGTAAATCGTGAAGCGTGAATAGAAAAAGAAAGAATCGTCCTCCGAGTCACGATTTACGATTCACGAGCTTGTCCTCACTTGTCCGCGCCAGTTTCCCGTGATAGTTTCGCAGGTAAAAAAAGGAGCGGCACAGGCGGTGGATTTCGAGCTGACGGAAGAGCAGAGGATGGTGCAGGCTTCGGTGCGCGAATTCGTGGCGGCCGAGATCGCGCCGCGCGCGCACGAGTACGACGAGCAGGCGCGCTTCCCGCGAGAGCAGTTGAAGGGGCTGGCCGAGATGGGCCTGATGGGGATGATTATCCCCGAGGAGTGGGGCGGCGCGGGCTTCGACGCGGTCGCCTACGCGCTCGCCCTCGAAGAGATCGCGCGCGCAGACGCCTCGGTCTGCGTCATCGTCGGCGTGACCAACTCCGTCTGCTGCTACCCGATTTTGAGTTTCGGCACCGACGAGCAGAAGCGCAAGTATCTCGTGCCGCTCGCGCGCGGCGAGGCGCTCGGCGCGTTCTGCCTCTCGGAGCCGCAGGCGGGGTCGGATGCGACCAACCTCAGGACGCGCGCCGTCCGCGACGGCGACTCTTACGTCATCAACGGCACGAAGTCGTGGGTTTCGAGCGGCGGCGAGGCGAACACTTACATCGTGATGGCCGTCACCTCGCGCGAGGAGAACAGGAGCAAGGCGACGGCGTTCATCGTCGAGGGCGACACGCCGGGGCTGACCGTCTCCTCCATCGAGCACAAAATGGGCCAGCGCGCCTCGCAGACGGCCGAGATGAGTTTCGCGGACGTGCGCGTGCCGGCGCAGAACGTCCTCGGCGGCGAGGGCAACGGGATGAAGGTCGCCTTCAACAGCCTCGACAACGGGCGCATAGGCATCGGCGCTCTCTCGACCGGCATCGCGCAGGGCGCGCTCGACGAGGCGACCAAATACGCGAAGGAGCGCCACGCCTTCGGCCAGCCCATCGCGGAGTTCCAGGCCATACAGTTCAAGCTCGCCAACATGGCGACCGAGACGGACGCCGCGCGCCTCCTGACTCTGCGGGCCGCCGCGATGAAGGACGCGGGCGACCGCCGCGCCGGCTACTACGCCGCGATGGCGAAGCTCTACGCCTCCGAGACGGCCAACCGCGTCTGCGCCGACGCCGTCCAGATTCACGGCGGCAACGGCTACTCGCGCGACTACCCAGTCGAGCGCATGTACCGCGACGCCCGCGTCACCACCATCTACGAAGGGACGAGCGAGATTCAACGCATCGTCATCTCAAGAGAAATTTTAAAACAGTAGTCAGTAGTCAGTGGTCAGTAAAAGCAAAAGCTTAAAACCGACTACTGCTCACTGTTCTTTGTACGTCGGTGCGAGGAACATACAGGAGTGATGATGAGAAGAGTTTCGCCGCTGTCGGCCCGGACCTTTGTTTTGACGGTCGCGGCCGTGCTCTGCGCGCTCGTGAGCCCGCTCTCACAGACCACCCTGGCGCAGAGCGCGGCCTTTACGCCGGATTGCAACGGCAGGGACGACACGGCGAAGTTCACCGCCCTCATCTCGTCCATAGGCCCCAACACCGGCACGATCAGGCTGCCGTACGTGGCCGGGTCGCGTTGCGCGGTGAATAGCCTGACCATCCCCGCGAACATCACGCTTGATAATTCTGAGGGGACGGGCATCAAGGTCAACACGGGGCAGACGCTGACGCCTCTGGGGCCGCTCGTGAATCCGCAGGGGAAGCGGTTTTTCTACAACGCGCTGGCGGGACAGGGGACCGTCAGCCTGGTCGGTAACACGAAAGTCAGGGCGGTCCACGTCGGCTGGTGGGGCGCAACTCCCGACTCAGGCGCGACCGACAACACGGCGCACTTCCAGGCGGCCCTGACTTGCGCGGGCACGGCCAAAGGCATTGACGTGGAGTTCGACAACACGGCCGGCGGCTACTACTCATTTTCGGGCCAACTCTCTTTGACGGGCCTCGCGCAGATGAAGCTGAGCGGCGCGGGCTCGGGCCGGCAGGGCGGCGGCGCGGGCGGGAACATCCCCAACTCCGCGCGCACGGAGTTGAGGTACGCGGGCAAGGGGACCGATTCGGCAATCGTCGGCGCGCCCACGCGTGCCGTCACGTTCGAGGGGCTCGCCATCAGGTATTCGTCCCCGGCCTTCACGGGCGACCTCATCTCGTTCGACAACCCGGGCACGACCGGCGACATCTCCGCGCAGAATCGGATTCAGGAATGCCTGCTCGGCGGCTCGACTGCCGCGGCCGTCAACGCACGCTCGCTCGTCCTGTTCAGGAATAACGTCGAAGGCGGGGTCCGCGACTCGGTCCTGACGAACGCGGTGCGGGGCGTCATCGGCCGCGGCACTTTGGCCGACGGGACGACGGGCGCGGGCACGGCCTTTTCCAACGCCATCCTGATTCACAACAACCGCTTCCAGTTCCTCTCGGGCTACGCGATTGTGAACCCAGGCGCGCAGTGGGAGATAACGGGCAACGTCTTCGAGCCGGGCAGGGACATGAAGGGCCGCGCCATCACGACCGAAGACGCCGAAGTCAACGGCCGCTACGCAAAATCGCTTGAGCACAAAGGCGTCACGATCACGGGCAACGGGTTCTGGGACTCGACCGGCGGCGGGACGTGGATCGCGATTCGCGGCAGCGGCTATTACATCGCGGGCAACTTCGTCACGCTCTACAACAACGGCGCTAAGGTGGACGGCAAGTTCGTCAAGCTTTACGGCGACGCGGCCAAAGGGACGCACGGGGTCGTCATCACGGGCAACGCGTTCGCTGGGAACATCAAGGGCGGCGCGGGGGCAATCGCGGACCTCTACGTCGACCAGTCGGGCGCGACCGCAGTCAGCAACGTCGTGTTCGAGGGCAACGGCGGGGAGCGCGGCCCCGTCCCGCCACTGCCGAACGTCAGGCCCGGCCCCGGCGGCTTTTCACACGCGGCCGCCCCCGGCGGCTTCTCGAACACGGCCGCGCTGGATTTCGGCCCCCTCGCCGCCGCCGCGACCGCGGAGTTGACAATCGACGTGGCGGGAGCAGCCCCCGGGATGAGCGTGCAGGTCAGCCCCGAAGGCGCGCCGGAAGCGGGGCTGTTGTGGAGCGGCTACGTCTCCGCGGCGGGCACAGTGACCGTGCGGCTCGGCAACGTGACGGCCGCCGCGATTGACCCGGCCGAGAGGACCTGGCGCGCGACCGTCACGAAGTAAGAGGGGAACCCGGAATCATGCCTGACAGAAAAGACGCGTGGGAGTTGTTGTGCGAGTACACGAAGGGCGACAGCCTGCGCAAGCACGCGCTGGCGGTCGAGGCCGCGATGCGCGCCTGCGCGCCGCGCTACGGCGGCGACGAAGCGGACGCGGACGAGTGGGGCATCACGGGCCTGCTACACGACTTCGATTACGAGATGTTCCCGACCGCCGACGAGCACCCCTACAAGGGCGCGACGATCATGTGCGGGCGCGGCTACCCTGACCGCGTCATACGGGCGATTATGGGCCACGCGACTTACACCGGGGTGCCGCGCGACACGCCTATGGCGCGGGCGCTCTTCGCGACCGACGAGTTGTGCGGGTTCCTGGTCGCGTGCGCGCTCGTGCGCCCCTCGCGCAGCCTGGACGACATGGAAGTCTCGTCCGTCAAAAAGAAGCTGAAGGACAAGGCGTTCGCGCGCACCGTCAACCGCGACGACATACGCCAGGGCGTGGAAGAGTTGGGCGTCGAGATGGACGAGCACATACGCTTCGTGATAGACGCCCTGCGCCCCGTCCAGGAAGAGATAGGGCTCAACAGAGTTACCAACTGACGGCGCTTGCGCGCGGGCGGCGGCTTCCCTTATGCTGGCGGCTATCGCGACAGACAATCCATGAAAGGGAGACGATGCGTGGTGTGAGAGGCGGTCGCTTTTCGCTCACCACTCATCACTCATCACTCATCACTCGAATATGGTAACGAGAAGCGCGCTGCTCTACCTGGCACGGCACGAGGGCCTGAAGGATTTCGCAACGCGGTTTCGCCTTTTCAAGAAGATGACGACTCGCTTCGTCGCGGGCGAAGACATAGAGGAGGCCACCGCCGCCATCCGCGAGATCAACGCGAAGGGCGCGACGGCCTCCTTCGACCACCTCAACGAATCCGTCGCCAGCGCCGCCGAGACAGAGGAAGAGGTGAGAGAGTACCTCAGGATTCTCGCGCGCATCGACGAGACCGGCATCCGCTCGAACGTCTCCATCAAGCTGACGCAGTTCGGACTCGAAATTGACCCGGAACTGGCCTACAAAAACGCGCGCCGCGTCGTGGAGGACGCCGCCCGGCGCGGCAACTTCGTCCGCATAGACATGGAGGCGTCCGCGGTCACGCAGGTGACGATAGACATCTTCAAGCGCCTGCGCGCGGAGTTCGGCCTGAACGACGTAGGCATCGTCTTGCAGTCGTACCTGCGCCGCACCTACGACGACGTGCAGGACATCCTGAAAATCCCCGCGCGCATACGCATCTGCAAGGGCGCTTACAACGAGCCGCCCGAGGTCGCCTTCCCGGACAAGAAGGACACGGACGAAAACTACGTCCGCATCATGAAAGTGCTGCTCTCGTCGGGCATCTATCACGGCATCGCCACGCACGACCCGAAGATGATTGAGGCGACGACCAAGTACGCCAAGCAGGAGGGAATTGGGAAGGACACTTTCGAGTTCCAGATGCTCTACGGGGTCCGCCGCGACCTACAGATGAAGCTCGCCCAGGCGGGCTACAACATGCGCGTCTATGTGCCGTACGGCAAACACTGGTATCCTTACTTCATGCGACGCCTCGCGGAGCGCCCGGCGAACGTCTGGTTCGTCATGAAAAATATGTTCAAAGGATGAAAGGAAATGACGAATGCGGAATGATGAGTGATGAATTAAAGCCGATTGTCTTCCATTCATCGTTCATCATTCCGCATTCATCATTGTAATCGATGGACGCCTCCTGGACATGGATTGTGTGGACGATTCTCGGCATCGTGCTGATCGTCGCGGAGGTCTTCACGCCCGGCTTCGTCCTGCTCTGGTTCGGCGTCGGGGCGCTGGTGGCGGCGCTCGCCGGCCTCGTCGGCATCACGAGCCTGCCGCTGCAATTCCTCATCTTCGCCCTCGTCTCGGTCGCGCTGACGGCGGCCTCGCGCACCATCTTCGTCAACTACTTCTCGCGCGAGCGCGAGGGGAGCGACCTGAAGACCGGCGTGGACGCGCTGCCCGGGAAAGTTGGCACAGTCGTTTCGTCCAGCCAGGGGGCGCTCAACGAGGGGGCCGTCAAAGTCTTCGGCTCGACCTGGACGGCCTACCCGGCCGAGGGCGAGGAGCCCCTCGAAGCCGGCGAGCGCGTCGAGGTCGAGCGCGTACAGGGCGCGAGCATCTACGTCCGCCGCATCCGCGAGAGCCGCGACTGGCGACAACTGGAAGAAGGAAAAAGGTAAAAATCCAAACCCCGGAGGGGTCGCAGATGATAGCCGGGGGCGGTGTTCGCGCTGCGCGCTCGCCTGTCCCCGGCTATCATCTGCGACCCCTCCGGGGTCTTAGCTTTGCCTTTTTGCCTTGTTACGGCGTGGCCGTCATCGTGAAGCGGGCGGCCGGGACGACCGTCTGGAGGTCGTAGCTGGCGATGGTCAGGTCCGCGAGGCGCTGGCCGCGCAGTTTCGTGACGACGCGGAAGGGGAGCATCATGCAGCTCACCTTGCGGTAATCCGAGCGCTCCTCCTCGATCATCACGGTGCTGCGGCTGCGGGTGACGATCTTGTTAATCAGGAACGTGCTCTTGTCTATCCAGTAGCGGACGTTGTCGTCGTCGCTGAACTTGACCTCGACGACGTAGTTGTTGCCCTGGTCGGGCTGGCGGTTGGTGACGAGCTGGCGCGAGATGGCGAGGTTGATGGTGTTAAAGCCCATCATCGCCCAGTGGCGCGAGGCCGTCACCTCGGAGACGCGAATCTCGCTCCCCAAAAGCATCCCGGCCCCGTGCGTGCCCGTGTAGAGCAGGAAGGTAGGGCCGGCGTTCATCTGGGCGAGAGCGCCCAGGGGCGCGATGTCCAGGCGGCGGCGCAGGTCGCGGTCCTGGTAGTCGGTGATGCCGACCTTGACCTCGACGGCCCCGGCCAGCGCGGTCGCGCCGACGGAGGCGAAGGCCGAGGCGTTGACGAAGCCCTCGGCGCGCGCCGTCACGTATTGCAGGTTCGCATACTCCGCGCCGCCGTGGGCGACGCGCGTCACCGAGAGCAACTCGCGGCCCGAAAGGTCGTCCGCGTGGGTCGTTTGCGTGGCGACGGGGAAGGCGAGCAGGGCCAGGCCCATCAGGCCGGCGGCCAGCAGAAGCGTCCTTCTCTTCAGAAACTGTCGAAGCATTGTGTGATCTCTCCTTGTGTATGTCCGCGCGCGGCAGCGGCCACCAAGTCTCAGGCCCGCGCGCCGGGGGTTATGGGTTTGCGGTCAACTGCCCTTTGAAGATTGCAAAATTCTTTGAGACGACAGGGGAAGAATTTCGTCCCCAATTTATAACGCGTAATTTCGCGCGCCGACGGTTAACCCTGAGCAGACGCCCCCGAAAATAAATTTTGCCCTGACGGACGGGACGGCCCCGATGGACTCGCGCCACTCGCGCGAAACGGCCGGAAGGATGAATTTGTACGGACGTTCAAAAATTTAGACGCGCCGGATGTTACTTTCGGCGGGCGCGGTTGTCAATGTCGTCAATTGTCGGGCCGGGTGCGGGCCGGCTCAGGGCGTCGGCTCTGTGGGCGGCTCCGTGTCGCCGAGGGTGCTGTCTTCCTCCATCGGCGGCAGCTCGATGGTGATTCTTTCCGAGGCAGGCTCCTGTAGGTCGTCGCCCGTGAAGCGGGCCAGCACGACCGTGATGTTGTCCTCGCCGCCGCGCTCGTTGGCCTCCTCGACGAGCGCGTTGCAGGCCGCGTGGAGGTCCGAGCCGGCCTCGTCGATGATCCGCCGCATGTCGTCGGCCCGCAGTTTGCCCGACAGGCCGTCGCTGCACAGGAGCAGGGTGTCGCCGCGCCGTATGCGCAGGCGGCCCGTGACGGGCGTCAACTCGGATTGCGCGCCGAGCGCTTGGAGGATGACGTTGCGGAACATGTGCGTCTCGGCCTCGGCCTCGCTGATCTGGCCCACGTCCACGAGCTGCTGAACTAAGGACTGGTCTTTGGTGGCGAGCTTCACCTGCTGGCCGCGGATCATGTAGGCGCGGCTGTCGCCGACCTGGACGAGGTCAAGCAGGTCGCCCTTGATGGCCGCGCCCGTGAAGGTCGCGCCCATGCCGGCGCAGCGCGTGTCCTCCTGGCTGCGGTGGTGAATCGCCAGGTTGGCGTAGACGGTGGCGTGGCGCAGGTAGTCGACGAGCGCCTTCTCGCTGTCGCCGCCCGAGGGCTGCGTCTCCTCGTCGCCCTCGCTGCCGACGAGCATCTCGCGGACGGTCTCGACCGCCATGCGGCTCGCCACGTCGCCGGCGAGCGCGCCGCCCATCCCGTCTGAGACGACCAGCACCATGCCCTTGTCGCCGAGGTCGACGCGGCGCAGGTCCTCGGGCGGCTCCGCGCCGTCCGAACCCGTCCACGCCCTCCCCGATGTCAGGTCGAGGATGAGGAAGTTGTCTTCGTTCCCACGCCGTACACGACCAACGTCGGATTTTGCGTGAAGCTCAACAATCATAAGAGAAGTGATGAGTGCTGAGTGCTGAGTGCTGAGTAAGAACCGGTTCTTACTCAGCACTCAGCACTCAGCACTATACTTTTTTCAACGCTTGATCCAAATCCTCAATAATGTCGTCAGTGTCTTCGATGCCGACCGAGATGCGCACCAGCCCGTCGGTGATGCCGAGGCGCTCGCGCGTCTCGGGCAGGACCGAGGCGTGCGTCATCGTCGCCGGGTGCGAGATCAGAGTTTCCACGCCCCCGAGGCTTTCCGCAAGCGTGCATAGCTTAACAGATTCCAGCACGGTGCGCGCGGCCTCAAGTGAGCCAACGTCGAAAGCCACCATCCCGCCGAAGCCCTTCTGCTGGCGCTTCGCCAACTCGTGCTGGCGGTGCGAGAGCGACCCCGGGTAATAAATCTTCTGCACCTTCGGGTGCTCTTCCAGAAACGCCGCGACGGCGCGGCCAGAGCGGTCGTGCTGCTCCATCCTCAGCGCCAGCGTCTTCGTCCCGCGCAGGACGAGCCACGAGTCGAAGGGCGAGAGGATCGCGCCGACGCCATTTTGCACGAAACCGAGCCAGTTGGCATCCTCCTCGTCGTTCAGGACGACACAGCCTCCCACCCCGTCCGAGTGTCCGTTGAGGTATTTAGTAGTGGAATGCACCACGATGTCAACACCGAATTCCAAAGGACGCTGGAGGTAGGGCGACATGAAGGTGTTGTCGCAGACCACCCGCGCGCCGCGCGCGTGGGCCAAATCCGAGACGGCCTGCAAGTCCGTGATGATCATCACGGGGTTGGTCGGCGTCTCCAGGAAGACCATCTTCGTGTTCTCTTTGAACGCCTCCTCGACCTTCGTGATCTCGGACGTGTCCACGTAGTCGAACTCGATGCCGTAGTTCGACAGAATCTTGCTGAACAGCCTGTACGTCCCGCCGTAGGTGTTGTCGGAGACGATGACGTGGTCGCCCGCCTTGACGAGGCGGAGCGTGGCGTCGATGGCGGCCATCCCCGAAGCGAAGGCGAAGCCGAAGCGCGCGCCTTCGAGCGCGGCGATGTTGCGTTCGAGCGCCGCGCGCGTAGGGTTCTGCGTCCGCGCGTACTCGTAGCCCTTGTGACGCCCGAGCCCGTCCTGCTGGTAAGTCGAGGTCTGGTAAATCGGCACGGTGACCGAGCCCGTCGCCTCGTCGGCCTCCTGCCCCGCGTGAATGGCTGTTGTCGCGAATCCCATAAAATTCAGTAGGCAGTGGGCAGTGGGCAGTAAAAGCAGTTTGTCTTAACTGCCCACTGCCTGCTGCCGGCTAATCAAAAATTCCCAGGCTCATGTAGCGTTCGGCCCCGTCTGGGAAGACCGTGACGATCCGTTTGCCCGGACCCAGGCGTTCGGCGACGCGGTAAGCCGCGGCCGCGGCCGCGCCGCTTGAGCCGCCGCCGAGCACCCCTTCGGTTTCGGCGAGGCGGCGCGCGGTGGCGAAGGCCTCGTCGTCGTAAATCATCATGATCTCGTCGGCCAACTCCAACTCGCAGTTCTTCGGGATGAACTGCGCTTGGCCGATGCCCTCGACCTTGTGGCAGCCGGGCGGGCCGCCGCCGATGATGGACCCTTCGGGCTCCACGAGCACGCAGAAGGCTTTCGGGTAAAGCTGCTTGACGACGCGGCAGACGCCCGTGAACGTGCCGGCCGTGCCCGCGCCGATGACGACGGCGTCAATCGGCGCCCCCAACTGCGAGACGATTTCGCGCGCCGTCGTCTTCTCGTGGAAGCAGGGGTTCGCGGGGTTCTCGAACTGCTGCGGGATGAAGCTGTCCTTGATTTCCGCGGCCAGCTCGCGCGCGCGGTCGATGGCCCCCTGCATCCCTGCCTCCTCCGAGACGTACTCGATCTCGCCCCCGAGCGCTTCCATCAGCGTCATCTTCTCGCGCGAGTAGCCCTCGGGCACGCAGAGGATGACGCGGTAGCCGCGGGCGATGCCGACGAGCGCCAGCCCTATGCCCGTGTTGCCGGCGGTCGGCTCGATGATGGTCGAGCCGGGTTTCAAGAGGCCGCGCTCCTCCGCGTCGAGGATCATCCCGAGCGCGGCCCTGTCCTTCACACTGCCGCCTGGGTTCATGTATTCGAGTTTGGCGTAAATATCCGCCAGCGGCGGTCTGGCGAAACGCGCGAGGTGTAGCAGCGGAGTGTTACCAACAAGCTCAATGATGTTCTCGGTCGTACCCGTCGGCATTAAGTTTTATAACCAGCAATAATCACGAATCGAAAGAGCTTCGACGCTTGGGAATCAGTGTGCGGGCATGGTAGCCCGCGGGGGGAAAGAAAGTCAAAAGCCAGTGAATGGTAAAGGGTGGGCGGGCCGGCGGCGGGTCTCAATCCACAGTCATTATTCCGGGCAGCGAGAAATACCAGTCGGAGTTCTGCCACCTCGCGCCGATGAACATGCGGTCTTTGAAGCGGCCGCCCGCACGCAGCGCCTCCGGCTTCCCGAATATCTGGTAGGTGTTGACGACGCTCACGCCGACCCCTTCGGCCCTTCGACCTCTTCCTCCATAAATCAAGCGGACTTTTACTGCGGGGAGAACACGCACGGGCCGAATGAGACAGTTAGCGACAGTTTGGTTCCTCCCGGTCTAACTTAATTCGGGGCTGAGTCTACTGTCATGAGGTACGCGGGAGAATGCAGGGGGACTTGCAACTTGTCAACCTACAAAACGAATACAGGATTGTTATGATCAGCTAACACCAACTGGGCCGGTTTTGAGCTGTCGGGGTCGAGTGCTGAGATAGTCAAACTCACCGCCGAAGCGCAGAGCGGTTGAGGGTCATTCAACTCTCCGCGTTCACTCCCTGCGCCCTCTGTTGCTTTGCGATGAGCCCGGCTCGCCCTTCCACTCAACGTCGGGTCTGCTCGCCGCCGTCCGACTTTTCTTTTGACTTTGTCCGACGCGGCGGGGTATCTTGTTGTCCCGTGAATCACACGGCTTCATCCTCCCAATCACGCGCCATCGCCGTCATCCCCGCACGCTACGCTTCGACACGATTGCCGGGTAAATCTCTGTGCGAAATCGCGGGCCGTCCCATGATTGTGCACGTCGTGGAGCGCGCGCTCTCGGCGCGCAACGTCGCGCGCGCGATTGTCGCGACCGACGACCGCAGGATTCAGGACGCCGTCTTGTCTGCCGGCTTCGAGGCCGTGATGACGCGCGCCGACCACGCGAGCGGGAGCGACCGCCTGGCCGAAGTCGCCGCCGCGCTCGACGACGCGGACGTGATCGTCAACCTGCAAGGCGACGAGCCGCTCGTCTCCCCGCGGACGATTGAGCGCGCCGTCGATGAGTTGTTGAAGGACGAAGCGGCCCACATCGTCACCACGTCCGAGGCCATCGCGGACGCCGCGGACGTGTTGAGCCCGGACGTGGTCAAGGTGGTGACGGACGCCTCGGGCCGCGCGCTCTACTTCTCGCGCTCGCCCGTGCCGTACCCGCGCGACGCCGTGCGACTCCACGGGACTTTAGCGGCCGCGCTCGAAGCCGAGCCGCGCCTGCTCGCGGCCTTCCGCAAGCACACGGGGCTCTATGTTTACCGCCGGGCCTTTTTGTTAGAATACACGCGCTGGCCCCAGTCCGCGCTCGAACGCGCGGAATCGCTCGAACAACTGCGCGCCCTCGAACGCGGCGCGGTCATCAAAGTGATCGAAGCCGATTCCCCCTCGATAGGCGTCGACACCGAAGAAGACCTTGAGCGCGTGAGAAAGATTTTTACGGAGGCGAATGGTGAGTGGTGAGTGGTGACGAACGTTTCTTCCCATTCACCATTTTCTATTAACTTACAGATGAGAGACTGGATCGGCCTGGGTTTCATCCTGCTGCTCGTCTTCGGCGGGCTGTACCTGTTGACGCGGCCCAGGAAGCCGCTGACGGCCGAGGAGTTCGAGCAGCGCGCGGCCGAAGGCCCCGGACTGCTCAGCGCGGCCGCGATAGGGCTGCAAAAAGTGATAGACCCTGCGGCGGCCAAGGCGGCCGAAGTGCAGGAAGACTTCCGCCAGGGCTACCTCGACGGCGAGCAGGAGTCGGGCGACGACAACGACAAGGCAGAAGGAAAAAGTTAAAAGTAAATATCACGGCGACAGCCGCCCCTTCCTTTTGCCTTTTACCTTCTGCCTTTTTACTTGAATGAGGTGAGTGATGCCAAAGTACATCTTCGTGACGGGCGGCGTGGTTTCGAGTCTCGGCAAGGGGCTGGCCGCGTCCTCCATCGGCTGTCTGCTCGAAGCCCGCGGCCTGCGGGTCGCGCTCATCAAGCTCGACCCTTACATCAACGTCGACCCCGGCACGATGTCTCCCTTTCAGCACGGCGAGGTCTTCGTCACGGACGACGGGGCTGAGACCGACCTGGATTTGGGCCACTACGAGCGCTTCACGCACGCGCAACTGTCGCAGGCCAACAACTGGACGACCGGGCGCATTTACCAGTCCGTCATCGAAAAGGAGCGCCGCGGCGATTACCTCGGCAAGACCATTCAGGTCATCCCGCACATCACCAACGAGATTAAGGACGCCGTCCGCGCCGTCGCCGACAAGGACAAGCCGGACGTGGTCATCGTCGAGATCGGCGGCACCGTCGGCGACATCGAGTCGCTCCCGTTCCTCGAAGCCATACGCCAGATGGGCAACGAAGAAGGGCGGGGGAACGCCATCTTCGTCCACGTCACGCTCGTCCCCTTCATCGCCGCGGCTGGCGAGTTGAAGACCAAGCCGACGCAGCACTCCGTCCGCGACCTGATGCAGATAGGGATCGCGCCCGACATCCTGCTCTGCCGCTCCGACCGCCAGCTCTCCCGCGACCTGCGCTCGAAAATCGCGCTCTTCTGCAACGTCAAAGAGCCGGCGGTCATCACGGCGATGGACGTTGACACCATCTACGACGTGCCGCTCGCCTTCCACGAACAGGAACTGGACGAGCTAATTGTCGCCTCGCTCAACCTCTCGGAGCGCGCGCCGCACGCGGACCTGGCGGAGTGGCGCGGCCTGGTGACGACCATCAGGGAACCGCTCGCGGGCGAGACCTCCATCGCCATCGTCGGCAAGTACGTCGAGCTGGAGGACTCTTACAAGTCTCTGCGTGAGGCGCTGACGCACGGCGGCGTGGCGAACAATTTGCGCGTGACCGTGAAATGGATAGAGTCCGAGGAGTTGATGGAGGACGACTACGAGGACCGCCTGCGCGACTTCGACGCCATCCTCGTCCCCGGCGGCTTCGGCAAGCGCGGAGTGGCCGGGATGATTAAGGCCATCGCCTACGCGCGCAAGTCCAAGACTCCGTACTTCGGCATCTGTCTGGGGATGCAGACGGCCTGCATCGAGTACGCGCGCAACGTCTGCGGCCTGCGCGACGCAGACTCGACCGAGTTCGACGCGAACACGCCATACCCGGTCATCTTCAAGCTGCGCGACCTGGTGGACGTGGAAGAATTGGGCGGGACGATGCGCCTCGGCGCGTGGCCGTGCCGGCTGGCCGAAAACTCTCTGGCGCGCGAAGTCTACGGCGGGGCCGAAGAGATCGGCGAGCGCCACCGCCACCGCTACGAGTTCAACCCGGAGTTCCGCGAGACTTTACAGCGCGCGGGCCTGCGCATCAGCGGCGAATCGCCCGACGGCAAGTTCGTGGAGATTGCGGAGCTGCCGCGCGAAGTCCACCCCTGGTTCCTCGGCTGCCAGTTCCACCCCGAGTACAAATCGAAACCTTTACAGGCGCACCCACTCTTCGCCTCCTTCGTCCGCGCCGCCCACGAGAACCGCATGCGCAACGAGACCACGGTCGAACAACTCGACCAGGCGGAGCCCCACGACGTGGCGCGCGCGGGCGCGGCCGGGGACGACTGAAGGAAATTATGAATGAGGAATGCGGAATGATGAGTGAAAGACGACCGGCTCTTGTTTGCTCATTCATCGTTCCTCATTCATAATTCATAATTGTTCTTATGCTTCACTGTCCCACATGCGGTCAGGATTTCGCCGAAGAGGTGAGGGTGTGCCCGGAGGACGGCGCGGCGTTGCAGGCGGACGCGACCGTGGCGATTGATGGGCCGCAGGACGACCCGCTCGTCGGGATGACGCTCGACGAGAAGTACCGGCTCGATTCGCGCATCGGCTCGGGCGGCATGGGAGCTGTCTACCGCGCGACGCACCTCTTGATTGATCGGCCGGTCGCCGTCAAAGTTCTCAACCCGCGCTACGTCGAGGACGAGGCGGCGCAGACGCGCTTCCGGCGCGAGGCACGGGCCGCCGGCCGTCTCCAACACGCGAATGCAGTCACGGTCACGGACTTCGGCAGCACGCAGGACGGGCTGGTCTACATCGTGATGGAGCTTCTGGAGGGCAAGACCCTGCGCGAGGTTTTGGCCCACGACGCGCCGTTGGATGTTGCGCGCGCCGTCTCCATCATGTTGCAAATCTCCGCGGCGGTCGAGGCCGCGCACCAGGCGGGCATCATCCACCGCGACCTCAAACCCGCGAACATCTTCATCGTCCAGCGCAAGGACGCGCCCCCCTTCGTCAAGGTCCTGGACTTCGGCATCGCCAAGCTCGCCGCCGAGGCGCTTGAGGAGGACGACGACCCGCAGACCTTAACGCAGGTCGGGGCGATGATCGGCACCCCGCGCTACATGTCGCCCGAGCAGTGCGAGGGCGCGCACCTGACGCCTTCGTCGGACGTTTACAGCCTCGGCATCATCCTCTACGAGATGCTCACGGGCACGACGCCCTTCAACGGCACCACGCCCATCGCCATCGCCATCAAGCACTCGTCGGAGCCGCCGCGCCACCCGCGTGAGTTCGTCGCGGCAATCCCGCCGGAACTCGAAGAGGTGGTGCTGCACTCGCTGGAGAAGAGGCCGGAGAACAGGCCCGCGGACGCCGGCGCGTTTCACCGCGAGCTTTACGCCGTCGCGGAGCACCTGGGCCTGGAGCACGCTGGGAGCACTAGCGCGCCGACCATAGAGAGCTTGCGCAGCGCGGGCACGGAGACGCCCTCGGGCCGCCTCGTGATAGACATAGAGCGCCTGCGCCAGAGCCGCGCCGCGGCCGCGCGAGTCACGTCACCCGACGTGGTCGCTCACGCCGCGGTCGTCGCCGAAAAGTTCGAGCCCGCGGGCGAAGGCAATCCGTCGCGCACGCTGCCAATCGCCCCGGACGCTCCGGCGGCCGCGGGCGGCGCGACAGGGCGAGCGCCCGCCATCGCGCGGATGAGAATCTTCTTCGGCAAGAAGCAGCCGGGCGAGGAGCGGCCGCGGTCGCGCGCGAAGTGGCTCCTGATAGGCTCTGCCGTCGCGGTCCTGCTCGTCGTGGGGGGCTTCGCGCTGACGAGGACGTGGCAGTCGAAGTCGCTCGCGACCGCCGACAAGATCAGGGAGACTTCGGGAAGCGCTGCGGCGGCCGCCCCGACCGCCGGGGAGGCCAGGCCCGCCGAATCGCCGTCTCCCTCCGCGACCGCGGGCGGAGAAAATGGCACAGAGCAGCAGACCGCGCGCGGCGGGAACCGCGAGCAGCGCAAGGGCGCTCGCCCCGCCCAGAAACCGAAGAAGCCTTCGGCCATCAAACGCGCGTGGGACAAGGTCAGAAGAAAACTACCGTTTTAAAGAAGGTCAGCACCGCCTGCCGCGAGCGGGCGGGTGCTCAACGTCTCAGACCCGCCCGCTCGCGGCAGGCGGTGCTGACTTGGGCGCTGTCCGGGGGAGAGAGTAGTGGACAGAGAATCATTCAGCGTCGGCAGCGCCACGTTCGGGGACGGCAGGCTGACGGTCATCGCCGGGCCGTGCGTCATCGAGTCGCTCGATCACGCCCTGATGATGGCGCGCGAGTGTCAGCGGCGCGCAGAGGACGCCGGGCTCGACTTCGTTTACAAGTCATCATTCGACAAGGCCAACCGCTCCTCCGTCAAGAGCTTCCGCGGCCACGGGATGGAGGCCGGCCTCGACGTGCTGCGGCGCGTCAAGGAAGAGTTGGGCGTCCCCGTGGTGACGGACATACACGAGGTCTCGCAGGTCGAGCCGGTGGCCGAGGTCGCGGACATCCTGCAAATCCCCGCGTTCCTCTGCCGGCAGACGGACCTGATTACGGCGGCGGCGCGCACGGGCCGCGCGGTCAACGTCAAAAAGGGCCAGTTTCTGGCCCCGCTGGACGCGCGCAACATCGTCGAGAAGGCGCGCGAGGCGGGCGGGCGCAAGCTGCTCCTGACCGAGCGCGGGACGAGCTTCGGCTACAACAACCTGGTGGTGGACATGCGCGCGTTCCCGATCATGGCCGAGTTCGGTGTGCCAATTGTTTTCGACGTGACGCACTCCCTGCAACTCCCAGGCGGGCTCGGCAGTGCAACGGGCGGGCTCTCGCAGTACATCGAGCCGCTGGCCCGCGCGGGCGTGGCGTGCGGCGTGGACGCCGTCTTCATGGAGGTGCACGACCGCCCCGAAGTCGCGCCGTCCGACGGCCCGAACATGCTCCCCCTGGCGCGCCTCGGCCCGCTGCTACACATGCTCCGCGAGGTACACGAACTGGTGAAGCGTGTGCCCGCGCAAAAGCAATGATGACCTTTGCGGGATGAGCGATGAATAAAAACGGTGCTCTTTCATTCGTCACTCATCCCGCAAAGCCCATCATTGCCTTTCGCGCCTTTGCGTGAAACTGCTTTCGTCGCGTAATCTCTTAGCCTATGAATATGGTCCGCGCTTTTTTGTTTCTACTCTTCATCTCTCTGATTTACACCTTACCCGCTTCGGCCCAGGACGAGCCGACGGCCGCGTGGCAGGTCACGAGGTTCGACATCACGGCCACGGTGCCCGCGAACGAGCGGGCCCTGACGGCGCGCGCGCAGTTGAGCGTGCGGAACGTGGGGCGCGGCCCGGGCACGAGCCTCACGCTGCGAATCAGCCCGAAGGCTGAGATCAAGGCCGCGAGCGTCGGCGACGCCACCGCGACTTTCCGCGCCGGCGACATACGGAACGAGTTGCAGCAAGTCAGGCTCACCCTCCCGGCCGCGGTCGCGCCGGGCGCGAGCGTCAACGTCGCGCTCGACTACCGCCTGCCTCTCTCGGGCAACACAGGCTACGCGGCGCTCTCGCCCGTGGGCAGCCAGTTCTTCTCGCAGCCCACAGAGCCGCTCTCGCTCTGGTATCCGGCGCACAGCACTGCCGCGAGCCCGCGCGGCCCCGACGTCGCGCCCGTCCGCCTGACGATTAACGGCGCGGGCAACGACACGGTCATCTCTTCGGGCAAGGCGAGCGGGTCCAGTTTCGACCAGCCGCTCAACGCGCAGCCCTTCTTCCTGACAGGGAGTTGGGACGCGAGCGAGGGCACGGGCGAGGCCAGAGGCGTGACGGCCTTCATCCCGAAGGGCGCGGGCGACGAGGCGCGCAAGCGCGCGGACGAGTTGGTCGCGCTCGCGGCGGCCGCGCGCTCCTACTACGCCACCCTGCTCGGCCCCGCGCCGGACGTTCCCCTCCGCCTCGTCGCGGTGCGGCGCGGCGCGGGCTTCAGCGAGGGCGGGACCGTCCTGCTCAACGCGGCAGTCTTTCGCCGCCCGAAGGTTGACGCCGTGACGGCGCTTTCGCTGGCGGAGTCGGTCGCGCGCCTGTGGGTCGGGGGCGTCGCGCCCGTCAGGGGCGACGGCGGCGGCGTGCTGCGCGAGGGCCTGACGCGCTACCTGGCGACGCTCTTCCTCGAAAAACAGTTCGGCCGCGAGGTGGCCGACGCCGAGCGTGCGCGCCAGCGCGCGGCTTACGCGACGGACGCCAGGCGCGACGGGCCGCTGGCCCGCACCTCGCAACTTGACCCCACCTACTACAACTCGACCGGCAACAAAGGGGCCATGTTCTGGCGTCTGGTCGAGCGCGCGCTGGGCCAGAACGTCCTGATGACGCAGCTCCGGGCCGCGATTGGGCGCGCCGCGGGCGAGCCGGAAGGGCTGACGCTCGCCTCCTTGCGCGCGGTGCTGGGGGAGCAGGGCGGGTCGCCTTTGAAAAGTCTGATGGACGCGATGCTGGATCAGCCGACCGACATGGACTTGATGATCGGACTGCCGCAGCAGAGGGGGCCGCAGTGGGCCGTCGCGCTCCGCAACTCCGGTTCCGTGGACGCGAGCGTCACGGTCGCCGGGACGACCGCGACCGGCGAGCGCGTGACCGCGCAGGCGACCATCCCGTCGCGCAACTTCGGCGAGGCGACCTTCGCGACGCCCGCGCGCCTCGTGCGCGTCGAGGTCGACCCGGACAAGCTCTACCCGCAGTTCGATTACTCCAACGACGTCGCGCCGCGCGGCAACGCGCAGGCGGAAGAACCCCTGACGGACGCCAACGCCAGATTCGTCCGGCAGGATTACGCGGGGGCCGAGAGCGTCGCGCGCGAGATGCTCGCCGCGTCGCCGCGTATGCAGGAGGCGCGCATCGTATTGGCCCGCTCGCTTTTGGCACAGAACAAGACGGACGAGGCCGAGAAGGAGTTTCGCGCGCTGCTGGACGATAAGCTTCCGCTCCCGCTGGCGCTCGCGTGGGGCACGGTCGGGCTGGCCGAGGCGGCCTTGCGCAAGGGGCAGACGGCCGAGGCCGCGCGCCGCTTCGACGAGGCCGCGCGGATAGAGGCCGATTACCCACCGACGCTCGCCGCGCGCCTGGGCCGCATCAGGGCGGAGGCCGCGCCCAACGCCTCGCCCGCCGTCGACGAGTCGGCCAAGACGTTCATCACGCAGTTGGACGCCGCGATCAAGGGCGGGAGGAAGGCCGAGTTGGAGGCGCTCGTCGTGCCGGGCGAGCTGACGGCGTTCGTCGCGGGCATCGTCGGCAGTCAGCCCGAAATCTGGCAGACGCGCGTCGTCCGCACGGAGCAACTGGACGCGAATCGACTGGCGGCGGACGTTCAGCTCACGACCAGGCAACTGGGCCAGGACGCATCGGGGACGGCCGTCCTCATCCTGGCCCGCACGGGCTCGGGCTGGAAACTGGAGGGCGTCGAATTCTTCGAGGTGCGGTAGCAGGTTTCAATGATCGAACTGGCGGAGATAGAGCGGAGGGCGGCGCGCGTCAAGCTGCTCCTGATGGACTGCGACGGGGTGCTGACGGACGGGCGCATCACGCTCCTTGAGAACGGCGACGAGGAGAAGAGCTTTCACACGCGCGACGGGCACGGGATCGTCCTGTTTCACCGCGCGGGGCTCTCATCCGGCATCATCTCCGGGCGCACGTCGAGCCTGGTCGAGCGGCGCGCGAGAGAGTTGGGGATGCGCTACGTGCGCCAGGGGACCTGGGACAAGGTCAAGGACTTCGACGAACTGCTCGCGGAGGCCGGCGTGACCGAGCACGAGGTCGCCTTCGTCGGCGACGACGTGACGGACATTCCCCTGATGCAGCGCTCCGAGCTGGCAATCGCCGTCGCGGACGCCGTCCCCGAAACGCGCGCCGCCGCCCACTACGTCACGGGGCTCCCCGGCGGCCACGGCGCTGTCCGCGAAGTCGCGGAGTTGATACTCAAGGCGCAGGGGCGTTGGTCGGAGTTAATGAAACGGTATATTATGTAAGGGATGAAGGATGAGGGGCGAGGGATGAAAAAGGCGAACGCTTTTATTTCATCCCTCACCCCTCATCCCTCATCCCTATTTTAAGGGGGCTTAAGAGATGGTTGATGACACGCATCAGGTGCTTTTCGTCGAGGACACGGCGGACACGCGCGACCTGGTCGAGTTCAGCTTGCAGAGCGAAGGGTTCGCGGTGGTGACGGCGCAGACGGCCGACGAGGGGCTGGCGCTGGCGCGCACGAAACCGTTCGCGCTGATTATTCTGGACATCGGGCTGCCCGACAAGGACGGCCTGCAACTGTGCCGCGAGATTCGCCACTTCGACAAGCAGACGCCGATCCTCTTCTACACGGCCTTCGCAGAGTTGCTCGACCAGGAAGAGGCCAGGAAGGCGGGCGCGCAAGGCACGCTGCGCAAGCCAGAGGACACGGCGCGCCTCGGCGAAGTCGCCCGCGGGTTGATCGACGGGGAAGTCAGCCTGAACTGAAGGGGCGTCCGCGCCGTCTTCGGTTGACACCCCTGGGCCGGGTTGATTATCTTTCCCGTGCTTTTGAAAATGTAAGCGCCGGCCGAGGCTTCCACCCTGGCACTCAGGCATGCGTGGCGTTGGAGACGCGCCCATGCACGCCAGAGAAAAGGGTATTCTGACGGGAGCCAGAATCATGGCCGCCCTGATCGCCGCGGGCTACATGGTCTTGATTCCTTTCGGCGACGGTCACAAATATGATTTTGTGATTGACGACGAGGTCAGCCTGCGGCGCGTGCAGTGCAAGACAGGAAGATTCAGAAACGGCGCGCTTCTTTCCTGCGCCTATGGCAAAGCCGGCAACGGATATGCCGGGGTAGGCTAGCGAGGGTTAGCAGACTTATTCGCAGTCCTGAATCCTGATGACGGGAAGGTTTATTTGATTCCTGTTGACGATGGCGGCGAAACGGAAGTTGCTCTCTGGCTCGTCCCTGCACTGAACAACCAAACGCTGAGAGTGCGGTGGGCTGAGTTTTATCTTCTTAGTTTTTAGTTGAGCGGGCGTGGCGCAATGGTAGCGCATCTGCTTCCCAAGCAGAGGGTTGCCGGTTCGAGTCCGGTCGCCCGCTCCAAAATTCCTTACAAAAATCTTTCGTATCGTAAAGAAACGCAGGCCGCGGCGAGCGTATGCATTTAGCGCGCTTTTCGCGGCTTTTTCGGCCAAAAACGGGGCCTTACGCCTCTCCCGCGCTGGCACATCGGTTGCCGAAACTTTAATGGTCAATCATTCATAGCAGGAGGATAAGAACGTGCGTATTAAGATAATGGTTGGGGCGGGGGCGCTCGGGCTGGCTCTGATGGTCGGTTGCGGCGGCGACGCCACGAACGGCAACGCCAACTCGTCGAATATGACGAACAGCAACACGCGGACGAGCGTGGAGATGCCCGCGCCGACGACTCCGACCACGGAGTACACCACGACGACGACCGAAGAGGCCGGCGTCAAGACTGAGACGCGGACTTACAGTAACGACCCGTACATCTCCAAAGTCGTCATCACGACGCGCGCCAACAAGCGGACCGCGCGAGTCACTTCCACTTCCGGCGAGGAGAGGGAACTGAAGGTCGAGAACATTGACGACGTGCTGGCGAAGGGCGGCCGTGAAATAGGCAACGCCGCGGGCTTCGTCGGCGACAAGGCCGAGGACGTGGGCGGCAAGGCCGTTGACGTGGGCAAGGAGGCCGTTAACAAAAGTAAAGAGGCCGGGGCCGAAGTCGCGGACAAGACTGAGGACGTAGTCGAAGGCGCAGGCAACCGCGCCAAGAAGGCAGGCGAGAAGACGGTCGAGGGTGCCAAGAAAGTCGGCAGTAAGACCGTCGAGGGCGCTAAGAAAGTCGGCGGCGCTGTTAAAGACGCCATCACGCCTTAGCGGAAAATTTCAGGAGTGAAGCAACTGGGCAGTCGCGTGCGTCGCGGCTGCCTTTTTGTTTCCGCTCAAACCCCGCCCCACTCTAGTGCTATACTTCCGGCGCGGTCCCGAGTTGAAAATCGCTCTCGGACTAGGTTCCCTCAAAGATAGGAGTCGCGATGGATACGACACGGTTCACGGTGATTTGCCCCTGCTGCGAAGCGGCGCTGACGATTGACGCGCAGACGGGCGCGCTCATCTCCCACGAAGAGAAGGCCAAGCCCGTGGCCTCCTTCGACGAAATGCTCAAGGGCCTGGACAAGCAGAAGCAGCAGCGCGAGCAACTGTTCCAGCAGGAACTGGGCTCGCTCAAAGACCGCGAGCGGCTGCTCGAAGAGAAGTTCCGAGAGGCCATGAAGCGCGCGGAGAAGGACAAGGACAAGCCTTTCATCAACCCGCTCGACGTGGATTGAAGGCGAGGGCAGGCGAGCGCCCGAGCAACTAATTCGCCCGACGGACATTCAAACCGCAACGCGCTCTCCCGCTCGTTTGTCTTCAAACCCCGAATGGTGACGCGATGAAATCCCTCTTGAAAATGTTTTGTCTCTCCCTGCTGCTGGTCGTCTCGGGCGCTGTGGGTGTTTCGGCCCAGACCGGCGATGAAGACGCGGACGGGACCGCCCCGAGCGTGGCCGCCGCGAAACAACTGGGGAGCAGCGACCCCTCGGTGCGCCTGCGCGCGGCCGAGGATTTGGCCGCGATTGGAGCCACGAACCAGCGCCGCATGCTCGAAGGCTACAGGCTACAGGAGAAGAACGCGCGCGTGCGGCTCGCGCTCGACTGGGCGCTCTACCGCGTCGGGAAGACCTCGACGCTTTTCGAAGTCGTCCGCGCCCTGGACTCCTCGCGCGCCGCGCAGGCGCGCGCCTACCTCTCCACGCTCGAAACGCCCGAGCCGCTCTACCTCTTCTTCGAACGCGCAAACCCCGTCACGCAGATCGAACTCCTGCGCGTCCTCGCGAAAATCGGCGACGCCTCCACGCTCGACCGCCTGACGTCTTACGTGGAATCCTCTGACCCCGAGATTTCCACGGCCGCGCGCAACGCCGCACTCGAAATCGAGCAGCGCCTCAGCCGGCAACAGCCGCCGGCGGACACGACCACGCGCCCCAGGCAAGTCGGCACGGGCGAAGAAGAGACACCGAATTAAAAGCGGAAGGCAGTAGGCAGTAGGCAGAAAGCATAAGACTTCTGGTTTTATGCCTTCCGCTTTCCGCCTTCCGCCTACTGCTTTTTCCTGCTTGCCTAATCCGCCACATACACGGCTATACTGCCCCTCACATGCACCCGAACCTGCGCTCATTCTTAGACCTGCTCGAACGCGAAAACGACCTCGTTTACATCGAAACGGAAGTTGACCCGGATTTGGAATTGGCCGAAGTCCACCGGCGCGTCATAGAGCGCGGCGGCCCGGCCCTCTTTTTCAAGCGGGTGAAGGGCAGCCGCTACCCGGTCGTCACGAACCTTTTCGGCACGGAGCGCCGCATCGAGCGCGCGTTCGGGCCGAAGCCCGAGGCACTGGTGCGCGAGGCCGTCGAAGTCGCCGAAGCGCTGCTCCCGCCCAGGCCCGGCCGCCTCTGGCAACACCGCGCGCTCGCGCTCGAAGCCCTCAGGCTCGGCACGCGCAACACCAATCGCGCGCCCGTCGCTCAGGTCGTGGACCGGCCCGCGCGCCTCACGGAACTGCCCGTCCTCACGACCTGGCAGGAAGACGGCGGCCCCTTCTTCACGCTGCCGCTCGTCTACACGGAGCACCCCGAGACCGGCAAGCACAACCTCGGCATGTACCGCATGCAGCGCTACGACGCGCGGACGACGGGCCTGCACTGGCAGATACACAAGGGCGGCGGCTTCCACTACGACGCGGCCGAGCGCGCGAATCAAGCTCTCCCCGTCACGGTTTTTCTGGGCGGCCCGCCCGCGCTCATCCTCGCGGCGATAGCGCCGCTTCCCGAAGACGTGCCCGAACTCGTCCTGGCTTCCGTGCTCGCGGGCCAGAAGGTGAGGATGACCAAGAACCCGCTCGGCAGCGGGCACAGACTCGTGGCCGAAGCCGAGTTCGCTTTAGTGGGCCAAGTCCCGCCGCGCGAGCGCAGGCCCGAAGGCCCCTTCGGCGACCACTACGGCTACTATTCTCTGCAACACGACTACCCGGTCTTTTACGTCGATGCAGTCTTTCACCGCCGCGACGCGGTCTACCCGGCGACGGTCGTGGGCAAGCCGCGGCAGGAAGATTTTTTCATCGGCGATTATTTACAAAAACTGCTCTCGCCGCTCTTCCCGCTCGTCATGCCGAGCGTGCTGGACCTCTGGTCGTACGGCGAGACGGGCTTTCACTCGCTGGCCGCGGCCGTCGTGCGCGAGCGCTACAAACGCGAGGCGCTCGTCTCCGGCTTCCGCATCCTGGGCGAAGGGCAACTCTCGCTGACGAAGTTTTTGATACTAACGGACACGCCGCAGGACTTGAGGGAGTTCCCGAAACTGTTGGAACACGTGCTCGCGCGCGCCAGCTTCGAGAGCGACCTTTTCGTCTTCTCGAACATCTCTATGGACACGCTCGATTACACGAGCGGCAAGGTGAACGAGGGGAGCAAGGCGATCCTGCTCGGCCTGGGCGAGGCCGTGCGAGAGTTGCCGCGCGAGTTCAAAGGCGAATTGCCGCGCGGCGTCTCGCGGGCGGAAGTCTTCTGCGGCGGCTGTCTGGTCGTAGAGGGCACACCTTACGCGGAAGATTCGGAACAGGCGGCGCGGCTCGCGCGTGAAAGCGTCTTCGCAGGGTGGCCGCTCGTCGTCCTGCACGACGACGCGCGAGTGGCGCGCAAGGCGTCCGATTTCCTCTGGGCCACCTGGACGCGCTTCGAGCCCGCCGCAGACATTCACGCGGCGGAAACGAGCGTCGTGCGTCATCACCTGGCCTACACGCCGCCCGTCGTGATAGACGCGCGCACCAAGCCAGGCTTCCCGGCGGAGCTGATCGTCCGCCCGGACATAGCCGACCTGGTTGACAAGCGTTGGCGGCAATATTTCCCAGCGGGACACAGTTGGGAAGACTTTTGAGCTTTCGAAGAAAATCAATGACAGATACAAAGGCTCGAAGGAAGCGCATCAGTAAAATCATTGCCGGCGTGCTGGCGCTCCTGCTCGTCTGCCTCGCGGTCTGGGCGGTCGTCATCGAGCCGGACCGATTGGTCGTCCGGGAAGAGACCCTCCTGTTGCCGAACTGGCCCGGCAGTTTCGAGAACATGAAGATCGCTGTGCTCTCGGACCTGCACGTCGGCTCGCCGTACATCGGCCCGGTCAAGCTGAGTTACATCGTCGCGCGGGTCAACGAGGCCGAGCCGGACGTGGTCGTGCTCCTCGGCGACTTCATGATTCAGGGAGTGGTGGGCGGGAAGTTCGTCGAGCCGGAAGGCTTCGCCCAGGTGCTCAAGGGCCTGCGCGCGCGCCACGGCGTCTACGCGGTGCTCGGCAATCACGACTGGTGGTACGACGGTAACCGCGTGCGCCGCGCGCTCGAAGGCGTAGGCATACGCGTTCTCGAAGACGACGTGGCGCGCGTCGAGCGCGGCGGCGAGGCCATCTGGCTCATCGGCCTCTCGGACGCCTGGACGAACCAGACGGACATACGCGGCACGCTCGCCCGCGTGACGGACGAGCGGCCCGTCATCGCGCTCACGCACAACCCGGACCTCTTCCCCAGAATCCCGCAACGCGTCGTGCTCACCCTCGCGGGCCACACGCACGGCGGCCAGGTCAACATACCCTTCGTCGGCCGGCCCCGAGTCCCCTCCGAATTCGGCCAGCGCTACGCCGCCGGCCACGTCGTCGAGGAGAATCACCACCTCTTCGTCACCACCGGCATCGGGACGAGCATCATCCCCGTGCGCTTCCGCGTCCCGCCAGAGATAGTTCTACTGACCTTGAAGACTGTGCCAACGCACACGGAAAGGTGAAGTCGGCCATGAAAACCGCGCTGCCTGAAACAGAAGGTGACAAGGGGGCGGTTGTCGAAACGCGTGAGACGGGTTGCTGCATCGTCGGCGGCGGACCCGGCGGCGCAGTGCTGGCCCTGTTGCTCGCGCGCCGCAAAATTCCCGTCGTGCTCCTCGAAGCGCACGACGACTTCGACCGCGAATTTCGCGGCGACACGCTCCACCCGTCCGTGCTGGAGATTTTGGATCAGATAGGACTGGCCGAAGGCGTGCTGCAACTGCGCCACTCCAAAATCCGCACCTTCAACTTCGCGACCCCAGACGGCCCCGTCACCATCGCGGACCTCGGCCGGCTGAAAACCAAGTTCCCCTTCATCGCCATGGTCCCGCAGTCCAAGTTTCTGGAGTTCATCACGGAGGAGGCGAAGCGCTACCCGCACTTTCAACTGACGATGGGCGCGCGCGTCGAAGAGTTGATAGAGGAGGACGGCGTTGTGCGCGGCGTGCGCTACCGCGAGGCGGACGGCTGGCACGAGGTGCGCGCCCCCTTGACCATCGGCGCGGACGGGCGCGGCTCGCGGCTGCGCCACCTGACGGGCATGGAGCCTGTCAAGACCTCGCCGCCGATGGACGTGCTCTGGTTCCGCCTGCCACGCCTGGAGACTGACCCGGAGGGCGCGATGGGCCGCTTCAGCCGCGGGCGTCTGATCGTCATGCTGGACCGCCTTGACGAGTGGCAGATGGGCTACGTCATCTTCAAGGGCAGCTACAGGGAGCTGCGCGCCAAAGGGCTCGAAGCCTTCCGCGAGGCGCTGGCCGAGGGCGCGCCGGAGCTGAGGGACCGCGTCGGGCTGCTGACGGATTGGAAGCAGGCCGCGATCCTCTCGGTCGAATCGTCGCGCTTGAAGAAATGGCACATTCCTGGGCTGCTGCTCATAGGCGACGCCGCGCACGTCATGTCGCCGGTCGGGGGCGTCGGCATCAACTACGCGATTCAGGACGCGGCGGTCGCGCACAACGTGCTCGCCGGGCCGCTGCTCGCGGGCAAAGTCGAAGAGAAAGACCTGGCGGAAGTGCAGCGCCAACGCGAGCGGCCGACGCGGGTCATACAGCGTTTTCAAACCATCATCCAGCGCCGCGTCATCGCGGCCGCGCTGCGCGCCGGCCAGAGCTTCAGGCTGCCGCTCCTCATGCGCCTCCTGCTCAAGATTCCCGGCGTCCGCAACATCCCCGCCCGGCTGATAGCCTTCGGCATCAGGAGGGTGCGCGTCGAAGAATAGACATCCCCGGAGGGGATGAACACGATAGCCGTGGGCGGCGCTCGCGCTTCGAGCGCTCGCTTGCCCCCGGCTATCATGTCAGACCCTTTCAGGGTCTTCACTTCGGCAACTTAATCGTAAAAACCGCGCTGCCGTCGGGCGCGTTGCCGGCCGCGAGCGTGCCGCCGTGGTCCGTGATGACGCGGTGCGCGAGCGCCAGGCCGACGCCGTGGCCCGTCGACTTGGTGGTGAAGAAGGGGATGAAGATGCGTTGCAGGTCTTCGGGGCGAATCCCCGAGCCCGTGTCTTGAATCTCGATTGTGGCCCAGATTTTCCCGGCGGCGTCCCGTCGCTCGGAGCCGCGCACGTAAACCCTGCGCGCCTCGCCCTCGTCGTCAATCGCCTCGGCCGCGTTGCGCATCAGGTTGAGCAGGGCCTGGCGCAGCATCCGCTCGTCGGCGCGAACGCCCGCGAGTTCTCCTTCGACGGTTAGCTCGACGCGCCGCTCCTCGAAGAGCGGGCGCAGTTCGAGCGCGCACTCATCGATTAACTCTCGAAGCGACACGCCCGCGAGTTCGAGCGGCCGCGGGCGCGCGAAGTTGAGGAAGGCCGTCACCATCTCTGAAAGGTGGCGGACCTCCTGCAAGAGCGCGCCGGAGGCCGCGCGGCCGCTCTCGTCCAGTTTCGAGTTCTGCATCAACTGCGCGTAGCCGTGCAGCGTCGCCAGCGCGTTCTTGAACTCGTGCGCCAGCCCGGCCGACATCTCGCCCAGGCTTTCGAGATTCTTCTTGAGCGCGACCTGCTCGCGCAGCTGAAGCACCTCGGTCAGGTCCGTCAGCAGGCACAAAGCCCCGCGCGCCCCCTCAGGCTCTTCCGTCAAATCAATCGGCGCGACGGTCACGCCCAGGCGGCGGGCCTGGCTCCCTTGCGTGAGCGCCAGAACCTCCTCGCGCCTGTAAACCTCGCCGGTCTCCAGACACCTTTCGACCATCTCGGCAAGGTCTGGCGCGCGGCGCAGAAGCTCGCGCACGCCCTGACCTTCCGTTTCGCCGTCGGCCTCTATGAGCGCGCGCGCGGGGCCGTTGACGACCGTGGCGCGGCCCCGCGCGTCGAAGGCGACGAGGCCCGAAGGGACGCTCATCACTATGCGCTCGCTGAAGCGCTCGGCGGAGGCCGCGCGTGCGCGGTCGCGCGCGCTCAGGGCCTCAAGCTCGCGCTGCTGCTCCTGCAACTGCGCGACGACCGTCTGGAAAGTTTCGAGGACGAACTGGCCCTCGTCGCGCGGCTTACTGGCGCGCGCGGCGACGGGCGCGCGCTCGGCCTCGCCGACCAGTTGCCTGTAAGGGCGGAGGAGCCAGCGCAGGAGCAGGACGACGGCGAGCAGGCTGACGACGAGCACGCCCGTGAAGGCCGCGAGCAGCCTGGGGCCGCGCGCGGCCGCAGCGTCCGGGGCCAGAAAACTGAGCGCCAGCGCGAAGAGGCCCGCGAGCCCTATCACGCCCGCCAACATCAAGAGCACCAGCCGCGCGCGACTCTTCATAAAAAAATAGACGAGTTGAGAGTGACGAGTGGCGAGCGGGACAAGCGGTTTAACTCGTCACTTGTCACTCGTCACCCGTCACAGCTTTTAAAATTGTGACGCGTACCAGGCGACGATGCGGGAGCCGACGAGGAGGGCGAGGATGGAGCCGACGCCGAGGAAGATGCCGAAGGGCAGTTGCATCTGCATGTCGCGCTCGCCGCGCCGCGCCATCAGGCCCACGCCGATGATCGAGCCCGAAAGGACGCCGAGGAAAATCGTCAGAATCGTCAGCCGCCAGCCCAGGTACGCGCCGACCATGAACATCATCTTCACGTCGCCGAGGCCCATCGCCTCCACCCCGCGCAGCCGCTCCCACAGCCAGCCCATCAGCCACAGACTCCCGCCGCCGACCAGCGCGCCCAGAACCGCGCCCGCGAGCGACGCCGCCCACACGGGCCAAGTAGAAAATGGCCCATTAATCAGCGAGGGCAGGTCTTCGAAGGCGTGCGGCCCGACGAGGTATGGGAGCGCGAGGCGCGCGACGACGGCGAAGACGATGCCCGGATACGTGATGGCGTTCGGCAGGAGCATGTGCTCCGCGTCGATGAAGATGAGCGCGACGAGCGCGGTCACGAAAATCAGGTCGAAGGGGATGACGAAGGAGAGCCCGCCGCGCCAGTAAACGTCGACCAGGAAGACCGCGGCCCAGAGCAGCGCCGTCAGCGCCTCGACCGCGGGGTAGCGCGGCGAGATCGGCGCGCGGCACGCGCGGCAGCGCCCCCTCAGGATGGCGTAGCTGACGACGGGCAGGTTGTCGTAGGCGCGAATCTGCGCCTGGCACGAGGGGCAGCGCGAGTTGGGGAAGACGATTGACTCTTCGCGCGGCAGGCGGTGTATGACGACGTTGAGAAAGCTGCCGATGATCGCGCCGAAGACGGCGACGAAGACGCACGTCAGCCAGAGGGGCAGCCCGAGCAAGCCGTCGCCGAGAAGGAAGCCTGGAAAATGGTTCATATGAAAAAGCGGCTCGGCCGGCGCGCGTTTAATCCACGGCGAGCTTGACGCGCGCTCAGGCCTTTACGCATGATACGTTTTTGTTGACGATTGCGGAAGACGAAAAAACGAGCGGAGGGAAACGTTGAACCGTCGCGGGCCAATTCTCTGGATGATCGCCGCCGGGCTGATCGTCGTCTCCGTCCTGGCTTACATCCCGCACCACATACGCGCGGGCTCGGCCGTCTCCAGCGCAGTCGCGCTGGTCTCGGAGGCCAAGCTCCAGGCCCAGGCCGCGCCGCCTGAGGAGAGCGCGCGGCCGGACTTCGACGCCGCCGCCTGGTACCAGGCACACGAGGAAGCGCCGGAGGTGCACGGCGTCCTGATAGAGACGCTCGACGGCAAGCGCGCCCTCGCCTCGCTCAACGCCGACGTGACTTTCAACCCAGCCTCCCTCGTGAAGCTCTCCACCTCGCTCGTCGCGCTCAGGAAACTGGGGAAGGACTTCCGTTTCCAGACGCGCGTCTACCTCGACGGGACAGTCGACTCGAAGGGGACGCTCGACGGAAAGCTCTACGTGCAGGGCAACGACCCCACGTTCGGCGACGCAGGCACGAACCTCATCGCCAGGGAGCTTGAGGCGCGCGGCGTCAAGCGCCTGAACGAAGTCGTCGTCTCGACCCAGTTCAACTTCAACTTCAGCAACTCGGCCGAAGAATCGGCCACGCGGCTGGCGAAGATTCTCAAGCTCGGCAACCCGAAGACAATCGTCGCGGACGAGTCGGCGGGGCGGCTCCTCATGGTCGTCAACTCGAACCCTCTGAGCGACGTGCTGCTTTACATGAACGCGCGGTCGAGCAACTACATGGCCGACAAAATCGGCGCACTCATCGGCGGCGCCGAGGGCGTCAGGCAATTCCTCGTTGACGAACTGAAACTCTCTGCGGACTACCTGACGCTCGCGACCGTCTCGGGCCGCGAGCACAACCGCATGACGGCGCGCGACGTGCTGGCGGTGATTCGCGCGCTCATAGGGGAGGCGGGGCGGCAGGGGCTTGAGCCCGCGGACATCATGCCCGTGGCGAGCGACGACGCGGGCACGCTGCGACGGCGGTTGGCGGGCACCGGGCTTGAGGGCGCGGTCGTCGCCAAGACAGGGACGCTGACGGCGGAAGTCGACGGCGGGATGACGAGCCTCGCCGGCATCGTCTACACGGAGGACCAGGGCCCCATCCTCTTCGCCATTCTGGCACAGGGCAACCGCATCTGGGACAATCGCCAGCTCGAAGACCAGTTGCTGGCCGAAGTCATCAACGCGCACGCCCGCCCGCACGTCATCGCCGGCCCGACGCCCCGGCGTCTGCTCCCCGCGACCAACATCACCACGAGCGCCGAGTGATGTCGGCGGGCCTTCAACTTAGGGGCCGTACCGCCCGACGCCTCCGCGCCTGGTAGCGGGTCGATTCGGCAAAGCAACTCCCATCTCCCTCCACCGCGCGGGCCGCCCGATGAAATGTTTTGGGCCAAAACGGCATTAACATTTAGAGGCCGGTAACTCGGACAATTATCGGTCCTCGTTAACTTTGAAATTGACCCACTACCCCGCGCCTGTGAATTTTGACAAGGGAGTTGAATTTAAGTATCTTGCCCCGGTCCGAAATTGTTTGAGGATGTCGCCCTCAGCCAGCCGGCGATTATCCTGTCCCTTTGAGAGTAGACTTTTGAAGTCGCTCCGACTTCGCTTTTCCTCAGTCTCAGAACTCCGAGCCATCGTCGCCCTGTGCCGCGGCCGGAGTGAAGGGATGGTGACCCCTTGATACACGTCGAACGCAAGGCCGCGCCCCCCAGCCTCAAGTCTCCGCTCATGATTGAGCGGGTGGCGGACCTGAAAAAATTCTTTAAGCTCCCGCCGGCGAAGCGGAGGCAGAAGCATTTCAAGTTCTTCCCCGTCAGCACGGAGTTGGCGGACATCAAGCCGGCGCTCTTCGAGACCTTCCGCAGCAAGTGCGCCTTCTGCGAGAGCGTCATCGCCCCGGACAGCTACATGTGGCTGGACCGCTTCCGCCCGCGCACGGGGGCCGTCAACCGCGACGGCGAGGTGAGCCACGACCATTACTGGTGGCTCGCCTACGAGTGGACGAACATGTACCTGGTCTGCGTGACCTGCAACAAGCTCAAGGGCAACCGCTTCCCGACCGAAAAGGAGAGGGCGAAGGCCGGGGCGACCGGGCCGGAGCTGCTCGCGGAGCAGCCCCTCCTGCTCGACCCCTGCGTGGACTGTCCCGAGGAGCATCTGCTCTTCGACGAGCGCGGGATGGTGGCGAGCGAGACCAAGCGCGGGCGCAGCACGATTGAGTGCTTCAGCCTCAACCGCGCGCAGCTCGTGGCCGACCGGGCCGAGGCCCTGACGGAGCTGCGCGACTTCTGGGACTCGATCTTCCCGAGCGACCGGCAGCCGAACGCGCGTAACCTGACGCCGGCGCTGCGTGCGGCGCTCGACAGTTCCGCGTTCCCGTTTTTGGGGCTGCGACGGCAGTTCCTCAAACAGTGGAGCCAGCAGGCAGTGCGCAAGAACCCGCGGCTCGAAAAGCGGCTCGGACGATTCCTGTCCTACAAGACGACGTTATCCGAGCTTGTCTCGGCCACCAAGCTCCCCGAGAAGGTCTCGGCCACCGGGTATTATTGGCTCGCGAGCCGGGCCGTCAAGAGCGCCTTCAAGAGTTTCGACGCTTTTCAGGTGCGGCAGGAAAAGTACTCCGTCTCCAGCGGCGCGGGCATAGAGCACTACTACAGCAAGACGCGCCTGATCGAGCACGTCGAGATCAAAAATTTCAAAATCATCAGGGACCTCTCGCTCGCGTTCCCCCTCGGGGCGGGGCAGAGCGGGTCGTGTCTGGTGCTGCTCGGCGAAAACGGCTCGGGCAAGAGCACCGTGCTCGCGGCGCTGGCGCTGGCGCTGATGGGCGAGAAGCACCGCCAGCAACTCAACCTGGACGCGTCGGATTTCGTCCGCTACAACTGCCAGAGCGGCCACGTCAAGGTGCGCCTCACGGGGACCACGGAGCCGATAGTGCTCGAATTCTCGAAGGGCTCTAAGAAATTCCGTGTGACGCCGAAGGAGCCGCGCGTGTTGCTGCTCGGTTACGGCGCGACGCGCCTGCTCCCGCAGGGGAAGAGCGAGCGCGCCGCGCACAAGCCCGCCGACGGCCAGACCGCGAAGACCGAAAACCTCTTCAACCCTTTCACCCCGCTCAACGACGCGGAGGGCTGGCTGGCGGGGATGCCCGCGGAAGACTACGACCGCATCGCGCGCGGCCTCAAAGCGCTGCTCCTGTTGGACGACGACCAGACCCTGCTGCGTGCGAAGGACGGGCGTAAAGGGGACCGCATCGTCGTCAAAACCAAGCGCACGCAGGTCCCGCTCTCGGACCTGAGCGCGGGCTACCAGTCGGTCGTGGCGCTGACGGCCGACATCATGAGCGTGATGAGCCTGCGCTGGCCCACGATGGAAGCGGCCGAGGGCATCGTCCTGGTCGACGAGATTGACGCGCACCTGCACCCGACCTGGAAGATGCAGATCATCTCGCGGCTGAGGCGCGCCTTCCCGCGCCTGCAATTCGTCGTTTCGAGCCACGACCCGCTGACCCTGCGCGGCCTCGACGCGAGTGAGGTCGTCGTCATGAAGCTGGACGACAAGGGGCACCCCCTGGCGCTCACCGATCTGCCGTCGCCCAAGACCCTGCGGGTCGATCAACTGCTCACGTCTGAGTTCTTCGGCCTCAACAGCACGATAGACCCGGAGATAGACAAGGCGTTCAAGGAGTACTACGCCTTGCTCGCCCTGCCGAAGCGCAAGCCCGCCGAAGAAAAGCGGCTGGCCGAATTGAAGGAGCAACTGGACCGCCAGCGCCAGCTCGGCGCGACGCGGCGCGAGCGCCTGATGCTCGAAGCGGCCGACAGTTTTCTGGCACAGGAAGCGCAACTCGGCCAGGGGGCCGAGCGGCGACAGTTGAAGGAGAAGACGAAACGCGAAATCACGGAGATGTGGAAGTCCGTCAAACCGCTGGGTGAATAAGGGCCATGATTAGAGTTAACCGCGCGCGAGTCCCCGTCCCACCGGACCTCGCCGACGACGAACAGTCCGCCGGGGCCAAAGAGCGTAAGAAGACCGGGGAGTTTTACTCGGACCCGAAAAACAGGGGAGCCTCTTACGGGAAATACTCCGCCTACAAGAAGGAGAGCGTCATCAAGGCTCTCAACGAACTCTTCCGCGGCAAGTGCGCGTACTGCGAGAGCCTCTACGCGGCGACGCAGCCGGTGGACGTGGAGCACTTCCGCCCGAAAGGGGCCGTCGTCATTGACGGGGAATTAAAACCTCCGGGCTACTACTGGCTCGCGGCCACGTGGGAGAACCTGCTGCCGTCCTGCATCGACTGTAACCGCGAGCGCAAGCAGGATTACGTGGACAAGACGAAGGGCAAGTCAGGGAAGGCCAACCACTTTCCGTTAAAAGGGAAGGAGAAGCACCGCGCCGCCGACCCGAAAAGTGTCACGCGCGAGGACAGGGCGCGGCTGCTGCTGGACCCTTGCCGCGACGACTGCGACAGCCACCTACAGTTCACGGACGAAGGGGTGGCCGAGCCCGCCAGGTCCAAAGGCGGCCGCCGCAGCCCCATGGGCACGGCTTCGATCCTGGTCTACGGCTTGAACCGCTTTCACCTGGCCGCGCTCAGGGCCGAGCGGGCGAGGGAGACGATGGCCGTCATCACGCGCCTCAAGCGCCTTGAGGCGCGGATAGACATGGACCCCGCGGACCGCTTCGGTTTCAGGGAGGAGCTGCGCGAGGAGATGGCTATGCTCAAAGGTTACGGCCAGGCGGACCGCAAGTACGCCGGCATGGTCAGACAACTGGTCCGCCGCCATTACGGCGAAGTTGATTTCGACTCCTGAGGCCGGCGTCCGTCCGGCCCGGGCCAATTCACGCAACGGAGTGTCGAGAGCCATGAGCGAAAACGTTAACGACGGGGAGGCCGCTGAAGTTAAAGAGCTGGCGGCCACGCCCCCAGAAGCCGCGAACGAACTCGCGTCTAAAACCGTCTTTGATCCTGAGAAGCAGCACGAACAGCCTTTCGACGAGTTGGCCGTCACGCTCTCGGGCGGCGGCTACCGCGCCGCGGCCTTCCACCTCGGCGTGCTTGACGTGCTCAATCGCGTGGGCCTGCTTCAGTCCGTGCGCGTCCTCTCGACCGTCTCGGGCGGGACGTTCACCGGGATGAAGTACGCCCTGAACCTCGCCCAGGGCCAGGACTTCGAGAAATTTTTCAAGGACCTGCGCGACTTCCTCGCCGAAAACAACATCATCGGGGACGCGCTCGGCGGGTTGCAGGACAAGCCGGATTCACCCTTCGCCGCGCAGATGCCGAGCCTCGTCCGCAGCGCGGCCAACGTCTACGCCTCGGATGGGATGTTCGGCGACGCGACTTTCGACATCATCCTCGACGATAAGCAATCGCATCTCAAGGAAGTTTCCTTTAACGCGACCGAGTTCGAAACCGCCAACTACTTCCGCTTCCAGCGGAGCAAGAGCGCGGCCGCCGACATCGGCAACGGAAATCTCCCAATCAATGAGCCCGTGGCCCGCATGATGCGCCTGGCGGACATCGCCGCCGCGTCGTCCGGCTTCCCAGGAGCTTTCGAGCCGATCCGCTTCCCGGACGACTTCGTGTGGAAGCAGAAGAGTCTCGAAGAGGTGCGCAGCGCCCTCGGCAAGAGGTTCGCCACCTGCGTGGCGCTGATGGACGGCGGCATCTACGACAACCAGGGCGTGGACAGCGTCATTACGAATTATCACCGCGAGGGCAATAAGGTCGGCCTCGTCATCATCTCCGACACCAACCAGCGCACGAAGCCCGACGCCAAGGGCCCGCGCGGCCGCGCCGCCTTCTACAAGTTCGCGCCGGAGAAAAAGCACGGGCACATCACGCTCGGGGCGGCCTTCACGCTGGCCTGGGTCGTCTTCCTCTTCTCCCTCGTGACGGCGCTGACGCTGCTCGTCGCGGGAGTACGCTCGTTTTTGGACGGCGGCTTCCGCCTGCGCGACATCTTCCTCTACGGGTTCCCACTCCTCCTCGCGGGCTTCGTCGTCTGGGCGCTCTACAAAATTCGCCGGGCGCTCAAGAAAGTGCTGGAGAGCGTCGCGGTTTCGACCACCATCGAACTCTGGCCGTACGCCAAGGGCCTGCCCATCGCGCAGTTGTTCGCCCTCGTCAAGGGGCGCGCCACCTCGGCCCTCACGCTGACGACCGCCATCTTTATGAAGCGCATCCGCGACCTCATTTACAGGGACATCAAAGTCTATCCGAAGTACAAGGGCCGCCAGTTCGAGAACCTGATTTACGACCTGGACGACAACGAGAAGGACGCGACGGGCAAGTTTAAAAATAAGATCGTCCAGACGCTTGACCCCACGGAGGATTTACGCGAGTTGGCGGCCAAGGCCGAGGGCGTGGACACTGCCCTCTGGATCAAGGACCGCGATGACCTGGACAACCTGATCGCCTGCGGGCAGGCGACCACCTGCTTCAACCTCATGCGTTACATCCTCGATTGCAGGCCGACGCAGAAAAACACCGCCGGCTCGCGCGAGGCAGAGATTTACGCCCGCGCCGAAGCGCTTTGGGAAGACTTGAAAGATGACAAGTACAAGCTCATAAAGTTACGGCCGACGCAGGAGGCGCGTCCGGGACAGTCTGCTTGAGTAACGTCTGGGGAATCGGGCCGGTGTCCGAATCGGAAAAATATGTGGGCCGGGCGCGGTGTGCGCCCGGCCCGTGTAGTTAATTAACCGTCAGGGTGACGGCCTTGCTGACCCCGCCTGCGGCGGCTGTGATGTTCGCGGTTTTCGTGGAGGTGACATCCACGGTGCTGACGTTGAACGTCCCCGTCTTCGCCCCCGCCGCGATGGTGATGCTGCCGACGGTCGGGCGCGCGACGGTGCTGTTGCTCGTCGTCAGCGTCACGGCCAGCCCGCCCGCGGGGGCGTTGCAGGTGAGCGTCACGGTCCCTGTGACCACATTTGGCCCAGTTACAGGGTTGGGCGTCAGCGTCAGGGCGGCGACGCCGACGGGCATCATCGTCAGCACCTTGCCGAAGGACGCGCCGCGGTAGCTCGCCGTGATCGTGCTCGTCTGTTTACTCGTCACGAGCGACGGCGTCACCGTGAAAGCGGCGGACGTTGCGCCGGCCGGCACGACGACGCTCGCCGGAACCTGCGCCGACGAATTGCTGCTCGTCAGCGCGACGACTGACCCGCCCGCCGGTGCCATCGCGCTCAAATAAACTCTGCCCTCCGAAGTCTGACACGGGCTGCTGATCGTGGCAGGCGTCAGCGTCAGGTTAGTCAGCGCGGGAGGCTGCACGTCGAGCGTCGCCGTCTGCGTGCTCCCCGAGTAATTCGCGGTGACGGTGACGGTCGAGGGCGCGGGCACGGCCTTGGTCGTGACCGTGAAAGTCTTGCTCGTCGCCCCGGCCGCGAGCGTGATGCTGGCGGGGACGGTCGCGACAGCCGTGTTGCTGCTGGTGAGTTTGATGACCGCGCCGCTCGCGGGCGCGGGCTGGCTCAGCGTGACCGTGCCGACGGACGGCTTGCTGCCCAGGACGCTCGTCGGGCTCAACGTGAGAGCGCCAAGCGAGCCCTGAATCATCGTCGTCGCCGTCGCGGTGTTGTCGCCGGGATTGGGGTCCGTCTCGTTGCCCGTGACGGTCGCCGTGTTCGTAATCGCGCCCGCCGCCGTAGGCTTGACTACAATCGTGACGTTCGCGGTCGCGCCCGCGGCCATGGTGCCCAGCGCGCAGGTGATTGTTGTGCCATTTACGCCGCAGGTGCCCTGGCCGGAAGAGGCCGAGACGAAAGTCACGCCCGAGGGCAGCGTGTCCGTCAGCGTCACGCCCGTGGCCTCTGAAGAACTGTCGTTCTTAACGGTCAGCGTGTAGGTCAACTCCGTGTCGGCCGTCGCGGGGTCCGGCGAATCGCTCATGGCGAGCGAGAGTCCGGGCGAGCCGGCGTTACACGCGAGCAGCGCCTTGTTGACGTTCAGCCGCCCGCCCGTGACGGTCACGGCCGAGAGTGAGGCGACCGGGTCCACGTTGTTGAGCAGGGCGTTCTTCAAACTCGCCGTGTCTAGCTGGCAGCGCGAGAGCACGAGCGCGGCCGCGCCCGCGACGTGCGGCGTCGCCATTGAAGTGCCGCTCCATGAGTCGTAGCCGCCGCCTATGATGGTCGAGAGAATCAGTTCGCCAGGTGCCGTGAGGTGAACGCTGTTCCTCCCGTAGTTCGAGAAGGCGGTCAGATGATCCTGATTGTTCGTCGCCGCCACGGCGATGACGTTCGGGGCCGTGTAGCCGCCGGGGTAGAAGGGGACTTGATCGTTGTCGTCGCTCAACCTGTCGGCCCCGCCGTTGCCCGCGGCCGCGACGAAGAGCATGTCCGCGTCGTTGGCCCGGTTGATTTCGTCGAGCAGCGCCTGCGAGGCGTCGCCGTTCCAGCCCCAACTGTTCGCCAGCACGCGCACGTTCGCGCCGGCCCCGAAAATTTGTTTGGCCTGGATGCCGAACTCTATCGCGTCGATGGCGTCCGCGAGCGTGCCGCTGCCGGTCGCGTCCATGAACTTGAGGGCCATGACGCTCGCCGTCTGGCTCACGCCCGTGATGCCCGCGTGGTTGCCGCCGACAGCGCCGATGGTGCCGGCGACGTGCGTCCCGTGGTTGTACTCGTCCGCGGGGTCGCAGGTCATGGTGATAGCGTCGAAGCCGTGCGTGCCGGCGGCGCACTGAATAGTCTGGCCGCCGATGTTGACCGTGAAGGGTGCCGGGGCAGACCACATGTTGGCGGCCAAATCCGGGTGGGTGTAGTCGACGCCCGTGTCGACGACGGCGACGACGTTCGAGCGCGAGCCCGTGGTCAAGTCCCACGCGGAAAGCGCGCCGATGTCCGCGCCGAACGTGCCCGCGACGCCGCCAACGTTTTGGCCCAAGTTCTGTAAGCCCCACAACTCCGCGAAGCGCGCGTCGTCCGGCAGGGCCGTGACGTCGATGACGAGGTTCGGCTCGGCGTAGAGCACGTCGGCGCGCGCGGAGAGTTCCGCGACGAGAGATGCAACGTCTTTGCTGCGCGAGCGCAGCAGGCGCACGCCGGTCCCGCCGACTTTCCTGTCTAGCTCCGCGTCCGCGTTCCGCCTGGCGTTGGCGACGGCCGAGGCCGACGCCGACTTGCGAAATTTTACGAGCACCTCGCCGGCGGCCACTTTCTTCCCCTTAAAGGTTTCCGTCCGCTGGCTGTTTTTCTTAACGCCCTGGCCGGAGGCGTGTGCAACCAGGAAAAGTGTGACGGTCAGGGCCGTCAGGATATTTAGAAGTGTTTGTTTCAAGTTCTTCATCCCACCTGGAAATTGCAAAGTCATACCCCACCTGAATCTCACGCCGCTCCTGGCACAAAACGGCCGTGAAGCTCCGGCAAAAAGTTTCTCGCTGAAGTGGGGTTGATAAGTTCGGGGGAACTATAAAAAACGCCGGAGTTCTGTCAATCACGCGGTCGTGAGGTGAAATCGTTCCGGCCCACTTTGGATGCGGCCGATGCGGGGCTAGTTGCTGTCGGCGGGGCTGGATTTGTGTCCAGTTTTATGGGTTTTGCTCAGGGTTCCGGCACTTTTCGGCCGGCGCGGCTACTTGCCGCCGTGCGTCAGTTGCTCGGCCGGCTTGTGCGGTTGCGTGAGCAGGCTGTCTTCCAGGAGGCGCGCGACCATCGCGGCGCGCGAGCCGACGCCGAGCTTGGCGAAGACGCGGCGCAGGTGCGTGCCGACGGTCCACGAGCTGATTTCGAGCACCGCCGCGATGGTCTTGTTCGGGTAGCCCGCAGCGACCATCCGCGCGATCTCCTGCTCGCGCGGGCTGAGGATGATGGGGGGCGCGCCCGTGTGGCGCGGCTGAAGTCGTATGAGGAGGCAGCGCACGCCGTCAACTTCCGTGTCGAGGAGCACGTCGGGCGGGTCCGGGTCCGTCGGGTTGACCACCTGACTTATGAGGCTCCGCAGAATCTTCATCGTGCTGTCGGGTGCCGGCTGGGACGTGAGGCATTCGTCTTCTCTTTCAAGCAAACGGGTGATCATCGGCTTGTCTCCATGTCTCCGCAGCGACGCGCCGGCCCAGGTCGCGAGCGAGGCGACGCTTGGGCGTACGCAATAGACACGAGGTCCCGCGCCGGGCCTGACTCACCTCCAAAGCCTTCCCGGCCACCTGCTTATTCTCTACCGGAAGCCGCGCGCGCCGGAGGAGGCGGCCGCGGCTCTTCTCGAATGTTCAGCGCATGAGACTCGTGCGTAAGGAAGTATGCTGCTGAACTAACTCAACAGGTCGGGGCACTCCTGAACTATTCACGCCCGTCTCGGGTCTCGGCAGCCGCGCCCGCTGACTTCCGTCGCGGGCGGGGCAAACCCCTTCGGTGCATTGTGCCGGAAAATTATAACCCCACACGGCACCGCCGCGCCTGTCGCACGATTGAGTGACGCTCGTTCGCCGTAGCGCGAACGCCGTAGCTCGCTCCGCGTACCACGAAACGGCTATCACGAAAATGCGACTGCCGCGGATTGACGAGGGGCGCTATTGTACGCTGGCCGTTACCGATTTTGAAAGGAGAAATGGTCATGAGCAGTCGAGATGGCGAGTTAGAGCTGGAAAGCGAACTGGAAGCCGAGTTGGAGGGCGAAGGCGAGTGGGAGCTCGAAGGCGAAGGCGAATGGGAACTCGAAGGCGAGGGCGAATGGGAGACCGAAGGTGAGGGCGAGTGGGAACTCGAAGGCGAGTTCGAGGGCGAGTTCGAGGGCGAGGAGTTCCTCCGCCGGTTGAGGCGCGTCGCGCGCGGCGTCGGCAGTGTCGTCAGGCGCGCGGCCCCAGTCCTGCGCCAAGTCGCCCGCGTCGCTGCGCCCATCGTCGGCACGGCCGTCGGCGGGCCACTCGGCGGCATGATCGGCAGAGCAGCCGGCTCGATGCTCGAAGGCGAGCTTGAGGGCGAGTTCGAAGGCGAGGGCGAGTGGGAGTTGGAGGGCGAGGGCGAGTGGGAGCTGGAGGGCGAGGGCGAGTGGGAGATGGAAGGCGAGATGGAAGCGCAGGCTTCGCCCACGCAGGCGCAGGCCGAGTTGATGGCCGCGGTCGCCAGCCGCGCCCAATCCGAGGCCGAGGCCGAGGCGATGGTGGGCGCGGCGACGCTCGGCTCTCTTTCGCCGCGCGACCTGGCGCGGCTCCGCCGCGTGCTGCCGCACATGGTGCGCGGCGTCTCCGTGCTGACGCGCATCCTGCGCCGCAGGCGCTCGACCCGCCCGG
>DATMVE010000058.1:0-32337 GCA_035563515.1 Pyrinomonadaceae bacterium
GGGCCGCGGGTCGGCGGGCAAAGAGGTCTCGCCGGCGGGCGGTCAGCGGAACGCGGGCACGATATTCCTAAGCGGGCCGGTTGTCAATGTCGGCCGCCCGGCTGCGTGCTAAAAATTCGTTGACTTCGCCGCCGCGTGCGGGTGTAGAATGCGCCCGCTTGTTAAAGTCGCCGCCGCGCCTCGGCCTCTCGCGCCGCCGGCTCTGACAGACCATCAAACTCATTCGCCAGACAACCTGGGTTTAATGTGATGCTGCCCCCCTTCGACTCCTTCGTGGAGGGCTACGGGCCGCACGACATAGACAACGAGCGGTCGGCGCTGCTCGTCTCGGCCCCCGTCTTCGACCCCTACAACGCCTGGGGCTTCAACCTGGACCCGAACCAGTACAGCGCGCTCAGCGTCTTCACCGCCGCGCACGAAGACACCTTCACGGACCAGAGCACCTACCACAACTTCCCCGCGAACCCCATGTGGCCCGGCAACCACATAGAGCTGTGGCACTCGCTCTGGAAGCACGCGACCTACACCTCTAACCCGAACTTCCACGCGCTGACGCCGACCTACATCACCTTCACGGCCTTCTTCTTCGTGGGCTACTTTTTCTTCGACTTCTACAACCCCTTCTGCGGCGACCCGTTCTGGGACTGGAGCTGGGACTGCCCCAACAACGACCCCTGGAGTAGCCCCTCCTTCTACCTCTACCTCGCGGCCGTCTACTACACGGTGGTCGTCATCTTCACCTGCGCCGTCGAGCGCTTCCACGAGCAGGGGGCGCAGTTCGCCAGCCCGCGCATCAACGTCGGCGAGCCGTTCCAGCCCATCAACAACTCGTCCTTCATCCTGGACAACACCTACTCGCTCTACAACAAGCTCAGGTCGCCTCTGTCGTTCGAGAACCTGATTCACTGATGAGCACCGACCCCGGAGGGGTCTTAGATGATAGCCAGGGGTCAGCGCGTCAGCGCGCCGCCCCTGGTCACTTGCCAAACACGAACCCGACCCCGGAGGTGTCGCGCCTCAACATTGGGTGTGCGACTCCTCCGGGGATGAACCCGCATCCGCCCTTCTACATCCCCGTTTTCTCCCCTCAAATCCTCTGGCTCAAGTTTTCCTCAAGTCCCGCGGCCGACGAAAAACCCTCGTTTTTATTAAAGAAATCCGAGATTCCGTGCCCCGCGCCCGGCCTCAACCTTTCCTCAAGCCGGTTTGGCTATTTTGCCCCCGTCGGTGATTGAAAAACTCGCCGCCGGCCCGGCCCGACGCCGCCGCCGGAGCCGGCGCGCTCTTGAGAGACCCCCTCGCGAGGATAACTAACATTCTTCACCGGGCGTTCTGACGCGCCCGGCGCGTGCGGAAAGGATAAAGATTATGCAGACCAGAGCGGCGACCAAAGTCTCACTCGCGCGGGTGCTCGGCGTCCTCGCGGCGCTCGCCTTCGCGTTCGCCTACACCCCGTACCTGCCGCCGGGCAAGGCGCAGTTGAAGACGACGACTACGGTCGCCGCGGGCGGCGCGCGCGTTGACCCGCTGCTCGTCAAATATTTCGCGACGAGCGCGGCGGGCGCGACAGCGCCGGCCGTCATCACTTACCGCTCGCGCCCCGCGGCCGCAGACTTCACGCGCCTGCAATCAATCGGCATCAAGGGCGGCTTCGCGCTCAAGGAACTGCCGATGGTCATCGCGCGCCTGAACGCCGCGCAGCTCAGTGTGCTGCAAACGCAGCCGGGCGTGCGCTCCGTCTACGCCAACCGCATCATGAAGACCTTCACGAACGAGAGCCGCCGCTTCATAGGCGTGCCGCAGCTCTGGGCCGACGACGAAGTGACGCGCGCCAACCAGCAGCACCCCGGCGTGCCCGTCTCCGGCAAGGGAATCGGCATAGGCTACATAGACACGGGCGCGGACGCCACGCACAACGACCTGAAGTTCGGCTCGACAATCCTCCAGAACGTCATCCAGCCGATGGCGAACGCGAACGTCGGCGACGCCGGACTCGTCCTCGGCATAGGCGTTAACCCCTTCGACAACCTCTACGACCTCGCGGGCTTCTACGCGCCGACTTACCTCGAAGACCAGCGTCAGTCCGACATCGAATCCGGCCACGGGACGCACGGCGCGGCGGTCGCCGCGGGCTCGGGCGCGCAAAGTGGCAACTTCTACGGCGGCGTCGCGCCGGGCGCGCACCTCGTCGTCGTCAACTCCGGCAACGAAGTCGGCCTGCCCCTGGTCGGCCTCCTCGGCGCTTACGACTACCTGCTTCTCTACCAGTACCGTTACAACATACGCGTCATCAACAACTCGTGGGGCGACTCGCTCTCGCCCGCCGGGATCGACCCGGACAACCCCATCAACATCGCCACGCGCGAGGCGCACGACCGCAACATCACGGTCGTCTTCGCCGCCGGCAACGGCATCGGCGGCGTCGGCGACGCGCCGAACGCCATCAACCCCTACTCGACCATGCCGTGGACGATCTCGGTCGCCGCGGGCTACAAGCGCGGCCTGGGCACGCCGACCTCCTTCAGCTCGCGCGGCGAGAACGACGGCGACGGCGTGGACGTCGCGGGCCAGCCCGCGGACCCCTTCGCGCGGCCGAACCTGAGGCCGGACATCACGGCCCCCGGCATAGACATCAAGAGCGCGCGCATGAAGGGCGCAGGCATTACCAACACCGCGGGCGTTTACCTGGGCAACGACTCGACGACCATCCCGCCGGCCTACCTGCCCTTCTACACGACTTCGCAGGGGACCAGTTTCGCCTGCCCGCACGTCTCGGGCGTGGTCGCCCTGATGCTCTCGGCCAACCCTCGGCTGACGCCCGACGAGGTCGTCACCATCCTGCGCGAGACGGCTACGCCCATGCCGTACAGGGAGCGCGTCGTCGGCGCGGGCTACGTCGATGCGCGCAACGCCGTGCGCAGGGCGATGAACCTCGCGGCGGTCGACCACCCGGCAGTCCTCATCCCGCCGCCGGGCAGCCCGGAGATTATTGACCCCGAGGGCGACCAGGTCCTTGAGACGGGGATGGGCGCGCGGGCCGTCACCGACGCGCAGGACATCATCACGGGCGACTTCTCTTACGACGCGGCGGCCGGGCAGATCGTCTACGCGCTGACGGTCAAAGACCTCGCGCAGCGCGTCCCGAACAACCGCTGGTCCATGAGCTCGAAGTTCGGCGACAGGGACCCCGTTTACGTCTCGGTCGCGGTGGACGAACTCGGCACGTTCTACGGCGAGTTCGGCCAGATCATCCCGGACCCGGACACGGGCATCGGCAGCTACACGGCGGCCGACGACACGGTGGACTCGGTCGCCGTCGACGGCAACCGGATCGTCGTCCGCCTCTCTGTGGCGAAGGTCAAGGCGCTGCTCGGCGGGCTGGACGTGGTCGGCATGACCTCGACGGCGACCGAGGCGCTGGCCCAAATCACCATCGGCACGTCCTTCACGGGCGGCGGGCTGTTCGCCACGGACACGGGCAGCGGGAGGGACTTCAAGGTCGAGTAGCGCACCGCGCGCGCTGACTCGGCCAGACGGGTGTGGCGGGAGAGAAATCGGTTCCTCGCCCCAAGGGGTGACGCCGTCTGTGGCGTCACCACTTGCCCCGCCGGCCCGGCGTCGGAACGTTTGTCGGGAAGCGTTCCGACGCCGGGCCGGTTAAAAGAAAAAGTCTGAAGGAGCGGAAGAGAGATGAAGACGGGACGCTGGCTACTGGCAATCATCGCGACGTTGACGATTCTCGCGGGCGCCGGGCGAGCCGCGCCGAAGGTGGACCCGGAGCTGAGCGCGCGGCTGCTGAGCGCCCGGCCGGACGCCCTGCTCGGCGTCGTCCTGACTTTCCACGGCAACCGCGTCACGGACGCGCAGGTCAGGGCGGTCGAGGCACTCGGCATCAACGTAGGCGTTCGCATGCGCAACTTCCCGATCATGGGCGTCAACGCGACGCCCGCGCAAGTAAAGCAGATGCTAGGCTGGAACGAGTTGCGCTCCGTCTACCTGAACTCGCCGCTCCAACTTTACCTGCACCAGACCAAGCCGCTCATCGGCATTGACCGTTTAAGAAAAGACGCGGACCTCATACGCCGCAACGGCGGCGTCCCCGTCTCGGGCCGCAACGTGACCATCGCCATCAACGACTCGGGCGTGGACGGCACGCACGCCGACCTCAAGTTCGACACGCTCAACCCCGGCGCGGGCCAGACCATACAGAACGTGCTGATGAACCCGAACGACAAGGACGGGCTGGTCGTCCGCAGCAACACGCTCGGCAACCCGCTCAAAGGCATTCTGCCCATGACCTACGTCGAGAACGTCGTCAACTCCGACACCAACGGCGGGCACGGGACGCACGTCGCCTCCATCGCCGCCGGGACGGGCGTGGCGAGCGGCGGGCTCTACCAGGGCGTCGCGCCGGGCGCGAAGATTCTCGGCATCGGCTCGGGCGGCGGCCTCTTCGTTCTGGGACAGGTCGCGGCCTTCGATTACCTCTACTCGTTCCACTTCCGCGACAACGTGCGCGTGGTCAACAACTCGTGGGGCAACTCGGCCGTGGAACTAGACCCGGACCACCCTGTCAACGTGGCGTCGAAACTCTTGCACGACGAGGCGAGCGTCGTCGTCGTCTTCGCCAACGGCAACGACGGCCCGCGCCCGAACACGCAGAACCGCTGGGCCTCCTTCCCGTGGCTGATCTCTGTCGCGGCCGGTCAGAAGGACGGCCGCCTCGCGGGCTTCTCCTCGCGCGGCATCCTGGGCGACGCGACCGTCCACCCGACGATCACCGCGCCTGGGACCGGCGTCGGCGAAGACCCCTTTTCGACTTCCGACATCAACACGACTGGATTGACGGCGGCGGTCGTCGCCGCGCGCTCGCGCGTCAACCCCGCGGCCAACGGCCTCTACAACGACAAGCAGATTCCGGCGGCGTTCCTCCCGAACTACACGCAGATCAGCGGCACCTCTATGGCCGCGCCGCACGTCGCGGGCGTGGTGGCGAATATTTTAGAGGCGGACCCGTCTTTACTGCCGGACGAAACGCGCGGCATCATCGAGCGCACGGCGACGCCCCTGGCCGCTTACGACGAGTTCGAGGTCGGCGCTGGCATGGCGAACGTGCACGCCGCCGTCGACCTCGCTTTCAACCCGTCGAAGCCTTACGGCAACTTCGGCTTCACGGGCAAGGGGCTCGGGTTGACGCGCGCGGACGGCGCGAGCCTACAGGGCTCGGTCGCGCCCGGCGGCTCCGGTTCGCACACTTTCGATGTCCCGCAGAACGCGCGCTTCACGGTCGTGCAGTTGGACTGGAAGGGCGTCGGCGAGGGCGAAGCGGTGGTGGATAACACGCAGGTCGTGCTGCACGATCTGGCCCTCTCGGTCTCGAACGGCCAGACCTCCGCCTCCTCCGACGGGATTAACGCGGGCGGCCTCTTCGCGGCGCGCGAGTCGATCAAGCTGGAATTCCCCGCGGCCGGGACTTACACGGCGACCGTCAGCGCCGGCATCCTGCAATTCTCGACCGCGACGGACCAGCCGTACCGTCTCAGCGTTACGCATTTCCTCTACGACCCGAACGAGGTGACGGACATCGCGGCGCTCGACGCCGCGTCGCGCGAGAAAGTCTACCGCCTCGTTTACGACCGCATCATGTTCACGGAGGGCGGCGCGTTCCGCCCCGACGCGGAGCTGACGCGCATGGAGCTGGCGCGCGCGCTGATGTTCAGTGCGCGCGTCCCGCAGTTCATCCCGAACCGCCCTAGCTTCACGGACCTCGCGCAGGGCACGCCCGAGTCGCTCGTCGCCGAGTCGCTCAGGAGAGAGGGCGTGATGGGCGTGAGCGGCGGCGCGTTCACTGCTGGCGCGAGCGTGTCCCGTCTTGAGCAGGCCGTGGCGATAGTGCGCGCGCTCCGCCTGGACGCGCAGGCGAAGGCGCTCGCCAACAGCAACGTCACTTCGGGCGGGCAGGTCTTGACGGACAACGCGCAGATTCCGGGCCCCGTGCGCGGCTACGTGCAGATAGCCTTGGACCGCGGATTGATGGAAGCCTTCCCGGCCGAGGTCAGGCAGGTCGCGCCCGGCCAGTTCCAGGCGTTTCCGGGGCCGCGCTTCGAGCCGAACAGGATGGTCAGGCGCGCGGAGTTTTTGAACCCCGCGAGCCGTTTGATTAACGTGATGTTCGGAGAATAGAGGCGACGCCGCCGCGAGTCGCCATCCCCGGAGGGGATGAACATGATAGCCGTGGGCAAGCGAACGCGAGTTTGCGCTGCCCACGGTCGGACGAAAGAAAACGTTCCGACCCTGAAGGGGCCGCACATTCAACATTGAGGCGCGACCCCTCCGGGGTCGGCTTCGTGTTTGGCACACGACCGGGGGTGGCGCGCTGCACGCGCTTACCCCTGGCTATCATGCGTGACCCTTTCAGGGGCATGAGGTTTCTTCTTTATCATCCGGCCTGCTTCTGCTAGAGTGTGAGTCGTTTTTCTAAGCCCTCTATGATTCCCCCTTTTAACTGTAGGCACGCCCTGTAAGTGTGCCCTGAATAATCACGGAGCAGGAATGGCCGAGCGGAATAAAAAGTTGAAGGCGCTACTGGTTTACCCGGAATTCCCGAACACTTACTGGAGCTTCAAGCACGCGCTGCCTTTCGCCGGCAAGCGCTCGGCCTACCCGCCGCTCGGCCTGCTGACGCTTTCATCCATGCTCCCGAACACGTGGGAGAAGCGCCTCGTCGACATGAACGTCCGCCGCCTCAAGGACTCCGACCTGCAGTGGGCAGACATAGTCTTCGCCAGCGCCATGATCGTCCAGCAGGACTCGCTGCGCGGCGTCATCGACCGCTGCAAGGCACTGGGCGTGCGCGTCGCCGTCGGCGGCCCCTTCGTCTCGACGGGGATGGAGCACGTCGAGGACGCGGACTTCCTCTTCCCAGGCGAGGCCGAGACGACTGTGCCGGAATTCCTGCGCGACCTGGAGATGGGGGTGCCGCAGCACGTCTACCAGACCAGCGAGAAGCCGGACCTGACGTGCTCGCCGATTCCCGATTTCTCGCTCGTCCAGATGAGCCGCTATTCTTCGATGGCGATTCAGTACTCGCGCGGCTGCCCCTTCAACTGCGAGTTCTGCGACATCATCGAAATCTACGGGCGCGTGCCGCGCACGAAGACCAACGAGCAGATGCTGCTCGAACTTGACGCGCTCTACCGCACGGGCTGGCGCGGGCCGCTCTTCATCGTGGACGACAATTTCATCGGCAACAAGAAGAACGTCCGCCGCCTGATGCCGGACCTCTGCGAGTGGATGGAGCGGCACAAGCACCCGTTCCGCCTCTTCACGGAAGCCTCCGTCAACCTCGCGGACGACGACGACCTTCTCGCCCTGATGCAGCGGGCCAACTTCCGCCGCGTCTTCCTCGGCATTGAGACGCCGGTCGAGGAGAGCCTGAAGGAGACGCAGAAGAGTCAGAACACGCGGCGCAGCCTTATCGAGAGCGTGCGCAAGATTCAGAGTTACGGCATGGAGGTGATGGCCGGCTTCATCGTCGGCTTCGACCACGACCCGGCCGACATCTTCCAGCGCCAGATAGATTTCATACGCGAGAGCGCCATCCCGATGGCGATGGTCGGAATCCTCTCCGCGCTCCCGGACACGCAGCTCTGGCGCAGGCTCAAGCGCGAGGGGAGGCTGCTCGGCGAGGGCGAGGGCTCGAACACGGAGGCGTCTTTGAACTTCGTGCCCAAGATGGACCGCCAGATTTTGATCGAGGGCTACAAGAAGATCATGAGCACCATCTACAGCCCGGCCGAATACTACGAGCGCGTCCGCAACTCGCTGAAGTTCACGGCGTCGTCGGGCTACTCGCCGGCCAAAGCCTTCAAGAAGGAGTACATCCTCGGATTCTTCCGCGTCCTCTTCCGCCTCGGCATGGCCGACCCCTCGCGCAAGGAGTTCTGGCGCTTCCTCAGCCGCGTCTACAAAGAGCGCCGCGACCTCATCGGCGACGCCGTCGTGCTCGCCGTCATGGGCTACCACTTCCGCAAGATCACGGAACAATACTGCGAGCGGTGAGCCGAAGGATTTTGCCTATTGACTCTCCGCGCGATTTAGCTTAGAAGCAAACTGTATTTATTGCGGATTTCGGAATGCCGGATGCGGGATGAAAGACAGATGCTCTCTGCCCTCGATTCCGCAATCCCAATCCCCAATCCGAAATTGAAAGAGGGAAGCAGAAGATGACATACGTGGTGACAGAGTTGTGTGTGGACTGTAAGTACACGGACTGCGCGGCGGTCTGCCCCGTGGAGGCTTTTCACGAGCTGCCGGACCGCCTCTACATCAACGCGGACACCTGCATAGACTGCGACGCGTGCGTGCCGGAGTGTCCGGTCGAGGCGATCTTCCCCGACTCGGCCGTGCCCGAGCAGTACGCACACTGGACGCAGATTAATATTGACGAGGCCCCGAACTACCCGGTCATCAGCCAGAAAATCCCGGCCCTCCACGGCCCCAGCTGCACGGGGCCGGAGGAGTAAGAGCGGGCCGCAGAGAAATCCTCCGAACAGCACGAGAGACCTTCCGCGGGCGCACGGCGCGAGCGCCCGCGGAAGGTCTCTTTTTGGAATCGGGTTATCGTTACGAGGCCCGCCCCAGCTTGCGCGCGGCCTCTTTGATGTCGGGGACCGCGAGGACTCTGACCCCTTCGGCCGGGCTCTCGACCGCGTACAGAAGCGCGCCGCGCATCTCCGCGTCCGTCATCAAGCCGAGCCGCCGCGCCGTCTCCCTCTTGGAAGGGATGCGCTCCATCAGCCAGTAAAAGGGCGCGAGCAGGCGCGGCCACTGGCGGCCCGGGCCGAGGACGTACCAGGGGCGCAGGATGGTCGCGTCCATGCCGCTCGCGCGGACGAGCGCCTCCCCTGCGGCGCGCGCCTCGACGTAGGCTTTCATGATGGGCGCGGGCTGCGCCACGCTGACGTAGACGAAGTGTTTGACGCCTGCCTCCGCGGCCGCGCGGATTGACTCGGACGCGGACTTCAAATCGACGGAGCGGAACTCTTTGGCCCTGGCCGGCGAGGGGTGCGCGACGCCGACCAGTTGGACGAAAGTGTCCGCCGGGCCAATTTCGCGCGCGAAGGACGCTCCGTCGAGCGGGTCGCCCGCGAGAAGCTGACAGCCCGCGGGGAGTTTCGACTCCGAGCCGCGGCGGACGAGCGCGCGCACCTCGTGGCCGCGCCTCAGAAGCTCCGGGATCAGGCTCCGTCCCATGAAACCCGTCCCGCCCGTGATGAAAACAGTCTTTTTAGCCATCAATCGTGACTCGCGCGAATAATGGAACATACGTCACTTCCGGGCAAGCCGGATGTGCGGCCTCTCTCTTTGCCGCGGGGTTGGAAACGGGCGGGCATTGGTCGTTTCTAGTAACTAAACCTAGCGGGCGGCCACTCGGGGCCGCAGATTTTTCAAAGAATTCATTGACGCCGCGGAGGGATTTGACATACCCTTTGCGGGCCACCAACGCCCCATTATCGCGCAGACGGAGGAGAAGCCATGCTCTCGCGAAAACAGACTCTCATCGCCGCCCTGGGACTGCTCGTCGCCCTGACGGGCGTCACCTCGTCCCAGCAGGAACAGCAGGATCAGCAGCAACAGAAGAAGCGCAAGGACAGGGAGATTTCGACGCAGACGGGCCCGGCCCCGGTCGTCACCATCGCAGACCACTCGCGCATCATCACGCCCTGCCCGGACTCTGCCGCCGGCGACTCGCAAATCCCTTTGTCGGTCAGCGTGCAGAACTTCAGCGACCCCTCCATCCTGCGCTATAGCTGGCGCGCGAGCGGCGGCCGCATCGTCGGCGACGGGCCGTCTGCTACCTGGGACCTGACCGGCGCGGCTCCCGGGACGTACCAGGCGACCATCGAGGTCGACAACAACCAGAACAACGGCTGCACCGCCTTCACGACCACGAAGGTCGTCGTGCGCGAGTGCATCCGGCCGCCCGTCTGCCCGAACGTCTCGATCTACTGCCCGGAGACGGTCTCGCTCGGCCAGCCCGTGACCTTCACGGCGAACCTCTCGGGCGGCTACCCCGCGAGCATCACGCCCGTCTACAACTGGACCGTCACCGGCGGCACGATCATCAGCGGGCAGGGCACGCCCTCCATCCAGGTCGACGCGACCGGGCTCGAAGGCCAGAGCATCACGGCGAACCTCTCGGTCGAGGGCTACAACCAGAGCTGCACGGCGACCTGCACGGCGCAGATTCCGCGGCGGCCGCCGAAATGCACGCAGGTGGACTACTACCCGCCCATCCGCTACAACGACGAGAAGGCGCGGCTGGACAACTTCGCCATCCAGTTGCAGAACGACCCGAACGCGAAGGGCCACATCGTCGTCTTCGGGGCCAACAGCGCCGAGAAGCAGAAGCGCATCAAGCGCGCCTACGACTACCTGGTCAACACGCGCGGCATCACGGCCGACCGCCTCGTCACCAAAGACGGCGGCCCGCGCGACCAGACGACCACCGAACTCTGGATCGTCCCGCTCGGCGCGACCGACTGCCCGTAAAAACAGTGGGCAGCGGGCAGTAGGCAGTTAAGGCAAAAACAAGAAGGCAGCCGGGTATGAATAACTCGGCTGCCTTCTTCTCTTTAGTTTCACTGCCCGCTGCCTGATGCCCGCTGTTTTTCTGCAACTTTTCCCGCGTGCGCCGCACTTACTATGCGGGCTATCCTTTCCGCGCCGGTTTTACGGTAAGCTCTTGAAACCTTTCCGGCACTGGCGACACTAACTGAACCGAGATGATGAAGCGGCTGGCAATAGAGACTTACGGACGGGCCGGGGAGCTAGGGGCGACACTGATGAACAGTGCTGAGGACCTGATAGCGCGGGCGCGCTCCGGCGACACGGACGCCTTCCATTCGATCTTCGACCGCTACAGCCGACCCGTCATCAGCTTCATCTACGACCTGACCGGCGAGCGCGAGGCCGCCGAAGAATTGATGCAGGAGACTTTCGTCCGCGCCTACAGAAATCTTGGCACACTCCGCGCCGACGCGCGGCTCTCGACCTGGCTCTTCGGCATCGCCAAGAACGTCGCGCGCGAACACGGGCGGGCGCGCCAACGGGCCTCGCGCAAGGTCGAGCTGGACGACTCGTCGGTCACGGAGTTGGCCGACGCCGGAATGCCGCCGGACGACTCTTTGATTAACAAGGAGCTGAACGGCGTCATACGCGACGCGCTCTCAAGGCTGGACGAGGACAAGCGGCTCGTCTTCACCTTGAAGATTTTCCAGCAGCAGAGCTACGAAGAGATCGCGGCCATCACGGGCTTCTCAATCGCGAAATTGAAGACGGACTTACACCGCGCGCGCCACGAGATGCGCCGCCTGATTCGCCCTTACCTGGAGGTGAGCCAATGAAGTGCGAAGAATGCTTGCCCCTCATAGAAGAGTACGTTGACGGGGAGTTGGACGGGCGAATAATCGAACGCCTGGACGCGCACCTCTCGTCCTGCGCCGCGTGCGCCGCGGAACTCGACGCGCTGCGCCGCGAGCAGGAGGTCTACGCCAGCTACCGGCGCGACATAGAAGTCACGCCCGGGCACTGGAACATAGTGCGCGCGCGCATCGAGCAGGAGAAGGAAGCCGCGCCGCAGGCAGAGTCGCGCCCGCGGTTCGGCGGATGGCTCGGCGGTCTCTTCGGTAAGAGGCTGCGACCCGCTTTCGGCGTCGCAGTCGTGATGGCCGCCGTCACCATCACGGCCGCCGTCGTCTACCTGCGCCCGCGCGACCAGCAGAAGGGTCTCGCTTTCCAGGGGCCGAAGGCGCTCGGGCCGATTGAATGGCGAGTGCCCGGCGAGGTGAATGGAAACAAAGACACCGTCGCGCGTAACGGGAATGAAGAAAAACGAGGCGACGAAGAACGCCCGCGTGTGACTGCGAGTAATGGGGCGGGCACAGGCTCAAGCAGAAGGACTCAGACTCTTGCGCGCGTCCCGCGCCGCGAAAGACAGATTGTCGGGCGGCCGACGCCTGAAGGCCCGGCGCGGTTCGAGGAGGCGGCCGCTTACAACGCCGCGCCCGGCGTCGGCGTGAGCGCGCCCGAGGCGGCGGGCGAGTTCGATTTCGAGATGGCGCGTCACGCGGGGAGGGCCGAGTTGCTGCTGCGCTCTTTCAGGAACGTGCGGCCGGTCGCAACAGCCGCGCGCTCCCTCGACGTGTCTTTCGAGAAAGAGCAGTCGCACAAGCTACTTTACCGAAACATCGCGCTCAGGCGCGCGGCCGAGGAGCGCGGCGACTCGTCGGCGCTCCGACTCCTGAACACGCTCGAACCCATCCTGCTCGACATAGCCAACCTGCCGGGCCGCGTCCGCGCCCGCGACGTGGAGTCAATCGAGCGGCGCATGGAAAAGAAAGAGATCGTCGCGGCCCTGCAAGTCCGCACGCTTCTGGCTTCAAACTGATTGATTAATAGGAAATGAACATGAACAGAAACACAGCTACAAGCCCGCGCCGCCCGAGCCTGCAACTCGTCGCCGGCCTCCTGGCGGGCGTCGTGCTCGGCGCGACGATTCTCTCTACGGGCCTCGCGCAACAGCAGGACACGGACAAGCTCAGCCGCTTCGTCCAGACGCAGAACCTGCCGGCCGCCCAACTCTTCCGCGAGGGGCGGGACCTGATCGGCGACGAGGACTGGAACCAGGCCGAAGACAAGTTCCGCCGCTTCGTCCAGCTCTACCAGAAGGACGCGAACTTCGACGCCGCGCTCTACTGGCTCGCCTTCACCCTCTCCAAGCAGGAGAAGTACGGCGAGGCCGGGAAGCACCTGTCGCGGCTGCTCGCGGATTTCCCGCGCTCGAACTGGGCCGACGACGCGCGGGCACTTCGCGCGCAGATCGCAGGCGAGGAAGGCAACCAGAAGGTCATCAACCAGGGGCTCAACGAGGAGGACGTGGAGGTCAAGATCGTCGCGCTCGAAAGCCTCTTCCAGTCGAACCCCGAGCGCGGGCTGGCCTACGTGGCGGACATGTTGAAGCCCGGCTCGAAGGCGAGCCCGCGTCTGAGGGAGGCGGGGGTAGAGATGCTCCGCCGCCACGGAGGCCCGCGGGCGACCGCGCTGCTCCTGGACGTGATACGCAACCAGACGGACCGGCAACTGCGCGTCGTCGCGATTCAGGCGCTCGGGCGCACCGGCGACGAGTCCGTGCTCCCACTCCTCAAAGAGTTGGCGGAGACCTCTACGGACGACGAGGTGAGCAAGGCCGCGGTCTTCGCCATCTCGCGCTTCGAGGGCGCGGGCGCGCGCGGCTTGCTCCTGGAATTGGCCCGGTCGGGGAAGTCCGTCGAGGTGCGCAAGGACGCGATTTTCTGGCTCAGCCAGGGCGGCGACGCGGCGATGGACGAGTTGATGCGCATCTACGAGGCCGACCGCAACACGGAGGTCCGCAAGCAGATCGTCTTCGCGCTGAAGCGCATGGGGACGCCGCGCTCTGCGGCCAAGTTGCAGGAGATCGCGCGCGGCTCGGACGACGTGGAGGTGCGCAAGGACGCCTTGCACTGGATAGGGCAGAGCGGCGGCGCGCAGTCGGTCGAGTTCCTGATTCAGACCTACGACACGGAGAAGGACGACGAGGTCAAAAAGCAGGTCGTCTTCGCCCTGAGCCGCACGGACGACAAGCGCGCGCTGCGCAAGTTGATGGACATCGCGCGCCGCGACCCCTCGGTCGAGATGCGTAAGCAGGCCATCTTCTGGCTCGGCCGCAGCAGCGACCCCGAGGCGCAGAAGTTCCTGGAAGACATTTTGAACTAATGCTGAACGCGGGATGATGAATGATGAATTAAAGACGATTGGCTTTTCATTCATCATCCCGCACTCATCATTCCTCATTGCTTTTGAAAGGTGAATGCCATGCTACTCGTAAATCTCATCATCGCGCTGGCGCTGTCTACCTGCTCGTTTTTCGAGCCGGCCGAGGCGGCTCAGCAGGGCCAGCCCGTTCAGCAGGGGCAGGGTTTCATCAGCGTGGAGGGCGCGGACCTGCGCGCGAAGTTGGAGGCGGCGGCGCAGAAGGGGCGCTCTCTCTCGCCGCAGACGCGGTTCTGGGTCGCTTACTCGTTCGACGTGCGGCCCAGGGTGGCGGTCGACGTGGAGGTCGGGAACTTCCGCGGCAGCATGATGAACTATGACAACATGACCATCTTCCTCGGCAAGTCCGGGGGCCAGAACATAGAGACGCGCAACCTGGGGGTCTTCGTGCTCTACGAAACTGACGGCAAGACGCCCGTCCGCGTGGAGGTCTACAACTTGGAGCGCAAGCGCGAGTACGGCGGCTATCCCGTTTACTGGCTCGGGCGCGGCGGCAACGAGGAGAGCATGAACTTCCTGCGCGGGCTGGCCGAGACGAGTCTGGGCGAGCGCGTGGTGGAGCACGCGACCGTGGCCGTCGCCCTGCACGACGACCCGCGCGTGAGCGAAGTCCTGAAGTCGCTCGTGCGAAGCTCCAAGAACCAGCAGGTGCGCCGCACGGCCGTTCACTGGCTCGGCGTCACGGGCGTCGAGACGGGCTTCCTGGCCGACCTCGTGCGCGACGAGCGCGAGGACGGCGAGGTCCGCCGCTCGGCGAGCCACGCCCTCGGCGTCAGCAGCGACCCGGCCTCGCTTCAGACGCTCGTCAGCCTCTACGGCACGGTCGCTGACCAGGAGGTGAAGCGCACCCTGATTCACTCCGTCTCGATCAACTCGAACCAGGACCCGGCGATAGACTTTCTGATTAAGCTCGCGAAGACGGAGCGGGACACGGAGTCCAGGAGCCAGGCGCTCTTCTGGCTCGGCCACAAGGCGGGCGAGAAGGCTCTGGGCGTTCTGAAGGACACGGTCGAGCGCGAGGACGCGGACACGGAGGTGCAGAAGCACGCCGTCTTCGTCATCAGCCGCAGGCCGGCGGACGAGGCCGTCCCGCTGCTCATCAAGATCGCGCGCACGCACGCCAAGCCTGAGGTCCGCAAGCAGGCCATCTTCTGGCTCGGCCGCACGGGCGACGACCGCGCGCTGGCCTTCTTCGAAGAGATACTCGGCAAATGAACGAAGGAGAAAACCCTGTGAAGTCAAGAATGGTAATCGCGCTCGCGGCGCTCGTGCTCGTGACGGGCGTCTCCGCGGAACTCTTCGGGCAGAAAAAGAAGAAGTCGAAGGACAAGAGATTCGAGCGCGTCGTCAAACAAAACCTGAAAGACTACGAAGGGACTTACGTCGGCGCCGACAAGACCTACGTGATAGAGGTGCGGCTCGGCGATGACGGGCGTCTCTCGGTCAGTAGCCGCGAGGGCAATAAGAGGATGACGCTCGCCAACGTCAAGGTCGAGGGGGCGCAGTTGACCGCCAGAAAAGTCTACGTTGACGGGACGACCGGGGAGTTCGAGGGCACGTTCGTCAACAGGGTCCTGGACGGCCGGAGGGCCTTCGGCCTCCTCGTGGAGGGCTCGCAAATCAACATGGCCGGGCTGCGGCTCGACAGAATCTTCTACCGGCGCGACCAGGGCTTATGAGCGACGACGAAAATTCTCAGGGCGGAAAGGTGGCGCGGCGCTGCTTCATCTGCGGCGCGGTCGCGGCGGTCGCGTCAGCGTCCGTGCTCGGCGCGGCTTCGTTCAGTCAGCCGCAGACAAGCGAGGCGCGCGCCCTGGACGACCCCGCCATCACGCACGGGCCTGTCGAGTGGCAGAGCGGCGACCACAGGGTCGACGGCTACCTCGCCCGGCCCAAAAAGAAGGGGCGGTACCCTCCCGTCCTGATTCTCCCCGGCAACTGGATCACGGAGCCCTACATCCCCGAGACCGCGGCGATGCTGGCGCAGGGCGGCTTCGTCGGGCTGGTCGTCAACACCTTCTACCTCTTCCCGAAACGCAAGAGCTTCGAGGAGTCGCGCCAGATTCCGTGGGAGGAGACGCAGCGCATCCTGCGCGAGCAGATCACGGACGAGCTGATTTACAGGGACACGCAGGCGGGCGTCGAGTTTCTCAAGACACAGTCGTTCGTCAAGAAGGGGAAGCAGGGCGTCACGGGCTTCTGCTTCGGCGGGCGCAACGCCTTGCTCTTCGCGTCGCGCTCGCCGGACGTGGGCGCGGCCGTGCCGTTCTACGGGCCCGTGGTCGCGCTCCCCAATGTCACGCGCGCGGAGCGCCCGACGCAGCCGCTCGACGCGGAAGTGGTCAAACGGATTCGCGTCCCCGTGCAGGGCCACTACGGGACGAAAGACAAGGCCGTGGAACTAGGGCCGGTCAGGCAGTTCGAGCAGGCGCTGCGCGCGCAGGGCACGCCCGTCGAAATCTTCCTCTACGAAGCGGAGCATGGCTTCTTCGCCTACAACCGCCCGACCTACCGCGCCGGCGACGCGCGGCTCGCGCGCGACCGCATGCTCGCGTTTTTCAGGAAGCATTTGAAGTAGTCGCCTCAGGCAATTCGTCCTTCATCTCACGGGAGTTGATTCATGAAAAGATTCCTGCTTTCCATCTCACTCATCCTTGTCTGCCTGAACGTGCTTTGCGCGCAGACGCCCGCGCGCAAATTGAGCCCGGAAGAGGAGGAGGCGAAGCGCGCGATTGAGGCGCGCCTCGCGGAGTCGGTCGAGGCCATGAGGCGGAAGGACACGCCGGCGCGGTTGGAGTGGTTCACGCCCGACTGGCGGGCGAAGACGATAGACGGCGATGTCATGACGCTGAAAGATTTGGAGGAGCATTTTCGCCGCCAGGACCGCAACATCCTCAGCGTCGCGCCCGAAACTGGCACAGTCGTCGACACCATCGAGTTGAAGGGCGACGAGGCGACCGTTCACACGAGCCAGAAGTTCGTCAGGACCGTGCGCGGCGCGGACGGCAAGCCCGCCGAAGTCCGCTCCAGCGTCACGCACAATGAGGTCTGGGTCAAGACCGACCGGGGCTGGCTCATCAAGTACATAGAGGAGCTTGAGCAGGGGCCGACTTTTGTTAACGGCGTGGAGGTCGCACAGGACCGCGCCGGGTGGAAGTTCGTGCGCGTCGTCTGGGAGGAGGGCGTGGCGAAGGCGCGCGCGGCCTTCGAGGAGGCCAGGCGGCGCGACCCGAAGGCCGCGCTCTTCGAGGAGGCGACGCTCAACAACCTCGGCTACAAACTCATCCAGAGGGGCCGCGTCAAAGACGCCATCGAAGTCTTCAAAATCAACACTGAAGCCTACCCGCAATCCGGCAACGTCTGGGACAGCCTCGGCGAAGCCTACATGCTCGACGGCCAGCGCGAACTCGCCGTCCAGAACTACAAAAAATCTCTCGACCTGAATCCGAAGAACGCCAACGCCGTCTGGATGCTCGAAAAGATGGGCTCGCCGCTCGCGGCCGAAGACATCTGGAAACTATTGGGCTCGCCCGCGGCGGTCGAACTCGTGCCCGATGTCGTCTACAGCGAGGGCAGCGGCCGCGCGCTCAGGATGCACGTCCTCAGGCCGAAGGCGCGGCCCAGGGAGCCCATGCCCGTGATCGTCTTCGTGCACGGCGGCGGGTGGTTCGAGGGCCACCGCAGCCGCGGGCTGGGGCCGCTCGCGCGCTTCGCGGAGCGCGGCTACTTCTGCGCCTCAATCGAGTACCGCCTGAGCGGCGAGGCCAAATTCCCGGCGCAGATCGAAGACGTGAAAGAGGCCGTGCGGTTCTTGCGCGCGAAGGCCGCAGAGTTTCACCTGGACCCGGAGCGGATAGGCGTCTGGGGCCAGTCCGCGGGCGGGCACCTCGCGGCGCTCGCCGGGACGAGCGGCGACGTAAAAGAGCTGGAAGGCGCGGGCGGCTGGCGTAAGTTTTCGAGCCGCGTCCAGGCGGTCGTCGACTGGAACGGCCCCGTGGATTTTCTAGAGCCCGTGCAGATCAAGCGCTGGGCCGAGAGGAAGAACGAGGCCCTCGTCAAGCTGATAGGCGGCGCGCCCGAAGCGAACAGAGAAAGGGCCGCACGCGCCATGCCCGCGACCTACGCCACGCCGGACGACCCGCCGTTCCTCATCATGCACGGCGACGCGGACGAGGTCGTCCTGCTTAGCCAGAGCGAGTCGCTCCACCAGGCGCTCAAGCGCGCCGGGGTGGACTCGACCCTGAACGTCGTCAAAGGCGCGGGCCACTTCGGCGTGGACGGCGTCTCGCCGCTCCCCGCCGAACTCGCCGCCCAGATGGACGCCTTCTTCGACAAGCACCTCAAGAAGAAATGAGGAATGAGGAATGAAAAGCAATTCGTCTTTCATTCATCATTCCTCATTCATCATTGCTTTTAAATCCGCGGCCGTCGGGAGTCTCGTATTGCTTGACAGGGTCGGGGCGGCTAATAAAATGGCTGCCCGCCGAGTTTCGGTTGATGAGTCAAGACGCCCTCGCTAAGCTTCGAGAATCTATTCATGGCTGATTATGAATTCGTGACTGTGTGGCGTGTGAACGCGCCGCTGTCGTCCGTCTGGGAGATGATTTATCAGTCGGACGGGTGGCCGTCGTGGTGGAAGGGCGTGGAGCGCGTCGAGAAGGTCTCGGACGGGGACGAGAACCACGTCGGGAGCGTGCGGCGCTACACCTGGAAGAGCAAGCTGCCCTACCGGCTCACCTTCGACATGGAGCTGACGCGCGTCGAGCCCATGTCGGTCATAGAGGGGCGGGCGCTGGGCGAGTTGGAAGGCCGCGGCCTCTGGCAGCTCTCGGAAGACAAAGGGGTGACGACCGCGCGCTACGACTGGCGGGTGCGCACCACCAAGCGCTGGATGAATCTGCTGACGCCGGTCGCGCGCCCCTTCTTCAAGTGGAACCACGACGTGGTGATGAACTGGGGCGGCGAAGGGTTAGCTAAAAAACTCGGCGTGAGTTTGTTGAAGGAGTAAGTCTTCAGAACATCGGCTCGGTGAAGCGAATCCCGCATCCCCTACGGGGTCGTTAAACTCACGCCCCGTCAACGCACCTCTTTGATGAGCACGGCGTCGCTCGCACGGAAGCCGCGCGAGCAGACGAGTCTCCCGTCGCGGAGCCAGTCGAAGGAGAGGATTTGGTGGTCCTTAAAATCCGTCAGCCGCGTCGGCTCGCCGCCCTTAATCGGCTGGCTCAAGATGTTGCCGACGCCCTCGGGCTGGTCCACGTAGGTCACGGCCGTCCCGTCCGCGTTCCACTTGATGGGTATGTCCCAGCCGGCTATCGCGTCCTTCGAGAGGCCGAAGGACTTGACGGCCTCGCCGCCTTCCGCCGGAACTATCACGATCTGCATGTCCGTGTTCGGCGGCTCGTCGTAGCGCCAGCAGGCGATCCACTTGCCGTCCGGCGAGATTGACGGGCGCATCGAAATCTTGTCGGTCAGCGCGACGGGCGCGCCGCCGTCAATCCCCACCTTCCAGAGCGTTAGCTTGTACCCGGTGTCGTTCACGTGCTGGTAGACGACCGAGCGGCCGTCGGGCGTCACCTGCGCCCAGGTGCTTTCGGGGCCGTCCGGGGTCAACTGCCTGGGGTTGCCGCCGTCGCGGTCCATGCGCCAGATTTGCCACGTGCCGGAGCGGTCCGAGTGGAAGACTATGTAGCGGCCGTCGGGCGAGGCCACGGGTCCGTAGTTGCGCCCCGCGCCCGCCGTCAACTGCCTCTGGTTCGTCCCGTCTGTCCCGACCTCCCAGATGTCGGCGCTGCCGCCCGCGTCCGACGAAAAAAGGATTCGGTCGTCGGGCGTCCACGCCAGGTCGTAGTAGTTGCCGACGCCCGGCGTGACCTGCGCCACGTCGTGGTCCTTCGCGCTCTTCGAGAGCCAGATGTTCGAGAGCCTCTGCGTCTGCACGGAGACGAGCGAGGTCGAGTCTGCGGAGACGCTGACGCCCCTGTAGTCGCTGAGGTCCGAGGTGATGGGCAGCGCCTCGCCCGTCGCGTAAGAAATGTGCCAGAGCCTGTCGAACGACGAGTCCTGGCTGCGCGCCGACATCACGAGCCCGCTCCTGTCCGCGAGCCACGCCACCTGCCCGCCGCTGATCCAGCGCTGCGTCGTGATGACCTTCTCCGAGCCGTCCGCCACATTGACTTCGACGATCTGTATGTGCGGGTTGCTGTCCGTGAAGCCGATGACGGGGACGGCGATTGACTGGCCGTCGGGCGACCACGCGATCCAGTCGAAGGCTTCAGGTGCCTTGCGCGACATGAGCTTGCGCTCGCCCGAGCGGTCCATGTTCGCCACCGAGAGGGTGACTTCCCCGCGCTCGCGCTCGCGGGTGACGATGGCCCATTGCTTGCCGTCGGGGGATTGCGCGACCGGGGCCGTCAAGTCCGCTTTGACTAGAGTCGGTGAGCCGCCGAGCACGGGCAGCTTGTAAATGGCCGGCAGACCTCTCCCGTCCGACATCCCGTAGAAGATGAAGTCGCCGTCGGCCGAGAACATGCAGGCGATGTACTGAACTTCGGCCAGGGGCAGCAGCCGGACGTTGCTGGAGATGGCGACCTGCCTGAGCCACAGGCTCTGCTTCCCGGCCTCCTCCATCGCGTAGGCGACGTACTTGCCGTCGGGCGAGACGGCCGCGACCCGCGTGTTGCCGTTGTTCGTCAGCTTGATGACCTGCGAGCGCCTGAAGAGCCCGGCCCCGGCCCCCGCGCCCCTGTTGGCAAACAATTTGTAGAGCCCGAAGACGCCGAGCCCGGCGACCGCCACGAGCGCGAGGCCGAGCAGGAGGGCGCGCCTGTTTTGGGCCAATCCGGCGACGACACTCCCGCCCCCGCTCGTCTCGGGCGCGGCCCCCCAGCCGCCCGTGCTCACGCGGGAACCTTTGAGGGTCGTCGCGCGGCGCTCGCTCGCAACACTCCTGACGGAACGCATCGCGCCCGAGCCGGGCGGGATCGAGCGCTCAAGCTCCGCCCCGACTTCCAGCTCGCGCCTGAGGCTCTTGAGGTCGAGCGCCATGTCCTTGATGGTCTGGTAGCGCTCCTCCCTGTTCTTCCTGAGCGCCTTGCGCACGATGCGCTCCAACTCGTAAGGAACCTCCTCGTCCCGCTCGGAGAGCGCGGCGGGTTCGTGCGAGAGCAGCGAGACGATCACGTCGCTCGGCGTCTCGCCCGCGAAGGGCGCGCGGCCCGTGAGCATCTCGTAGAGGACGACGCCGAGACTCCAGATGTCTGCGCGGCGGTCAACGTCCAGGCCGCGCGCCTGCTCCGGGGCCATGTACTGCATCGTGCCCATCACGGTGCCCGGGTCCGTGTCGGCCTTGGCGACGGTCGGCGCTTTCGAGTCGACCGTCGGGCGTTGCCGCTCGGTCAGCTTCGCCAGCCCGAAGTCGAGCACCTTGACGTAGCCGTCCTTGCGGAGCATGACGTTCTCGGGCTTGATGTCGCGGTGGACGATCCCGGCCTCATGTGCGGCGGCGAGCGCGTCCGCGACCTGGACGGAGATGTCCAGCGCCTCCCTCAAGGTCATCTCGTCGCGGTCCATGCGGGCGCGCAGGGTCTCGCCGTCGACGAACTCCATCGCCATGAAGTGCGTGCCGTCCTGCTGCCCGATTTCGTGGATGGTGATGATGTTCGGGTGGTTCAGGGCGGAGGCGGCCGACGCCTCGCGCTCGAAGCGGCGCAGGCGGTCTTCGCTCTCCGTGAACCTGGCGGGGAGGATTTTGAGCGCGGCGGGCCGCCGCAGGTGCGTGTCCTGCGCCAGGTAGACTTCGCCCATGCCCCCAGCGCCGAGCTGCGAGCTAATTTCGTAACGGCCCAGACGTGTGCCGGCGGCGATGAGCATCGTTCGAGAAAGCGCTCTCACAGGTTGAGTCGATTATATGACAGGGACGGGGCAAGCTACTAAGAAAGGTCTGTGAGTTGCAAAAACAGGAAAGCGGGGGCTTCCGTCGAAGTCCCCGCTCCCCTGCCTGGTAATCCTTTTTCGAAAATCTTAACGGAGCGTCATGCCTTCGAGCGCGACGGTGTACTCCTTGGCCGCGGCGTCGTAGCGGACCGTGTACTTGGTCGGGTAGTAGGCCCCCGGCCGCTCGTAGCTCTTCGGGAGCTTGATCATCTCGGTCACGTTCGTCTTCATCTCCAGAAAACTCTTCGTGATCATCGGCTCGGCGAAGATCAGGCGGCCGTCGTAGCTGCCGAAGAGGAACGTGGTCGTGAACGGCTGGCCGTTCAATTCGCGGCCCGCAGGGTTGACCCAGTGCGAGCCCATGCGCGGGACGACCGAGTTGGGCACGTTGACGTAGCCTTCCGGGATGAACTCGGCGGCCGGCTGCTTGTTGCCTTTCACCAGGCCCTCGCCCGTCGCCGTAATCGCCTCGCGCTCCGCCTCGGAGATCATGTAGAAGTGAAAATCGAAGTGCGCCGTGTCGTAAATTTTCACGGGCTCGTGCCCGTGCGGGTTAAAGTCGAGCCCTATGTGTTTGAAGGCCGTCTTCGCGGCCTGCGCCGGCAGCGCGAGCGAGATTCCGACGCCCTCGGCCCCCGCGGGCGGCTCTTTCGGCAGCGTCGCGAGCGCGTTCTCGGAGAAGGTCACGCCGACGGCAGTCGGGTTGCCGTCGCGGTCCAGGCGCACCCACGAGCGCGCCGTGCCTGCGCCGAGCGGCTTCGTCTCGCCGACGATAGTCCTCTCCTTCGGGGCGGCGATGTTTTTCGGCGAGCGCTGCGCGAAGACCAGCCCGGAGACCATCAGGACGGCCGCCAGCGTGACGAACAACTCGCGGCGTAGGAAAATCCTGTCGACCGCCATCAAGGCGGCCAGCGCGCGGCGCTGAAAACTTTCGGCGTTGACTCTGCGTGTGCTCATTTGACTCTTTAAGTCCTCCTATCTGCAAACGCGCAATTCGGGGAAGAAAAGTATCAGCATCAAGCGAAAATCAAGTCAGTACCGCAGGCGGTACTGATTGAAGACCCTTTTCGCTCGCGTTTGCCGCGTTACTTCATGGGAGCGAAATTTTGCTGCCGGAAGTGAGAGGTGTTGAGATTATGCATGGCGCAGAGATGACGTTAAAGCAGCACGGGCGCGGGTCGGCGGGTTTGGCCGCGATGTTGTCGAGGGCCGCGGCGCGCGTCTTCGGGTGCTGGCACAGGGAGATGAGCCGGCCGTTCACGCTCGGCGGGCAGTCGTACCGCGCGTGTCTTGACTGCGGCGCGCGGCGCGCATTCGACACGAAGAACTGGGAGATGGTGGGCGCTTACTACTACGACTCGCCCGAGGCGGAGAATCAATTGCCGTCGCTGATGACGACGGCGTCGCTGGTGCTGAGGCCGCGCGCGAGGATGAGCCTGCCGTCGGGCGCTAAGTCGAACGCGTAGAAGAGGTCTTTCGTAAAATTGGTCAGGGGCGTGGGCGGGCCGCCGTCCGCGGGCTGGCTCATCAGGTTGGTGACGCCGCCGCGCTCGTCTATGTAGATGAGGGAGCGGCCGTCGCGCGCCCAGCGGATGACGGAGTAGCCCACGGCCGAGCCCTGCCGCACGTCCAGCAGCTTGACGGGCTCGCCGCCCTCGAACGGCACAATCGCGATTCGCCACGGCGCGTTCGGCGTCTGGTCCTTCTGCCAACACGCGATCCATTTCCCGTCCGGCGAGATGACGGGGCGCACCGTCAGCCCGCTCGTCAAACGCTCGGGCGTCCCGCCGTCAATCGGGATTTTCCACAGTGTGTAAAACCCGCCGTCGCCGACGTGCTGGTAGATGACCCAGCGCGAGTCTGGCGAGACCTGCGCCCAGTTGCTCTCCTCCGCGCCGCTCGTCAGGACGACGGCGTTGTTGCCGTCGGCGTCCATCCGCCAGATTTGCCACTGGCCCGAGCGCGACGAGTGGAAGAGGACGTAGCGGCCGTCGGGCGAGGCCACGGGGCCGTAGTTGCGCCCCGCGCCCGCCGTCAACTGCGTCTGGTTCGTCCCGTCCGCGTCTATCTCCCAGATGTCCGCGCTGCCCGAGGCGTCCGAGGCGTAAAGAATCCTGTTGTCGGGCGTCCACGAGAGGTCGAAGTAACGGCCCGCGCCGGAAGTGATCTGGCGCGCGGCGTCTGGCCGGTCTTTGGGCGAAACCCAGATGCTCGTGAACGTCTGGCGCTGCACGCTGAGCAGCGTCCGCGTGTCGGCCGAGAGGCTCACGCCCCTGTAGTCGCTCAGGTCGTTGGTCACCCTGCGCGCGAAGCCGTCCGGGTAGTCTATGTGCCAAATCTGCATGAAGGCGGAATCTTCGCTCTGCGCGGTGATGACCAGCGTGTTCGTGTCGCGCAGCCAGTTGAGCTGGCCCACTTCGACCCAGCGCTTGTCCGAGATGACTTTCACCGCGCGGTCAGAGACTCGCACCTCCTCGACCTTCATGTAGAAGCCGCCGGTGTCGCTCGTCGTCGTGGCGAAGGCGATGCGCTCGCCGTCGGGCGACCAGGCGGGCGCGGTGCCCAGCGAGATGTGCTCCGGGAACTTGCGCGAGGCGAGTTGCTGCTGGCCGCCGCCGTCCGCGTTCGCGACGATCAAGACCTCCTCGCCCTGGTCCGGGTTGGCGCGGACGAAGGCCATCTGTTTGCCGTCGGGCGAGAAGCCGACGGGGCTGTCCGCGCCCGCCTTGATCTCGCGCACGGAGCCGCCGAGCGCGGGCACCTGGAAGAGTCGGCCCGCCCCGCCGCCCGTGCGCTCTTCGGTCACGTAGTAAATGTAAGTCCCGTCGGGCGAGAAGGTGAGCCCGCGGTAGTTGACTTCCGAGGGCGGGACGATGCGTATGTTGTTGGAGACGGCTATCTGCCTGACCCAGAGGCCCTGACGGCCCGCCTCGTCAATCGCGTAGGCCGCCTGCTTGCCGTCGGGCGAGATGGCCGCGACGCTGACGTTGCCGCTCGCGGTGAGCCTCGTCGTCGCCGTGGACTCGAAGCGCGGGACGACCTTCTTGTCCTGCGTGAGCTTGAAGAGCGCGAAGATGGCGACTGCGACCAGAATCATGGCCCCGGCCCCGAAGAGCCAAGCCTTCTTGCTCGGCCTGCTCTCCACGCGCACGCCGCCCGTGTCAACGGATGTGCCAATTCCTCCCGTCTGTGGGACGCCGACGGCCGCCGCCGCCTGCGGGTCGGTCGTGGCGGACAGGTGCTGGGACGAAGGCGGCTGGCTCGTCTCCCAGATCACGCGCCCGGAGGAGGGCTCAAGCGTCCGCGTTGGGTCCGAGGTGCGATGGGGGTTGGCGAGGTCTACTCGTTCGAGCAGGTCCGTGTAGCGCGGGTCCGAGCGGAGCCGGCTGAACTTCGGCTCGGTGCCGAGCCAGACCATCCAGGGGTCGCGCTCGCGGTAAGCTTGTTCGAGGCAGTCGAAAGCCTCGTCCGCCTCGTCGAGCCCCGCGTGGATGATGGCCGAGTGGTAGGCAGAGACGTAGCGGCCCTGCTCGGACGAGCGGTGCATCTGGGCCAGAATCTCGCGCGCCTCATCGCGGCGGCCCGCGCCGGCCAGCGCGTGCCCGAGCGCCCACAGCGGGACGATGGTGCCGGGCAGAAGCTCCGCCGCCCTGCGCCCCGCGTCAATCGCCTCGTCGTACCTTCCGACGCGCTCAAGCGCGGCCGCGAGCGGGATGTAGGTGATGGGGAAGTCCGGCACAGCCTCTATGGCTCTCTGCGCCTCGTCGATGGTGCGGTCGAACTCGCCCGACTGGTAGAGAGTCCAGCAGAGCATCGCGAGGTCCATCGGGGAGAGCGGGTTGATCTCCAGCGCGCGCCTGATCTCGCTTTCGCCCTCGACGAAGCGGCCCGAGGCGGTGAGCAGGTTGGAGTACCACTGGTGCGCGTTCGCGTAGTTGGCGTTCAGCTTGATCGAGCGCCGGAACAACTCCTCGGCGCGTTGCAGGTCGTAGTCGTAGCAGAGGGTCGCAAACGCCAGCACGGCGTGCGCCTCGGCGAGCGTCTCGTCAATCTGCAACGCCTTCCTGGCCGCCACCTTCGCCTTCGGGTAGCAGTCGCGCGGCGCTAAGCGGTGGAAGACGCCGGCCCAGATGTAGTAGTCCGCGATGCCCACATGCGCCATCGCGTAGTTCGGGTCTATGCGCGCGGCCTCCTTGAAGAACTCCAGGGCGAGCGCCAGCGAGTCGTCCGTGAACTTGCTCCAGTGGAAGCGCCCCTTCAGGTAAGCCTGGTAGGCCGTGGCGTTCTCGGTCTCGCGCTTGTTGAGCGCCTCGCGCTCCTCGCCGGTCAGGCGTGGGACGAGCGCCTCGGCCACCTGGCTCGAAATGGAGTCCTCGACCGTGAAGATGTCCGTGAAATCCTCGTCGAACTTCGTGGCCCAGAACGGAGCGCCGTCGGAGACGCGAATCAGTTGGACCGTGACGCGCACGCGGCTGCCCGCGCGCTGAATCCTGCCGTCCAGCACGAAGCCGACGTTCAACTCGTAGCCCGCGACCTGCGCGCTGTGCTCGCCGTCGTAATACTTCAAGACGGAACTCGTGGGCCGCACCATGATGCGGTGAATGTTGCTGAGCTTCGTGATGATGGCGTCGGCGAGGCCCATGCCGAGGAACTCGTCGCCCTTCTCTTCGATTCTCAGCACCTTGAAGGGCAGCACGGCGATTGAGCGGCCGCCGGTGGTCGGCTCGTCGGTCGCGACTTCGGCGGCGGCCGCGCCGGTCGAGGGCGGGAAGTAGGGCGGCGCTGAGACGGGGCGGCCCTCCACGTAGTTCGAGAGGTCCGCGGCGAACTCTTCGACGGATTGATAGCGGCGCTGCGGCTCCTTCTTGAGCGCCTTCATGACGATGTTGTCCAGGCTCCCCGAAAGCTGGCGGCGCAGTTGTTCGGGCGTGGTGTTGCGCGCGCGGCTGACGGTCTCGGGCGTGATTTCGAGCGGGGGCGCGCCGCCGATTGAACTCAAGACCTCTATCTGGCTGACGGCGACGCTCGGCCGCTCGGGCTCCTCCTCGCAGACGACGCGCACCAACTCGTACGGCGTGCGGTTCTTCAGCCGGTACGGCCTGTGGTCCGTCAGAATCTCGTAGAGCATGACGCCGAGCGCGTACACGTCCGAGACGACCGTCGCGGGCTCGCCCCGCACCTGCTCGGGGCTCGCGTACTCGGGCGTCATCATGCGGAGCGCGGCCGTCGTGGGGTCGAGCGTGTGCCCGCCGATTTCGGGGTTCAGGATTTTGGCGATGCCGAAGTCCAGCAGCTTCGGCGTCCCGTCGGCCGTGACCAGGATGTTAGAGGGCTTGAGGTCGCGGTGGATGATTAGGTTCTGGTGCGCGTACTGCACGGCCGAGCAGACCTTGAGGAAGAGCCTCAGGCGCTCGGGGACGGAGAGCCTCTGCGTGTCGCAGTAGTAGTGGAGAATCTGGCCCTCGACGTACTCCATGACGAAGTAGGGCAGGCCGTCCTCGGTCGTCCCGCCGTCGAGGAGCCGGCCGATGTAGGGGTGGTCGAGCGAGGCGAGGATTTGGCGCTCGTTGCGGAAGCGGCGGACGATGAAGTCCGAGTCCATGCCGCGCTTGATGAGCTTGATGGCGACGCGCATCTGGTACGCTTGGTCTGCGCGCACGGCCAGGAAGACAGAGCCCATCCCGCCGCGGCCAATCTGGCGCACGATCTTGTAGGAGCCTATGCGCCGGCCGATGAAGGCCGAGCCCGTGTCGTCCCTGAGCTGGGTCTCTTCGGCGGCCTGGTTCTGTTCTATGAAGTCGCCGGCCTTCTGGTAGGAAGCGATGAGGGTCTGGACTTGATGGAGGAGGGATTCGTCGCCCTCGCAGGCGCGAGCCAGGTAGGCGGACTGCTCCTCGGGCGCTTTCTGGAGCGCTGACTGGAAAACCTTCTCGACCTTCTTCCACCTCTCCGGGGTCATAAAAACAGTGACTTGTGACTTGTGACTTGTGACGAGTGACGAGCGGGTGTTATTACCAAGTCGGACACGGTTAATAAAGACAGCATTGCGGTGCCGGCAAAATGAGAATATAAGCACTTCAGGTGCAAGTCAAATTCGTCGCCCGAGTGGGAGGGCCGGCCTGCAAATCTTCGCCCAAACTTCCGGCGCGGCGCGAGCGTATTGCAGACGAGACGAGAGGGAAAAAGGAAAGTCAATGCCGCCTGCGGTGGCGGGCGAGTTATTAAGCCACAGCGGACACCCGCCCGCCACCGCAGGCGGTACTGACCTTCGTTATTCATCCATTTTTTCGTTGAGAGGAGAGCGGGACATGAAGACGAGTCGAATCTCCAGAAGGGGTTTCATCTACCTGGGCGGCGTCGGCCTGGTGGCCGCGAGCTACCCGCTGGCGCGCTCCCTCTCGCGGTCGCACGAGGCGAAGGCGGACCGTAAGTTTCAGCCGACGCCGGGCAACACGCTCGGCCCCTTTTACAAGAAGGGCGCGCCCACGAGAGAGCGTCTGATCGAGCCGAACGAGGCGGGCGTGCCCCTGCTCGTGGCGGGCAGAGTCTTCGACACGGAAGGCGAGGCGCTCCCCGGCGCGGTGATAGAGGTCTTCCACTCGGACCATTACGGCGAGTACGACCAGGAGGGTTTCCGCCACCGCGGCCGGATTCCCGTCCGCGCGCAGGGCGACTACTGGTTCGAAACCGTCATGCCGGGGCAGTACGGAGGCCGCGCGCAGCACGTACACTACGTCATCACCGCGCCCGGCCACAAACAACTCGTCACGCAACTCTACTTCGAGACAGACCCCAAATTCGAAGGCAACCCCGACAAGAACTACAACAAAGACGGCCTCGTCTGGCACAGGGAACTCATCCGCCCCGTCGCCAAAACCACCAGGAACAACACGGCCTTCTCTTCAGTCGTCTTCGATATTTGTTTGGAGAAGGCTTAAAGAATTGATGAATGCGGAATGCGGAATGATGAATTAAAGACGACTGGCTTTTTAATTCATCATTCCGCATTCATCGCTCATCATTCCGTAGCCCCAGTCTGCGGGGACCGATTAGTCCGTAGACGAGGGCGACGTAGGCGGCGACGATGAGGTCGAAACTGATGCAGGCTATCGTGTAGGGCCAGGGGGCGAACGTGCCCGGCCCCACGTAGTGCAGGCCGAAGTCCCAGACGGGGTGCAAGGCCCAGCCGGCGGCCAGCCAGTACGGCGAGCCGCGCAGGCCCCTGAGCGCCATCGCGCCGAAAAGGAAGCAGTGTGCCAATTCCACCAGCAGCCAGGCGGGACCGACGCGCGCCATGACGGCGAACCCGAAGTAAGCCCCGGCCGCGACCAGCAGGAGGATGACGAGCAGGGAGCGGCCCACGCCGTCCCCGACGAAACGCGACAGAAGAAACGCGACGGCCACCATCACGAGCGCGCCTATTGCGCCTTCCAGCAGCACACGGACGATCAGCTCGGACCCGGTCATACGTCGTCAGTAGTAACAAGAAACTGTTAGAGGAGTCCCGTCAGAAACGCAGTGATAATAGCCCGGCAGTTCGGTGCTGGGAAGAGATGACGGCGGAAAGTTTGAGCCCCGTGGGGGCGACTGAAACAGAAGTGCCGCGCTCGATTCTAGGCGGCCAGGTTGCGCCGGCTGAACGGCACGGCCTTCCTCATCGCCGCGCGGTCGGTTGTGAAAGGTTCCGGCAGTAGCTCTTGATAGTCGCCGCAGGCGGCGCGCCCTTCGTCGTCCGCGCGCCTGAGCGACGCGGCCCTCAGTTTCTCCCAGTCCGCGGGCGCGACGCGGCGGAAGGCTTCGACGACGCGCGGGTCGAATTGCTTGCCGGAGAATTTGTACAGCTCGGCGGCCGCCGATTCGTAAGACTTGCCGGCCCTGTAGACGCGGTCGCTGACCATGGCGTCGAAGGCGTCGGCGACGGCGAAGATGCGCGCGTTCAAATCGATCTCGCACTCTTTCAGCCCCTTCGGGTAGCCCGAGCCGTCCCACTTCTCGTGGTGCTGGGCGACGACGCGCGCCGCGCCTTCGAGAAATTCTATCCCGCAGAGGATGCGCTGGCCCAGTTCCGGGTGCAGGCGCATCGTCTCCCACTCGCCTTCCGTCAGGCAGCCGGGCTTGCGCAGGATGGCGTCCGGCACGCCGATCTTCCCTATGTCGTGGAGCAGCGCGCCGAATTCGAGCGAGCGCAACTCGTCCGCGCTCAAACCCAGCTCGCGCCCCAGGCGCAGGCTGAACTGTACGACGCGCTCCGAGTGGCCGCGCGTGTCCGTGTCGCGCATTTCGAGCGCGGCGGCCAGCGCCTTGAGCGTCGCGCGGTAAGAGTCTTCGAGCGACGAGAGCGCGCGGTTGAGCGCGACGGTGCGCTCCCCTATCAGTTCTTCGAGATAACTTTCGTGGCGGCGCTTGTCCCTCAGGAGCGAGAGGTGGTCGAGCGCGCGGCCGACCGCCAGTTCGACGTGCTTGAGGTCGAAGGGCTTCGTCAGGTAATCGAACGCGCCGGCGCGCATGGCCTCGACGGCGCTCTCGATGGCCTGCTCGCCGCTGACGACGATGATGATGGTCTCGGGCGCGTGTTCCCGCACGCGCGGGAACATCTCAAGCCCGCTCATCCCACTCATCCCGATGTCCGTGATGATTAGGTCGAAGCGCCCGGCCTTCAAAAGCGCGAGGGCCGCTTCCGCCGACTCGGCGGTCGCGCAGACGTAAGACGCGCCCAGAAAGTCTCCCAGGACGTTCCTCACCTCCGGCTCGTCGTCGACGATTAACAGACTCGCTCTCTCGTCCATTGCCCGCATCACCGTGCTCCGTTTCTCATAGTTGATGAAGACCCGGCGTCCGTGCGCGCTGCGCTTCGGACGCCCGCTCGCGTTAGGCGTGAGGCGGCAGTCACGCTTTTACGCATGGCTGTTTCGTTCGGGGCACGGGTGTCGGGAACCGAGCGGGGAGCAACGCGTGTGCCAACCGGGGAGAATGAGGCCGCCGTAAATCTGAGCTTTCAAGCTAAGTGGCGGCGGCGAAACTCAAGAAATCGGGCGGGTCAACCCCCTTCGCGCCTTCGCGCCTTCGCGTGAGGAAATAAATTTCACGTGGGAGGCGCAAGGGCGTAAAGCGCGCAAATTGCCGCGGCGGCGAAAGTGAGTCTGCCGCATTCTGCATCAGGCGCGAGGCCCGCCCCGTCGGTCCCGCCGCGAAAAACTTGCCGCCTCACAATCTTCCCGTCGGCCCGAGCGCCCGGCCGCAGCCCGAAAGCCCCTTGCCCGTGGGCGCGTCTTCTCCTTACGCCTCAGTCAGGTGCCCTGGGCCGCTTCACGTATCGGCTGAATGTCTCTCACTCCCGCGCCCGCCGGTCTGGACTCGCCGGCCGCCCGAGCGCCCCGAGCGGCGCGAGGTGGTACGGGCCTTGCCAATCACCCGGAGGGCGAAACCCCCGAACCATTATTCAAGCCAGCAAAACCCGAATAGCTTTTCCGCAAGGAGCAGCCCAGTGATTTTCTCCAAGCTCTACAGCGCCACGCTTCGGCTCGCTCCCTTCGCAATGCTGGCTTGCTTGCTCGCGGCGGGCACGGCGCGCGCGCAGAGTGTGAATTCGGCGAAAATCTCGCCCGACCTGTCGGCGGGGCTGCGGAAGACGAATAGCGGAAAACGCGTGAACGCCATCGTTCAATTCAACAGGACTCCGGGCCGCGTGCTCGAAAACCTTCTGCTCAACCTCGGCGGGAAGGTGACGCTCAAGCTGCGCAACCTGAACATACAGGCCGTGAGTCTCCCGCCCGAGGCCGTGGAGGCGCTGGCCGCGCGCGACGACGTGCGTTACGTCTCGCTCGACAGGCCCGCCGCGGCGGCCGGGCACGTCTCCACAACGACCGGCACGGACGCCGTGCGCGTCCAGACGACCTACTCTCTGCTCGGGCTCATACAGACGACCACCGTCTACGACGGCAGCGGCGTCGGCATAGCCATCCTCGATTCGGGCATCGACGCCAACCACACTTCTTTCAAAAACGACCTCGGCGCGACGCGCGTCGTCGCCAGCCAGGACTTCACGGGCGAGAACCGCACGGACGACCCCTACGGCCACGGGACGCACGTCGCCTCGATTGCCGCCGGCAACGATCAAATCTCAAGCGGCGCTTACACGGGTATCGCTTCGAACGCCAGGCTCGTCAACCTGCGCGTGCTTAACTCGCAGGGCGTCGGCACGACCTCGGGCCTGCTGGCGGCGCTCGACTGGGTGCTGACCTACCGCGCGTTCCACAACATCCGCGTCGTCAACCTGAGCCTGGGGACGCCCGCCGTAGACTCTTACCGCGACGACCCCTTGTGCCAGGCCGCGCGCCGGCTGGTGGACGCGGGCGTGGTCGTCGTCGCCGCGGCAGGCAACGAGGGCAAAGACGGCAACGGCCAGAAAATCTACGGCCAGATTCACAGCCCCGGCAACGAGCCCTCGGTCATCACGGTCGGGGCGTCGAACAGCTTCGGCACGGACGCGCGCGGCGACGACGCGGTCACGACCTACAGCTCGCGCGGGCCGACGCGCAGCTTCTGGAC
>DATMVE010000059.1:0-95728 GCA_035563515.1 Pyrinomonadaceae bacterium
CCCTCCGCGCCGAGCAGCCGCTCCAACTCGCGCTCCGTGCGCCCGTCCACCAGGTCGCGAATCTTGCGAATCGGCAGGTGCTCGGACTGCAACTTCTTCACCACCAGGAGCTGAAGCAGGTGCCTGTAGCCGAACACGGACGCCGTCCCCTGCTTCTCCTCCGCCGGCGAGAGCAGACCTTCCGTCAGGTAATAACGGACGGTGCGCTCGTCCGGCAGCTCCGTCACCGTGCCCCGCGCTTGCGCCAGACCACTCTCGGACAAGATTTTTGCGGCCTCCACGGCCAGCCCCGCCACGCCCACGTACTTCGTGCCACGCACCTTCTCCAGCGTATCTTTCATCACGGGCAGGAATATACACCAGCAGGCATTTCATGTCAACAGTATTTACTGTTAAGATACTGTCGGACTGGCTCTGGTCTTGAGCAGGGCGGGCGCGGCGGGCTGAGAGGGCCGCGCCAGCTTGAATCTCTGTTGACGTTTAGCGGCTCGCCCTGCTGCGGCTGCGCTTTTTGGCGGGGCGCGCGGGGCGGTTCGCCGCCATCTGCTCGCTCACCTTCTTCCACACGAGTGAGTAGGGTTTGCGGCCGGCGAGGTACTCGTCCAGGTGTTCCCTTTCCTCGCGCGGCGGGTTTCGCTTGCGCCGGAACAGGGTGATGAACGCGACCGCGTTCATCCATTCTTCTTTGCGGTCTTTAATCAGCGCTTCACGGTTGAGACCGTAAACTTCGATGCTGACCTGGCCCCGCGTCCCGTGCGCCATGAGCATCCCCGTTTTAAGTTCCAGGTCCAGGAATCGCGAGGGGTCTTCGCGGCCCGGGTGGATCAGGAGGGGCTTCTCTTTCTTCTCTTCGTCTGGCTTGGCCGCGCGGAACCCGCCCTCGGGTAACGGGAAGCGTTCTCCCTTCCCGCCCGTTTTGATCGAATAGACGTTGCACTCGCTGCACGCGGGCAGCAGGTTCGACGGCTCGTAGGCGAGCCACCAGTAACCCGTGTGAGGCTTTTTCGGCCTGACGTTAACCACCTTGTTTTTGAGATCGCGGACGCCGCCCTTCGGCCGGAAGTGCTCGACCTGCGGCGAAGACTGCGCGCCCAGCCGCCCCTCGCAGTAGGCGCACTTGCCCGAGTAGGCGGCCAGCAACTCGTCGCGGCATTGCTTGTACAGATTTTCGTCCACTTCATACGGGGGGCCTTTCTGCTTCTTGAGGGTCTTGAGCTTCAGGTCGCAGGTCTTCCTCCAATCGCGCCACCGCCCGGTGCGCGGCTTGCAAAAGCGCACGCGGATCATGGCTCACCCCCGATTTCGCTCGCCCGCCGCCGGATTTCCGCGACCACGTCCCGTCTCAACTTTTGGCCGCTTTTCCCCGCGAGCAACCCCTCCATCACGCCCGTCAGCGCGCGCTCCACCTCGCGCTGCATGGGGGTCAGAGCCCCGGAGAGCAGCTCGCCGATCAGGTCGCCGAGCCGCAGCAATTCCCTCCTCTCGTTCTCGGTGGGCGCGGGTTTATTCAGGAGCGCCGAATACCGGGCTATGGTCACGGGCGAGGTGCGGTTGCGGCTTGAGGGCAGCTCGAAGAGCTCTTTCGAGGTGAGAATCTCATCCGCCTCCAGCGTGTCCACGGACGGCAGGTCGGCGGCGAAGCTGACCACGCCCGAGCGCCCTCTGCGCAGCACGACGATTTCCCGGTCGTACAGTCCTTTGAGGCACAGGGGGTCGTGAGTGGTGGCGAGGAAGCTCAGTTGGGGGAAGACGTTCCGCAGGCGCTCGACGATTGAGATTTTCCAGACCGGGTGCAGGTGCACTTCTATCTCGTCGAGGAGGACTATCCCGACAGCGTCCTGCACCTTGCGGCGCTTGCCGGACGTGCCGATGGCGATGTCCACGACGAGGGCCAGCACGGAGCGGTAGCCGGCGCTCAGGTCCGAGATTCTGCGCCAGCCGTCCGGCATCTTTATCTCGACCCTGCCGTCCTTCACGCGCGGCAGAGACCTCTCGCCGATGAGCAGCAGGCGGCAGAGGGCGCGGCCGACGCTGCGGAAGTATTCCTCGTCCTCTTCCCAGGTGGCCGCGAGCCAGCTCTCCGCGTCGCTCAAAGGGACGGTCGGCTTGAACAGGTTGTCTGTCCTGATGTTCCTGTCCGTGAGGGCGTCGTCGTCCGTCTCGGACGGGAGCAGGCGCGTCGGGCCGTAGGCGAGCAACGGCACCTTGGGTTCGGGTGGGTCCACGGTGAACTCCCGGCTGCCGTTGCTGAAGCGCAACGTGACCGCGCCGATGGCGTTGATGTGGACGCTGACGAAGCCTTCACTCTTGCCCCTGCGGACGAATTGCGAGGCGTCCAGCCCGTAACGGTTCGCCCTCTCCTCCCCCATCAGTGCGAGCGCGACGCCTTGCAGTATCGTGCTCTTGCCGACGCCGTTTTCGCCTATCAGCATGATCCACGACTCGCGCCCCGCCATGGCCGGGAGCGTCAGGTCCAGGTGCGGAATCGCCCGCAGGTTACGCACCTCTATGCGCTCGATGCGCTTGGCGGCGAAGTTGAACTTGTCCAGGTCTTCGCCGCCCACGGCCTCTACCGAGTAGGAGCGCAACTGCTCGCGCGCCACATCCTCCTCATGCTCGGCGGTCTGCCGCTGCTCGCGCGAGATGGGGACGGTGGTCATCTCCAGCTTGCCGAAAAGCTCCGCCCACCAGGCCGTATTCTTTACCGCCGGCTTAGCGCCCTCCAGCCACGCGCGGCAAAGCTGCCGGACGGCCCCGGCGTACTCGGCCGAATCGTCGAGCGCGCGTCGCACGGAGCCGAAGACTTCTTCAAAGGCCGCAACTCTCAGGTTCGGGGTTGAGAGCGATTCGAGCATCATCCGCACGTTTCTCCAACTTTTATAACGTTGGCTGACAAGCTCCGGCCGGCTTAAACCCAGAATCGCGACGCTCGCCCTCCCCCGATCCGTCAGCCCTGTGACCTGCACCTCGTTCAGCTTTTCCTCCACGCTGAACGCGAGGTGTTCCTGCGGCTGGTCGGAGCAAGGGTCGAGCAGAAGGGGGACTTCCGCCGACAGATCATCAAAGGGCGAGAAGACGGGCGGACCCTCCGTAGGGAATTGATCGCGTTTGTAAACCTGGTTGCAGATTTGACAGGCGTACAGCAGGTTGTTCCACTCGTGGGCGAGATGCGGGTACAGCTTCTTAGGACGAAACTGCTCCAGGTCGCCGTGAGCCACCACGCCGACGAGCCCCTCGCAGTAGGCGCACTTCCCGTGAAACATTTCCGACAGTAGCGGCTTAAACTCTTTGAGTATCCTCGGGTCGAAACGCCAATCCCGTCTACCGGTCCCCATCGCATCAATCAGCCTGCGCTTTGCCAGGTCTGCGCGACGCCGTAACGGCAGGAGCCTCTCCGCGGCCGCCTGTGAAAACTCGAAACGGTTTATGAATATCATTGTGTCCAACCCCGAACGCGTGACGGCGTGAGATGTCCGAGTAGTTTGTCTGGGCGGTTAAAAGCCGGGAGGCCGCCATAACGTCGGGGGCGGCCCGGCACACGTCTTCCTCCGACCAGATTTGTATAGCGAGTCGCGAGGCAGAGTCAATGGACGCGCGGCCGGAGACATACGCCAGCAGGTGGACTGACTATCAATTCCGAGTCGTCGGCGGGTTGCGCGGGAGCGGCTGCGGCAGGTTCGCGAGCGCGTAGGCGAGGACGGCCATCGCGGCGGCGTTCTCCGCGAGTTCGCGCGGGGAGACTTTGTCGAGCGTGTCCGCGGCCGTGTGGTGGTAGTTGAAGTAGGTGCGCGTGTCCTGCCAGAGGCCGAAGGCCGGGACGCCCTGCGCGGCGATGGGCGAGATGTCGGCTTCGGTCCCTTCCGTGCGGCGAATCAATCCAGCGCCCTGGCTGCGCAAGACCTCAGAGACGGGCGCGAGCATGGGCAGCACTTCGGGGCTGACCATGGCCTCGAAGCCCAGCGGGTGTCCCGCGCCTCGGTCGCTCTCGATTGCCGCGTAATGATTGCCTAATTCCGAGGCGTGCTCGCGCGCGTAGGTGCGGCCGCCGACGAGGCCGTTCTCCTCGTTCATCCAGGCGATGACGCGTATGGTGCGGCGCGGGCGCAGGTTCAGTTGCTTGACGAGTTGGGCCGTCTGCATGGCGACGGCCACGCCCGCGGCGTCGTCAATCGCGCCCGTGCCCAGGTCCCACGAATCCAGGTGGCCCGAAACGATGACGACCTCCTCGGGCCGCTCGCTCCCCTTGAGGTCCGCGACGACGTTGTAGCTGACGGCGTCCGGCAACTGCCGCGGCGTCAGCGTCAGGCGCAGCCGCACCTTCCCTTCCTTCGCAAGACTAACAATCAGGTCCGCGTCCTCCGAGCTGACGGCCGCAGACGGGATGCGCGGCGCGTCCTCTGCGTAACGCATCGCGCCCGTGTGTGCCAATCTGTTCTGCGAGCCGCCGATGGAGCGCACGAGCGAGGCGACGGCCCCCTGGCGCGCGGCCGCGCTCGCGCCCACCACGCGGTAGCCCGCGACCTGCCCGTAAGCGTCGCCGCCGTAACCCTGCGCGGCCATCTGCCGGTCGAACTTGACGTCGAAGAGCACGATCTTGCCCGCGACTTTCTCACGCCCGAGCGACTGAAGTTCGTTGAAGTCGTTGACGACGACGACCTCGGCGGTCAAGCCTTCGGCGGGCGTGGCGACGCTCCCGCCGAGCGCGGTCAGCACAATCTTCTGCGTCGTCTGCGGAGCCTGCCCAGGATACTCCACCAGCTCGCCCGTCTCCGCGCCGCGCACCCAGTGCGGGACCATCAGTTTTTCGAGCTTGACTTCCAGGCCGAGCCGCCTGAGTTCGTCCGCCACGTACTCCACCGCGCGCTGCGCCTGCGGCGACCCGCTCAGGCGCGGCCCTATGTTGTTCGACAGGTAGGCCGTCTGCCTGTAAGCGTAATCGCTCTCAAGCGCGGCCTGCTGAAGCCGCCTCAGTTCCGAGAGGAGCTGCGGCGAATAGAGGCTCTGCTGGTTCTGCCCCTGCTGCGCGCGGAGCGGGAGGCCGCCGGCGAGAATCAAGGCGGCGAGGAGCGCGCAGACCTTAGAGGCCCGCGCCCGAGAAGTTAAGATTCCTTTGCTCATGTCAGACACCTTACGCTCCGCCTCCCCTAAAGGTTCTCAATCGGCACGGGCTCCACGTCGTCTGCCAATTCGAAGCCGAAGATGCGCGAGTAAAAGTAAATCTCGCCGTCGAGCGCGCGCTTGATGTTCTCGGCGCGGCGGAAGCCGTGCTGCTCGCCCTCGAAGGGGACGTAAGCGACGGGCAAGCCCTTGGCGCGCAGCGCGTCCACCATCATCTCCGCCTGGTTCGGCAGTACGATCTTGTCTTCGAGCCCCTGGAAGAAGATGACCGGGCACGAGAGCCTGTCGACGTAGTGGACCGGCGAGCGCTCGCGGTAGAGGTCCGCGCGTTCCGGGTACGGCCCTATCAGCCTATCCAGGTAGCGCGACTCGAACTTGTGCGTCTCGGTCGCCAGCGCCTCGCAGTCGCTCACGCCGTAGTGGCTCGCGCCCGCCTTGAACACGTCGCGGAAGGTCAGGGCGCACAGTGTCGTGTAGCCGCCCGCGCTCCCGCCCGTGATCATCGAACGCCCGCCGTCGGCCAGCCCCCGCGCGACCAGGTGGCGCGCGCCGTTGGCACAGTCGTCCACGTCCACGATTCCCCAGCGGTCGTTCAATCGCTGGCGGTACTCGCGCCCGTAGCCCGTGCTCCCGCCGTAGTTCACGTCGAGCACGCCTATGCCGCGGCTCGTCCAGTATTGAATGTTGAGCGAGAGCGTGGTCGTCGCGGCGGAGGTCGGCCCGCCGTGGCTCTTGACCAGGAGCGGCGGCTTCTCGCCTTCGGGCGCGGCGAAGTCGCGGTTGCGCGGCGGGTAGAAGAAGGCGTGCGCCGTCTTCCCGCCCTCGGTCGGGAACTCTATCGCTTCCGGGGCGGAGAAATAACCGGGGTCGAGTTGCAGCTCGTTCGAGCGGCGCAGGACTTCCGTTTCGCCCGTTCGGAGATTCAACTGGACGATGGACCCCGGAGTGGTCGGCGAGCCGCCGCGGAAGACGACGTAATCCGCGTTGACGTGCACGGAGCTGATGTCCGTGTAAGGCGTCTCTATGTTTTCGAATTGGCCCGATTTTGTGTCGAGCCTCGCGAGGCGCGAACTCCCGCGCTCGATGTAGGTGCAGATGATCGTCTCGGCGGACTGGAAGGCGTACATGGAGATGCCGAAGACCCACTGCGGCATCCCGAACTCGGCGGCCATCTCGTGCAGCGGCTCCGCCCCGCCGCCCTCCATTCTCCTGTAAAGGTTCCACCAGCCGCTGCGGTCGGAGACGAAATAGAGCGCGCCGTCCGGCGACCACTCGGGCCCGAAGATTGACTCCTCTTCACCGCCCGCGACGAGTTCGGTGTTCGTCAGCGAGCCGTCGGCCGCGAGCCCCCCGACCCACAACTCAGTTCCGTCCCAGGGCATGTTCGGGTGATTCCACGCGAGCCAGGCCAGATGCTTGCCGTCAGGGCTCAAGCGGGGCGACGAATAAAAGTCGTGTCCCGACGCGAGCACCAGAGCTTCGCTCCCGTCTTCGAGGTTGATGCTGACGACCGCGTTGACGGCCTCGCCGCCGCCAGTGTGGTCCTCGCGCACGCAGACCAGGCGGCGTCGCCCGCGGTCAACGACGGGGTCCGCGTAGCGCATGGCCCCTTCCGGCGTCAAAGGCCGCGGCCCGGCGTCCGGCGACTGCTGTTCGTAGAGGCGCTGGTCGTCGAAGTTCGAAAAATAAATTGTGCCACTCGTGACCGTGTAATCGCCCCCGCCGTACTCGTGCACGCGCGTGCGCGCGTTGAAAGGTTTGGGCGTCACGTCCGAAGTTTTTCCGTCGGACGTGCGGCGGACGATGACGCTCCGGCCGGCTTCGGACGGGCGCATCTCCAGCCAGTACACGTCCCGGCCGTCGAGCGCGACGGAGCCGACGCCGATTGAGCCTTTGACGATCAAGTCTGAAGTGATTGGAGATTTCCAGGAGCCATAAGGCGCGACCTTCGGTGTCTGAGGCATTCAGTCTCTCCTTCAGCGTTTTGTAAGGGCTTTAGAGGCGATGATACAGGGAGTTCCGCAACTGTCAACAAGCGCGCGCCAGGGCCAGAGCAATCCCGGCCGCCACGCGCGCGTTCTGTTCGAGCAGCGCGACGTTGGCGCGCAAGGTCTTGCCGCCGCTCCGCTCCGCCATGCGCGAGAGCAGGAACGGCGTCAGCTCGCGCCCGTGGACGTTCTTCTTCACGGCCTCCGCGAGCGCTCCGTTCAGAACTTCTTCTAAAACTTCGGCGGGGATTTCCGCATCTTCCGGCACGGGCACGCAGACGAGGGTCGCGCCTGCGAGGCCCAGCCCGCGCCGCGCCGCACTGATCTCCGCCACCTCCTCGGGCGAGTCCGCGCGCGCGTCAACCGGCAGCCCGCTCCGCCTCGAATAGAAGGCGGGCATCTCGTCCGCGCCGTAGCCCACGACCGTCACCCCGTTCGTCTCCAGCCACTCGCGCGTCGCCGGCAGGTCCAGGACGATCTTCGCGCCCGAGCAGACGACGACCAGATGCGTCTGTGCCAATTCCGGCAGGTCCGCGGACACGTCCGGCAGCGCCCCGCGGTGCACGCCGCCGATGCCGCCCGTGCTGAAGACTTTTATTCCCGCTCGTTCCGCGATCCAGGCGGTCGTCGCGACCGTCGTCGCGCCGTCCCAACCCTTCGCGACCGCCACCGCGAGGTCGCGCCGGCTGAGCTTGTGAATGTCGTCATGCCGCGCGACGTGTTCGAGTTGAGTGCGGTCGAGCCCTACGTGCGGCATGCCCCCGAGCACGGCGATTGTCGCCGGCACGGCCCCCGCCTCGCGCACGATCTCTTCGACTCCGAGCGCCGTCTCAAGGTTCTGCGGGCGCGGCAGCCCGTGCGCGATGACGGTTGATTCGAGCGCGACGACCGCCGCGTTCTCCTTGAGCGCGACGGCGACTTCATCACCTAACTTGAGACGGCCCGTCACGCTACCCCTTCCCCTTCTTCCGCTTCGCGGCCTTGGTCTCTTTCTCGTCCGGGGTCTTCTCGCCCTTCTCCTTCGCCTCGGGGTCGCCGGCCTTGGCCGCGGCGTTCTCGATCTCGGAGTTGATCTCGCCGCCGATGAGAATCGCGAGCCCCGTGAAGTAGAACCAGAGCATCATGATGATGAGCGCGCCCAGAGAGCCGTAGGTCGCGCTGTAGGAGTTGAAGTATTTGAGGTAGGTCTTGAAGCCGAAGGAGACCAGTATCCAGAGCACGACGGCGATGGCCGCGCCCGGCGTCACCCACTTCCACTCCTGCTCCTTGAGGTCCGGCGCGAAGTAGTAGATGAGGTTGAAGGCCAGCAGGATGAAGAAGAGGACGATGGGCCACTGCGCTATCTTCCAGGTGACGGTGAAGACCCCGCTCAGGCCGGCCCAACTGGCGATGGCGTCCGCGATCTCGAACCCGTACAGCAGGAGCGCGAGCGCCACCATAATCAGGAGCGCGAGCGCGACCGTCAGGCCAATGGCGACCAGCCGCGTCTTCCAGTAGGGGCGCGACTCCTTGACGTTGTAGGCCGTGTTGAGCGTCTCGCTGATGGCCCCCATGCCGTTCGACGCGGCCCAGAGCGTCGCCAGGATGCCGAAGGAGATTTTGCCGCCGCCCGCCGACTCCGTCACGCCCTGAATGGTCGTTTTGACGAGGTCTCCGGCCGAGGCGGGCATGACTTGCGTCAGGTAATTGATTAAGCTATCGCGCAGCTCCACGCTCTTGTCGGCGAAGATGCCGAGCAGCGCCATCAAGACCAGCAGCAGCGGGAAGAGCGCCAGCAGGAAGTAGTAGGAGAGCTGCGCGGCCCGGCCCCACACGTCGTCCGCGTTCATCTCGTTCCAGACACGCTTCCCCAGTTCCTTCCAGGTCAGCCCGCCGAACCCCCACATCGAAGGTTTAGGCTTAGCCATCAACGTAACCCTCCTCGCCGACCGATTACGAGACGCGACACGCGCACTCCGCGCACGCGGAAGCAAACCGCACGCCGCGCCACCTACGAGAGTTTGAGAGAAGATTCTTCGCGGCTACTTTACAACAAAACCGGCGGGGCGCGGTCAATTTCTGAGGGTCCGGCGTCAGTGGCCGGGCGGTGTGATGGGCGGCTTGACAGCAGGGGCGTCATCTTTTAGGATGACACTTCGCCCGAACGGCAAGTAACTTGTTTGCCTGAAGGCACGTATGTCAACGGTAGACGGCTTCCCTTACAAGGAAGAGGTTGGGGGTTCGAATCCCTCCGTGCCTACCACCGAAAGATTTGAAAATTAGGTTTACCCTGCGGAGTCGTAGTTCAGTTGGTTAGAACGCCTTACGGGTTCTTTTCAACAACTACGACTCTTTTCATTTTCCCCGGCCCTTCCCTCTTTTAGCCTTCATCAACCTTCCATCTACCTTTTCATCTACCTTTTCGCGCTTCTCTGTCTTCGTGATTTCAAATGAGCCGCCTCCGCATTAAGCATCAGCGGCTCGCCTATAGGTCAATTCATTTTAGGACTCTTTAAGCCTCAAGAGCCAACCTTACGCTGCTTCTGCAAGGGCCACAGGAGCGCCCGCCTTTAGAATCTTGTCCGCTGCTCGAAAAATTTTCTGTGCGCTCTTTTCCGGGATGCTGCCGCCATCCAGCCAGTTCTGAATGTAGCCTCTGGCGTAGTCCGCGCCGGGAAGGTTCAGGCTCTCGCACAGAATTAAAGCAACGCTTTCCGCCTCAACTTCGCGCAGGCTTTTAGGCGTGCTTTCACCGTCAGAAAAATCTAGCTCTTCGGTGTGACCGAGCGTGACGTGGCCTAGCTCATGGAACAGGGTTTTGAACGGGGCGAAGGCCAGAAGCGAGACGGCAATACTTCTCTTCCTCGCATAGCCCATCACGTTGCCGTCTGCGAGGTCGAAAGGAATCTCCGTGACGCCTAATTCAGAAAGTGCGCGGGTCTTGTCCCACGCGGGCGGGTTCGGCCGTTCAATCTCTGCGCCTTCTGTCTGAGAGAGGACGAACCAGCGATTCCGGTAGATGAATGAAGTAAAAGTTTCATCACCTTCATTCTTCCGGGTGACGGGCATACAGAGGGTTAAAGCTTTCTCGCCCTTCTTGACGTGACGGCCCTTGTCTTTCCACGCGGGGAAAGTGGCAATCGGGCCGGGTGTAATGCCGCGTTGTTGACATTGCACCATCGCCAAGACCTGATTCCCGATTGAGTAAGAGTGAAACGAGTTGTAAGCGGCGGCTAAAAGGCCGGGTTTCGTGACGGCCTCAATCAAGAGACTTTCCCATGTGTTAGAATTATCCTGCATCTGATTTTCTCCGGTTTGAGGAAAAGGATGTGAAGGGCTTACCGAAAGACCGCGAATCTTTTGGTAAGCCCGTTGCTTTACGCTGCTCTCCGCATTGCCGCGATGCCGATATGCACGGCTGCTGCCCCTGCGATGTGGTAGCAGATAAGGCCGCGCTCTCCGGCCTTGCAGTTGCACTCGGCCAGCCTCTGCTTTCCCGACTTATAAAAATGAATGGTGTAGATGTTTTCGCCGTTGCTGGATTTGACCTCATACCAGCGAAAGCCACGAACACGGACGAAAGGCTTGAGTTGACGTGCTCGCTTGATGGCTCGCTCCATCTGCTCTTTGCTCTTGAGTTCTATCATTTCGATTCTCCGGTTTGAGATTGTCAGCCCCCCCGACTAACAAGCGTATAGTAGCAGATTTGATAATATTATACAAGATAATAATATCTTTTCTGCGAATATTTTTTGTGTTATGCTGCCGGGTATGATTGAGCTAAGAATAAGAGAAGCGGCAGAAGCGCGAGGTATAACTACCGCCTATCAGCTACAGAAGAAAATGAATGTACCGCCCGGAACGGCTGCGCGATTGTGGCGCGGCGATATGAGGATGATAGGTTTGGACACTATTGATGCGTTATGCGAAGCAATAGGGTGTGAGCCTGCCGACCTTATTGTGCGCTTGAACGGAGAGAAAAAGTCACCGCGAAAAGTTAAATCTAAGTAGGAGGACTTCTTGATGACTCCTCACGCCGAAAAGCGAAAGCTAAACTCTCAGCCAGAACCGCGAAGCCTAGTTATAAACCGATTAGAAAAGGTCTCGAAAGACCTGTTCAGAAAGTATTTCAGTCTCATAACCGAACTCGTCGGCAACTCTCCCGGAATTTACGCCTTATATGATGGAAGCGAACTTTACTACGTTGGAAAGTCAACCGACTTAAAGAAGCGAGTTAAGCAGCATCTTCGTGATAGGCATTTAGCGAGTTGGACACACTTTAGCCTTTACCTCGTCCGCAAGGCAGAACACATTCACGAAATTGAATCTTTATTAGTGCGGATTGCCAACCCACAAGGCAATCGTATAGTACCTAAAGGCAAATCGAGCGGCCCTATGCTAAAGAAGCTCATGCAAATGGTTCGTCAGAAACACAGCGATGAGTTTCAAAGCCTATTCGGTATTAACAAAACCAAGAAACAATCTATTCGTAGCGATGGCGTTGATGGCAAACGCACGTTAAAAGGTTTGGTGTCAAAGCCCACTCCTCTTTTCCGAGAGTACAAAGGTAAGAAGTTCACCGCTACGCTGAATCCAGACGGAACTATTACGTTAAAGAACAAGAGGTACAACACGCCTACGGCTGCGGCCAAAGCCGTAGTAGATAGGTCAGCCGTCAACGGATGGCACTTTTGGTATATCGAGGACTTGAACGGCGATTGGATTAAGCTGTACAAGCATAAATAGCCCTTAATCAGATAGCTCCATTTGAGTCTGAAAAATTGGAATAATCAAAGATGGCAACTAACCTCAACGAAATAGAAAAGCGTCTGTGGGCTGCGGCAGACCAAATGTGGGCTAACACAGGATTACGCCCTAACGAGTATGCTGCGCCCGTGCTTGGTCTGCTTTTCTTGCGCTATGCAGAGAAGCGTTTTGTTGACGCGCAAGCGCAACTTCAATCCGGCGGGAGCGGACGGCGAAGCGTTACGCCTCAGTCATATCAACGCTTGGGCGTCGTTTATTTGCCGGATAGTGCGCGGTTCTCGCACCTTTTGAACCTTCCCGAAGGCGAGAACATAGGCAAGGCCATTAACGATGCGATGGCTGCGATTGAAGAGGCGAACGAAGAACTCAAGGGCGTGCTGCCTCGGACTTACCAGCGCATCCCGAACTCTGTTTTAGTTGAAATGTTGAAGTTGCTCTCACCACTCGAAATTGAGGGTGATGCTTTCGGGAGGATTTACGAATACTTCATGGGCAGCTTCGCAATCGAGACGATGCAGAAGGGCGGAGAGTTTTACACGCCCTCAAGTATCGTGCGTTTGATTGTGGAAATTATAGAGCCTTTCCACGGACGCATCTTTGACCCTGCCTGCGGTTCGGGCGGGATGTTCGTTCATAGCGCAAACTTCGTCCGAAATCATCAGAAGAATCCAAGCCAAGAGATAACGATTTTCGGGACTGAGAAGACGGCAGAGACTTTGCGAATGGCAAAGCTCAATCTGGCGATGCATGGGCTTTCGGGCGACATTCGTGAAGCTAACACCTATTACGAAGACCCGCATGAATCACTAGGGCGTTTTGATTTCGTGATGGCGAATCCGCCGTTCAATCAAAGCGGGGTTGATAAAGAGCGTATCGAAGACGACCCGCGTTTTCCGTTCGGTGTTCCGTCAAATGACAACGCGAATTATTTGTGGATTCAGCTTTTCTATTCGACGTTGAACGAGCGGGGCAGAGCGGGCTTTGTGATGGCGAACTCTGCGGGCGATGCGCGGGGTTCTGAGCTTGAGGTAAGGAAGAAACTGATTCAAGAGGGCGTGGTTGACGTGATAGTGGCGACAAGCTCGAATATGTTCTACACCGTCACGCTGCCCTGCACGCTTTGGTTTTACGAGAAAGGCAAAACCGATACTGAGCGCAAAGATAAAGTCTTGTTCATTGATGCGCGGCACGTTTTCAGACAGATTGACCGCGCACATAGAGATTTTACGGATGAGCAGATAGAGTTTCTGGCGAACATCGTGCGGCTGTATCGCGGCGAAGAGGTGGAGACGGATATGGGAAGCGCGAGCATGCTTAATGAGACTTTCCCCGATGGACGCTACAAGGACATAGCAGGCTTGTGCAAAGTTGCGACGGTTGCGGATATTGAGGCGCATGGATGGAGTTTGAATCCCGGTCGTCACGTCGAGGTTGTAGAGCGTGCGGCTGATGATTTCGATTATGCCGAGCGACTGGAAGAACTCAACGAGGAACTTGAAGTGCTGAACGCAGAGGCGCGAGAGTTAGAGTTTAAGGTCGCGGAAAATGTTAATTTGATTATCGAGAGTGCGACAGAGGTAGCTAGCGTTAAGTAAAGTGAGAAAATGACGCCACCAAATTGGTTACCCTGCACTATTCGGGATTTTATGATGAAGGGCGAGGTCGAGCTTAAAACTGGCCCTTTCGGCACACAGTTGCATGCCAGCGATTATGTAGAAGAGGGGACGCCTGTAATTAACGTAAGAAATATCGGCTTCGGAGAAATTAGAGAGGAAAAATTGGAGTTTATCTCTGAGGAGACAGTCCAGCGCCTCTCTTCTCACTTGCTAGAACCTTACGACATAGTGTTTGGACGAAAAGGCGCTGTGGAGCGACACGTCTTCATTAGTGCAAAGTACGCCGGATGGTTTCAGGGTTCTGACTGCTTACGGCTACGCTTCAAGAGCGATGATGTCTTTCCTCGATTCATTTCATACTACCTGCTAACGGATTTTCACAAACAGTGGATGATAAATCAGTGTTCTCACGGCGCAACTATGGCGTCTCTGAACCAAGAAATTATCAGCAGGATACCCCTACTTCTTCCCTCATACCCTACTCAACGTCGCATAGCCACGGTTCTTTCCGACTACGATGACCTCATCGAAAACAACACGCGGCGGATTAAATTATTGCGGGAACTTAGGCAACTAATATTTGAACGATATAAGAAGTTGCATAGCAATCACACGACTAATCAGACCCTCGGTGAAATTGTTGATAAAGTTGGGGGCATTGTCCGTACAGGCCCATTTGGAAGTCAACTGCATGAATCGGATTATTCCGAGGTTGGCATTCCAGTCGTTATGCCTAAGAACATTATTGAAGGGCGGATTGTTACAAATGATATTGCTAGAGTGCCATCAGATTTTGCGTCGAAATTATCTAATCATACGATGAATGTGGGCGATATTGTTTACGGGAGAAGAGGAGACATTGGAAGGCGAGCTATTATTACAAAGAGGCAACAAGGCTGGATTTGTGGAACAGGATGTCTTCGAATTAGTTTGAAGGGAGAGTTGCTGCATCCAAGATTTCTCTACGAGTACTTAGGGCAACCAGAGGTGGTATCTCTGATTGCGTCTCGCGCTATTGGCGCAACCATGCCAAATCTGAACACCTCAATTTTGCGGGGCATATCCATATTGATGCCTGACTACAAAGTTCAACGGGAGTTTGCAGATACAGTTTTACCTTATGATGAGCTTATTGAAAACATAGTTGAGAAAAATAGTCTGCTTCGAGTAATGCGAGACCTTTTACTACCCAAACTCATTTCAGGTGAAATAGATGTTTCTAACATTCCCGAACCTGTGAGTAATTGATTATGACTCCTCCGCGCTCACCCGCTAACGATTACACCGAAGACGCGCTCATCGAACAGCCCGCGATTGAGTTATTGCACAAACTAGGCTGGACGCCCGCGAATCTCTTCAAAGAAACCTACGGCGCAAACGGCACAGAAGGGCGCAAGAACAACCGCGAAGTTGTTCTCACCCGTCGCCTGCTGGCAAAGCTTAAAGAGTTCAATCCCAACTTGCCCGATGATGCCTACAATCAAGCCATCGAAGAGCTAACCCGTGACCGCTCAGCAATGATTCCCGTCAACGCTAATCAAGAGTTCTATCGATTGATAAAAGACGGCGTGAAGGTTTCAGTTAAGGGTGAAGACGGCAGCACTACCTTTGAGACGCTGAAAGTTATTGATTGGGCGAACCCTGCAAACAACGACTTCTTTCTCGCTTCTCAATTTTGGATTCAAGGCGACTTGTATCTACGCCGCTCTGATTTGCTCGGCTTCGTCAATGGCTTGCCTTTGCTTTTCATAGAATTGAAAGCATCACACAGGGCGATTGAAAACGCCTATCGAGACAATCTGCGCGCTTACAAGAACGAGATACCACAACTCTTTATTCCTAACTCTCTCATTGTCCTGTCAAACGGTAGCAAAACACGCATCGGCACATTCACGGCAGAGTGGGAACACTTCTTTGAATGGAAGAAGATTTCAGACGAAGAAGAACAAGGCGTTATCTCGCTCGAAACCGTCCTACGTGGCGTGTGCGAGCCTGCACGTTTCTTGGACATTGTTGAGAACTTCACAGTCTTTGAAGAAGTGCGGGGCGGTCTAGTTAAGAAGGTTGCTAAGAATCATCAATACTTAGGGGTAAACCGTGCAATTAAAGCCGTCCGCGAGATTGAGAACAACGAAGGGCGCTTAGGTGTCTTCTGGCATACGCAAGGCTCAGGCAAAAGCCTTTCGATGGTCTTCTTTACCCAAAAGATATTACGCAAGATTAAGGGCAACTGGACTTTCGCCGTCGTCACAGACCGTGACGAACTGGACGAGCAAATCTATAAAACATTCGTTACCACAGGAGCTATCAGCGAGGCAGAAGCGCAAGCCGGAAGCGGCGAACATCTGAAACAGCTTTTGCAGGAAGACCACCGCTATATCTTCACCCTGATTCAAAAATTCCGCACAACGGACGGCAAGGAATATCCGAAGCTCTCAGACCGCAAAGACATAATCGTTATCACAGATGAAGCGCATCGCAGCCAATACGACACGCTCGCTTTGAATATGCGAAACGCGCTGCCTAACGCCGCTTTCATCGGCTTCACAGGTACGCCTTTAATCAAAGGCGAAGAGGAACGGACACGCGAAGTCTTTGGCGATTACGTCTCCGTCTATAACTTCCGCCAATCAATTCAGGACGGCGCAACTGTCCCGCTCTACTACGAAAACCGCGTCCCTGAATTGCAACTCGTCAATCCGCAACTAAATGAAGACATGGAGCAGTTGCTTGAAGAGGCAGAGATTAACGAAGAGCAGGAAAAGTGGCTTGAACGTGAGTTCTCGCGTGATTACCAAATCTTCACCCGCGATGAACGTCTTGAAACTATCGCCGCCGATGTGGTCGAACATTTTTTAGGGCGTGGATATAAAGGCAAAGCGATGATGATTTGCATTGATAAGGCTACAGCCGTGAAGATGTACGACAAAGTACAGAAGCATTGGCAAGCTAAACTCGCAAGTCTCAAAGCGCAACTCCCGAACGCCACAGATGAAGAACGCCCGCGCCTTGAATCTCTCGTCAAAGAAATGGAAGAGATTGATATGGCGGTTGTTGTCTCTCAATCTCAGAACGAAATCGAGGACTTGCAAAAGAAGGGCGTTGATATAACGCCTCATCGTCGCCGGATGGTCAACGAAAACCTTGATGAGCTTTTCAAAGACCCTGACAGCAAGTTTCGTTTTGTCTTCGTCTGCGCGATGTGGATAACGGGCTTTGATGTGCCGAGTTGTTCAACTATCTATCTTGATAAGCCTATGCGTAATCACACGCTCATGCAGACTATCGCAAGAGCAAACCGTGTCGCTCCGGGCAAGGTTGCTGGCTTGATTGTTGATTATGCGAATGTCTTTCGTGACCTTCAAAAAGCACTCGCCATCTATGCCGCGCCTGCTCTGGGTTCTACTGGCGGGCTATTAGACAATCCGATTGAAAACAAACAAGCCCTAGTTGACGAGCTTAAAACACTAATCGTAGAGGCGCGTGCTTACTGCGAGAGCAAGAGCGTTGATATTGGCGCAATCCAGCGAGCTACGAAGTTTGAGCGGGTGAAACTGCTTGATGATGCTGTCGAAGCTCTAATTGCTACGAAAGAAGAAAAGAAAGCCTTCCTGCTCAAAGCTAACCAAGTTGTTCGCATCTATAAAGCTATATTGCCGGACAAAGCCGTGAATGAAGTAGCGCATGATGCCGTTGTCTTCGGAGTATTATTGCAAAAGATTCGTTCTCTATCCGAACCAGCCGACATTTCAGCTATCATGCGCGATGTTGAAAGTCTGCTTGATGAATCAATAGCAACCGAAGGCTACATCATTAATGCGCCCGTCGGACAAGACCTTGAATCGGCGGGTTTGGTTAATCTCAGCGAGATTGATTTTGAAACTCTAAGCGCCCGTTTCAATTCATCAACTCACAAGCGAACAGAAGCCGAAAAGCTGCGCGGGTTAATCGAGCACAGATTGAAGTATCTTGTAGAACTAAATCACTCGCGCATTGATTACCTCCAAAAGTTTCAGCAAATGATTGATGAATACAATGCTGGAAGCCAAAATATAGAAACGTTCTTTGAAGATTTGAAGAACTTCGCGCAGAGCCTATCGGAAGAAGAGCAACGACATATCAGAGAAGAACTGGAAGAAGAAGAGCTTGCACTATTTGACATTTTAACGAAGCCAGAACCGAAGTTGACCAAGAAAGAAGAAGTGGAAGTAAAGAAGGTCGCAAAGGATTTATTGCACACTCTAAAGCGCGAGAAGCTTGTTTTAGACTGGAGATTAAAGCAGCAAGCCCGCGCTGAAGTTAAAGAGACGATTGCAGAAGTTTTCGATACTCTCCCGGCAACTTACACGAAAGAGCTTTACGAAGAGAAGTGCGAGTTAGCCTACAAACATATTTATTCTGCTTACACTGACGCGGAGCACAGTATTTATGACCAAGCCGCTTAAGATGATTTTCTGAGGGGACGAATGAGCAGCTTCATCTACGATGTTACTCGGCTTATCGAAAACATGGTCGAAATTTTCCAGCGAAAAAAGGTTAGCAAAGCAATAAGCGAACGTATAACACGAGGCAGAGCATCTGCCTCATCGAGTGAGTTTGAAGAAGAAGTTGCTGCCCTGATTGCTACTTATACTCCACGCGATATAAACATTTTAGTTGATTATCCAATCTCATACTGGCGACCTGAGTTTACCAAAACCAAAACATTTTACCCTGATATTGCTTTGATTCGCGCCAACTCTTTAATTGCCATCGTAGAGGCGAAAATTGATTTGGGATACTTGCCAGCCGATTGGACAAAGAAAAGAAAGGCAACTTTAAGGCAACTCCACTCTGCGGCGAAAGTCACCAGAAACAGAGAACCACTCACAGTATCCGAGCGGTTAATAACGGCTGGCGTAGTCTTGTCCACAAGAAACCATCCAGAGCGTTGGCCCATGTTTGTTGAAGAGGTTGATAACGCTGTCTTTCTTATCTCAAAAGAACATCGCCATCCAAACGACCCTTTAGACGAATCAGCTAGGCCAACTTACATCGCAAATGTGAGGACAGACAAAATTCATTTAGAGCAATGGGAAAAACTTGAAAGGCTCATTAAGGCTTTAGGGTAATTAAATGACCTTATTTTCGCGTAGAACCCTCCAACGTTTAATAGATGAAAATGCCTCTACTGTTCTTACTGAGGAACAGTCTCAATGCCACATAGATAGACTGAACGATGTCGAAGAGCAGACATTCTCTTTTGAATGGGAGGTTGTGGTTCTAAACGTCCTCAACAAGGTCGGGAGGGTGATTCACGAAAAGAAGTTTGGCACAAGACACCCTGACGTTTTCTTTACATCAAGGACTAATAAGGAAGAGAGTTTTATTGCTGACATTGTAACAGTCTCCGACGAAGGCTTAGAGAAGGAAGAACCAGTAAAGGCATTTGAAGCGGAACTACAAGAGAAGATAGAGAAGTTCGGATTAAGCCTAAACCCCTTTATCCTTCACTTCAACCGCATGGAATCATCATCATTCGGAGAAAAACCAGACATTAAAGTTCCTGAGCGAAATAGATTTCATAAAGACTTCTTCAATAATAATTTCAAGAGCTTTCTAAGAAGAGTCCGAGAGAATCCAAGTTCCCCTGAGCAATATTACGTCAAGACAAAAGATATTGATGTCTGTTTAGAATATAACCCTCAAAACCGACGATTCACAATGCACCTCCCGGCGAACGATATACCGTATAATTTAGTTAAGAACCCTATCTACAATGCTCTTAGAGGAAAAGTTCGTAAGTTAAAGCAAGCTAAGTTTGAAGGGACGCGCGGGATTATAGTCTGTGATGGCGGGAGCGCCATGTTCCACTTTAGAAAAACAGGCGCTTACCAGTTAATTATCAGCACCGAAATGGTAATCAGGGAGTTCTTCCGCCAAAATAAAAGCGTTGCTTTCGTGCTTCTTATCTTTATTGATATTCAAGGTGATGTTGATGCGGGGAAGAGGCGATACGAGGTAAAGACAAAGCTTTACGAGAATGAGTTACACGAGGCTTTAAGTGAAGACCTACGAGCTAAACTATTTACTCTGGACAGGCTATTTCCGATTCCTGTAATTGACGCCAGAAGCGCAGTCTCAAATATCAAAAAGTTCGGCAAGCTGGATGAGGGATGGGGGTTTTACGCAAAATTGATTATGGATGGTATGAAGGAAGTCAAAATATCCGCGAGAACTTTGCTTGGACTATTAGCCGGTACGATAAACCAGCAGCAGTTCTTAGAGGATTACGGGTTTGTCCCTGATAAGGAAAATACTCTTCCGTCTAGGAATCCATTTGCCATCAATTTAGAACAAGGGAAGTTGATAACGGAGATTAATTTAGAAAAGTCTGAGCACGAAGATGATGATTATATCGTCTTCAAGTTTGGCGAGACTGATGCAGCAATTTCCCCATTCAGATTGCAACCTAGCGGAGATTCTAGCAACACAGAAGCGAATGGTCTGCTAGTCGGAACGTGGATACTTCAAGCTCAGTTCCCTAACAACCAGAAGGTGAACTTTAACCTTACAGTCACCCAAGACGGAAATCATATCTATGGCACATTAGAAACAGAAGAAGGGATAGCCCACCTAACCGATTTCAATGTCCAAGATAAAAGGTTCGAATTCAAGATACCAAGTGTCCCTATAAATGAGCAGTTTTTCGATATGAAGATTTCCGGTGAGGTTGATAGCAGGAGTATTAATGCTCACTTAATCTTAAGTGATAAGAGCGGAGCATCTTTTTCATTTCCGGTAACTGGCACACGAATGTGAGGAAGAAATCAAAGGGTTCTAACCTCGTTCTGTTGGGCAGGATAATTTTCCGTTGGGCAGGAATCATTCCGGCAATTTCTTAATAACACTCTGCCGACGCTTAACCGGAGTTCTCACAGACCGCAAATCTCTCTGTCTGCTTTCCAGAATGTAGCCGAGCCTTTGGTGCGTGATGCCGAGCAGGTGAGCGGCCTTTGTGATGCTGCCTTCCGAGACTTCAAGTGCTTGCCGGATGATGTTGTTCTCGAAGCGGCGCATTATCTCATCAAGCGTGGCAGTTCCCGGCTCTGTGATGAGGCTCATTTCGCGGGGCGTCGTGGGCTTATACCTTCGCCCCGCCGAGAGTACGCGGCTGGCGGCGTGGAGTAAACGCTGTAGAGTTGGAATGTGCTGCGAGGGAGTGAGCCAACAATACGCCCGCTCGAAAACGGTGTGCATCTCGTCTATCTCTATGTGGTCGCTCAACACTTCAAGCATGGTCAGAGCGGCCATGCCAGCGTCATTAAGCGCGCCCGATTGGTGCGCGGCTTCCATCGCGCGGAGAAAGTTCAAGCGGGCAAGGTCGTGATGTCTGAGGCGGGCAAGAGCCGTAGCGTGCGTGATGAGGGCTTCTGCTAAAAGTGATTGCCGCCCGCCATCACCTAGAGCATTCACAGCCGCGCTCGCCGCGTGCTCGGCTTCATGGTTGCGCCCTTCGGCAAGAAAGACGCGGGCGCGTGTCTCGTCAACCTGAGCCACGCCGCAACGGTCTTTCATGCTCGCCAACAAACGCCGTGCGCGGTCCAAGTGCTCATGGGCTTCTGTGAATTTGTTGGCTTTAAAATAGAGGAATCCGAGATTGTTTTCGACATTAGCGCAATAAGGCTTATGCCCGGCCTGCTCAAAGTGGTAGCTTGCCGCCGCGTATTCGATAAAGGCCCGGTCAAGATAATCCGCCCGCTGCTCAGACGTACCTATGTCTTCCAACACGCCAGCCAACGCATTGTGGTATCCGCCTTTAATAGTGTGACTGGCAATCTTCTCGAAAAGCGGGGCGGCCTCCGTCAAGATTTGCAGCGAGTCGGCGTGGCGTCGGGCTGCCCATTCCACAATAGCGAATCTCACCACGGCCTTAGCCTTTAACTCGCTGTCAGTAGTCAGCCGCGCTAGAACTTCTTGAAGGATAACGCGGGCCTCATCGTATGCGCCCTCGCGCCAGTAGCAATAGGCCAAGTCCGTTTGTGCTTCTAATACCTTCTTGGCGTAGTTGTGAGACTCGAAAACCCGGATACTCTCGCCAATCAGATTCTTCGCCGTTTCCTGCGCGCCAGTGATTTGATTATGGCTGCCTATCCATCCCGTCAAGACTCCGACACGCAAGAGCACTTCGCCAGTCGTGACGGCCTCTAGCCCGTCGAGGCGCGGACGCTCTCCGACGCGTTGCCAGAACTCACTCATGGCTCGGCGCGCGGCCTCGTAGTCTCCTGTCTCTTCTAACTCTCTAGCGAGTTCACATCGCAACTCTGCCCGCTGGTCGCGGGTCAAGTTTGGGTTTTCCAGTTGGCGCAGAAGTGAGGCTTGTATGTCCATGCGTAAAATTTTCCAGTGAGAGTCGGGAATATTGCAGAACGGCATAACACCTTATGCCTTCGCTCTTAGACTTGCAAGCAGTCGTCAAAACTGCTCTATTCTGATTGCTTGCAAAAATCCTTGCAAGGATTTTCTAAAGGAGCGAATCAATGAGACATTTGGGCCGATTCTGCGCCGGAATCATTCTGGCGCTCAGCCTCACGCTATCCGCTTATGCGGGGCACATCCCCTGCGGGATAACGGGTGAGCCGACAACGTCAGAGGCGACGGCGGCGGGCGAGATTCAGAACGGAGTCGAATCAACGGATGCCGTGACAGAAGTATTGCTCTTTATCCTGTCGCTCATCTAAGGCTTTCATCTGAGCGGGTTTCGAGGGCTGCCGCCCCAGACGGCAGTTATAGGCGTAGTGTGTTCACGGTGGCCTTGCTTTTTAATTTGCGAGCAAACCTTTCAACTCTCACGCCTGCGTCTGTTTGAAGACGCCCGCTCCAATCCATCATTTTTTATCTTTCTTGGGAGTACATACGGCTTGTATAAAAACTCTTTAGAGCGGATGATTTCCTTTTATCTCGATAAGTGAGTGTTTTTTCGTTGAGTGCGACAGACGCCCTCGCAGGAGCGCCAAGTTGATTCTGTATAAAAATCTCTCAAGTCTCTTGCACAAGTCTCTCGATTCCATTGATATGGCGGCTAATCGTTGTTTTCGTTGGGGTTGGGCCTATAGAAGTGGGACTGACTTGTATAAGCGTAAAAGGCAGCCCGGTTTGTATAAAAAATAGGAGGGGTGGAAAAACTGCTTGAGGTCGTTAATGGGTCGGAGCAAAATTATACAAGGCGTAGGCCGACCAAAAAATAAGATTGTGAAGACCAAAGCATCTAAACTTGCTCACATATTTCTTAGCGCCAGCAATGTGGCTGTTCCAATAAGTAGTCTAAGGTAAATAAAAACAACTATTTACAGCGACTTGCTCACTTGCTCACGTCTATAATGATTTGAACAAGTGAGCAAATTCCTTATTAGCGCGTTAATAGAACTTGCTCACTTACTTTCCACTATAGACGTGAGCAAGTGAGCAAGTTTCATTTTACCGCGCTACATTATCTTACTGGCTTCTTCTATGGCCTGCGTGTATTCCTCTGACGGGGCGTAATAGCCAGTCTTCGGACTTATTAAATCCCCTCGCGTAACGGCCGTACTCAAGCAACGAGTAATAGTAGCGTCTGAAATTTTTCCGTCCAGAGCATCTACCACTTCTTTGCGCTTCACCAACCGCCCAAAACTTCTGGCGGTCGAGAGAACAACCTCGTAGTTAGTCGGCGCGGGATGAACTATCTCGTTCGTCGGCACGAACCAGCGGGATTCTTCATCAAGACGCAGTATCACAGGCTCTAGCCGAAAGCCTTTGGATTTCTCGACCGAAAAGATTACCCGCTCAGCATCCAAAGTATCCTTCTTCAACGCCGTCACGGTACGTGCCAAGCCGCCGATATTAGAGCCACCGCGTCCGAGGTACGCGCCGACAGTCGTTTTTCCATCCTCATTCTGCTTGCCAATATGATGTAGCATCCACACTACTGATTTGGCGTCTTTGGCGAGTTTCTTCAAGGGCTGCATGACGACCCTTTTTATTTCAGCATTATCGCTCTCGTTTCTTAACGTGAACAATGCCGACATCGTATCTACGATAATCAAGTCAGGCTTAAAACTGCGAGCGCACTCCGCGATTGCCTTCAAGTGTTGAGGACTGGAAAGATTAAGAGGCTCATCATTTATTTCTTCATCGCAGATAATGAATAAATTTTCTTCGACGAGGGCGCGTTCTTGAGGAGTCCAACTTCGCATCATTATTTTCAAATCATCCCTTAATTCCGCTTGCGTGCTCTCGCCGTCAATTAACAACACACGTCGGCTTTCGCCCCCATTGTCTTTAATGAAAGGATGGAACGTCCTACCCGCCGCTAAGGTCAGAGCGAGATTTAAGGAAATCGTCGTCTTTCCTAAATTGGTCACGGCAAACATTACCCCGACGTTACCCCGAACCAGACCGAAAAGGATTTTATCTACCTTCTCGAACTCATGATTCGACAGTTCGCCCCACGTAAGACCTAACCTAGTTTCGTTAGTAATCTCCGTCTGGCTTTCGCTTGCCGGATTATTTGAGCCATCACCATACTGTTGCTCAAAATCCTCTGCTGAATAATCAGTAAATATCGAGTTGTCCATTACCATTAGGCTATCCTCCAACTTGAAACAGCACATCATCAAGACCTTTGCCTAATGATGAAGACCACGTTCGTATTTTTACTGCTAAGTCCGTTTTCTCAAGCGTATGTTTCAAGCGAAACAGCGCAGCCTTAACTTCCGGCTTTTCTTGCCAATCTATATCGAAGCCGATAAGTACGCTTCTCAGCTTAGGTAATCCATGCTTGATTCGAGCAGTAAACTTTTCGGGATTCATCGCCGTCACGCCTGCTAATGCCACAGTAGCCACATAAGCAAATTCGCTTATACGGTCTGCCTTCAATGCGCCCTCGGTAACAATCACTTCCCCGCTCTGTTCAGTAAGGTCGGGCTTTGAAAAGTGTAACGGTGCTCCGGGCGATGCTCCTTCCAGCTTATCAGCCGAACTTAGCCATAAATACTTCGGCTCTTGATTCCCGTCGCGGCGAATCTGCAAACCGACGATACGCCCGTATTCATCCCTGTAAGGGACGTAGAAGCCTTTGAACGAGACATTCAACTGCCAGCGCCCATCTTGATAGTAGAACCCCGGTACGCCTCTTAAATCGAAGAACCGAGCCAGCGCACGCGCTAAACGATGGCCTCTAGCCTTATCGGGAACGGAAGCATAAAGCCTGTTAGCAATAGTCGTATCAGATAACCCGCGCTCATTTAACAGCGCGTTTGCGTGTTCAGGATTAAGTTTCAAATAAGAGAGCAAAGCCATATAAACAGCATCGCAAGTTTTGGCATCGGCTTTCTTAGGCTCAGTCTTTTGAACAGAAGGAGCGCCAACATAAAGGGCCGTGCTGTTATTAGGGTTTAGAATATGAATGTACCTTCCATCCTTAGCGTGCTGGTCGCTCCATTTGTATTTACACACAGCGAGCGAGCCATCAACCGTTACTGAGCAGTGATAGCGGTCAGTCCTGCCGCAAATTTGGCAAGTGATTTTGCCCTTCTTGAAAGGAGATTGAATGTATTGACGTTTTTTCGTTTCGGTAAGTCTCATTACACTTCCCCCTTCTCTTCAACTACGGCCTGATTGAAATGTCGTCGCTTGTAGTCTTCTAGCTGTTTCATCGTGTATCTGATAGTTCGGTTATTGAATCGAACGTAATCAATCTCGCCGCGTTTTCTAACTGAGCGCATCGTGTAAACTGACCACCCGAAAAAACCGGCGGCTTCTCGTTCTGTAAGTAGTGCATTTTCTATATCCTGTATCATTTCAATTACTCCTATAAGGTTGAACGTGCTGTCGCCTTCCGGTATCATTTAGACAGAAAGCGGCGCACACGCCGCCCCTTGTAGCGCACAAAGCGGTGCTTGGGCGAGGACAGGGCGAAGGTGGTTAGGCGTCGAAAACTAAGCCACTTTCGCCTTTCTCTTTATTATCTTTTCGACCTTATTTTACCGATTTGCAACTATCCGCAGCAAGTTCGCGCGCCTATCGTCTGTCCCTCCAAGTGGTAATTTATTCAACAATTTATACAAGGCGGGAAAACTAAATACAGGCTGTTGCCTATGCTCTGCTATCCTCTCTTGTCTATAAAGTTTGGGGGGCATAATCACTCACGTCAAGATTTATTTTTAGACATTCCAAACAAAATGCTCACAACTGAAACTCAGCCGTGAGCAAAGTAATAATTGTCTATAATGTGGGAAACGAACTAATCAATTAACGTTTCAATCTCACGTAGTTCATCTTCTATATAAATCTTTTCCCAAGATATATTTTCGAGGGTAGGAATTTCGGAATACTTCTTATAAATCACATGCCCCTTACCTTCGAGCAACCTATAAAAGCAGAACCGCAGCATCTTTAGCGCGATAACGAAATGCTGTTCGCCTTTATGGTTTTTAATGTCCGTGTTGGTTATGTCCACTCCATGAACGATTTTTGAGCGGAGGTCATAAAAATCCCTCGCCCACCAGCCATAAATGGTATTGGTCTTATCTTTGCCTAGAGCGTTCGCTTTTGTAATTCGATTTAAGCCTGTCTGAATAGTGTTGCCGTCTTCACCATATACTGGCATTTTATCAACTTCTAATAATGTCTCTAAGCGCGTTGCAAATTCATCCTCCTTTTTGTAGCGAGGCAGGTCAAAGAAAATCTCAAACGCAGTCGCCATCATCACGAGTCGGCTCTCTGGACTATATCCATCAGCGTTAAAGTAAGCGTACCGCACCCAATCTAAGACCCTAAAATATCTAATATCATCTGGATTATGTGCGTCCGCCATATTTGCAAAAGCATTCATCAGAAGAGAATCATAACGATATGGGAACGTGCTACTAGGAACGAAGCTAGGTCTAACGAACTTAGTCATTTCTAATGACTGAGTATTCAAATTGCGAAGATAGCTTCCGGTTTCAAAGGAAATGTAATCGTATTTTGACGGATTTAGTGCAAATGGCTGAATCGCCATATTGAATTGTTCACTCACACATACACTGTTGATTTGGTTATTGAGGACGCTACAAAACAAAAGAGCAACTGCATATCTATAAAGGTCTTGCGCTTGCTCATCAGTTAGGACATCAAAATTGTAGTTGTCGTCAATCACTGCAATAGCTAGGGTCTTTAACCTCTTATGCATGTAATCAACGTAAAGGGAACAGTATTCATCAATACGCTTTCTTAAGTCAGCGTTCGGGATATACTTTTCTCCATACTTTGCAAAGTTGAATAGATGGACTCTGTTAATCTTTCGGTCAATATCATCATCAGGAAAGTAAGGCAAGAATGCGAATTGTGGCATTAGATTTCCCTTTCACTAGGCTTAAAGGCTAGCGACCTGATAAGCAAAAATGCGACGGATTTATTTTACTGCAATAGAGGTTAAAAAAAGCCAGCCGAAAATCGGGCTGGCTTTCCTTTTTCAGTTAATAAAAACTTCCCTAGTTGATTAGCTGTAGCACGGCTGTGGCTTGTACTTCGGCTGATTGAGCGAGATAGGCTTCCAAAGCAGACGCGGCACGAAAGACCGTATCATTATCAGCGCGGATATAGCGAAAGACACAGCTAAGGGTGCTGTGTCCGCTCACCCGCATGACAGTAGCGTGAGGCATCCCGGCCTCAATCATCCGGGTTATGCAAGTCGCCCGGCAATCATGAAAGTGGAAGTCTTCTATTCCGGCCTCGCGGCATATTTTTGTCCACGCTGTTTTGATTGTCACCTTGACGTTGAAGACATGCGAGTTTTCATCCGTCACATTTTCGCGCCAGCGTAGAAGCCACTCATAAACGCGAATCGTCATAGCTACAGTCCGGCTCTTCGCGGTCTTCGCGTTGAAGGCCCGGACTGTAATGGTTCGGCTCTCTAAGTCAACGTCTGACCATTTCAGGGTGAACAACTCGCCGCGCCTTAGCGAGCAATCTAAGGCTATCAAGACCAGCCCTTTAATGTGTGCGCGTTGCGGGTAAGAATCAATGGCGGCTAAAAGCCGCGCTTCTTCAACTCTCGACAGGATGCGCGTCCGGTGGTTCTCGTCGTTCAGGCTTATTAAGGCGTCACCCTCTGAGAACACGTTTCGCGGCATCCATTGTTCACGAACGGCAATCCGAAACATACGCCGCAGTTGTCCAAGTTCCCTGTTGATGGTCGCAATGGTACGCTGCCCGCCCCGACGAGTCGGAGTCTCTAGCCGCATCTTCTTATAGCTTCGGATTTGGCCGTAAGTAATGGCTTTCAGCTTATGACCACCGAAGTGTTCAACCAGCGGCTTGATTACAGTCCGTGCAGTCACTAGCGAACGCAAACCCGAAACCTTCCTTCCGCCGACGTAAGAGGCGGGCTGTAGGTAATGCTCAAGATAATGCTTAGCCAAGTCAGCGAACGTCATGTTCGCGGCGTCTAATTCTTTAGGCGTTAGAGTCTCCAAGTCGCGGAGTAGCTTTTGAATGATTTTCCGCGCTTCCCCTCTGCTCGCAGCCTTTTTCCAAATGTCTCGTTGCTTTCCGCTTGCGTCTTTGAACCTCACTCGCGCATAAAGTTTTCCATCCTTCGTAACTATTGAGCCTCTGCGTTCTCTCGGCATCGCGCTTCCCTTTCAATGCCGCTTCTACCTTTTCATCTACCTTTTCAAAAGGTAGAGCGGCTGATTTGACAGAGAAGCGAAAATCTGTAGAATGAAAATGCTTTGAAGGAGTAAGGGTTACGGTAATTACGAATCCCTTACAAGGAAGAGGTTGGGGGTTCGAATCCCTCCGTGCCTACCAAGAAGATTTGAAAATTAGGTTTTCCCTGCGGAGTCGTAGTTCAGTTGGTTAGAACGCCGGCCTGTCACGTCGGAGGTCGCGGGTTCGAGTCCCGTCGGCTCCGCCACTTTGGAAAGCGCGCCTGTCTCGTCACAGGCGCGCTTTTCTACTTTTACACTCACCGTTTACTCGCGCTCCTGTTGCCCCTTCAACTCTCGCAACTGCTTCGCCGCGTTCTGGTCGGCCGGGCCAAGCATCGGTCGAGTTAGATTGAACCTGAGCACTCCGGCGTGATACTCTCTGGCGCGTTCTCAATCACTTAATCTTCTTTGCAAATTCATGTGCACAGATTTCACGTCGTAGAGAACCCCAACACCCGTCAGGAGATTAAAGATGCCCAGAAAGATATATGCATTCATTACGTCGCTTCTTGTTTTCGCGCTGCTGGTGAGCGCGTGCAGTAAGTCTGCCGGCTCGTCACCCACGGCGGCGGCCAAAGCCTTTTACGACGCCGCGAAAGCGGGCGACGTGCAGGGGATGAAGAACGCGATGTCGAAAAAGTCGCTTGAGATGATGGACGCGTTCGCCAAGCTCGGCGGCAAGTCGCTCGACGATTCCCTCAAGGAGAACTCAAAGCTGCCCGCGGCCTTCGAAGCGCGGAACGAGAAGATCACGGGCGACACGGCGACGGTCGAACTCAAAGGCCAGGGGGACAAATGGGACACGATGCCGTTCGTCAAAGAAGACGGCCAGTGGAAGATCGCCTTTGACAAACTCTTGGAAAGAGCTTTCCAGGAGCCCGGTCCCGGTCCAGAGATTCAGACCCAAAGCCCCGCGCCTCCCGCGCCGAGTAAGGAAAAGAACGAAGGCGAACAGTCAACGCCGGAAGACTAACACTCCACACACTCGCGGCGCACCTCGCACCCCCGAGTCCGCGGGCGCGAGTCCTGCCGGCCCCGCCACTCAATGCTGTAAATCAAACACGCACACCCTTCGGAAGCCGAAGGGTGTGCGTGTTTTTCGAAGCACAGTAGAGAGGCCCCTAACGGGTTCTTTTAATTACCTGCCCAGGAGCCGTCTCCACCACGAAGTTTTTTTATAGCCTTGCTTATAGCATTCCTCGTAAATCTTATTCCAAAACGTTTCGTGATATACAGCGTCATCCTTCAAAGGTTCTTTATCCCAGATTCTTCTCGCCTCCCTGACCTTCCCCATATACAGAAACGTCTTGGCTTCATCCATCAACTTATTGGCTTCCGCCATTCTACTGTCCTCGTTTTTGTCATAAGGCAAGCTCATAACTGGTATATATAACAATCAAAACCAGGGCGCAAGGTGGGGCGTTATTTTAATCCCCTAACGAGTATGCCCGCCGCTATAAATATCCATGCCAGCACTAAAATTATAGCCAACAGATGCTTATTACTTTGACGATACCAGACCCGCCAGAATCCTTCCTCGCGCCTCGCTGGCGGGAGGGGATACGGTTGAAATGTTCAGCCGTGCTTCCCGAAATTCGAGGAGGCTGGTTGGAGTTTCGGGGAGGGCGGTTAGAACTTCTAACGGCGTTCCCGAAGTTGTAACTGGCTTCCCGAGATTCTAACGGCGCTCCTGGAAATTCGGGGAGCGTGGTTACAAATGCCAAAACTTTGCGAACGCGCTGTCGAACGACGTGGCGAACATCATCGCGCGTGCGCGCTCGGGCTTCCGCGCCACCTATGGCCCAGACTCCACGCAATACGAACAGGCCGGCGGCACGCGCTCGTCCGAGCGCAAGCGCCCCTCGTCCAAGAAGAACCCCGCGCACACGCCTTGAGGCACAAATTTAGGGCGGCGCGCGTGAAGGGAAAATTGTAACCGCCCGGCCCGGGTGGTCGTCTTCAATAATGGTAGGTCGGGCTCTCCCAGTGAGCATCAAATTGATGCGCGTGGGGGAGCCCGGCCAAATTTTTTTGGAGTAAAGGGGAAAGGTCATGAAGAGGTTACTGGCATTCGCATTGGCACTGGCTACGTTCGGGTTCGTCGCTTCGCCCGCGGAGGCGAAGGCTGCGGGGGCGGCCGTCTCGGCCGGTGTCACTAGTTCCGCCAACGCGCCCGAGCCGCAGTGGCAGAACCGTGGGAGACGCAATCGCAACCGCCGGGGTGGGCGCTGGAATCACCGCGGGGGCGGCGTGCGCGTGACGACGCAGACGCGCCTCGTGCGCGTGGGCTGGCGGCTCTTCCGCGAGACTTACAGGGTCCGCATCCTGCCGAACGGCAGGACCCAGACTACTCTGATAAGCCGCGTCAGAGTCCGCTAAGAAGGCGATGAATCATCAGACGGGCCGGCGCACTCCGCCAGGGGTGCGCCGGCTTTTCTTGCGACGAACGAGCCTTTTTCGGCCAAAAATCCCTTGAAATATGGCTCAAAAACTAACTGTTGACAAAAAGCGCCGAAACATACTTTACTAGTAAAGTCGTTGGTTGCCCTGCGGGCAATCACGCGGCAATGATCTTTACAAGACGGTTGCACACGATAAAGGCAAACCCGCCGCGAGGTGGGGACGCAAAGCCGTGAGTCTCTTCGAGGGGCGTTTCATTCGAGCGCCTTTTTGCGAGAGATTGTCTGGTTGCCGAAGGCAATTGGAAAGAGCCAGGACTTCAAAACTTTCCACTGCTCCGACATGGGAAGACTTCTCTCCAGCCGCGCTCACTCTCTCACGGGCGGCTTTTGAAGTTGAGGCTGGAATCATTCAACTTTTGCGCCCCTGCTTTGATGATTCCCTTTTCAATTATCTCCTTCCAAAACTGAACCAGACTAACTGAGAGTTCCTGCGGCCTGAGCCCACGAACGCCTCTGACTCTGCCCGCCCGTGCGGAAATCGCTTCCGCCGGAGCGCGCCTTGTCCGGGGCCGAAGAGTCTCGGCCGTCAACGTTGCTGCCCGTCAACGCGCTCACGCCAGTAGAGCGCGGCCATGAGAAAGCGCCCGCGGCCCATGCGGGTCCGCCGCCCATTCGGGCCTCGCTACGAGCGGGGCCGTCAGCCTTACGAAAACCAAAGGAGATAATTTGATGTTCAAGAAATGCTTAGTCGCAGCCTTCGCCTTCCTGGCCCTCAGCTCGGTCAACGCCCTCACGGCCAACGCGCAGTCGTCGTGCTTGGACCACGAGACGTTCGGCACGCGCCCGCTCATGGCGGTCGACAAGAATCTTCAGTCGCAGATCGAAGTCACCTATTTCACCACGGACGACCCGAACGCGTTCATCTCCGAAAAGGCCGGTGTCAGGCGCAGCGCGAGCTACACGAGCCTGAGCGCCACGCAGTTCGTCGCCAAGCTCGACTCTTTGGAGAAGGCCGGCGTGGCGAGCATCAGGAAGCGCGAGTCCGCGTCCTCTTTCCTGGGCGAAGTTGCCGAACTGAACCTGGAGCGCAACCTTTCGGGCGCGGAAGGAAGAATGATTAACGCGAGCCACGCTTCGGCGAGCGCGCTGAGCGGGTTGGACCGGCGGACGGAGATCAACGTCTTCCAGGGCCGCCCCGGCGAGCAGGGCTACTACCGCGTGAGCCTGCTGTCCTGGTTCGTGGACGCGAGGGCCAACGGCGGCCACCAGACCGTGGACTACGACGCCATCGTGCTGCTCAAGCCCGGCCAGACCGCGGTCTTCAAGCTCATGAGCGACAACGAAGCCAAGCGCACGGGCGCGGCGCGCAGCTACGTGGCCGTCACCATGCGCGCGGTCAACAGCGCGAGCCTCGCCCGCCGCTAAGTCGTCTCCCGCAGCGCTGGCAAATTGTGCCAGTAACTTCTTCGACTCCGAAACGGAGGCCGCGATGCAGCCGAACAGGAAGAGAACATTTCTTTACGGCCTGCTGGTTAGCTCTTGCCTCTCCCTGCTGACGTGGGCGGGGCCTGTAAGTTCTGCCGGCGGGCCGGGCGGCGAGGCTGCGATGCCGAAACAGTGCCGGCCGGGAAAGACTGCGACCGAAAGTTTCGGCTGGCGCTGGAGGCCGGACGCGCGCGTCAGGCTCTACTACCTGAAGGGCGACTTCGGCGCGGAAGAGGCCGCGGCCCTCGCGCGCGCCGTCGGCAACTGGAACAACGCCCTGCGAGAGATAAATTCTCAGGTCGTCTTCATCCAGGGCGGCGAACGCGAGGCGGTCGCCGAAGACGACGCGAGCATCACGGTCCTGCGCGGCGTGCCCAAGGGGAAAGACCGCCTGGGGCAGTTGAGGCTGTACTCCATGTCGAACGGCGTGATGCGCGCGACCATGATCATCAGCCCGGCCGTCACGGACCTCGACGCGCTGACGAGCCTGATGGCGCACGAACTCGGGCACTCTCTGGGCCTGGGCGACTGCTACGGCTGCAAGCGCGGCACGACCACGATGGCGGCGTTCAAAGACATCAACGAAGGCAACGACGTGTACTCGCCGAGCGAGTGCGACAAGTACGTCGTCGCGCAAGGGTACTCCGGCGGGACGACTTCACAGCCGCGACCCGCAACGGCCGAGGGTCGCTGAGGCCCACCGACACAGGCTAAAGCAAATCTTAAACACTCATGCGACGAGGGGCAGGCGGCGGCTTGCCCCTCGTCCTCTTTTGACCTCAAAAATAAGTCTTGACGCTGCTACTACAACTGTCGTAGCATGGGCCTCAAATGTAGTATCCGCTCTTTCGGGAGGTCGTCATGGCTCAGTCGCGCATACTCTGGCTCGCCGCCTGTTCGGTCGTCGCGTTGGTGTGGCTGCCGCTCGCGGGAAGGGCGCAGGCTTCCGGCCCAGCGGGGGCGGAGCGGGGCGCGGAAAGTTATCACAGGCTCGGCATGGCCCGCGCCGACGAGGGGAGGTACGACGAGGCCGTCAGGAATCTGCGCAGGGCGGTCGCCATCCGGCCGGACTTTGTTCTGGCCCACAACGACCTTGGCTACGTCTACTACAGGTCAGGAAAGTTCGAGGAGGCGGTCGAGGCTTACGGGGAGGCCATACGGCTCAAGGGCGATTACGCGCTGGCGCATAACAACCTGGGGATGGCCTACAGCGCGCTGGGCAGGTACGAAGAGGCCGTCGCGGCCTTCGGGCGCGCGATCAGCCTGCGGAAGGATTACGCCGCGGCCCACTACAATCTGGGCGCGACGCTTTACAAAGCGGGCCGCAGCCGCGCCGCCGTGGAAGCCCTCAAGCAATCCATCCTCCTGAAGTCCGACAGCCCCGAAGCTCATTACAACCTCGGCGTGGCGTACACGGATTTGGCCCATTACGACGAGGCCGTGCGGGCCTTCAAGGACGCCTTGACCCTCCGGCCCGATTTCGCCCCGGCGCTCCGCGGGCTCGGGCTGGCTTATCACAAGCTCGGCCGGACCAGGGAGGCCATCGCGTCTTACGAGCGCGCCGTCGTCCTGGACCATGACGATGCCGAGAGCCTCAACAATCTGGGCGTCGTGTACGCCGGCGCGAAGCTCTACAAGGAAGCCATCGACGCTTACAGGCAGGCGATACGCCTCGACCCGGAATACTACGAGGCGCACTACAACCTGGGCGCGGCTTACCTGAGCGTCAACAGGAAGGACGAGGCCATCAAGCAGTACGCCCTCCTCAAGACCACCAACACGGGCTACGCGGACGAACTCTACCGCCTGATCTATCAAGACCAGCTCCTCATCCTGACCTACAAGTAAGTGAGCCGGCCCGCCCGCTTCCCCTCCCTCGGCACGGCAAAAGTATTGACAGCCTACTACAATAGTCGTATTTTTAGCCATCTTCGTAGTAGTTGCATTGAGGAGGGGATGTGACTAAAGAAAAAACCGTCAGGCTGACGAAGTTCGAACTGGAGCTGATGACCGCCTTGTGGGAGTTGGGCCAAGCTTCCGTCAGGGAGATTCAGGAGCGGCTTCCAGAGAAGAAGCGGCCCGCCTACACGACCGTCCAGACCATCGTCTACCGCCTCGAAGAGAAAGGGGCCGTGCGCCGCGTCAAGAAGATCGGCAACGCCCACATCTTCGAGGCGGCCGTCACCAGGCAGTCCACGCACCGCAGGCTGATTAACGAGCTGCTGGACCTGTTCGGCGGCTCGGCGAGGCCGCTGATGGCGCACCTGGTGGAGACTGGGAAACTGTCTTTGGAGGACGTGCGCGAGATGGAGAGCGACCTCCTGAAGCAGGACGGCCCTCCCGCGAAAGGCGAGGGGAACAAAAAGCGGGCCCGGACGTAAAAGTCTGTGCCGTCAAAAGGAGCAGCGAGCGATGCCTTTCTACGAGCCGTTTGTGGAATGGTCTAGGTGGGGCTGGCCCCTGCTTGGCAATCACCTCTGGCAAGCGACCCTCTTCTCCCTCTTTGTGCTCATCGTCTGCGCGCCGCTGACGCGCGCCCCCGCCCGCGTGCGCTACTCGCTGTGGCTCGTCACCCTCCTGAAGTTCGTCGTGCCGGGCGCGGTCCTGGCCCTGCTCGTCAGGCAGACGGGGATTGACGGACTGTTCGCCCCGGCCGCAGGCTCGCCCGCGGCCGGGCTGGCGCTCTCGCCTTTTCTCTCTCCGGTGGCGAGCCAGCCCGTGGTGGTCTCCGCGGCCAGGCAGTTCGCGCCGAGCGGCGAAACCTCTGCGGCCGCCTACGTCGCCGCCGTACATGATCAGGGCCACTGGTACGGCGTGCTCACCCTCGTCTGGCTCGCAGGCTGTGCCATTTTGTTCGGCTCCTGGCTGAGACAGAGGAGGCTCCTGTCGGCGGCCGTGCGCGCCGGGAGAGTCGCCCGCTGCGGCAGAGAGTTTGAGACCCTTCGGCGCGTCAGTTCGTGGCTCGGCCTGCGCAGGAAGGTAACGCTCGTGGTTTCGCCGGAGATCGCGGAGCCGGGCGTGTGGCGCACGCTGCGGCCGGTCGTGGTGCTGCCCGAAGGTGTGGCCGAGCGCCTGAGTGACGACGAACTCGAAGCCGTCATGATGCACGAGATGGTTCACGTTGAGCGTTGGGACAATCTAGTGGGCTTCGTGCAGCGAACGGTCTGCTGCCTGCTCTGGTTTCACCCGCTCGTCTGGCTACTCGACAGGCGGCTGCTCGCCGAGCGCGAGCAGTCTTGCGACGACACGGTCATCAGGCTGAGCGGCGACTCGAAGGTTTACGTCTCGGGCATCACGAAGGTCTGCCGGCACAGCATGGGGTGGGAATTGAAGTCCGGCCTCTCCAGCGCGACCGGCTCCGACCTGAAGAAGAGGCTCAAACGAATCATGGCCGCGGACATCAGCCGGATTCCGTCCGTCCTGCACCGCGCGCTGCTGGGGGCCGTGGTCGCTGTCCTCTTCGTCCTCTCGGCCGCGTCCGGGATAATCAACGGGGGCAACGCGCCTTCGCAGGACAAGAGTTCGTCGGCGGGCAAAGCCGACCCCCGCTTTATCGTGGCGGACGCCGAGGCGGCTCCGAGTAAGCACGCCGAGGTTGCCGAAGTAAGGGCTTCGACGGTGCCGCCTCTTCCGCCCCAGGCCGCGCCGCCGCAGGTAAAAGAAGGCTCGCCCGCGCCGGTCGAAGTCAAGGCCGGGCCTGACCGGCTGGAGCAGATGCCGCCGCCCGAGCAGCAGAGCGGCCCGTCAATCGTCGCGCTGGTCAATCAACCTAACCAACCCAACGCCACGCCCCTGCCTCCGCAGCCGCCTCAAGAAAGAGAGGCCACACGAGTGTCGGCCGCGTTCATTCCGGCTTCGATGAACCATGCGGATTTAACGGAGTTCGCCGGCAGGTACGAGGTTGACCCGACGAGGGTAGAGAATTTCATCCTGGACATCACACTCGAACGCGGCGAGCTGTGGCTCAAGCCGTCGCACGCGTCGAAGCGCAGGCTCCTGCTCGCGCAGGACATGCGCCTGGCCGACACGTACTCCGATTTCGTCTTCTCCGCCCTGCGCGACAGGGCCGGGCGGGTCGTCGGCCTCAGACTTGATTCCTGGGACAGCAGCATCAGCGCGCGCAAATTGGCCCTCAACCAGCCGAGCCTGCGCGGCAACGTGACCTTCACACTCAGCGCCCCCCCGAACGCCAGAATAGTCGCCGTCGCCGGCTCCTTCAACAACTGGAACCAGTCGCAATTCCTCTTCGCGCGGGTCGGCAACGAGTGGGTCTGCAAGATCAACCTCCCGCCGGGAGAGTACGAATACAAGTTCATCATCGACGGCGACTGGCTGCTTGACCCCCTCAACCCGAAGAAGAGAAACGACGGCCGGGGGCACGTGAATTCGGTCCTCGTCGTCGAGTAGCGAAGGTAAGGCAAAAGGAAAGACCCTGAAAGGGTCGAACGATAGCCGGGGGCAAGCGAGCGCGTGAGCGAGCGCCGCCCCCGGCTATCATGTTCGACCCTTTCAGGGTCTTTACCTGGGCGGTCGAAAACTTCCTAACCGCCGGCCGAATACGTGAAGGCGACTCTGGTGAGGGCGGCTTTTTCGCCGTCCTCCAGCTTCGTGAGCGTGCCTTTCAGGATTAGCTCGTCGTTCGCGGGCGGGTTCTTCGAAAAGTCATCCAACCTTTCGAAAGCGCCTTCGAAGCTGAAGCTGACTCCCTTGACCGCGCTGGTCGTGAAGGTCAGAAACTTGCCCTCCAGCTTCGGGTCCGCGAGCTTGTAATCCCTGGCCGATCTTTCCTTCGGCCGTATGAAGCCGTTCAGGTCGGCGGGCTTGCCCTCCGCGTCTATCGTGGCGAGGCTCAGGTGCTCTATGTCCGAGAACTCCGGCGGCAAGGGGCCGGCCGGGAAGTAAGCCCCCGTCACGTCGCCCTCGCCCTCCTCTTCAGTCTCCTCCGCCGCCTCCTCCTCGTCGTCACCCTTATCGTCTTTGGACTCGCTTGCCGGCGTCGACGTGGCGATGGAGGAGCCCGCGGGCGGCGGCGTGTTGGCGGCCTGGTTCGTGGTGTTAGAACTCTTGCCGCACCCGGCGAGCAGCAGTACGAACAGAGCGCAGGCCCAAAAGAAACGGTTCATCTGGCAGCCTCTCAGGGGTTAGTTTAGAAGAGCCTTTCCAGCGCAGTTGAATTCCCCGGCGCGAATACCATACGGCGCGGCAGCATAACGCTCAGCGAATCGCCGCCGGCTCGGCGGCAGGGGCGCGTCCGGCGCTCGTCTCACATGCAACGGCACGGCCTGGTCTTGACTTCGCCGACGGGCATGAAGCCGCTGCCGTCCCAGCGGTACTGCGTGACCTCGTTGTGGTCGCATTGTGTGCCACTTCCGAAGACGCGCTCGACCCTCAGCATCCCGTCGTCCACGTCTATGTAGTGGTCTAACTCGCAGTCCACGGAGTTGGCGACGACCAGTGTGGCGAGCAGCTCGGCCCTCCCGCCGCGCAGCGTGTAGACGCGCGCCTCGGCCATGTTGAAGCCGCCCACGGGGCCGTAGCGGAAGACGAAAGCGGCCTCCTCCTTCTTGTCCCCCGTGAGGTCGCCGTAGTACGGGCCGTCCGCCATCATCAGCCCCCACTGCGCGTCCGCGCCGGCCGCCTCCGCGTAGAACCCGTCAATCAGTTTGTACGCCTTGCCGTTGAGCGGGAACGTGTAGTTCTTGAAATCGACCTGGATGATGTTGACGAGCGGGCCTTCAGCCTGCGCGGGGGCCTGCCGCCTGCGCCGCGCCTGACTGAGCACACCGCCCGCGCACAAGGTCACGACCAGAGCGGCCGCCATGAATCGTTTGAGCATCCCCCAGTTCCCTTCCTCACTCGTTGCGGGACAGCTTAAAGAAGTTTGCGGAATTTTGCTACGGCGGGGCCGCGAATATTTTCTGCCACAAAACGCGGGCGCGCGGTGTTTGCACTGTAGGACGGCGAAAATTGGGGTTACCTCGTTTCAGAGGGCCATTCTTTTTGAGGAGAGAATCGAGATGATGAGAAGAATTTTGATGGGGGCGGCGCTTCTTTGTCTGGCGGCCTCGGCGGCGCTGGCACAGTCGGACCGCTCACGTTACTCGCTCAGTTGCCGCGACCAGGGCAACTCTTACGGCGACGGCTCGCGCGCGCGCCACTGCGAAGTTAAGGAGCAGACGCTCCCGGGCGGCGGCGCGCTCGACGTGGACGCGTCACAGAACGGCGGAATCTCCGTCAAGGGCTGGGAGCGCAACGATGTCTTGGTGCGCTACCGCGTGCAGACGCAGGCGCGGACGCAGGCGGAGGCTGACAACCTGGCCTCGCAGATTCAGCTCGGCACGGCGGGCGGGCAGATTCGCGCCACCGGCCCGGAGCCGCGCGGTAACGCTCACTGGGACGTGAGCTTCGAGATATTCGTCCCGCGCCAGTCGAGCCTTGCGCTGCGCACGCACAACGGCGGAATCTCCGTCTCAGACGTTCACGGGCGCGTCCAGTTCGATGCCACGAACGGCGGCGTCGCGCTCAAGCGTCTGGGCGGCAGCGTCTCCGGCGAGACGGTCAACGGCGGCCTGGCCGTCGAATTGACGGGCAACAACTGGGACGGCGAGGGGCTCGACGTGAAGACGACCAACGGCGGGCTGAGCGTCTCGATCCCGGAGAACTACTCCGCGCACCTTGAGACGGGGACGGTCAACGGCGGGCTGGACATCAGCCCCTCCATCGCCCAGGTGACGCGCGAGACCAAGCGCCTCTCGCTTGACCTCGGCGGCGGCGGCACGAACCTGCGCATCCACACGACCAACGGCGGCGTCTCCATCAAGCGGGGCGGCCGCGGTAGAGAAATGTAAGAAAGACGGACCACGCGCACAACGCGAAGCCGCACGAAGGAGTTTATTCCTTCGTGCGGCTTCGCGTTCGAGCGGAGCCGCAGGCGGTACTGACCTGGGGCGCGTTACCGAACTTTATATTCTTCCCCTCACGGCTGGAAATCGGCGGCGCGCCAGAAGGGGGCCGATTCGTACATGCGGCCGCGCGTGATGACGAAGCGCACGCTCCGCAGGTTGCCGATGTTTTCGAGCGGGTTGCGATCAAGGATTATCAGGTCGGCGGTCTTCCCCGCCTCGATGGTGCCGAGTTCCTTGTCCAGTTTCATGACGCGCGCCGGGACAATCGTCGCGGACTGTATGGCCTCCATCGGCGTCATCCCGGCGCGCACGTAAAGCTCCAACTCGCGGTAAGTCGTGTGGCCCGGAACGACCAGGTCCGTGCCGGCGACGATTGGCACACCGGCCCTGTGAAGCGCCAGAGTCAACTTCGCCCCCAGTGCCATCGAAGCCGCAGCGCGCGGCGCGACGTCCGGCGCTAGCCCCGTGTTGTTCAGAATCGAGGCGAGCGACGCGGGAGTTTTCTCCATCCCCGGCTCGAACTCGACGAAAGGCGTCTTCAGGGAGTGAGTGTTCAACTCGCCGCGCGCCATCGTCGGGTCTATAACCGTGCCGCGCTCCCTGAAAAAATTTATGGCCTCGCGCGCCTCCTGTGAATCCAGGTTGATGGGCGGCGGCGTCACACCCGGCTGCGGCTTCCAGTTGCGCCCGCGCATGACGCGCAGCAGGAAGCCTACGTGGTTGATCTGATCCATCCCCGCCTCCACCGCCTCAATCGCGTTCATGCCCGTCGGCACGTGGCCCGTCACGGTCATCCCCAGCCGGTGCGCCTCGGCCGTGACGACAGGGACCAGTTCGGGCTTGAGCGATTGATAAATCTTGATCTGCTCGTAGCCCATCTCCTGGTAGCGCCGGACGATGGCGCGCGCCTCTTCCGGCGTCTGGGCGACGCGGTTGCCGAGCGCGTTGGGCGGGCCGTCGACGATGCCCGCGAGCAGCAGGCGCGGCCCGGTCACGCGGCCCGCCTTGATCGCCTCGCGCAAAGGGACTATGAACTCGGGCTCGTTGCCGGCGTCGCGCATGGTCGTGACGCCCGCGGCGAACGAGGCCGGTATCCACTCGGCCTGCTCGACGTGCGCGTGCATGTCCCAGAGGCCCGGTAGAATCGTCTTGCCGCGCGCGTCGAAGACGGGCGTCCCCTTCGGGACATGGACGGCCGAGCGCGAGCCTGCGGCCGTGATGCGCCCGTTCTCTATCAGGACCACGGAATCTGGCACAGTCGCTCTCCCCGTGCCGTCCACGAGCAGCGCGCCCGTGATGGCGTAGCGCCCCTCGCGCCGCGGCTTGATGCCGCGCGAAATCTTCTCCAGGTCGGCGACGCCGTCCGTGGCCGCCTGCGCGACGAAGAGGGGCAGCGCCGCTTCGTAGCCTTCGCGCACGGCCTCCAAACGGTCCAGTTCCGCGTCCGCGCTGACGACCGCGACGAGTTGCTGCGCGGGGTCGAACCAGACCGTCTCGCGCCCCCACATCAGTCCGCTCACGCTGTAGCGCTCAAGCGTCACTTCTTTGCCGCCCGCCTTGACCCGGTCGCTCCCGCGGCGCTCGAAGCTCACGCGCCCGCCGGGCAAAGTCTCGACGGCGTCTTTCGCGCCGTAGCGTTTCAGATAACGGAAGAGGGGCGTCTGTAGAGAGACGGGCAGGAGGCCGCCCGTGGGGAAGGCGCGCCCGTCCAGCTTGACGGCTCGGGTCTGCTGCCCCTCGCGCACGCTCGCCTTCCCTTCCCGAATCTCGACGCTCGCGTCTATCTCGGAGCGCGTCGAGGTGCGCCCCTTAATCTCGAATTTTTCGGGACTCAAGTCCTGCCGCGTGCGTAGCGTCGCGGCGAGCGCCACGGCGTCGCCCAGGTAGTTGATCTCGAACTTCGACTGCATCAACAGCCCCGCGCCGTCGCGCCTGACTTCGTAACTCTCCTCGCCGACAGGGTACTGCAACTTGTAAATCCGAAACTTTCCGCGCTCGACAAGCTGCGCTTCGGGGGCCGTCTGCGCGTTCGCGTATAAGACTGACTGAGCGATGACGAGGACGAGCGCCGCCGCGGCGCTCAAGCGGCGGGCGCGGGCTGATGTGTGTCTCATGCTCTTTTTATAGTTCGGCGCGGGGCCGGAGTACAATGCCGTGCGGCGGGGCCGGGCCTGGTCATTTCGACAAGACAATCCTTCGGACGCCGCGGGTGCTCATCACGCCACGCCGCGCCTCAAGCGAATTATACGGCGCTTCATCACATTTCTCTTTACTTCTCGCGCCCCGCCGAGGCACGCTACGGCCGCCGGCAGCTCTGACAATTCAAAAGACAATATGCGAACGGAGAAAAAGATGAGACACGACTCGCCAGGATTCGGGTTCTTTAAAAAGCACAGGGAGTTCGGCGCAGTCTTCCTGCGCCTCGTGATCGGCTCGTTCATCATCTGGGGCGTGCAGGACAACATTTTGAGCCGCGAGCGTATGCTTGAGTTCGAGGGCTTCCTGGCCGCGCACGGCGTCCCCTACCCGGCCTTCGCCGCACGCCTCTCCGTCTACACGCAGTTCATCTGCGGCGTCTCGATTCTCCTGGGGGCGTTCGTTCGGCTGACGTCCATCCCGTTCATCATCAATTTCGTCGCGGCCATCATCATCGCCCACCGCGGCGACACGTTCGCCGGCATGTTCCCGCCGCTCGTGATGATCGCCGCGGGACTCTTCTTCCTCTTCCACGGGGCCGGGAGGCTTTCCGTTGACGAACTCCTGGAGAGGCGCAAGGCTTAAAAACTCGCCGGCCCCGCCGGCTCGCCCTATCCGAACGTCGCTTAAACATATTCGCGGCAGTAATCGTAGAGGCACTTGTTCGCGCCGAAATATTCTACGACTGCCGCCGGAGGACTCTATGTTTCTCGCACGCGTTTGTCTGCTCGCCCTGCTTCTTCTCTCGCCGCCCGCCGTACTGTGCCAATCTGTGGACTTCGAAGTCGTCAAAGTCGCCGACGGCGTGTACGCCGCGATACGCAAGGAGCCGCCGGGGCTGACGGTCAACGGCAACTGCGTCTTCATCATCAACGACGAGGATGTCGTCGTCGTTGACACCACGCTCACGCCCGGCTCCGCCAGGGAGGCGCTGGCCGCGCTCAGGAAGTTGACCGACAAGCCCGTCCGCTACGTCGTCAACACGCACTGGCACGACGACCACATCATGGGCAACCAGGTCTTCCGCGAAGCCTTCCCAGGCGCGGAGTTCGTCGCGCACGCGAGGACGCTCGAATACCTGCCCACGGCGGGCCTGAATAATCGAAAACTGGCGATGTCGCCCGACGGCTATCCGGGCTTCATCGGTGCGCTCAAGCGCCGCCTGGAGAAGAACGAGAGCGCCTTCGGCGGGCCGTTGGACGAGGAGGAGCGCGCCACGCTCGCGAGCGACATCAGAATCGCCGAGCGTTACATGGCCGAGAACCCTTCGGCCCAGATCGTCCTCCCGTCCGTCACGCTCGAAGACAAGCTGACGCTCCACCGCGGCCGTCGCACGATAGAGATTCTCTCGCTCGGGCGCGGCCACACGGGCGGCGACATAGTCGTCCACCTGCCCGAAGAGCACGTACTCATTACTGGCGACCTGGTCATCTGGCCCGTCCCCTACGTCGGCAACCCGCAGTCGCACCCCGGCGACTGGGCCGCGACCCTGGAGAAATTGATTGCCATGCGCCCGGCCGCCGTCGTTCCGGGCCACGGGCCAATCCTGCGCGACGACTCGTACCTGAAGCTGATGGCTAATCTCTTCGCGTCAATCAAGCGGCAGGTCGAGGCGGCGGTCGCGCGCGGCGAGACGCTTGAGCAGGCGCGCAAGAGCGTCAACCTGGACGAGTTTCAGAAAGCGTTCGCCGGCGACTCCCGCATGAGGAGAATGATTTTCCGCAGCTACGTCGTGGGCCCCGCCGTCGACGCCGCCTTCAACGACGCCTCGAAGAAGTGATAAGCAATTTCGCGTGAGTCCGCCGCAGGGTTTATACTGTGCGCGCGTGCCGACCAGGCTCCGATTCACGACTGAAATGACAGAGGTCATCAACCCATGACGGGACCGTCATACCCCGCGGCGCGGATTGTCTCCGGCGTCGTACTGGCACACTTCGAGCGCCGCCTCGCGGCCGCGCGCCGCCGCGCCCCCGGCGAGAGACTGGCCCCGCAGCCCGGCGCGCGGGCGATAGAGACGATCATAGACACGGCGTTCTGGGCCAGCCTGCGGCGCGAGGAGGGCTTCTCCCCGAAAATCTCGCTCGCCTTTCTCCCCGCCGACCAGGCCGGCTACGCGCTCAGGTTCGAGCACCAGCTGCCGCTCACGCCCGCGGCCCTGGCGCGGCTCGCGCCCGCGGTGGAGCGCCCCGGCATACACCTCGGCGTCTGGCACAACGGCGACGAGCTGTGCGTCTGGGGGACGACGCGCAACATCCCGAAACTAGGCTTCGTGCTCGAAGTGATAGAGCCTGGCCTGCTGGTCGTCAAGTACCGCCGCGGGCAGGAGACGGGCAAGTTCGTCAACGTCGTGGTCCTCAAGGGCGACCAGATTAAAGAGGTGGACGAGAAGGGCACGAGCCTGCCCGACTGCCCGGAGCTGCTCACGCAACTGCTGGGCTTCGGCTCGCCCGCGCCCCAGGACGACTCCGTCAACGCGCTCGTCCAGCTCGCCGCCTCCATGCGCGCTCACGGGCGCGGCGGCTCACTGCTCGTCGTCCCGCAAGGCTCCCGCGAGTGGCGCGAGTCCATCGTCTGGCCCGTGCTCTACTCCGTGGACCCACCGTTCACGGAGCTGTCGGAGCTGATGCGGCAGAGCCCGCAAGAGAGGGACAAGCGTTTGTGGCAGGAGTCGTTTCAGGACGCGGTCGAGGCGACCGCGGGGCTGACGGCCGTGGACGGCGCGACCGTCCTCAGCGACCGTTTCGAGGTGCTCGCGTTCGGCGCGAAGATAGGGCGGCGCGAGGGCGGCGCGCAGGTCGAGCAGGTGGTCGTGACCGAGCCCGTGGTCGGCAACATGGCCCAGACCGTGCACCCCACGCAGATCGGCGGAACGCGCCACATGTCCGCGGCCCAGTTCGTGCAGGACCAGCGCGGCTCGGTCGCGCTCGTCGCCTCGCAGGACGGCCGCTTCACGGTCTTCGCCTGGTCGCCCTGCGAATTAATGGTTCACGCGCACCGCGTCGAGACGCTGCTGATGTAAAAGGGAGGCGGAACGATGAACGATGAATTAGAAAGCAGTCGCCTTTAATTCATCATTCATCGTTCCGCCTTCCTCATTTCCTTACTTCCCGGCCTTCATGTCCGCGAGGCGCTTCTCGAAGCCGGCGGTGTCGACCTTGTCGGCCTTGCCGCGCTCGACAGCCTTCTCGGCGAGGGTGATGGCCTCGTCCTTGCGGCCCGCGTTGTAGAGCATGTTCGCCTTGCTCGCGAGGTTCTGGAAGGTCTCCTTGACCTTGATGGACTGGTCGGCCCACTTCATCGCCTCGTCCCACTTGCCCTCTCCCGCGTAGACGCTGGCGACCTGCAAGGGGATGCGCCACTCGGTCGGGTTCGCGGCAATCGCCGCCTCGGCCCTGGAGCGCATCAGTGCCTCTACGTTCGGAACCTCGACCGTGAAGGGCACGACGATCTTCTCCCAGCGCAAGACGATCTTCGCGGTGCTCGGCGTGACTTCCGGGATGCTGATGTGCATCCACTCCTGATTGTCGGCGGCCGGCTGCGGCTTGGCCTTGACGCGCAGCACGTCCTTCTTCTCGTCGTAAGTGAAGCTGCCCCACTGCCCCGCGTCCGAGTTGAAGATGATCGTCCACTCGTCTTTGGCAGGGATGGTGTGCAGGCTGTAAGTCCCGGCCGCGAGCTTCTGGCCGTTGACGAGCACGTCGTCGGTGACGGCGAACGTCGTCGCCTCGTTGGCCCCTGTGCGCCAGACGTGGCCGTAAGGCACGATGGGCGCGTCCTTCGGGCGCGCGCGGGCGTCGTCGAGCGTCGCCGTGCCCCCGGCCCCGGCCGGCGGGTCGCCCCAGATCGTGCGGCCCTTCACGCCGGGGCGGCTGTAGGTGATGGTCACGTCCGTGACGCCGATGGCCTGCGTGACGCTGGCCTTCTGGCTCTGGCGCGGCAGGCGGACCGGCGGATTCTGTGCCAGCGCCTGCGCCCCGCAGAGGGCGACCAAGAGCGCGGCGATGGCGTAAGTGTAAAGACGTTTCAAGGTAGGCATCGTGTTTCTCCTGGCGATAAGTTCGTGAATCTTGAATCGTAAAACGCGAGCCGTCGAAAGCAGGTTTCAACTCATTCGCGGTTTACGACCGCGCCGACGATAGAGGGCGGCACCCAGAGGATAAAGAAAGTCGCACGCGAGGGCAACACCGTCCGCGCTCACAATGCGTGGCAGGCCCCTTTGACAGTAATGGGCGGAAACAGTATTATCCGCCGTTGCTCCCCCGCGGCGGCCCGACGCCCTGCAAGGCCCGCTGCCGAGCTTCGCAGAGTTGGTCGCCTTAAATCACGCGCCCTCCTAACTCTTTCTTTAATTCACCTCTCGGATTGATTCCAGGAGAATTCCACGCATTCGACTCTTCGACCGGAGAATTATTATGCCTCTCGTTCCCCACACCCGGCGGCTCCCCCTCTTCATACTGGCGCTGGCAAGTCTGTTTATCTGCCTGCACTCGGCCTCGGCCCAGACGGCGACGCCGACGCCCACGCCGCTCGTCACGCAGTTCACCATGAGCGGCGACGAGGGCGAGTACATCAGCGGCGGCCAGGATTACGTGTATAAGCCCTCGAATGCCACTTTGTCCGTGAGGCTACTCGCCGATAACACGGGGGACGGAATCATCGACACGATTTCATTCTCCGCCGTCCAGGGAAATTTTGATCATTGGTGGACTGTTGATTTAAGCACGGCCGGGCTCGGCAAGAACCTCGCGCCGGGGTCTTACGTCAAGAAGCCCAGCTTCGCGGCGAATAATACGAATCTGGATGTTTCCGGTGACCACAGAGGGTGTGGCACCGTCGGCAGCTTCACCATCCACGAAATCAACATTGACTATTCGGGTGCCAGCCCGCGGCTCGTCAACTTCGCCGCGAGCTTCGAGCAGCGCTGTTACGAAACCACGGCAACCTTGCTCGGGGCCTTCTACTACCGCTACACGGGCTCGCAATCCGTCGCCAGCATCTCCGGCCGGCTGGCCGACAGCGCAGGCAACCCGGTCGCCAACGCCAAAGTCGCCATCAACGGCTCCAAGATCGCCACCACGACGACCGACCTGGACGGCAACTACACTTTCCCGAAACTGCTCTCGGGCGGCAACTATCGAGTCGTCCCGACGCCCAGTGCGACCTACGTTTACAGCCCCGCGCGCCGGAAAATCTTAAGGCTGAACGGCGACCACGAAGCGGACTTCGCGGCCGTGCCACTTTACAAGATTACAGGGCGGGTGACGGACGAGAACGGCGCACCCGTCGCCAACCTGCCCGTCGCGCTGCAAGGGGCGAAGACGGAGAACGGCGGCACGGACAGCAAGGGCTATTACAAGTTCACCGGCCTGAGGGCCGACGGCAACTTCACCGTCACCCCGATCAGCCAGCACTTCCGCTTCACGCCGAGCAACCGCACGTTCTACGGCCTGCCCGGCAACCAGACTCTGAACTTCAAGGGCGCTCCGAAGGAGTACGTCATAGGGGGACAAATTCTGGACGACGAAGGCCAGCCGATGGTCGGCTTGATCGTGAACCTCGGCGGCGACGACCGCAAGGGGGCGGTCAAGACCGACGGCAACGGCAGGTATCAATTCAGGAATTTGAAGGACGGCAGCCTTTACTTCATCACGCCGGAGAAGCCCTACTTCCGCTTCTTCCCCGGTACCCGCGCTTTCCCCAGCCTGAGCGGGAGCTGGGATTCAATCGACTTCATGGGAATCCGGGACATTCACATCCTGAGCGGGGTGGTCCTGGACTCCAACGCCAACGCCCTGCCGGGCGTCACCGTGACGCTGAGCGGCTCGCAGTCCGAGATAGCCATCACGGACCAGTTCGGCCGTTACAGGTTCACGGGCGTGCCCGCCGGCGGCAACTACACGCTGACGCCGTCGCTGGAAGGCCGCACCTTCTCCCCGGCCAGCAGGTCGTTCAATCTCTTGAACGAAAACATAACGATAGCCAACTTCCTCTCGTCGCCCTGAAGCGCCGGGCGCGGGCGAACGGCCGCCCCGCTCCTGACACACGAAGGCCGGGCATCAGTAGCGCAAGCTGATGCCCGGCCCTTTTCGTCGCGCGGCATGAAAGACGCGAGCCCTCAGTGCCGCGGCGGGGCGTCCTTTTCGTCGCTCTCCACATCCTCCGCCGACTCGACGACGTGGTCTGTGCCGAGCGTCCAGGAGGGCGGGTCGCTCGCGGGGAACGACGCCTTCAGGGTCTCGTCTATCTCGTCTTCGAGCGCTTCACGCTCCGCGTCGTCCGCGTTTTGGCCCAGGGCCGAATCTTTATCTTCAGTCATGACACCTTCCCGGCTTAACGGTTGATGAAGGCCAAGAGATCGCCAGCCAGATTCTGGTCTATGGCCTTGAGGATTTCGTACTGCTCGCGCGCCGCCGCCTTGTCGCGCGCGGCGAGGTAGGCGAGCCCCAGGTTGTAGTGCGCCTGCGCCAGCCCCGGCCTGACCTTGAGCGTCTCCTTGTAGGCTTCGGCGGCTTCCGCGTACCTGCCCGCCTCGTGGTAGGCCGCGCCGAGGTTGAAGAGCGCGGCGGCGCTCTTCGGGTCCAGGCGGACGGCGTTCTTGAGGCTCTCTATCGCCTCCGGGAACTTGCCTAGCTGCCGGTAGGCGTTGCCCATGTTCTTGTGGGTCTGCGACAGCAGGTCGAATTTCGTCTGGTACTCCTGCATGTACGACTGGCCCGATTCCGGCACGAGGCGCAGGACTTCCCTGCCGGCCGCTATGGCCTCCTCGTAGTTGCCCGCCTGGTTGTGTATGTACCCGAGGTTGTTATAAGCCTCGGCGTAGTCCGGCCTGAGCTTAATCAACTGGCTGTAAACTTCGGCCGCCTCCGTGAAGCGCTTCAGGCGAATGTAGGCGTAGCCGAGCGGGAAGTAAGCCTCGACGTAGCTCGGGTCAATCGCGATGGCCTTCTTGTACTCCTCCACGGCCTGCTCGTAGCGCTGCCGGTCGTTGAAGATGTTCCCCAGCCCCGCGTGCGGCCGCGGGTCTTGCGGGTCCAGGCTCGCGGCCAGCCTGTACTGCTCTTCGGCCTCCGTGAAGCGCGGCGTCGCCGCCCTGCGCGCCACGTTGGCCCGCTCAATCGCGTTCTCTTTACGAAGCGAAGCCGAAGAGGACGAAGACCCGCGCCTGATCTTGGGGTCGTCCGGCCGGCGGACGACGAGCCCGCCCGCCCCGCCCGAGATGTCCTGCGCGCGCGCGACGCCCGCGCCGCAGAGGAGCGCGAGCGCGGCGACCAACACCAGGGTCGGGCGAAAGATTGATTTCGATATACTTCTCATAACGTTATCAGGATCGTGCCCGGCTGAGTCTATTGCCGAAAGAACCGGCCCCGTGCCCGCTTGGATGCGCTTTCCGCGAACGGTGTCGGCCGCGGCGCGAATATATTATCATCACTCACCCGGACGGGCAGCCCGCGCGGCGTCCCGTCATTTCGGCCTCGCGAGACAGAGACGGAGGAACAGAGTATGGCGACAGGTGTTGCGGAAGAGTTGCTGCGGGTGGTCGAGTCGGCCTCGGAGCGCCTGCGGGCGGTGAGCGACGCGGAGGCCGCGGCCGCCAGCGCCGACGGCAAGTGGTCGAAGAAACAGATTCTGGGCCACCTGATAGATTCGGCGTCCAACAACCACCAGCGCTTCGTCAGGGCGCAGGAGGGCGCGGAGTTCAGCGGCCCCAGGTACGAGCAGGAGCACTGGGTCGGCGTGCAGGACTACGCGTCGAGTAGTTGGGCGGAGTTGGTAGAGTTCTGGCGGCTCTACAACCGCCACCTCGCGCACGTCATCGGGCGAATTCCCGAAGAGCGTCTGGGCGTGAGCTGCCGCATAGGGCCGGCCGAGCCCGTCACGCTCGGCTTCGTCGTCGAGGACTACCTCACGCACCTGAAGCACCACCTGCGCCAGATAGAGGGCGAGGAGACTGGGCCATTTGTTTCGGGCGCGGATATTTAAGACATGACGAACGAAGAGTCATATCCATTTTCCGATCTGGCCCTGTCGCGCCGACTCGAAAAGGCGGAGGGGCTGGGCAACGCGGAATTCGTGGAGGCGCGCTTGAAGGCGTTCCCGGAAGGCGGCGCGCTCTGGATCGAAGTCGAAGGCGCTTACGCCATGTTCGACGGCGTCGGCTCGCCCTTGACGCAGACGTTCTGCCTGGGCATCTTCGAGCCCGTGACCGACGCCGGGCTCACGGAGTTGGAAGAGTTCTTCAGGGAGCGCGGCGCGGAAGTGTTCCACGAGGTCAGCCCGCTCGCGGACCCGAGCGCGCTCGCCCTGCTGAACGAGCGCGGCTACCGGCCCGTAGAGTTCACGAGCGTGATGTTCAGGCCCATACGTCCGGGGCTCCGCCTGTCCGAGCAGCGCAACGAGAACATTCGCGTGCGCGCGGTCGAAGGGGGCGAGTATGACCTGTGGGCGCAGACGGCCGCGCGAGGATGGAGCAGCGAGATGCCTGAGTTGACGGACTTCATACTAGAGTTGTCGAAGGTCAGCGCACACAGGGCCGGCGGGCTCTCGTTCGTGGCGGAGTTGGGCGGGGAGGCCGTAGCCACCGGCGCGCTCAGCATCTGCGAGGGCGTGGCGCTGCTCGCGGGGGCGAGCACGGTCCCCGAAGCGCGCAAGCAGGGCGCGCAACTGGCCCTGCTCGAAACCCGCCTCCAGACCGCCGCCGACCGGGGCTGCGACCTGGCCATGATGTGCGCCCTGCCCGGCAGCCCCTCGCAACGCAACGCCGAACGCCAGGGCTTCCGCATCGCTTACACCCGCACCAAGTGGCGTCTGCCCCAATCCGAATAAAATAACGAATCACGAAGAGACACGGAACGACGCGAAGGGTTGATGTCTTCGCGTCGTTCCTGTTTCTCCGCGGCCGCCTTACTTTTACCTTTTTACTTTTGCCTTCTTTAGTACGGGCTGCCGAGTTCCTGCATGGTCTTGACTTCCCTGTAGCCCGCGGGGATGTCGAAGAGCGCGGCGTCGAGCGTGGCGGTTGAGATGTCCACGACCTCCTGCGTCGAAGACGAGCCGGGCGTGGCGATGGCCGGGACCTCTTCGTCGCCCGTGCCGAACTTCATCCTCGTGGTCGTCTCGACCGGGTAGCCGAGCTTGACCGTGCCCTCGGTCTTGAAGCGCACCTCGTCGACGCAGTCCGACTGGTCCGCCGGGAACAGCGGCGCGTTCGGCCCTTCCGCCGAGCAACTCAGCCCGCCCGGCAGGTCCACGTACCAGCCCTCCGTCTCCATCTCCATGTTCATCGGGTTGCACGCCCCCTCGGACGCGGCGATCACCGTCTTGGTCTTAATCCGTCTCGCCGTCATACCCATCACCTGTTTGCGCTCGCCCGTGTCAACCGCGCTGGTCGTGTAGGTGACGACGCCGCCGCGGCGCGGCTTGCCCGCGGCCGTGCCCGCGGCGTTCACCGGCTGGCCCGCGGCCGCCTTCGCCCCGGCGAGCGGCGTGACGAGATAAGTCTTCGTCTTGTCGTTAATCTGAATCGAGCGCTTGAGGTCGCACTGGTAAATGCTCGTGTAGCCCATGCCTTCAGTGCGCTGGCGCGAGCCCTTGATGTAGGTCGTGGAAGTGACGCTCTGCCCGCCCGCCGAACTCTTCGTGGTGATCTTCACGTCCGCGAGGACGATTGAGGCCGAACAGAAGAGGGCGACCGTCAGCGAGACCGACCGCATGAGCTTTTGTCCCCAGAAGGTCCGCGACCACTCCGGCGTCGAAGCCGCCTGGGCTTCCGCCTTCGGCGCGCGGCGCTTGAGTGAGAAGACGCCCAACACTCTGGCGAGCCTGGACTCCGAATTTTTATGATTGCTTTTCCGCATCTTGTTTCTCCCGATTGGTGATGGCTGTTAAGTTCCTGCCCTACCCGTTAACGCGCAAAGCGGCGGCTAAACGGATCACCAGTTGTCACCTGAAAGTGGCCCAGGTAAACTCTGGCCGCGCCGATGAAACTCCAAACTATTACGCCCGACGACCTGCCGCTCTACGAGAGTTTTTACTGCGACGCGCGGATGATGGCGCACCTGGGCGGGCCGTGGCCCAGAGAGCGCATGCCGCGGAAGCTGCTGCGCGACGTGGAGTCTGTGGAGAACGGTCGGGCCTGGGTCTTCAAGGTCATCCCCGAAGACGGCGGGGGCCGGGCGGCGGGGACCGTCTGCATCTGGGAAAACTCGTGGCGGGGCGAGGCCATCAACGAAATCGGCTGGATGATTCTCCCGCAGTTTCAGGGCCGCGGGCTGGCGACGAAAGCCGTGCGCGCCGTCCTCGACAAAGCACTCTCAGAGCGGCGCTGGGACATCGTCCACGCGTTTCCTTCGGTGACCAACCCTCCCTCTAACGCCATCTGCCGGAAGGCGGGGTTTTCTCTGGTCGAGGAATGTGACCTCGAATGGGACGGCCGCGCCCTGCGCTGCAACCACTGGCGACTCGGCCTCCTGCGCTGAATCACTTACGCCGACCTTCCGATTGTCCTCTTCGACGCGCAGGCCGACTCGCCCGCCCGTCAGATTTGTGCCAAGTTCTGCCGAGAGTTCGCCGAGGCGCGCGAGGATGCTGCGGGCCTCTTCGGGCGCGGCCGCGCGCGGCAGATATTTTTCGATGAAGACGGGCCGGACTTCGGCCGAGATGAGGCCGTTCTTGCCGAGCCGGCAGCGCAGCACGACGCTCTCGACGACCCTGCGGCCGAGGCTGGGCGGGGAGTCGAAGACGAAGTTTCCGAGCGAGTAGGCGACGAGCGCGCGGCGCGTCCCCGCGGCGCTCCTGTGCGTGAAAGCCTGTAGCCCCTGCAACGTGTGCGTGTGGTGACCGAGGACGAGGTCAGCGCCCGCCTCGACGGCCGCCTGTGCCAATTCTCGCTGCCGCCCGCTCGGCCGCGAGGCGTACTCTATTCCCCAGTGCAGCGAGACGACGACCACGTCGGCCCGCTCCCGCGACGCAACGACGGCGCGACTCAGCGCGGACTTCGACGCGCGCGCCACGCCGCGCCAGACCTCACTCCCCGGCCCGCTCAAGGGCTCCACGTCCGTGAAAGCGACGAAGGCTATCTTGATTCCTTTGACGCTCAGGATTGTCGGCGCTTCGGCCGCGGCGAGCGTCGGCCCCGCCCCGGCCCAGCCGAGGCCGCGCGCCCTGAGGTGGTCAATCGTCTCGAACAGTCCGCTCTCTCCGCAATCCAGCGTGTGATTGTTGGCGAGCGAGAGCAGGTCGAAGCCCGCGCCGCGTAGGGCGTCCGCCGCGCCGGGCCGTGCCTGAAAACTGATCTTCTTCCGAGACCTCTGGCAGCGCGACGCCACAGGGTTCTCCAGGTTGCCGAACGTCACGTCCGCCCCCGCGAGCGCGTCTTCGACTCCGGCAAACACACGCGCCGCCCCCTCACGCTCAATCCGCCTCGCCACGCCGCGGTCGAGCAAAATATCCCCCACCGCGACCAACTCGACCGCCGCCTCATCCTGCGCACGCACCTTAACCGAGAGAACGAGCGATGAGACGATTGCCGCGAACAGCAGAAGGCAGCGGGCAGCGGGCAGCGGGCAGCGGGCAGTTTTTTGCGGCCCCTCGCGGGGCCGAATGATTACCGTATCGCGCTGCGTCTTACTCCCCACTGTCTATTGCCTGCCGCCCACTTTTTTCTGTCCCGGCAGCAGAAAGCTCTTCGTCCAGACGGGGGGCGGCGGGGTCTTGCCTGTGTTGAGCATCCGCTGCCACTTCTCGTCGGTCAGGCGGTCGGCGCTGGGGTGCTGGAACTCGTAGTAGCTGAAGACGGCCCCGCGCGTCAGCACGAGTTTTCCTTCGACGGGCACGACGACCAGAATCTCGTTGGCGTGGCCGACGCCTTCTTCGAGCACGACCGCGCCGCCCGTGTGCACGTCCGCCACCACGGCCATGTCCTTGTCCGTCTCGTTGACCATCTCCCACGTGTCAGGGTTCCCCGTCATCACGGACAGCGTCAAGTATTCGAGCGTGCCGCCGATGTGCCGAATCTGGTCGTACTCCTCGTCGGTCAGCCTCTCGCCGCGCAGCTCCTTCTCCGAGATGGTCTTGAGCGTGGCGAGCAGTCCCTCGAACTGCTCGAACTTGTCCTTGAGCTGGTCCGAAAGCAGGTTGCGCGCCGTCAAGCCTTCGCGCGACTGGCGCGTCAGGCCGAGCAGGCGGTCCCAGAAGAGCACGTTCGGCTCGACGTAGCCCTTGTAAGACGCGGGCTCCTCGCCGTCGCCCATCTCCGCGCCGCTCTGCTTGCCGTAAAGAATCGTGTCGTGGCGCAGCTCCGCCCACGAGCCGAGCGCCGTGTTGAGCGACTTGTCTTGCCACGCGGCGTTGAGCATGAAGGAGGGATACCCTTTCGGCGCGGGCTCCAGGAGCGCCTTCAGCGCGTAGAGCCAGCTCCAGTAGAGGTTCGATGTCCACTTCTCCTGCTTCACCGCGGCGAACTCTTCGATGAGCTTCGCGCGCGACGGCAAGTATTCGGGCCAGTTCCTGGGGTTGTAGATGTTGGCGTAAGTGTCCAGGTGCGCGCGCGCGCGCGTGCTCCCGATGACGGCCATCACGTCGAGGCCCGAGGGGAAGACCCTGTGGACGGGGACGGAGAGGCGCTGCATGATCTCACTGTCGGGGATGTAGCGCTGGCCCATGAAGCGCAGTTGGACGGAGGCGTCCGGGACCGCAGGCTGGTTGGGCCGGATTTGGGTGCGCGCCTGGATGCGCGCGGGCCGCAGCTTCTGCGCGGCGTCGGCGAAGGCCGCGAACTTCTCTGCGTCCGCGAACGCCTCCGGGCCCGCGTCGTCGCCGAAGACTTGCCCCATCGCGGTCTTCCACTCGGCGGGCGTCACGTCGTCGGCCGCGCCGACGTAGAAGGAGGTCGGCTCGTAGATGGTCGCCCACTCGCCTTCGAGCTTCGCGCGGTAGAGCGAGCGCGTGAGCAGTAGGCTCTGCCGAATCTGCTCCCCGCTCAGCCCCTCGTTGGTGCGCACGGCGAACGGCGTCAGCCCGTACCACATCATCGCGCCGAAGTAGCGCTTCAGCGCCTCGCTGCGCGTGTAGTGGCCGCGCGGGTTGAACTGCGAGTAGTCCACCACGTAGGGGAAGATCGCGCCGACCTTGAAGCCCGCGTGCGCCCTGATGAGGTCGAGCTCCGTCTGCACGATTGCCAGCGCCTCCGCGGGGACGCTCGCCTGCGGGTCCAGGAGGCGCAGCGCAACGGCGAAGTAAGCTGTGTTCTTCAGCGCGGCCTGTTTCAGTTGCGGGTCCGAAAGCTCCCTCATGGTCTTGACGGAGTCTTCGAGCATCCCTTCGGTCAGCTTGCGCAGCACGGGCGCGAGCGCCTGCTCCTCGACCGTGCGGAGCGTGAAGTCGTAAAAGATGTGGTAGAGGTGCAGCACCGCGTCCGTCGTCACGAACGAAGGCAGGTCGCGGTAGTCGTTGTCCTCGTAGATGTGGAACAACTGCTTCTGGGTGGTCGGCGACGAGACGAAAAGGTTCTCGTAGAGCGCCTTCCGCTCGGCCGTGCTCAGCGCGCGAATGCGGTTGAACGCGCGCACGTTGACGACCTCCGCGAGCGTGGGCGACACCTTGTAAGGCTTGACCGCGGCGGCAGCGGTCTGCGGCGCGGGCGGCGACGGGCGGGCCCCGCCGAGCGCCGTCGCCAGCAGCGCGAACAGCAGCAGAATGGCACAAATTTCTCTTCGTCTCATGTTTCAGTCCTCTGTTGAATTTCCCCGAAGCGTGACGCGCCGGCCGTCCGCCTCAACCGTAATCTCGGCGCGCGTGACCGCGAGTAGCCGAGCCTTCAGCCAGTCGCCGCGCTCCCAGTCCTGCGTGAAGCCGAAGCCGTTCCAGGAGTAGGCCGCGAGCGCCTGCCTGCCGTCGCGTCTGGTCTCCACGGCGTACAGCTCGTCGCGGCCGTCGCCGTTTGTGTCGGCGAAGCCGAAGTCCGCGAACGGCCGGCTCAGCGTCGAGCCGAGCCACTTGGGCGCGGCGCGCCGCCCGTCCCAGTCGTAAATGAAGAGGCAGTTGTGCGGCCGCGGGATGAACTTCGTCGCCTTGAAGACGCCGACCACTATCTCCCTGCGCCCGTCGCCGTCAACGTCCGCGACCATCAGCTTCCACGGACGCCAGCGCCCGTGCACGCCCTCCCACAGCAGGCGACGCCCGCGCCGCACGCTCACCGCGGGGTCGCGCGCCGCGTCCAGCGTAATCCGCTCGACGCGCCCGTCGCCGTCAAGGTCCGCTTCGACGGACACGGGGCCCGCGGCGCGGGACGTGACGGCGGTCGCGCAGAGCAGGAGCAGGAGCGAAAGGGCTTGTGTCAGGCGACGCATCGGTTAGCGATAAAAGTTACGGGAGAGAATTTTCCTTCGTGGCGACTGCTTATCTGCCTGGGGCATGCCACCGCAAATCCTGAGATGTGATTGAGCGAGCTTTTTGCGTAAAAGCCATTTTTATCCCCGCAGGGGTCGTCTTCTGCCTGCGCCCGCTTCTTGTTTTTAGATGCGGCCCCGTTCGCTTTCTGAGATACTGTTGGGCGCGCGATGGCGACCATAACGAGCAGCTTGCAGGTGCTGGTGAACCCGGCGGGCTTCCGCTACTTTCTTCAGGAGAGGATTGCGGGCGGGGGCGGGGGCGAAGTCTACGGGGCCGTTAGCCAGACGGGGCAGAAGGTCGCCATCAAGTACATCAAGCCCAACCCGCACAACCGCGGCGGCAGCATCGCCACTTGGATTAACGAGTGCAACTCGTCTCTGAAGTGCCAGAACCACCCGCACGTCGTCAGCGTCTACGAGTACTTCCAGACGGCGCAGGGCCACCTCGTCATCATCATGGAGCGCGCCGACTGCTCGCTCGCGGACCTCGTCAAGCGCGGCTACCGCTTCGACACGCGCGCCGCCTGCGGCGTCGGGATGCAGGTCGCGCAGGCGCTGAGCTTCATACACTCGCTCACCTCGCCCATCATCCACCGCGACGTGACGCCCAAAAATATCCTGGTCTTCCACAACTGGATTTATAAGCTCTCGGACTTCGGCATCTCCAAGCAGACGGTCACGCCCGCCGAGATCGCCAACACTTTCATAGGCTACTCGTCCTACATCCCGCCCGAACTCCTGGGCCGCGGCTACTCCTGGCAGCAGGCGGATTTGTACCAGCTCGGCGTGGTGCTCCTGACGCTCATGCTCGGCGTCTCGCCGATTGACGAGAGCCAGCCGCAGCAATTCATCTACGACCAGATCATGGCGGGCGTGCCGCGCCTCCGTGCCGAGGCGCTCGTCGCTGCGGGCGGGAGCACGGGCGAGCTGGCGAAGGTCGTCTCCATCATGCTCCGCCGGCGCAACGAGTACAGGTATCGCTCCGCCGCGGAGGTTTACAACGAACTGGCGCGCGTCTCCAATTTGCCCTATTGACCCCTTAAATATGGCCCAGATGATTTCCGTCGAAGAAGCCGTCCGCATCGTCAAGGAGCGAACGCCCGCGCTCGGGGCCGAAAGCGTCGCGCTCGCGGACGCTCTCGGGCGCGTGCTCGCCGAAGAGGTCGTGGCCGATTCGGACTTGCCGCCGTTCGACCGCGCGCAGATGGACGGCTACGCCGTGCGCGCCGCGGACACGGCGGGCGCGCCCGCGAGCCTGCGCGTCGTCGGCGAGTCTGCGGCCGGGCGCGGGTGGAAGAATGAGATGAAGCCGGGCGAGGCCGTGCGCATCATGACGGGCGCGCCCGTGCCCGCGGGCGCGGACAGCGTGCAGAAGGTCGAAGTGACGAAGGAGCAGGACGGCCGCGTGGAAATCTTCGAGGCCGCGGGCGCGGGCCAGTTCATCGTCAGGCGCGCGAGCGAGGTTAAAATGGGCCAGACGGTCTTGGAGGCGGGCGAAGAGATCAACGCGGCGCGCATGGCCGCGCTCGCCTCGTTCGGCCACGCGGAGGTCCGCGTCGGCAAGCGCCCGCGGGCGGCCGTCCTGGCGACGGGGACGGAGTTGGTCGCCGTCCACGAGACGCCGGACGCGGACCAGATTCGGGACTCGAACACCTACTCGCTCGCGGCCTACGCCCGACTCGCGGGGGCCGAAGTCGAGCGCCTGCCGCTGGCGGGCGACGACCCGGAACTACTGAAGCGCGAAATCGCCGCGGCGGCCGCGCGCTCCGACCTGCTCGTCCTGTCGGGCGGCGTCTCGATGGGCGTTTACGATTTCACGAAGGCCGCGCTGAAGGAACTCGACGCCGAAATCTTTTTCGAGCGCGTCAGCCTGCGCCCAGGCAAGCCCACGGTCTTCGCGCGCCTCGGCGAGACGCTCGTCTTCGGCCTTCCCGGCAACCCGGTCTCCGTCTCCGTGACTTTCAATCTGTTCGCGCGCACCGCCCTGCGCGCGATGCAAGGTTGCACGGAGGCTGCCATGCCTGAAGAGCGTGCCGTGCTGGCGCGCAGTGTCAAAGGCTCCGCGGAGCGCGCGAGTTATCTTCCCGCGCGTCTTTCGACGGACGAGGAAGGGAGGCTCGTCGCGGAGCCGCTGAAGTGGGGCGGCTCGTCCGACTTCGTCGCGTTCGCGCGCGCCACCGCGCTCGTCGTCGTGCCCGAAGGTGTGCCAATTCTCGAAGGCGGGGCGAAAGTGCGCGTCGTGCGTCTTCCCGGCTGACCCTATGGAAAAAGAGAAAGCGCCGGAAGCCGCGGAAGAATTGGCACAAGCCGCTCCGCCCGGAGGCGAGCCGTCAGTCGGAGAGCCTCCCCCTCGTCGTCGGCCCGCGACCGGCCGGACAGTCCTCATCTGCTCGCTCGTCTTCCTGGCCGCCTTCGTCTGCCGCCTGCTCTCCTGGCAGGACAACCGCTTCGAAGCGCGCAAAGTCCAGACGATGGTGACGGAGGGCTACAAGCACACCGCGCGCCTCCTGCGCGAGGGCGGCGTCTCCTCCTTCTTCAGCCCCTCGTCGCCGCTCGCGGACCCCAACCACCTCGGCCACCCGCCCGGCTACCCAGTCATGATAGCCGCCGTCTTCGGCCTCTTCGGCGAATCCGACGCGGCGCTTCAAATCGTCCAACTGCTCGCGGACTCGGCCGCGGCGGTCGTCGTCTTCCTCATCGCGCTCGCCCTCTTCGACACTTCGACGGCGACGGTGGCGGGCCTGCTCGTCGCGCTCGCGCCGCAGTTCACCTACAACTCGGTGATGCTTCTCCCGGACACGCTCGCGGTCCTCCCGGTCCTGCTCGCCGTCTACTGCCTCGTGCGCGCTGTGAAGACACCGCGCCTCATCTGGTTCGTCGCGGCGGGCGCGCTCGTGGGCCTCTCGTGCTGGCTGCGCGCCAACGCCATGCTGCTCGCGCCGTTCATGGCGGCCGCGATCCCTTTGCTGTTCGAGCGCGGGAGGCGGCTGCGCCCGGCGCTCGCGCTCGTCGGCGGGGCCGTGCTCGTCGTCGCGCCGCTCACCGTCAGGAACGCAATCGTCTACAGACATTTTGTGCCAGTCTCGCTCGGCGCGGGGCAGACGTTTCTCGAAGGCATCGCGGATTACGACGACGGGAGCCTGGGCATCCCGAACACTGACATGGGGCTGATGAAGTGGGAGGCCCAGCGCTACGACCGGCCCGACTACTACGGCACGCTTTTCAACCCGGACGGCGTCCGCCGCGACCGCCGGCGGCTGGCCGAAGGTTTCGCCGTCATACGCTCGCGCCCCTTCTGGTTCGCGGGCGTCATGCTCCGCCGCGCAGGCTCCATGCTGCGCCTCGAACGCGTGCGCCTGATCTCGGCGGACCCTCCCGTCACACACTCGCTCGCCGTCGCGGACGACGCGCACGCCGCCTGGTCCGCCTCGCCGCAGGATTTATTGGCACAGGGAATTGTCGAATCGAACGCCGTCCGGCTCTCGCCCGCCGCGGACGCCCCCTTGCTCAACGTCAGCGGTGACGACTCCAGAGTCCAGTTCACCTCCCCGGCCGCCCCCGTCGAGGGGCAGACCGATTACGTCTTGAAGCTGCCGGTCAGAATCGAGCAGGGGCGCGTGATGGCGAGCGTCTTGGGCGACGGCCACGAATACGCCTCGGCGATCATCGAAGTGCAGGACTGGAAGACGCGTGACGAGCAGCCGCTCAACACCATCGAGCTTCCATTCGTCAGCCGCGGCCCAGGTCAGGTCCGCTTGGTCTTAACGAACGCGGGTGTGCAGGGCACGCCGCCTGTACTACAACTCGGCGAGGCGCGGCTCTACGCGCTCGGCCCCGCCTCTTTCAACTGGACGCGAATCCCGCGCGCCGCCCTGCGCCTCGTCCAGAAACTTTTCATCACCGCCGTCATGCTCCCGCTCTCCCTCTTCGGCCTCTTCCTCCTGCTTCGCGCGCGCCGCCGCCGGGCACTAGTCCTCCTGCTCGTCGTCCCCGCCTACTACCTGGCTATCCAGTCGGCGCTCCACACGGAGTACCGCTACGTCCTGGCGATTCATCACTTCCTCTTCATCCTCGCCGCAGTCACCCTCTGCCACGCGGGCGTCCATCTGTGGCGACTGCGCCGAAAGATTCAACTCAAGCAAAGCTAGGCTGTGAACCCCGGCTTTTACTTTTCCTCCCGTTTAAGGTTTACTCTGCCGTTATGAAACGTCTTTCGCACATGGACGACGAGGGGCGCGTGAAGATGGTTGACACGTCGGCGAAAGAAGCGACGGCGCGGCGCGCGGTCGCCTCGGCGCGCGTCCTCATGTCGCCGGAAACGCTCGCGGCCGTGCGCGAGCACCGCACGCCGAAGGGCGACCCTTTGGAGACGGCACGCCTCGCAGGCATCATGGCCGCCAAGCGCACGGCCGAACTCATTCCGCTCTGCCACCCGCTCCCGCTCACGCACGTCGAGGTCCGCGCGGAAATCCAAAGCTCCGGCGTCTTCATCGAAGCAGAGGCCGCGACCCGCGCGCAGACCGGCGTGGAGATGGAGGCGCTGACGGCCGCAACTGTCGCCGCGCTCACCGTCTACGACATGTGCAAGGCCGTGGACAAGGGCATCACGATTACAGACGTGCGGCTCGAAGAGAAGACCGGCGGCAAGTCCGGCGAGTACGTGAGGCGAAAGGAAAAAGGTAAAAGGAAAAAGTAAGGAACAGCCGGGGGGCCGCCGTCGTTCTCAATTTTGTCTTTCCCCTTTAGGCTTTTTCCCATTACAATGGGTTTCGAATGGTTCGGAAGTTTTCCCTGAGCGGAGTTTGAAGATGAGACTAAACAGCATTTCCGCCGACGCGCGCCCGCAGGTTCGCACCCTGCTGATCGCGGCGGCCGCCACCATAGCGCTCTGGTACATCCCCTTCCTCAGCGTCCTGAGCTACCCGTTTAACATCTTCGTCACCTTCATACACGAAGGCGGCCACGCGCTGGCCGCGCTTTTGACCGGCAACTCGGTCGCGAGTCTGAGCGTGGCGACGGACGGGAGCGGTTTGACTTACACGACGACGAGCGGCCTCGTCTCGCAGACGATTGTTTCGAGCGCGGGCTACCTGGGCGCGATGGCCTACGGCGCGCTGCTCCTCTTTTTGATTCGCCGCGCGGTGGCCGCGCGCTACGTCCTGGTCGGCACGGGCGCTTTCATCCTCGCGCTGACGCTCATCTTCGGCCTCGGGAGCCTGTTCACCATCGTCATGGGCGTCGGCATCACGGCCGCCCTCGTCGCGATAGCCGTCTACGGCGGCCCGCGCGTCGCGACCTTCTTCGTCAGCTTCCTGGCCGTGCAGTCCGTCCTGAACGCCCTGCTCGACCTGAAGAACCTCTTCTTCTACTCGTTCGTCCCCGGCGCGCACTCGGACGCGGCGAACATGGCGAACGCGACCGGCATCCCCGCGCTCTTCTGGACCGTCGCCTGGATAGGGCTCGCCTTCGTGATCCTGTCGCTCGCCCTGCGCGCCTACTCCGCGAGCTGCGAGCGCAAGAACCGTCAGCAGGACTTGCCGTTCGAAGAGCCGCTCGGAGTTTAAGAGAAGACCTTGAGCGCGAACCTTGAGAGGCCGCCCGGCGACTTGGCTGCGAGTACAGCCAAGTCGCCGGGCGGCCTCGACGCTTCAACCGATTGCGAAACCAGCCTGACGCTCGGCTCGCTGCACGTCGGCGCGCGCATCGTCCTGCGCTGCCGCAAGGACTGGCGCGACGCGACGGTCGCCGCGCGCTCTGACGTAGAGGTCACGCTCCTGGTCGGCTCGCCCTCGGGCCACACCTACCGGCTCCGCCGCCCCGCGGATTCCCCGCTCTCCCTGGACGGCTCCATCCCCGTCCTCGGCGAAGGCTCCTGGCGCGCCGGCCGCGTCAGATACGACCTCCGCTGGTAAGAACAACAGGGACTACGAGACAACACGAAGCGACACGAAACATCTGTTCTTTCGTGTCGCTTCGTGTTGTTTCGCGGTTCGTTTCTGCTTCTTTACTCGGGACCCTCTTACTTAAACTTGACCGCCGTGACTTCCATGTTGATGGTGGCCTGCCCGGCCTCGATCTTGGCCTTGTCTTCGCCGCGGAAGCCCGGAATCGAGATCGGGGCTCGGGCCGTCCCGTTGTTCTCCAACTCTGTGAGAGAGCCAGACGGAAGCACTACTTTAGTGCGCTCCTTGATGAGCTTGCCGTCGAGCCCCGTGACAGAGGCCCTCATCTCTAACCCCGTGATGGTGCGCCCGGTGAAATTCCTGACGGTCGTGGCGAGGTTCATCTGGACATCGCCCGCGACGCTGCTCCCGTATTCGGCCACGGGCTCGTCGAGCTTAATCATCTCGCGCGCCTTGTCGAACTCGGGCGACCCGGCGCGCAGGCCCCCTTCGAGCTTCGGCTCCGGGGCGAGGCCGCCGGGCTTCGGGTCCGGCCGCGTCTTCAGAAAGACTATCAGCCCGGCGGCCAGCAGCACCGCGACCGCGCCCGCGATGATGAAAATTGTTTTCCTGGGGCCGTCCGCGTCCCGCCGGCCGCTCTCGCTCGTAATAGCCATCGCTCCCCTTCCCCCAGCCGCGCTGTTTTTTATTTGCCTAGAAGGATACACCCGCGCGCCCGAGTATGGAAACTTTAGACCCCTCGCCCGGCGGAAATGTTCCCCGGCCGGATTTTGGGCCAGTTACTTCCCTTTGGCTCGGGTGCGCTGGCGAATGACCTCCACGGCCTCGCGCGGCGGGGGCACAGTCTTCTCCACGAGCGAGCCGGTGCCCGTGCGCTGGCGGACGCTGCGCGGCCAGGTGATGAGGAAGCGGCTGCCCGCGTCGGGCTTGCTCTCGACCGCGATCTCGCCTTCGAGCAGCTCCACGATCTTGCGCGTGATGGCGAGGCCGAGGCCCGTCCCGCCGTAGGAGCGCGCGAGGCGGTCGTCCACCTGCCGGAACTCGTCGAAGATGTAGGTCAGCGCCTCGCTCGAAATTCCTATCCCCGTGTCGCTCACTTCCAGCGACCAGCGGTCCGCGCCGACGGGTGCGGCCTTGACGGTGACGCTCCCCGCGGTCGTGAACTTGACGGCGTTGCCCACCAGGTTCGAGAGCACCTGCTCAAGCTTGTGCCTGTCCGTCCAGACCTGGCCCAGTTCGTCCGAGACCTCTGCGCGCACCTCTATGCGCTTCTCCCGCGCCTCGCGCTCGTAGTCCTTCACGATCCCCCGTATCGCCTCGCCCACGTCCACCTGCTCCAGGTGGAGCGCGGCGCGGCCCGCTTCGAGCCGCGAGTAGTCCAGGAGGTCGTTGACCAGCTCAAGCAGCGAGCGCGCGTTGCGCTCCATGCGGGTGACGGCCTCGTTCTGCAAGGGCGCGAGCGGCAAGGAGCGGTCGCGCGCGAGAAGTTGGCACAGTCCGATGATGACGTTCAGGGGCGTGCGCAGCTCGTGCGAGATGTTCGAGACGAAGGCGGACTTCAGCCGGTCGTGCTCGCGCAGGCGGTCGTAGGCGGCGACCAGCTCGTTGTGCTGCTTGACCTCTTCGGTGATGTCGCGGAAGACGGCGACCGCGCCCTCCGCGCGGCCGTCCTCGCCCGTGAGCGGCGTGGCCGAGATGGCTACGACGCGCGGCGAGCCGTCCGACTGGACGACTTCCAACTGCTCGCCCGAGAGGTGCTCGCGGCGTTCGAGCGCGCGCCAGAGAGGGTGCTCTTCCGGCGCGAGTTCGCGGCCCGCGAGGTCTCTGAAATTCATGTCCGCGATGAGGGCCTCGGCCCCGTCGCGGAACTCGGCGGGCGTGCGCCCGATGATCTGCGCGCCGGCGGGGTTGACGCGGTAGCGCCCCTGCCGGTTGATGATGATGACGCCCTCGTTCATCTGGTTGATGACGCTTTCGAGCTCGGCGGCGCGCGTGCGCTCGGAGGCGAAGGCGGCGGTCGCGAGTTTTTCGGCGCGGACGCGCTTGGCGACCTCCGAGAGGATCAGGATGAGGTCGCCGCGGCCCGCGCTGCGCGCGCTCGTGGGCCAAATCGTCACGTCCCAGAAGCTGCCCGACTCGGCGTCGTGCGCCTCGTGTTCGGCGCGCGCGACGAGGTTCAGGGGGAGGCCGTAGGTGACGAAGGGTTTGCGCGTGCGGCGCACGTCCTCGACGATGTCGCTCAGGACGGCCAGGCCCGCGGCCGCCTCGTAGAGCCCGCGCCCCGCGAGCGCGGCCGCCTCGCGGCCCGTGAAGCGCGCGAACGTCGAGTTGGCCTTGCGGACTATCAGGCGCTCGTCCAGCACGGCCAGCCCGAGCGGGAGCCCGTCCAGCACCTCTTCGATGAAGGCCCCCTGCGTCTGCAACTCGGTGAACTTCGTTTCCAATTGCGACGCCATCACGTTGAAGCTCTGCGCGAGCCCGCCGACTTCGTCGTCCGTCTCGACCGCGGCGCGCTCCTGCAACTGCCCGCCGCCGAGCGTGGAGGCCGTGGCCGCTAGTTTCCTCAAGGGCTTGGTGAATCGGCCGACGGCCCAGACGCCGAGCAGGGTGGAGGCCAGCAGCGCGACGGCCCACGTGGCCGTCAGCATGAACCCGGACTGGCCCGCGCTGGTGTCCTCGGCCACGGGCACGCCGACGGCGATGCTCCACCCGAACGGCTCGACGCGTCTCGCGCCCGTCATGCGCGTCACGTTGTCACTCCAACGCACGCGCGCGGCCTGGGCCAATTCATTGGCGGACGGCGGGGCGTGCGTCTGAGCGTCGGCGTTAGCGAGCGGCCGCCCTTCGGCGTCGAAGACGGCGATGGCGGTCCCGGCGTGCCCGCCCGCGTCGCGCTCCAGGCGCGAGTAAAGAGCGCGCGCCTCGTGCGGTGGAATGTCCCTCGAACGTTTGACGTAAGGCTGGTGGTCTTCGAGCCAGGAGAAGAGTGCGCCAGCGGCGGCGTTGGTCTCTATGCGCGCGGTGGCCGCGGCCTGCTCGTCCAGGTCGCGGCGGTAGTTGCGCAGTTGAATCAGGCTGACGACGAGCAGCGGCAGAGACAAGACGGCCAGGAGCAGCAGGAGCTTGGCCCGCACGCTCTTGAGCATCGGTAATGTCCCGCCCGGCTTCGTCATCGCCTCCTGTCCTCCGGGAAGTCCGTCCGTCGGCGGCGCGGCGGCGGCCAGACGGAGGTGCGCGTCGCAACTGGCGGGCGAAGACTGGCGGCATAAACAACTACAACCTGCGCGAGCAATTCGTCCACGAAGCGGTCGGCGCGCCTGAGCGCGTCGCGCAATTCCCTTAAGTCTCCCTCGGTGGCGGTAAACCCCTCACGCCACAAAAAATCGTTAAAGACCCTACGAAAAATTATCAACTCGCGTGCCACTTCATCAATCAGAGCGCCCTGGTGGAAGCGGACCTGCGGGTAGGCGCGCAGGCGGCGTGTGGCCTCAAGGATTTCCGCGTCGGTCGCGCCCTGGTCGAGCGCGGAGGCTATTTCTTGCAGAGTGTCCGGTAAATGGTCCACCAACTGCCCGTAAGAGAGGACGGCGGGCACCTCCGTACGCGGCTCCGCATACATTCCGTCCACCCAGGCGCTGACGATTGATTCCTCGTGCTCAAGCACGAGCGTGGTGAAGTTCTGCGACATAGGGAGAGAAGCGGGCAGTAGACAGTGGGCAGTGGGCAGTTAAAAGAAAAACGCTTTTTGTCTTAACTGCCCACTGCCGACTGCCCACTGCCTACTGTTTTTTCGGCAGGAGGCGGCTCAGGAGCGCCTCCAGTTGGTCGAAGTCTATGGGCTTGGTGACGTAGTCGTTGCAGCCTGCGGCGAGCGCGTCGGCGTGAAAATCGGCCGTGTCGTGCGCGGAGACGGCGACAATCGGGACATCCCGCATGTCCGGGTACTGGCGTATGCGGCGCGTGGCGGCCAGCCCGTCCAGTTGCGGGAGACTCAAATCCATCAGGATCAGTTGCGGCCGCTCCCTGAACGCCAGTTCGACGGCCTCCTCGCCGTTGACGGCCTCCAGCACGCGATAGCCGCTCATCTCCAGCAAGCGCCTCATCATAAAACGGTTATCTTCGAAGTCCTCGACCACCATGACGGTGGGGCGCGCGCCGCCGTTGTCCCTGTCCATCACCACGTACTCCATTATAGGACTAAATTGTTGAATTTCCACGAAGATTTATACCTCACACAATGCATGGCTAGCATACGCTTGCGTTTTTTGTTAAGATGCCGCATCGAAACGCAACACAACAAACCGCGCCGTTTGGGCTCTATCCGTACACGCGGTCTGACCCTGCAAGCCACCCAGAGTGCTGAAGTAGCAACCGGCGGGCGGGGCATTTGAGCGATATGAAGCCGCTAAAATCGGAGACTCAGGACTTAGCCGCGCTCCAGGAACTGGGGCGCGCCTCCGTCCAGATAGTCCACGACTTAAAAAACCAGCTAAACGGTCTCAAACTCTATGCCACATTCCTGCGCAAGCGCATGGAGAAGGCGGACCGCCCGCAGGACGAGCAGGAAACGGTCGCCAAGCTCATCGCCGGGCTTGAGCGCGCCGCCTCCGACATGACCACGCTCGTGCGCATGGGACGCCCCCTTGAGTTGCGCCGCCAGCCGCAGACGGACCTCGTCAAAATCCTGAAAGGCGTCGAGGAGACGGAAGGCGTGCGCGTCGAGACGGAGGCCGCGGAACTCCCCGGCGACTTCGACGTGGCGGCCATCACGGAGGCTTTCAAGACAATCACAACGAACGCGCTCGCGCTCGGCCCCGCCAGCGACGACGCGGCCGTGACAGTACGGCTCGCGCACGGCGAGGGCGGGCGGAGCGCGATTGTCGAGTGGCGCGGCGTGAAGAACGCGAACGGCGACGACCCGTTTCACTCCTTCGCCGGGAGCGAGGGTCTGCGCATGTCGCTCGCCGCCAAGATCATCGAAGCGCACGGCGGCGAAACGGGCTCCGACGCGCACACCCTGCGCGCCGAGTTACCATTGGGAGAAAGCTCGTGAAGCGTGAGTCATAAGCGAAAGACCGTTCACCTATTCACGATTTGCGATTCACGATTCACGATTCACGGATTTTCGATTTACGTCTTTTTATAGGAGCAAAAGGTGGAACGTAAAGAGGCACGCATTCTGGTCATTGACGACGAACCGATGATGGCCGATTCGCTCAAGCAGAATCTGGCCGAGGAGGGCTACTCGGTTGACACCGCCGCCACGGGTGCCGAGGCGATAGAGTATTTCGACCGCGGCGGTCACCACCTGGCGATCTGCGACCTGCAACTCCCCGACATGGACGGCCTCGAAGTCCTCAGGCACATGAAGGACGTGCGGCCCGAGACGGAAGTCATCGTCGTCACGGGCTACGGCACGGTCGCGCGCGCCGTCGAGGCGACGAAGGCCGGCGCGTTCTACTTCGTCGAAAAGCCTTTCGACTTCGAGCAAATGCAGCCCCTGGTCGAGCGCGCCTTGGAGAGCCGCGAGTTGCGCGCCGAAACCAAGATGATGCGCGACCGTCTGGCGACTCGCGCCGAGTACTTCAACATCATCGGCGCGTCCAAGCAGATGCAGACCATCTACGAGACCATAGAGTCTGTCGCCAAGTCGGACGCCAACGTCCTCATCGTCGGCGAGTCTGGGACGGGCAAGGAGCTAATCGCCAACGCCATTCACTACAACTCGCTCCGCTCCAAGAAACCCTTCATCAAGGTCAACTGCGCCGCGCTCCCCAAAGAACTGATCGAGTCCGAACTCTTCGGCCACACGAAAGGCGCGTTCACCGGCGCGCACGCCGACAAGGAAGGCTTGGTGCAGCACGCGGCGGGCGGCTCGCTCATGCTGGACGAAATCGCCGAGATGCCGATTGAGCTTCAGCCGAAGCTCCTGCGCGTCCTGCAAGAGCGCAGCTACCGCAAGATAGGCTCGGAGAAGACCTACGCCGTGGACTTCCGCCTCATCTGCTCCACGAACCGTCTCCCCGCCGACGCCATCCGCGACGGCCTGCTGCGCGACGACCTCTTCTACCGCATCTCGACCATCACGATTCACGTGCCCCCTCTGCGCGAGCGCGCCGAGGACACACAGCTTCTGACCGAGCATTTTTTGAAGATGTACTCGCAGAAGTACGACCGCCCCATCACCGGCGTCTCGCAGGCGGCCTACCAGCGACTCTTCTCGCACGCCTGGCCCGGCAACGTCCGCGAGTTGCAGAACGTCATCGAGCGCGCGGTGCTGCTCGCCAAAAGCAACAAGATTGAGCCCGTGGACCTGCCTTTCGACAACGGGTCGCTGCCCGAGGGCTCGGCCCCGAGCGCCGAGTGGGACGTGCCGCCCAACATGACGCTCGAAGACATCGAGAAGCTCGTCATAGAGAAGACGCTCCAGCGCACGGGCGGCAACAAGCAGGCGGCCGCCAACCTGCTCGGCATCTACCGCCCGCGCCTCTACAGCAAGATCAGGAAGTACAAGATTGACGTCGCGCAGCTCGTCTCGCCCTGAGCCCTTTGCGTGCAGGCAGGGCCGTTATTTCTCAACTCACACTTAAATGAAAGGTGTCCGGGCGGCGCTCTCCTTCCCGTCAACGGCCGCGCCGCCCGCGCCCTTCACTCCCAGGCATCGACCTCTCGCCTCGCGGTTCCAGACCGATTTGATGCCTCCCACGTTCCCTGAACCGGCTACATCCCGCGACCCCGTAGCCCGGCCCCTACCGAAGGAGGAAGTCATGGCCGACTCTCAAGAAGTTTACACCTACCAGGCGGGCCAGAAAATCATTCTCAAGAAACAGCCGGACCAGTTCGTCGTCCGCGCCCTGCCGGACGAGTTGGAGGACTTGGGCGTCACGGACGCCGAGCAGGTCTCGTCCAGGTCGTCGCGCGTCACGACGCGCATCCCGGACCTGGAGCCCATGATGAGCGAGGCGCGCGAGTTGGCCCCGACCCACCACGCCTACTACCAGGCCGACACCGGCGAAGAGTTTCTCATCACAGACCGCGTGTTCGTCACCTTCCGCCGCCCCTTCACGCCCGAAGAGGTCGACGCCTTCGCCGCGCGCTACGCGCTGCGAATCAAGGAAGCCTACTCCGAGCGCGAGTACCTCTTCCAGCTCACGAACCACACGGGGATGAACCCGGTGAAGCTGGTCGTCAAGATGACGGAGGAGGAGCCGCTGGTCGAGATCGCCGAGCACGACCTCAACCAGCGCGCCAACACTTACCAGGTGACGCTCCCGACCGACCCGTTCTACGCGCGCCAGTGGCACCTGCACACGCGCGTGACAGACCCTTTGTTCGACGCCCGCGCCTCGTCGCGCACCGAAGAGGCCTGGCAGGCGCTCGGCGGTTTCGGCAGCCCCGAAGTGGTCGTCGGCGTCACGGACGACGGCTGCAAGCTCGATCACACGGACTTCAACTCGCCCGACAAGTTCGCCGGCTGGGGCTATTTCCAGGGCGAGCGGCTCGTCAGGCAGACGGACATCGACGCCGTCCCGGCCAACATGTACCAGGCGGGCGCGAACCACGGGACATCCTGCGCGGGCGTCATCGCGGGCGAGGTGGACGCGGCCCTCATCGTCGGCGCGGCCCCGGCGTGCCGGCTGCTCCCCATCAAGTGGGAGTCTTCGGGCGCGAGCCTCTTCATCGGCGACTCGAAGATGATGACCGCGCTCGACTACGTCGCGGACAAGGTGGACGTGCTCTCGAACTCGTGGGGCGTCGTCCCGACGAACCTGCGCTCGTCAGTGCTCAGGAACCGCATCGCGGAATTGGCACAGACCGGCGGGCGCCGGGGGCGCGGCATAGTCTTCCTCTGGGCCGCGGGCAACGAGAGCTGCCCGATCAATCACAACGCGGCGCAGGACGTTCCCTTCACGAACGGGTGGAACGACACGCTCACCGCCTGGGTCGGCGTCAGGACCGCGCGCTCCTTCCGCAACAACCTGGCGGACGTGCCCGGCGTGATGCACGTCGCCGCGCTCGCCAGCAACGCGCAGCGCAGCCACTACTCCAACTACGGCACGGGCGTCACCCTCTGCGCGCCGACGAGCAACAGCCACCGCTTCCGGCGGCTTACCGTCCGCGGCCTCGGCGTCACCACGGCGACCGGCGAGACCTCAGGCTTCACCGAAAGGTTCGGCGGCACGTCGAGCGCGACCCCGCTCGTCGCGGGCGTCGTGGCGCTGATGATCTCCGCCAACCCGGAGTTGACGGCGCTCGACGCCGTCTCGATTCTCAAGCGCACGGCCTCGAAGGCGCTGAACACGGACGGCTACGCGCGCACGCCGCCCGCGCCCTTCGACCCCACCCCGACCTGGGACGTTTCGCCCGTCGCCCCGTTCGACCGCGCGGACTTCGCGGACATAGGCGACCCCGAAGGAACCTGGAGCCCCTGGTTCGGCCACGGGAAGGTGGACGCCGCCAACGCCGTGGCCGAGAGCCTGCGCTTGCTCAACCCGCTCATCGCGCAGCCGCTGCGCTTCGCGTCCGCCCCGCAGCGGGCCATCCCAGACAACGCCCCCGCGGGCGTCGCGGACGTGATTCGCGTCGCAGACGCGGGCCGGGTCCGCGCCGTAAAAGTCAGCCTCGACATCACGCACACTTGGATAGGCGACCTGCGTGTCAGCCTCGCGGCCCCGGACGCGACGGTCGTCGTGCTTCACGACCGCTCCGGTGCCGACGGCGACAACATCAGGCGGACCTACGACACGATGGCCGCGCCCGCGCTCGCCGCGCTCAGCAACCACACCGCACAGGGCGACTGGACGCTACAGGTTCAGGACCTGGCCGCGCAGGATATTGGCACACTCAACAACTGGTCGCTGGAGATAGCCGTCACGAGCGCGCCACTGGTCGCTGAGGACGCAGCCTCCGCCCAGATACCAGACAACGACGCGGCCGGCGTCTCCCGCGCGCTCGATCTGCCGAGCGGCACCATCAAGGACGTGAGCGTCTCCGTGGACATCACGCACACCTGGATAGGCGACCTGCTCGTCACCCTGACGCCGCCGGGCGGCGCGCCCATACGCCTGCACGACCGCACGGGTCGCGAAGCCGACAACATCATACGCACCTGGACATCCCAGGACACGACGGCCTTGCAGGCCCTGCGCGGCCAACAGGCCGGCGGCCCCTGGCGTCTCACGGTCGCAGACCTTGAGGCGCAGGACACGGGCAAGCTCAACCGCTGGAAGATCGAAGTCGCGGTCTAGAAGCAACGATGAATGCGGAATGATGAATGATGAATTAAAAGGCTTTTGTTTTTCTATTCATCATTCATCATTCCGCATTCATCGTTGATTTAATCTACCTGGTAGGTGGCGACGCTCGTCGGCGTCTCGAAGCAGCGGACTTTGTAGACCTGTACACGCTCGTCGCCGACGCGGGAGGCGACGCGTTCGAGGATGTAGCGCGCGAGGTTCTCGGCCGAGGGGTTCAATTCCACGTCGAACGGCGGGAGTTCGTTGATGTTGCGGTGATCAAGGTACTGCACGACCTCGTCGGCCGCGTCCTTCAGCTCGCCGAAGTCGACCAGCAACCCTATGTTGTCCAACTCGCGCCCGCGCGCGTAGATTTCGATCTTATAATTGTGCCCGTGTAGGTTCTCGCACTTCCCTTTATAGCCGCGCAACTGGTGCGCGCTCGAAAAGTTGCGCTCGATCATCACTTCAAACATAGCCCGAAGTCTAAAGTCGAAAGTCCGAACTCGCAAGCCTGGAGATTGAGTCCCGGGCGGCTCACCTAACCATCCTGACTTTGGACTCTTCGAAGACGGCCGCGAGGTCCGCGATGTCGGAAGTCACGCGGCACGGCGGCAGACTTTCCAGGAACAGGCGGCCGTAGGCTTTAGTCTTCAACCTGGGGTCGAGCACGGCGAGCACGCCGCGGTCGGTCGTGCTGCGAATCAGCCGCCCCAGCCCTTGCTTCAGGCTGATGATCGCCTGCGGCACGCTGTACTCGTAAAAACTCGAACCGCCCTGGTCTTCTATGTAGCGCTGGCGCGCGGCGACGACCGGGTCCGAGGGCACAGCGAACGGCAGCTTGTCTATGATGACGCACGAGAGTTGCTGCCCGCGCACGTCCACGCCCTGCCAGAAGCTCGACGTGGCGAAGAGCACGGCATTCGGCGTCTCGCGGAACTTTTCCAAAAGCCCCGCCTTCGACGCCGTGCCCTGCAGGAAGCACGGGAAGTCGACCTCGTCCGCGACCCTTTCGTAGAGCGCGTTCATCCCCGCGAAGCTCGTCGAGAGCACGAAGGCGCGCCCCTCGGTCGCGTTGAGGAGATTGATGACCTCCTCGGCGGCCGCGTCCGCGAACTGCGGCGAGCGCGGGTCCGGCATCCGCCGCGGGAGATACAAGACCGACTGGCTCTCGTAATCGTAGCCCGAGGGCGCGACCAAATCTTCGGCCTCCGCGAGTCCGAGTCGCTCGCGTATGAAGTTGAAGCTGCCGGCGCTCGCGAGCGTCGCCGATGTCAGGACGACCGTCTCGACCCGGTCGAACAGCTTGTCTTGCAGCAGGCCCGACACGTCGATGGGCGAGGCGCGCAGGAACGCCCCGCGCCCGCGGCGTTCGAGCCAGTAGACGAAGTGCTTGTCGTCGCCGGCCACTATGAACTGCAAGTCGAAGCGGACTTGCCGTATGCGCCGCAAAAGATTCTCGACTTCGAGCGGCTGCTCTGGGAGCGCGTCGAGCGTGGTCTCAAGCCTCCCGAGCGCGCCGTCCAGGCTGAGGTAGGCGTCTCCCAGAGGCGTCGCCTCTATCTCGCCGTCCGTCCGCTTGCGCGCGAACGTGCCCGGCAGGACGGGCGAGCGCCCCTCCTCGCCGCGCCCCTCGCGGAAGCCCATCCAGAAGTTGTCCGAAAAGCGCGTCAGCCGCGCGGCCGTGCGCGTCAGCTCGCGGTTCGCGTCCACGTTCGTCAGCGGGAGCTGTGCCAGATCGCGCACGAGGTCTTCCATCTGGTAGCTCGAAACCTGCGCGCCGAAGTACTCCGCGGCCACGTCCTCTATCTGGTGCGCCTCGTCGAAGATGACGGCCGAGTAGTCCGGGAGCACCTGCCCGTACTCGCTGTTGCGGAGCGCGAGGTCCGCGAAGAAGAGGTGGTGGTTGACGATGACGATGTCTGCGTCCGTCGCGCGCTGGCGCATGCGCGTGATGAAGCAGGGGTCGTAGTCCGGGCACTTTTGGCCCATACAAATCTCCGTCCGCGCGTCTATGTGCCGCCAGAAGGAGAGGTTCTCGGGCAGCGCGGTCAGCTCCGCGCGGTCGCCCGTCTGCGACTCGCGCGCCCACCGGCGCACCTCGTCGAAGTAGTCCAGCTCGTCCAGGCCGTCGAGCACGGGCGAGTTCTCCGCGCGCTTGATGCGTTGCAGGCAGGCGTAATTCCCGCGCCCCTTCATGTACGCGGCCGTGAACTTTCGCGGCAGCACCTGCTGTAGAAAAGGGACGTCCTTCTCCATCAACTGCTCTTGCAGGTTCTTCGTCCCCGTCGAGATGATGACGCGCGTCTTGCGCGCCGTCGCCGCCGCAATCGCCGGGACGAGGTAGGCGAGCGTCTTGCCCGTGCCCGTGCCCGCCTCGACAATCAGGTGGCGCTTCTCCTCGAACGCGCGCAGGACCGCCTCGGCCATCTGAACCTGGCCCGGCCTGTACTCGTACTCAGGATGCGCCCGAGCGATTAACCCATCTGGGCCGAAAATTTCTTCCATGCTGAGATAATTCTAATCCGCGCCCATCGCTTCCGGCTGCGGCGCTGGCTGTTTGAGGCGCTGCGGGTAGAGCGGGAAGCGTGACGCAAGCTCTGAGACTTCCCGGCGGACTTTGTTGCGCACGTCTTCGGACTGCGGGTCGTGCATGACTTCCGCGATGAGGCGGCCGACCACGCGCATCTCCTCCTCGCGCATCCCGCGCGTCGTGAGCGCGGGCGTGCCGATGCGTATGCCGGAGGTGACGAAGGGCTTGTTGGTGTCGAACGGGATGGTGTTCTTGTTGACGGTGATGTGCGCGGCTTCGAGCGCCTTCTCGGCGTCCTTGCCGGTGATCCCCTTCCCGCCCATGAACACGTCGACGAGCATCAGGTGGTTGTCCGTCCCGCCGGAGACGATGCGCAAGCCCTGCTCGGCCAGCGCGGAGGCGAGCGCCTCCGCGTTCTTGAGAACCTGTCGCTGGTACTCCTTGAAGTCGTCGCGCAAGGCTTCGCCGAAGGCGACCGCTTTGGCCGCGATGATGTGCACGAGCGGGCCGCCCTGCACGCCCGGGAAGAGCTTGCGGTTGACTTCGGCCGCGTGCTCTTCCTTGCAGAGAATCAGGCCGCCGCGCGGGCCGCGCAAGGTCTTGTGCGTGGTGGTCGTGACGTAATCCGCGTGCGGCACGGGCGACGGGTGAAGGCCCGCCGCGATGGGGCCCGCGATGTGCGCGATGTCCGCGAACATGCGCGCGCCGACGCCCTTGGCGATCTGGCCTATCCGCTCGAAGTCTATCGTCCGCGGGTACGCGCTCGCGCCGCAGACGATGAGCTTCGGCTTGTGCTCTTCGGCGATGCGTTGCAGCTCGTCGTAGTCAATCTGCTCCGTCTCGCGCGAGACGCCGTAGTCCGCGACCTTGTAGCTCAGGCCCGAGAAATTCATCGGGTGGCCGTGCGTCAGGTGGCCGCCGTGCGAGAGGTTCATGCCGAGAATCTGGTCGCCGTAGGAGATGGCGGCGAGGTAGACGGACATGTTGGCCTGCGCGCCCGAGTGCGGCTGGACGTTGGCGTGGTCGGCCCCGAAGAGTTCCTTCGCGCGGTCTATCGCCGCCTGCTCGACCACGTCCGTCCACTCGCACCCGCCGTAGTAACGCTTCTTCGGATACCCTTCGGCGTACTTGTTCGTGAAGACGGAGCCCATCGCTTCGAGCACCGCCTCGCTGACGAAGTTCTCCGAGGCGATCAGCTCAAGCCCCTCCGCCTGCCGCCTGACCTCGCTGTCGATGGCGTCGCTGATTAAAGGGTCAACCTCCGCAAGGCGCGCGTTCATACGTTCGTTCATCATCTCTCCTCTGTGGGCGATTGCGATTCTTCGAGCTGTCTGATTTTATCTACACGCTGACCGTGGCGGCCGCCGTCGAAGGCCGTGCTGAACCAGGCGCGGACGATTTTGGGAATCTCTTCGGGGGGCGTGGTGCGCGCGCCGAGGGCCAGGACGTTGGCGTCGTTGTGTCGGCGGGCGAGCCGCGCGGTCTCCTCGGACCAGGCGACGGCCGCGCGCACGCCCTGCACTTTGTTGGCGGCTATCGCCATCCCCGTGCCCGAGCCGCAGACGAGCACGCCCTGCTCGGCCTCCCCGCGTGCGACGCGCGCGGCGACCAGTGCCGCGTAGTCCGGGTAATCAACAGACTCTTCGGAGACCGTGCCGAGGTCCTCGACTTCCAGGCCCAGATCAATGAGCAGCGGCTTCAGTCGTTCCTTCTCCGCGTAGCCCGCGTGGTCGCTGGCGAGCGCAATTTTCATGGCGTTCCGGCCTCGTTCATGGGCTGTCGAAAGGCGTGCAAGACGCTGATGGTACATCACGCGCGAGACGCCCGCAACAAGGCAGTAGGCAGCGGGCAGCGGGCAGCGGGCAGTTAAAGAAAAAAGCTCAACGCAGCTCGCCGCTCGTTCTTCACCGCCCGCTGCCCGCTGCCTGCTGCCTACTGTCTTCCGGCGTTTGCCTTACGCGCCGCTGCTTTGCGAGAATGAGCGGCGGACAAATCATCTCGCTGCCGAGGAGCCCCGTCTTATGCGCTGGTCGCAATTTTTCATCCCCACACTTCGCGAAGTCCCCGCCGACGCGGAGGTCGTCTCGCACCGCCTGCTCCTGCGCGCAGGGATGGTGCGCCAACTGGCCGCAGGCGTCTACTCGCTTCTGCCGCTCGCGCAACGCGTCTCGCTCAAGATTCAGCAAATCCTGCGCGAGGAGATGAACCGCATCGGCGGCCAGGAGTTCTTCCTGCCCGCGCTCAACCCGCGCGAGATTTGGGAGGAGTCCGGCCGCTGGGCCGTGATGGGCGACAACATGTTTCGGCTCAAAGACCGCAAGGGCGCGGACATGTGTCTGGGCATGACGCACGAGGAGGTCTTCACCTCGATTGCGCGCAACGAGATTCGCTCCTACAAGCAACTGCCGCAGGTCTGGTATCAGATTCAGGTGAAATTCCGCGACGAGGCGCGCCCCAAGTCGGGCGTCCTGCGCGTCCGCCAGTTCATCATGAAGGACGCCTACTCGTTCGACCTCGACCAGGCGGGCCAGGACAAGTCTTTCGAGGACCAGCGCGAAGCCTACAAGCGCATCTTCGACCGCTGCGGGCTGAAGTACACCATCGTCGAAGCCTCTTCGGGCGCGATGGGCGGCTCCGCCTCCAACGAGTTCATGGTCAAGACGGACGCGGGCGAGGATTTAATCGCGACGTGCGAGAGCTGCGGCTACGCGGCGAACCTGGAGAAAGCCACGTCGCGTCTGCCCGAGATCAAAGACGGCATCGGCCTGGACGCGCCCGTCGAGTTTCCCACGCCCGGCGTGCGCACGATTGAAGACCTCGTGACGTTCCCCGGCGGGGCGACGGCCGACCGGCAGATTAAGACGCTCGTCTACGTCGCGACCCGCGAGGGCGAACAGGAGTTCGTGCTCGCGCTCCTGCGCGGCGACCACCAGTTGCACGAGACGAAGCTCTCGGACGCGCTCGCGGGCGCTGAGATGCGCGCGGCCCACCCCGAAGAGATACGCGACCTGCTCGGGGCCGGCGCGGGCAGTCTCGGCGGCGTCGGCGCGAAGGCGCGCGCCCGCGAGCAGGGCCGCGAGGTTCGCATCCTCGCCGACCTCGGCTTGAAGAACCGGCGCAACATGACGACGGGCGCGAACAAGGACGACCACCACCTGCGCGGCGTGCAGCTCTCGCGCGACATCCCCGTGGACAAGTGGGTTGACCTGCGCACGGTTGCGAGCGGCGAGGGCTGCCCGAATTGCGGCGAGGGCACGCTCGAAGTCGCCAAGTCGCTTGAGATCGGCCACATCTTCAAGCTCGGGACGAAGTATTCCGAGTCGATGGGCGCGACCGTGCTGACGCAGGACGGCCGCGAGGTGCCGATTGTGATGGGCAGCTACGGGATAGGCGTCGAGCGCATCATGGCCTCGGCCATCGAGCTGCACCACGACGCGGACGGCATCATCTGGCCGAAGGCGATTGCGCCCTTCGACTGCGTCGTCACCGTCACCAACATGAAGCAGGATGACATACGCGAGGCGGGCGAAAGGCTCTACCACGACTTGCAGCGCGCCGGGCTCGACGTGCTCCTGGACGACCGCGAGGAGCGCGCCGGCGTCAAGTTCAAGGACGCGGACTTGATCGGCATCCCCTACCGCATCACCGTCGGCAAGAAGGTCGCGGACGGCGCGATTGAACTTTTCGACCGCGCCACGAAGCAGACAGAGGACGTGAGACTCAAAGACATAGTCGAGCGCGTACAGGCGCTGGCGCTCGCGGGGCTCTGAGGGCTCGTGAATCGTGGAATCGTAGAAACCGTCGTTCTTCAATTCACGATTTACGATTCACCATCCACGTCCTTTTTGAGAGGTGAGCATGTCTTCCACGAAGTGCCGCGCCTGCGGGCTCACAAACTTTTCGCCGGCCGTCGTGTGTGGGCGGTGCCACTACCCGCTGTTCGGCCCCGCCGCGCAGGCAGGGTACTTGCAGGCCCCGCAGAGGAGAAAGTCGCGCCGCTGGATTCTCAACGCCGCGATTGCTTCGGTCGTCCTGATGGTCGTCCTTCTCTTCGGGCTTTACTTTTTAACTCTTATCTTTACCTTCCAGGACCCGGAACAGTTGCAGGGCGGGTGGGTGCATTTCACCCCCAGGCAGATGCGAACGATGGGCAGTAGATACAGGGTCTTGCTCATCATAGGGCTGGTCATCGTGTGGGGATACTTCTACTGGCGCAAAGACAAGTACGATCTGTGAGGAAAGAATCTCATCAGCTTTTATGACGAGACGCGCGAAATATCTTTTCCAGGCCGTTGCCCTCCTTCTCTTCTCCGCCACTCAGGCGGCGGCGCAGCAGGAGTACCTGCCGGAACTGGTCCGCCGCATCAAGCCGTCCGTGGTCGCCATCGTGACCTACGACGCGAAGGGCGAGAGGCTCTCGCGCGGGAGCGGCTTCTTCACGGCGCGCGACCGCGTCGTGACGAACCGGCACGTCCTCGAAGGCGCGTTCCGCGCGGAGATTCACACGGTCAACGACGCGGCCTACAACGTCAAGGGCGTGCTCGCGGTGGACGGCGAGGGCGACATCGCGCTCCTGCAAGTTGACATCCCGCCCGCAATCGCCGTCCCGCTGTCGGTCGTCCGCACCTCGCCGCAGGAGGGCGAGTCAATCGTCGTCATCGGCAACCCGCTCGGCCTCGAAGGCAGCATCTCGAACGGCATCGTCTCGGCCGTGCGCGACATCCCCAGCTTCGGGCGCATCATACAGATCACGGCCGCCATCTCGCCCGGCTCATCGGGAAGCCCCGTCATCAACATGCGCGGCGAAGTCGTCGGCGTCGCCACCCTGCAACTCGCGGACGGCCAGAGCCTCAACTTCGCCGTCCCCTCCGACCGCGTGGCCCAGTTGCAGGCGGGGCAGGCGCGCACGCTCGGCGAGCTGGTCGCGGCGACGCGCCGCAGCCAGCGCGCGTCGGCCGAAAGGTTCTACATGCAGGGCCTCGGCTTCCTCTCGCGCGACGACTGCGAGAAGGCGCTGCCCTACTTCAAGAAGGCGACGGACGCCGACCCAGATTACGCGGACGCCTGGGCGCAGACCGGCTTTTGCAGCGGCGTGCTCGGCCGCCACGCCGACGCCCTCAAAGCCTCGCGCCAGGCGATTCGCCTCAAGCCGGACTCGCCCGAGTCCTACCTCAACCTCGGCTCGGCGTTCTCCTACCTGGGCCAATTCAAGGAGTCGGCGGACGCCTACCGCCAGGCGCTCCGCCTCGACCCGAACAACGCCGACACGCACTACGCGCTCGGCGTCACTTACGGCAAGATGGGGCGCACGGAGGACGAGGTGGCGGCCTACAAGCAGGCGATACGGCTGAGGCCCGACTTCGTCTCGGCCTACGAGAAATTGGCACAGGGCTACTTCCGCCTGAACCGCCTGCCCGAGGCCGTCTCGAACTACAAGGTCATCGTCCAGCTCAAGCCCGGCGACGGCGTCGCCTACGACAACCTCGGCGTGGCCTATTTGAAGCTGAAGCAGCCGGCCGAGGCCGTCGAAGCCTTCAGGCAGGCGATCCGCCTCAAACCCGACTTCGGCCGCGCCTACTACAACCTGGCCCTCGCCTACCTCTCGATCAACGACCGCGACTCGGCCGTCGAGCAGTACAACCTGCTCAAGACGATTGACCCCGACCGCGCGGACAAGCTCTACAACGTCCTCAACCCGTAAACTTATTTCATCGCCTCGCTGACCAGCGTCGTCAGGGCGTTGTCCTGGAGCGTCTTGTTGTTCTGCAAGTCGCCGTGCAGGTCGCAGGCGAAGACCGCGTAGACGATGGGGAGCGAGGTGCCGAAGAGCGAGTGGTCGCGGCCGTCGCCCTCAAGCCCCTCGCCCAAGAGCGAGCGGCGCGTGACGCGGCCGTCGCCGGGCGCGGACATCGCCTCCGTCACCTCCTTGAGCGTGACGCGGCGGCCCGCCGAAGTCTGAAACGCGCGCGGGCGCGTCAGCGTCACCCAGCGCCCCTTCTTGCGGTCGAAGAGGAGGACGGGCGCGGCGAGCGTGTCCTCGCAGTCGCCGCCGAACGCGAAGAGCTTGACGGGCGGGTCGCCGCCGCCCGCGGCGTCGAGCGCCTCGTGAAAACGTTTGGCGCGGCGCAGGACCGTCTCGAAATAGGCGTCCAACTCTTCGAGCGTGCCGCCCTTGAAGGGGGCGTTGTCGCCGCGCGTGCGGCCGCGCACGAAGCGCTCGCGATAGTCGGGGTCCGCGACCGGCGACCAGTTGTAGCGCCGCCACACGGCCGGGTCGTAAAGATCAACCTCGACGGGCTGCAAGTTCTCGTCCAGGAAGCGCACGGCCCCCGCGTGCGGCAGGAGCTGGAAGACCGACGGCGCTGTGAAAATGTCTTCGCGCGAGAGCTTGTTCAGGAGCGGGATGGGGCGGCGCAGGCCCTCCGTCACCGAGTAGCCCTGCAAGAGCGTCGTGAAGGCGTCGGCCGAGCCCTCGTTCGGCGTGCCGAACATGATGATGCGGTTGATGTGCGCCGCGCCCTCCCACGTCGGCGCGGGCCGCACGCCGTCGTCGGGCAGGTCGTTGTCGCCGTACATCGCCGCGTAGCGCGCCACGAGGCCGCCCATGGAGTGTGCCAGAACGTTGAAGCGCAAGTCCGGGCGGTTGAGCTTGCGCTTGAGAGTTTCGAGCCTGCCGACGAGGTCGCGCGCCGTCTCCACGTTGTCGCGCCGCCAGTCGTAGGGGAAGACGTAGAAGGTGTCGCGGTCGCCTTCCGGGCCCGGGTTGCTCCAGTCGCCCTCGCGGTAGCCGCCGTACTTTTTGAGCGCTTCGAGCAGCTCGTGGTAGACGTAGACTTCGGGCGTGAGTCGGGCCAGGCGCGCCGTGTCGACGATCTTTCTGGCGACGAGGTTGTCTCGATTGCGCGCGAGGTCCGGCGTGACGGGCAGGCTCAGGCCGTCGTCCGACGAGCGGAAGAGCGAGGGCCAGACGATTTCGCTCGTCTCGTAGTTGACGAGCTGCGAGCCGAGCACTCCGGGGATGACTATCAGCGGGCGCTTGCCCGCGCGGGCGCGCGCCTCCGCGAAGATGCGCTCCAGGTTCGGCCTGCGCCGCGCGCTGCCGATGCAGCCGGACAAGACGGGCGCGAGCACTAGAATAATCGACAGGAAGACGCGGAGACGCGGAAGACGCGAAGGGTGAAACTGAAGCTGGCGTGCGGAGAGAAAACTGCGAGGGGGGGTTGTTTTCTGCATTGCGACCTATTGTCCTCTGCCTTCTACCTTCCGCCTTCCTCTTCAGCTTCCCACTTGCGGTTAATCAGACTGGCGACGAAGCCCGCGCCGAAGCCGTTGTCGATGTTGACGACCGTGACGTTCGACGCGCAGGAGTTGAGCATGCCCAGGAGCGCGGCCACGCCGCCGAACGACGCGCCGTAGCCGACGCTGGTCGGGACGGCGACGACCGGCACACTGACCAGTCCGCCGACGACCGAAGGCAGCGCGCCCTCCATCCCCGCTGCGACGACGACGACGCGCGCGCGCCGCAAGAGTTCCCTCTCGGCCAGGATGCGATGAATCCCCGCCACGCCCGCGTCCCACACGCGCTCGACGCGGTTGCCCATCGCCTCCAGAGTCAGCGCCGCCTCCTCCGCCACGGGGATGTCGCTCGTGCCGGCGGTGACGACCGCGACCGGCCCGACGCCCCGCTCCGTCCTGTCCCTGCGGATGCGTATGAGCCGCGCGGACTCGTGCCACTCGGCGTCGGTCACGACGTTGCGCACCTCGCCGAACGTGCCCTCGTCCGTGCGCGTGACGAGCACGTTCGGGGAGCGTGCGACGAGCCGCTCGACGATGCCTACGACCTGCGCGCGCGTCTTGCCCGCGCCGAAGACGACCTCGGGGAAGCCCTGCCGCTCGGCGCGCGCCTGATCCACGCGCGCGTAGCCTATGTCTTCGTAATGAAGGTTGTTGATGAGCCGCGCGGCCTCGGCCGCGTCCATCTCGCCGCCGGCGTAGGCGCGCAGGAGTTTTTCTATCTCTTTTAAATTCACGCTTCTCGAATCCCCGCCCCCTCGAAAGAGAGAGGCATTCTAGCATTCAAGCGAGCCGCTCTCGAAATGCGCGCTGCTTGCGCTCAAGGGTTGCGGCTCGTATGATGCGCTCCGTAAGTCACCCCCTTATGCTGTCAGCCAACGGAGGCCCCTATGAAAAGAATCAGCGCAGGCTTGCTGGCCGCGGCTCTGCTTCTAGCCATCTCCGCCTGTTCCTCCACGACGACGACGAATGAAGGCGGGGCGAACGCCAACCGGCCCGCCAACGCCAACGCCAACGCGAACTCGAACGGCAACGCGGGCCCCAACGCGAACGCGTCGCCCGGCAACACCGCGAACGCCCAGCCCTCGCCCGCGGCGAACAGGTTCGACGTGGTCTTCTCGCTGCGCGGCGAGCGCCAGCCGACGGACGCGCAGGTGGCCGCGCAGAAGCGCGATTACCTTAACGTCATCATCGCCAACACGCTCAAGCCGGGCGAGTACGACACGGGCGACATGAACGCGAAATTCAAGGACCCTGCGGCGACGAGCCTTTCGGGCGAAGACCGCGTGATCGTCATCACGCTCGCCTCGCCCCAGGGCAAGAAACTCGCGAAGGGGACTTACAACGGCCTCGCCGAAGGCCAGGCGATTGACTCCGCCCCCGCGGGCCAGCCCTTCGCGATTATCAACGCCTACACCCCGTCGGGGAAGAAACAACTGGCCGGCACCGTCGAGGTCGGGAGCGTCGACAAGAACATGGTCAGCTTCAGCCTCAAGGGGCTGCCGCCCGAGCTGAAACTGACCGCGATGGGCTACGGCGCGCCGTACAAAAACTAGCAGGCAGCAGGCAGTGGGCGGTGGGCAGTTAAGACCGACTGCTTTTACTGCCAACTGCCCACTGCCTGCTGCCTACTGCCTTATGGAACTGACTGTCGCCATCACGGGAGCTTCGGGCTCCATCTACGCGCACCGCACGCTGATCCAGTTGGCGGCGAGTGGGGCGGTCGAGCGCGTCAACCTGATTATGTCCGAGTCGGCGCGGACGGTGGCGCGTGTCGAACTGGGCGTTGACCTGGGCGAGGCGGATTCGGCGCGCGTCAACGAGTGGCTCAGGCTCCCTGCGGACTCGAAACTGGTCCGAACGCACCGCCTCGATAATTTGGCGGCGACGCCGGCCTCTGGGTCGCACATGCAGGCGGGCATGGTCATAGTGCCCTGCTCGATGGGCACGCTCGGCGCGATAGCTTCCGGCGCTGGCACAAATTTGATTCACCGCGCGGCCGACGTGACGCTGAAGGAAGGGCGGAAACTCGTGCTCGTCCCGCGCGAGACGCCGTACAGCGCGATTCACCTGGAGAACATGCTCAAGCTCGCGCACGCCGGGGCGCGCATCCTCCCGGCCAGCCCGGCCTTCTATCACCGGCCGCGGACAATCGAGGAGATGGTTGACCACCTGGTCTTCCGCATCCTGGACCAGTTCGGCGTCCCGCACTCGCAGGGCACGCGCTGGAAAGGGGGGGGATAGTTGGCAGCAGGCAGTTGGCAGTTGGCAGTTAAAGCAAAAGCTCAACGCCGCTCGTCGCCCTTTTTACTGCCCACTGCGAACTGCCAACTGCCAACTGTTTTTTTGCAGTTTGCGAAGAATTGTGCCAGAAAACGCGCGCTTTTGCGGCCGCACCCATTTGGCCCCGTCTTTGCTCTTGAGGGGGGCGGGAGGGGCTCGCGGAGGGAAATGGCCGGGGCATCGGCTCCCTGGCCGCCCGCGGGCCTGACGAAAAGTTATGTTGACCGCCACAGCTAAAAACGTCCGCACGACGCTCGAAATGATTAAGATCGAGCACACGCTGTTCGCGCTGCCGTTCGCTTTTCTGGGGGCAGTGCTCGCGGCTGGCGGCTTGCCGACCGCGCAGCAGGCGCTCTGGATTACGCTCGCGATGGTCGGCGCGCGCTCGTGCGCGATGGCCTTCAACCGCATCGCCGACCGCGAGATCGACGCGCGCAACCCGCGCACGCGAACGCGCGCTCTGCCGTCGGGCGCGCTCTCGGTCGGCTTCGTCTGGGCTTTCACGGTCATCTCCGCGGCGCTCTTCTTCACGGCCGCGGCGATGCTCAACCGCCTGACGCTCGTGCTCGCGCCCGTGGCGCTCGCGAGCATATTGCTCTACTCGTACACGAAGCGCTGGACGATGCTCTCGCACCTGGTGCTCGGCTGGTGCCTGGCTATCGCTCCCGCCGGCGCGTGGGTCGCGGTGCGCGGCGCGCTCGACAGCCCTGTGCCATTTCTGCTGTCGCTCGTCGTCATGCTGTGGACCGCTGGCTTCGACGTGCTCTACGCCTGCCAGGACTACGAGTTCGACCGCCGCGCGGGGCTGCACTCGATCCCGCGCCACCTCGGCGTCGGCCGCGCGCTCTGGGTCTCGCGCCTCTTCCACGCGCAAGCCTTCTCCACGCTCGTTGCGCTATACTTGGTGACGAACCTGGGCGCGCTCGCGCTCCTGGGCGTGGTCGCCACCGGCGCGCTGCTCGTCTACCAGCACACGCTCGTGCGCGCCAACGACCTGAGCCGGCTGAACGCGGCGTTCTTCACCACGAACGCCTTCGTCAGCGTCATCCTGTTCGCGACCTTCGGCGGCGCGCTGCTCTTCAAGCTCGTTTAGAGCGGCGCGCCCGCACGCTAGAGAGAACGCTATGAGTACCACCACACTCACCCCGGTCGAACAAAGCGCGGAGGCGCTCGTGCTCCACTTCCACCCTGTGCTCCAGAAACTCGGCGAAGACGGGTTCTACGAATTCTGCATGCTCAATAAAGATTTACACATTGAGCTGACCAGCGCAGGAGACTTGATTGTCATGTCACCGACCGGATTAAAGACCGGGCATCGCAACGCCAAATTAATCGCCAGAGGCGTGACCTGGGCAGAACAGGACGGAACGGGGCTGGCCTTTGACTCCTCCACCTTGTTCACGCTGCCTAACGGCGCGAAGCGTTCGCCCGACTTCTCGTGGGTGCGGAATGAAAGGTGGGAGCAGCTTCCCGAGAAAGAGCGGGAGCAGTTTGCGACGCTCTGCCCGGACTTCGTCGTCGAGTTGCGCTCGCCGTCGGATTCACTGAGCACGCTGAAGAAGAAGATGCAGGAGTACATAGAGAACGGCGCGCAGCTCGGCTGGCTGATTGACCCTTTGGAGAAGAAAGTTTACGTCTACCGGCCGCAGTCCGCGGTCGAGAGCCTCGACGACCCGCAGACGGTTTCCGGCGACCCCTTGCTGCCCGGCTTCGCGCTCGACGTGCAATCGCTCTGGGAGTAGTTTAGATTTCGATAAGACTCATGAACTTTTCACACGACCCGAACCTGAACGAGATCGCGCCGAAGGTTGAGCGCGGCGAGCGTTTGTCTTTCGAAGACGGTCTGAAGCTCTACGCGACCGACGACCTGCCCGCGCTGGCGAAGCTCGCGGACGCCGTGCGCCGCAGGCTCCACGGGCGCACGACTTACTACAACGTCAACCGCCACTTCAACCCGACCAACGTCTGCTACGCCGACTGTAAGTTCTGCGGCTTCTTCCGCACGCCGCGCCAGCCCGACGCCTACACGCACAACATAGAGGACAGCTTGCGCATCGCGGGCGAGGCGGTCCGCGAGGGCGCGACCGAGCTTCACATCGTCGGCGGGCTGAACACCAAACTGCCGTTCAGCTATTTCACGGACCTCCTCTCGTCGCTCAAGCGCGAGTACCCGCGGCTGCACCTCAAGGCTTGGACGATGGTCGAGCTTGACCACTTCGCGCACTTCTACAAGATGACGGACGAGGAGGTCATAGAGAGCCTGAAGGCGGCCGGGATGGACTCGTGCCCCGGCGGCGGGGCGGAGATTTTCCGCGAGCCGACGCGCTCCATGATCTGCGCGCACAAGACGAACGCCGAACGCTGGCTGGAGCTTTCCGGCAAAGTCCACGCCGCCGGCCTCAAGACCAACGCGACCATGCTCTACGGCCACATCGAGACGACCGAAGACCGCGTCGACCACCTCGTGCGCCTGCGCGAACAGCAGGACAAGTCGGGCGGCTTCCAGTGCTTCATCCCGCTCGCTTTTTATCCGCCCGGCACGCAGCTCTCGCACCTGCCCGGCCCGTCGGGCGTGGACTCCTTGAAGACGATGGCCGTCTCGCGCCTGATGCTCGACAACTTCCCGCACGTCAAAGCCTACTGGGTGATGCTCGGCAAGCGGCTCGCGCAGGTCGCGCTCCACTACGGCGCGAACGACCTGGACGGCACCATCACCGAGGGCGGCGAGTTGTCGGAGAGCTACTCGGTCGAGGCCGGCAACGAAGTCAAGATGAACAAGCAGGAGATCGCCGCGCTCATCGAAGACGCGGGCTTCGAGGCCGTCGAGCGCGACACGCTCTACAACCCGGTCGTGCGTGAGACGGCCGTCGCCTGACGCGCCGCGTCCCCCTTTGCGCGCGCGGCGAAGTTTTGGCCCCCACGAATTGGCACACGCCCGCCCCGGCGGGCATAGAGCGAAGGAGACACAGACATGAAGGCCGATGATCCAACCTGGGGTGAAGGAGCCAGCGACACGGACGAGGGCGGCACACAACAAGCGGACGAGGCCGACACGGATTCGGGCGACGCCGGGACGAAAGGCACCGGCAGCGCGGGCTTAACGAGCGGGGAGAGCGGGGACGCGGGAACGAAAGGGACCGGCAGCGCCGGTTTGACCAGCGGGGACGCCGGGACGAAAGGCACGGGCAGCGCCGGCTAACCGATGAACTCTTAATCCGGCACCGACTCCGTCGCCCGACTCGGGTGCCGAATGAGTGAAAGCCCGCGGGTCGCTCGGGGAGGCAATAAAACCGGGCGACCCGTTTGACCGGCGCGAGCGCTGTCCGCGACTCGCGCCGCTTCAGCACACGACAGGCGGCCGGAAGCGTGCGGCACTACGGCCGAAAACTTCCGGCGGGTAAATCAATCGCATCATAAAATCATGTCTGCCACAACCGAAACACGCACCATCACAGTCGCGCACTCGCCGGACTCCGACGACGCGTTCATGTTCTACGCGCTCGCGACCAACAAGCTCGACACGGGCGACCTCCAATTCACGCACGTCCTGAAAGACATCCAGACGCTGAACGAGATGGCGCGGCGCGGCGTCTACGACGTGACGGCCGTCAGCTTCCACGCCTACGCCTACATCGCGGACCTTTACGCGCTCCTGCCGCACGGCGCGAGCATCGGCGACAACTACGGCCCCGTCGTCGTGGCGCGCGAGCCGCACGCGGCCGGCGAGTTGTCGAAGCTGAAAGTCGCCGTGCCTGGGACGCTGACGAGCGCCTTCCTCGCCCTGCGGATTTTCGACGCGGAGTTCGAGTACGAGGTCGTGCCCTTCGACCAGATCATAGAGGCCGTCCGCGAGGGGCGCTGCGACGCCGGGCTCCTCATTCACGAGGGCCAGCTCTTCTACGACAAGTTGGGCCTGCACAAGGTCGTCGACCTCGGCGAGTGGTGGCACGAGCGGACGGGGCTGCCGCTGCCCATGGGCGGCAACGCGATCCGCCGCGAGTTGGGCGAAGACCTGATGCTTAAGGTCTCGCAGTGCCTGCGCGAGAGCATACGCTACTCGCTTGAGCACCGCGAGGACGCGCTCCGTTACGCGATGCAGTTCGCGCGCGACATGGACGTGGAGACGGCGGACCGCTTCGTGGCGATGTGGGTCAACGACCTGACGCTCGACTACACGGAGCGCGGGCGCGAGGCCGTCCGCCGCCTGCTCGACGAGGGCGCGGAGCGCGGCATCATCCCGCACCGCGTGCGGGTCGACTTCGTCGGCGCTTAAGGGAATTTCGGACGCACAAAGGCGCGAAGCCCGCGGGAGTCAAGGTTATTGACTTCTGCGCCTCCGCGCCTGTTGTGGCCGTCACCGCCGGCGGGCGTTGCTGCCTGAGTGCGAACCCCCGCCGGCGGTTTTAGCAGCCTTGAGAAACTTTATTCAGCTCGCCGCGGCCAGGTCGCCGGGGTGAGCCCTGTAATACCCTTCCGCGCCGAGGGCCGAGACGACCGTCTCCGCGTCGAGCGCGATGTGGCCGAGCACGTCCGCCAGCCTCCACTCTATCGCCAGTTCGCGCGCCAGCTCGGGGAGCGGCCGCGCCGTCCCCGTGATGATGCGGCAGTTGACCATGCGCGGGTACGGGTCGCCCGCGGGCGTGTAGTGGCCGGTCTCGACGATGCGGGCCAGGACGTGCTGCGCGGCGGCGCTCAGCATCTCCACGTTTTTAATGAAAAGTGTGCCAGCGCCCGCCGCGGCGAAGAGGCCGCGGCGGGGCTGAGAAGGTAGCGCGACGCCGCCCGCCGTTCCGCCCAGAAGGAGCGACGTGCGGTCGCCGCGCTTGTCATCGGCTAGGTGAAGTCCGTCAAGCTCCTCCCACTGGCCTGACGTTTCATCCATTCCGTGCAGCAACGCAGCCGCTCGGCGTTGCACTTGCGCTTTCGCGCTGTAGAGATTCACGGGTAGATGTGCCCTCACCAATCGCCGATATGAGGACCGATGCCTCTCTAAATCTTTTCTCCAACCGTTCACTGTCTTACAGCCTGCGCCCGGACGCGAGCCCCCACGTCAGTCGCGTCCCCTTCGGCGCGGCTACCCCCAAACGGCCGTCCGAGCCAGAGGATGCAGGCCGGTTAAATTTCCGCTCTTCGCGGCCGACCATCTCCTTAACAAGAATTGTGCCAGTTTCTTTCGGGGCCGCTCGGACGGCTGATCGCCAGTAAAAACGGGCCTCCGGGGCCGGGGCGGGGCGCGGTCAGGCGAGGGCGGGCGGAAAAAATTTTGCGGCTGCTGTGGCGCGCACTACCCTCCCCGTCCGAATTGGCACAGTTTTCACAGGGGTTAACTGCGATGCAGGATTTTTTGCAGGGGGGTGAAAAATTTTTTGCGCCGCTTCAGTCCTCGTCCTCGACGAGGTTGAGTTCCGGGCGGCTGAGGCCGAACTTGCGCAGCTTGTAGTTGAAGGTCTGGCGGCTCAAGCCCAGCATCTCGGCGGCGCGCGTGACGTTGCCGCCGTGGCGCGCGAGCGCCTCGGTCAGGAGTTGCCGCTCTACGTCGAGCATGATCTCCTTGAGGTTGACGGGGCGGCTGAAGTCCGGCTCGAAGCTGACGGGCGAGGAGGTGCTGCTGCTGACGGCGCGCAGGATGTCGGGCGAGAGCGACTCGACTCCGACGGCCTGCCCCTCGTCGGCGAAGACCACGACGCGCTCGATCTCGTTGCGCAACTGGCGGACGTTGCCGGGCCAGGAGTAGCGCGAGAGGTAGCCTATGGCCTCGGGCGTGAGCCCGGCCAGCCGCCTGTGGTGGCGGCGGCACATTTTTTCGAAGTAGTAGGAGGCGAGCGCCGGGATGTCTTCGGGGCGCACGCGCAGCGGCGGCACTTTGATGACGAAGGTGTTTAAGCGGTAGAAGAGGTCTTCGCGGAAGCGCCCCTCGCGCACGTCCAACTCTAGGTCGCGGTTGGTGGCGGCGATGACCCTGACGTTGACCTTGCGCGGCGAGTCGCCGAGCGGCATGATCTCGCCCTCCTGCAAAAAGCGCAGGAGCTTCGGCTGTAGTTCGAGCGCGAGGTCGCCTATCTCGTCGAGGAAGAGCGTGCCGCCCTCGGCGGCGCGGATGATGCCGCGCTGGTCGTTGATCGCGCCGGTGAAGGTCCCGCGCCGGTGGCCGAACAGTTGGCTTTCGAGCAGGTCGCGCGGCGCGGCCGAGCAGTTGAACGGGAGGAAAATCTTGTCGCGGCGGCGGCCCTCCTCGTGCAGGCTGCGCGCGATCAGCTCCTTGCCCGTGCCGGTCTCGCCCGTGATGAGCACGGTCGCGTCGGAATCTTTCAGGCGCTCCATGCGCGCCAGCACGTCGCGCATCGCGAAGCTCCCGGCGATGACTCCGGGGAAGAGCCCCGCGCCGCCCGGCAGGACGACCGCGTTGGCGTGGCGGCCGCGCCGCCCCCACTCGATGGCGATCTTATAATGCTCGCGCGCCCTCGCTTGCTCGCCCGTCTCCTGAAACGAGCGGCCCAGGCAGTAGTAGACGCGCACGAGGTTCGAGGCGTCGCCCAGGGGCTCCAGCAACTCGCGGGCGGCGGTGAGGAGGGCGAGCGAGTTCAGGTAATTTTTGTGCCAGTAGGCGCGCGAGCCGAAGGCCAGCAGGAGCAGGCCGCGCAGGTGCGCGGGGAAAGAGTCTAGCGCCTGGGGCTCGTAAGGCAGGAGCACCTCGTCGGCCTCGTCCTGGCGCTCCATCTCCTCGTAGACTTCCGAGAGCGCGACGCGCGTCTGCACGGCCTGCGCGCTTGAGTCGTCCAGCGAGCCGCCGCGCAGCAGCCCGAGCAGGATTTTCTCCGCGCTCGCCAGGTCGCCACGCGCCGTGTAGGCTTGGGCGCGGACAAAAAGGTCTTCGAAGGCTACCTGATTTTCGGAAACCAGCGTCATCGGATTACCGGGCCAGAAGTTTCGCCCCCAAGGATTGAGGCCGGACAGATCTTTTGGGCGGGGCAAGTATAGCACAATTAATTGCCGGGACGGTTAACTATAAATGGAAGTATGATAAGCGGCGTGCGCGGGCCGTCGGCGCTCCGGGCGCGCGGGCAACATGGGGCGGAGTCGTGGCATCTGAATGACTTACGACGTGCCAGGGGTTTATCGGCACACCCGTTTCTGCCCCTCAGTGCGGTAATCAAAATAAGACGGAAAATAAAACTTATGAAACGCTTCTTCCGCCACACGCTCGCGCTCTCGGCGCTCGTCCTCTTCTCCGCGCTCTTCTCTTCGCACCAGGCGGCCGCCCAGGCGGTCAATGCCGCGTCCGCCGGCCAGCCGGTCGACGTGCAGAAGATCGTGAGCACCCTGACGGCCAAGGAGACGGAGTTCCGCCGCGCGCTCAACTCCTACGCCTTCAAGCGCGACGCCGTCATCCAGGTGATAGGCATGGGCGGGCAGATCGCGGGCGAGTACCACCGCGTCTCGCACTTCACCTTCGACAGCCAGGGCAACCGCTACGAGAAGATCGTCTTCTTCCCGATGCCGACCTACCCGGGCGTCACCGCCGAAGACATTGAAGACCTGAGCGGCGTCAACCCATTCGCCCTCGAAGCGCAGAACATAGGCAAGTACAACTTCAGCTACGCGGGCCGCGAGCGCATAGACGAGTTAGACCTCTACGTCTTCGACGTGACGCCGAAGGTGATTCCCGACCCGAAGACGAAGGAGCGGCTCTTCACGGGGCGCATCTGGGTGGACGACCACGACATGCAGATCGTCAAGTCGCGCGGCAAGGGCGTGCCCGAGACCAAGAAAAACAAGTTCCCGGTCGTCGAGACCTACCGCGAGCAGATCGACGGGCGCTACTGGTTCCCGACCTACAGCTACGCGGACGAGGAGTTGGTCTTCGACAACGGCGACGTGCTGCACATACGCATACGCGTCACCTACAAGGACTACGAGCAGGGCCACGTTGACATCAGGATCACGGACGCCGAAGACGGCGGCGAGATAGAGGACGCGACCAAACAGAAGCCCACGACCACGCCGCTGACCAAGAACGAGATCAGGGGCGCTTCGCTCAACAGCAGGGCCATAGAGTTGCCGAAGCCCGTCTACCCGGAGGCCGCCAGGAGCGCCGGGATACGCGGCACGGTCAAGGTGAGTGTCACGGTCGACGAGCGCGGTAACGTGACTGAGGCCGAGGCGATAGAAGGTCCGAAGGAGTTGCGCGAGGCGGCGGTCGAGGCGGCCAGGAGAGCGCGCTTCGACCCGCCGCGCGTCCACGGCGCGCCCATCAAGATTGACGGCGTGCTGACTTACGAGTTCTAGGCGGCGACAAAGAAACAGGCCACGAAGGCACACGGAGCGGCACGAAAGGAGTTAATCTCACTTCGTGCCGCTCCGTGTGCCTTCGTGGTTAGCTTGCTTTCTCAACACCTAGCTCGTTAGCAATGCTTGCGTGGACGCGCGCGATGAGGTCTTCGACATCTTCGTCGGTGGAGAGGCCATTCGTCTCGACGGGCGGCAGGATGACCATCTCGACGGTCCCCGGCCTGGCCTCGCCCGTCCCCTTGCCCATCAGCGCGTCCGTGTTCTTGATCGCCACCGGCACGATTGGCACACCCGCCTCCACCGCCATGTAGAAACCGCCCTTCTTGAAGCGCAGCAGTTCGCCCGGCCGCGCGCGCGTGCCCTCCGCGAAGACGGCGAAAGAGATGCCCGAGCGCAGCCGCTCGGTCGCCGCGCGCATGGTCTCAATCGCACGCTCCCTGTTGCTGCGGTCAATCGCTATCACGTTGACGTAGCCCATGCCGTAGCCGAGCACCGGGACGCGCAGCAACTCCTTCTTGGCGATCAAGCCTATGCGCCGCCCGACGTAGCAGAAGATGGTCGCCGTGTCCAGATACGACCTGTGGTTGGCGATGAAGACGTAGGGCTGCGCGGGGTCCAGGTGCTCTCGCCCTTTGACGCGGACCTTGACGCCGCTCATCCTGAGCCAGGCGCGCCCGCCCCAGAGCGCCGCCGGGTAGACCCAGTGACGGCGGCGCGCCGCCCACGAGAAGAGAATCACGGGCGGCCCGACGACGAGCAGGAGCGCGCCCGCGACCGCGAGCGACCACCAGTAGCGAAGCCTGCCGCTGAGACTCGCGCGCCGCGGTGTGTTAGACTCCTCGGCGCGCTCCCCGTCTCTCTTATCAACCAGTTCGGTCGAAGGATTTTCCGAATGCCCCGTCATCGGTTCGCGTCAATGCTGGAGGCAGAAGGCGGGAGGCGGGAGGCGGAAAGGAAATCGGTTCTCTGCCTTCCGCTTCCTGCCTCCCGCCTTCTCCTTTTCTCCGCGTCTCTGTGGTTAATTTCCTTCTTCATTCTTCACCCGACCGTCGCCCGCGCGCAGGTGCCGCCGAGCCCGCGCGCCGTCCTCGGCTTCGCGCCGGGCGACGACCGCACGATTGCCGACTGGCGGCAGATTACGGACTACTTCGCGCGGCTCGACCGCGCGAGCGACCGCGTCCGTGTCGAGACTCTCGGCGAGACGACCCTGGGCCGCCCGCTCGTCGTGGCGTTCATCAGCTCGCCCGAGAATATACGCAATCTGGCAAAGCTCAAAGAGGTTCAGGCGAAACTCGCGGACCCGCGGCGCGTGCGGGACGACGAGGAGCGCGACCGGCTGTTGCGCGACGGCAGGACTTTCGTCGTCGTCTCCTGCTCGATTCACTCGGACGAGATCGTCGCCTCGCAGGTGTCCATGCAGCTAGCCTACGAGCTGGCCTCGGCCGACGACGCGGCGACGCGCGAGATTTTACGGAACACGGTGCTGCTGCTCATCCCGTCGCCGAACCCGGACGGCATAGACATAATCGCCGGCTGGTATCGCAAGACGCTCGGCACGCCTTACGAGGGCACGGAGCCGCCTGAGCTTTATCACCACTACGCGGGCCACGACAACAACCGCGACTGGTTCATGCTCAACCTGCAAGAGACCAGGCTCGTCACGCGCCTCCTGTGGAGGGAGTGGTTCCCACAGATTGTCTACGACGTGCACCAGCAGGGCGCGGAGGGCGCGCGCTTCTTCGTGCCGCCCTTCCACGACCCCGCGAACCCGAACATCCCGCCGCCGCTCCTGCGCGAGGTCAGCCTCCTGGGGAACAAGGTCGCCGCGGACCTGCGCGCCGCAGGCCACAAGGGCGTCATTACGAACGCGAGCTACGACACCTGGTGGCACGGCGGCTTCCGCACAGCGCCCTACTACCACAACTCCATCGGCCTCCTCTCCGAGGCCGCGAGCGCCAACCTGATGACGCCGCTCACGGTCACGCGCGAGCAGTTGGCTAAGGCGAGCACGCGCGGGATGACTTCGGCGCTCAAGGCCGCGCCGAACTTCCCCTCGCCCTGGCCCGGCGGCGTGTGGCGGCCGCGCGACATCATGAACATGGAACTCACGGCCGCGCGCACGGTCCTCTCGATGGCCGCGAAGCGGCGCGCCGAGTACCTGCGGAACTTTTATGAGCTGGGCCGGCAGAACGTTTACCAGGAGCGGAGAGAACCCGACACGCTCGCGTACCTGATCCCGGCGGGCCAGGGCAACGACGAGGCCGTCGCCAGGATGATCGGCGCGCTCGTCGAGCAGGGCGTGGAGGTTCACAGGATCGAGCGCGAGTTGCACGGCGTGCTGTTGTCGCAAAGCCTGACGGTTGACGACCGCAACCGTCACCTCCCCCTGCTATCCGGCGGTGTACACGGGGCGCAAATGGGGGAGATTCCGGCCGGCGGATATATAGTTTTCCTGGACCAGCCGTTCCGCGCAAACGTCCGCGCGTTGTTCGGCCTGCAAGTTTACCCGGAGCGTCTGACGCCGCAGGGCGAGGCCGAGCGCCCCTACGACGTGGCCGGCTGGACGCTGCCGCTCCAGATGGGCGTCGAGACGAGCGTCGTCTGGCGGCTGCGCGAAAAGCGTGACGAGATGAAGCTGACGCTCATACGCGACGAATCGGAGGTGCGCAAGGATTTCGGGCTGGCACAAAAGCGCGGGAACGCGTCGCCCATCCCGAACCCGCTCAAGTCCCCGCGCAGAATCGGCATCTACCGCGGCTGGGTCGAGAGCATGGATGAGGGCTGGACGCGCTACGTCTTCGACACCTTCAACGTGCCGTATGAATCCCTGCGCGACGCGGAGGTGCGGCGCGGGGACTTGCGCGAGCGGTTCGACGTGATCGTCCTGCCCTCGCAGCGCATGAAGCAGATCATAGAGGGCCACGCGCCCGGCAGCTACCCGACCGAGTACACGGGCGGCATCACGGAGGTCGGCGTCCAGCACCTGCGCCGCTTCGTCGAGGAGGGCGGGACGCTCATCTGCTTCGACGCCTCGTCGGAGCTTGCCATCAAGCGCTTCAACCTTCCGCTGCGCAACGTCCTTGAGGACCTGAAGCCGAACGTCTTCTACGGCCCAGGCTCGATTGTCGGCCTCGACTTGGCGACCGCTCACGCAATCGCGCGCGGACTGCCCCGCGACCTCAGCGCCTACTTCATCAACAGCTCTGCCTTCGAGGTGACGGACCCGGAGCGCGTCCGCGTCGTCGCGCGCTACAGTCCCTTGCCGAGCCTCCTGCGCTCGGGCTGGCTCCTCGGCGAAGACCGTCTCAAGGGCAAAGTCGCCCTCGCCGAAGTCCCCCTGGGCCGCGGCCGCGTCGTCCTCTTCGGCTTCCGCCCGCAGCACAGGGCGCAGACCTGGGCCACGTTCCCGCTCATCTTCAACGCAATTAGTGAATCGTGAATCGTGAATCATAAATCGGAGAACGGGTTTTTCTCTGACGATTCGCGATTCACGATTCGCGATTTACGATTCACGGCTTTTAGAGTTATATTAACCAGCAGCGTCAGACTTCTCTCCCGTCCTTCGCTGAAAAAGCATCTTTTTGCCCCGGCGCGCATCAAACGTGGGTCGCCGGATACCCGCGCGGCGGCAGTCACGTCCCGAAGGAGTTACAAGCCATGAGAAAGTTTGCCAGCGCTTCCCTGCTCCTCTCCCTTTTGCTGAGCACAATGCTTTACTCGCAGGCGCAGACGCGCCCGCGCCGCGTCGGCCAGAGTTCGGGCCAACAGCAGCAGCAGCCCGCGGCGCAGCCCGAGCCGGAGGAGGAGCAGCAGACGCAGACACCCGCGCCGCAGAAGCGGCCTGTCCTCCAGACAGGGACGACCGTCTCATCCAGCAACCGCCAGCCAGCGCAGCAGCCATCCTCCAAGACTCAGACGCCTTCGGCCAACGAGCCGGAGGAGGTTGACGAGGGCGACGTGGTGCGCGTCAACACGACGCTCGTCAGCATCCCGGTCACGGTCATGGACCGCAACGGCAGGTTCATCCCCAACCTGAGCCAGCAGGACTTTCGCATCTACGAGGACGGCGTCGAGCAGCAGGTCGCCTACTTCGCCTCGGTCGAGAAACCCTTCACGGTCGCGCTCGTCATAGACACCAGTGCCTCGACGCGCTTTCGGATGGAAGAGATTCAGGACGCGGCCATGGCCTTCGTCAACCAGCTCCGCCAGGACGACCGCGTCATCGTCGTCTCGTTCGACGAAGAGGTGCGCGTTCTGGCACAGGCGACGAATGACCGCGCGCGCCTGCGCGACGCCATACGCCGCACGCGCACGGGCGGCGGGACGAAGCTCTACGACGCCGTGGACCTGGTCATCAACCGCCTCCTCAGCCGCGAGCAGGGGCGCAAGGCCGTCGTCCTCTTCACCGACGGCGTCGACACGACGAGCACCCGCGCCAACTACCAGTCGAACGTCCGCGACGCCGAAGAACTCGACGCGCTCATCTACCCCGTGCAATACGACACGTCGCAGGACGTGATGGGACCCGGCGGCGGCGGCGGTTACCCCTACCCGACCCGCAGGCGCTGGCCGCGCTCTTCGGGCGATGTCTGGATAGACATTCTCGGCGGAGTTCTCGGCGGGGGCAGCAGGGG
>DATMVE010000060.1:0-47824 GCA_035563515.1 Pyrinomonadaceae bacterium
AGGACTCTGACCTGTCTCGAAGGTGCGGGCGGAAGCGGTTGCTGCTGCGGCTGGGCGGCGGGCGGCGGGGCCGTTGCGACCGGCGGCGCTTCCTGCGCCTGCTCGGCCACGACGGGTTCGGCCGCCTCGACTGCGGGCTGCACAACGTCGGCTGACGGCGGCGGCGTCGGGCGAGCTTCCGGCAACGGCTCGGCCGCGGGCGCTGAGGCGCTCGCGGAGGCGGAAGGGTGCTCGGCCCGCACGGCGGGCGTCAACTTTCTAATCTGGCGGACGGCGGTCGCGGGGGCTTGCGGCGTCCCTTGCGTCTCGGCGGGTGCGGGCTGTAGCTCCGCGGGCGCAAGAGCCATCTCGTCAGGCGCTTCAATCGCGCCGCCCGTCTCGGCGACGGCCGGGGCTTCTTCCAGGACCGGGCGCGCCTTCTTGACGACGACGACCTTGCGGGGGAGCGACGCCTCCTTCTTGGGGAAGTAGCGGTTGCGAATCTTGTCGGCCAGCTCTTTCGAGATGGAGTTCGACGGAACGCTCACGTCCACGCCCTCGCGGCGCACTTCCTCTATCAGGCGCTTGGTGTCTTGCTTCAGTTCTTTAGCCAGATCGTAGAGACGAACCTTGGAAGTAACGGTCATGCACTCCTTCTTCGACGCTTCAGGTAAAACGGCGTCGCGCGCTTCAAGTATAGGGTTGAGAACTCTTGCCTCTTCAACCTCACACTTGAAGCGCGCCCTTATTCAGAAGGAGCCCTTCAGGCGTGGGTCCGGGGAAGGCAAGGGGACATGCGCGCTTTTGACGCGAGCGCGCACGCCGCGGTTATTGGGCCGCATTGTCTTCGTCGGAAGCATCCTGCTTCTCGTTGCTCTCGACCGTCGCGGCCTCGCTGTATGACGGCTCGGGGGCAGAAGTAACCTGGACCTCGGGGGCCGAAGCCTCCGTGGCGAAATCCCCGCGCGGGGAGATGGGAGAGTCGTCCTCGACGGGCGGCTCGCCCTCGCCGACCTTCTCCGCGGCCTCGATCATCGCCGCGCCCGAGGACGTGATGTCCGGGGCCGGGGTGACGGTGTCGGGCCTGAGGTCTCGCCCCGCGCCTTGCAGTAACAACTCGTCCTCGGAGATGGGCTCCGCTTCCGTGACGGCGACGGGGTCGGCCGAGTGCTCGGCCAGAATCGTCTCCTCCGCGGTGAACGGCGCGCCCTGCTCGACCGCCTCGTCGTAGCCCTCGGCGGTCATCGCATCCGAAGGCGCTACTTCTTCGGCGGGGGCATCGGGATCGAGTTCGGCGGAGACGGCGTGCTGCTCCTCTATCACTGTCACTTCTTCGGGCGCAGATGCTTCTTCCGGCCCGGCCGCCTCTTCGGCCATGTCGCTCGCCTCCGTCCCCTCAGCCGCCTCGTCCTCCGACGCGGCCTCTTGTCCTTCTCCCGCACCCTCTTCAGGCGCGGCAGCCTCTTCGGGCGACACTTCCTCGCCGGCCTCCTCGCCGCCTTCCTGCTTGCTGGCGTCGCGCGCGGCGATGACGGCCTGCGCCGCCGTCAGCATCGACTCGGCCTCGTCCAAACTCACGTCGAGGTACTCGACCAGGTCGTCCACGGTGGTGGCGGCCAGGGCGTCTATGTCCTCGATGCCGTGCTCGGCCAGCGCCTCGGCCTGCGAGGCCGTGACGCCTTCGATGGCGGAGAGCGGGACACTGCCGCCGGAGGCGATGAGCGCGCCCATCTGCTCGGCGACTTCCTTCTTCAGCTCTTCCTCGCTGCGGATGTCTATGTTCCAGCCGACGAGCTTCGTCGCGAGCCGCACGTTCTGGCCGCGCTTGCCGATGGCTAGGCTCAACTGGTCCTCGTTGACGATGACCTCCATCTGGCGGTTCTCGATGTCCGTGATGCGGACCTGATTCACTTTCGCGGGCGAAAGCGCGTTCGCCGCGAAGACGGAGGGCTCGTCCGACCACTCTATGATGTCAATCTTCTCGCCGCGCAACTCGCGGATAATCGCCTGCACGCGCGAGCCCTTCATGCCGACGCACGCGCCGACGGGGTCAACGTCGCGCTCGTTAGAGGTGACGGCAATCTTCGCGCGCTCGCCCGGCTCCCTCACGGCAGACTTGATGACCACGGTCTCGTCGTAAATCTCCGGCACTTCCATCTCGAACAGCCGGCGCAAAAGCTCAGGAGAGGTGCGCGAGACTTCCACCTGCGGCCCCTTCGACTCCTTCGAGACGTTGTTGATGACGACGCGGATGCGCTCGCCCTGGTTCCACTGCTCGCCGCGCGACTGCTGCGAGCGGGGCAGGATGGCTTCGAGGTTCCCCAAATCCACGATGATGTTGCCGCGCTCGAAGCGCTTGGTGAAGCCGTTGACGAGGTCGCCGATCTTGTCTATGTACTGGTCATAAATGTTCGAGCGCTCGGCGTCGCGGACCTTCTGGAAGAGAATCTGCTTGGCGGTCTGCGCGGCGATGCGGCCCAACTCCTCCATCGGCAGCGGCAGAAGCAGGGCGTCGCCGATCTCCACCTCGTCGCCCGCCATCTCGCGCGCCTCCTCGATTGACAGCTCGGTCGCGGGGTCCGCGACCTCGTCCACGACCACCTTCGAGGCCGAGAGCTCGATGCCCGTCTCCGGGTTCCAGTCGACTTGTATGTCCTCGCCCGAGCGGAACTGCTTGCGGGCGGCGGCGCGCACGGCCTCCTTCATCGCCTCGATGACGATCTCGCGGTCCACGCCTTTCTCCTGGCAAAGGGCGTCAATGTTCTGCGCGATGGAAGTGCTCATCAGCTTACCTTTGTGTCCTTCTGGCTCAGGGCCAAGGAAACCTTCCTCACCCTGTCGAGCCTATTCAATTGTTATTCAGTTGTGCTTGCGGCCGTCCGTTTTGGCCGCGGCCTCCGAGGCCATCTCGCGCTCCTTGGCGCGACGAAACTCTTCTTCCACGTCAATCTCAAGGTTCGCCTTGACGATTGTCTCGAAGGGGACGCTGATTCGCCCGCTCGTCTTGTCCTCGAAAATCACCTCGTCGCCTTCGAGGCCGACGATTCGCCCGCGGAAGTTGCGCTGGCCGTTGATGGCCGCGCGCGTCTTCATCTTCGCCTCGCGGCCGGCGAAGCGCTCGTAGTCCTGGCGCTTGTAGAGGCCGCGCTCCAGTCCGGGCGACGATACCTCAAGCGTGTAAGCCGAGTGGATGAAGTCTTCCACGTCCAGAACGGTCCCGACGTGGAGGCTCATCTCCGAGCAGTCCTCGTGGGTCACGCCTTCGGGCTTGTCAATGAAGATGCGCAGGATGGGTTTGCCCTCGGGGCCCGCGACTTCCGCGTGAACCAGCTCCAGCCCGTGGTCGAGCGCCACGCGCTCGGCTATCTGCTGCACACGCTCTTCAATCGAACCCTGACCCACCGTTCGCCCGCTCCTTAACGACTGTCCGAAAATGCCCAGTAGCGCAAAAGAAAAAGTGGGCGCGAACCCACAGGAGAGAAAGCCGCGCTCCAAGCAAGCGAAGAATTATACGGAAAGGGTGGGGTATAAGCAAGCGGGCAACGGAGAGGGGCGGCGGCCTGAAAATATCGCTGAAATTACATGCCCGAGTGGCCCGGACGGCCACGGCGCGCGGCCCCGTCGTGCCTGCGCCGCCAGAAGTCGCGGTCCGGCCAGCGCGCCTCGAACGAGTAGTAAGTTGCCAGGTTTCGCAGGTATGCTTCGTAGATGGTCGCCAGCCTGAGCCGGTAGCGGTTGACGGCGTCCGTGTCTCCAGAAAGGTGCGCGTCGAGCGCGTTCCCCGCCTCCATCCCCGTAAACAGCGCCGTCAGCATCCCCTGCGAAGAGAGGGGGTCGAAGGCGAGCGCGGCGTCGCCGACGGCCAGCCAGCCTTCGCCGTCGAAACTGTCCAGCCGTGCGCTGTGGGCGGCAGCGCCCCGCGGCGCATCCTCCATGCGGTAGCCGTGCGCCGCGAGGCGGGCGCGAATGTGCTCCGTGCGGCCGAGCAGCGAGAGGTAGCTCTCCTTTTCGCAGAGGGCGCGCGGCGAGATTAAGTCTGCGTCCGTGAGATAAACCACGACGCGCCGTTTCGAAGGGAGGAGCGCCGTGTACCACCACCCGTCCGCGGCGGCCTCGATTAAAGTCCGCGAGTCCTCATCCGGCGCGGCGTCGTTGGCTGACCGGCGGAACAAGGCGAAGAAGGCGACGAGCCTGTCGTCCTGACGAAGCCGCGCGCCCTGCCTGCGGGCCAGCGCGCTGCGCCGCCCGGTCGCGTCCACCAGCCAGCGGCAACTCGCGCGCGTCTCGCCGCGCGGCCCAGCGAGCGTGAGTTGCCACCCGCCCCGCGGTGAACGAGTCAGACGCTTGAGTGCCGTGGCCTCGTACGTCTCGCTTCCAGAGAGGCGCGCGGCCTCGCGCAGCCGCCAGTCGAAGCGCGCGCGGTCCAAGTGCCAACCGTGCCCGTTCGGGTCGAAGATGAAGGCGGTTTCGTTGAGACGCTGCGCGCCCCAGGCGGACAGATTGCCGCGGCAGGGCAAGTGCCCGTCCGCGGCGAGGCCGTCCCAGAGTCCCATGTCGCCGAGCAGCGGCCGCGCCGCGGGCGGCAGCGCCTCGCCGATCTTGAAGGCGTTGGACTCGTTCGCCTCCGCGAGCAGCACGCGGCGGCCCGCGCGAGACAGCATGAGGGCGGCGGCAGACCCAGCAGGCCCGCCGCCGACAACCGCCACGTCGTAAGCCTCGCGCCCGCTGCCCGCGCCGCCAGTCGTCATCGCGTGTCTCTGAAGCGCTTGACCTTGTCTATGACGCCGGTCATGAACTCCTCTTCCGGCCGCCCTGTGGCCTCCGCGACGGCCGCGACGGCCGCGTCCATGGCCTCCACGTCCTCCATCTCCACGTCGTGAACGTGGAGCGCCATCAGGTTCCGGCGCGGCGGGATGGCCTCGACTTTCGGGAAGCCCGGCTTCGACTCGACGAGCATGACTTCCGGCAAGTCCGGGTCGCCCTGGACGCCGGGCCGAGTCTCGACCACGCCCAGCTTGCCGAACTTGTGAATCATCTCGTCAATGGCCTCAAGGTAGTTCGTGCTCAGCACGCGCAGCCACATCGCGCGCCGGTTGAAGGCGCTGACGCGCTCGTCGTGCGGCTTCGCCTGGTCAGTCGCTATCTCGTAATCGGCCTCCGTCAGTACGTGGTTCGGGACGCGCGCGGGCCAGAAGGTCGGCACATAAGGGTCGTAGCGCGGCCCGTAGCCCGCGTAATAACCCGAGCGGCAACTCGCCGTGTCCGTCTGCCACGGCACGGCCATCCAGCGCGAGATCGTGCCGGGGCTCTGCCCGTAGAGCACGCCGTTCGTCTGCTTCACCATCTGCGGGGTCAGTTGCGTGCCGTAGTCCGGCTCCGGCCCCTCTTCCGGGCGGCGGTGGCGTATGCGGAAAGGCGACATGTACATAGAGGCGTGGCGCATCGGCCAGGTCATCTCGCAGCCGGGGTGGAAGGCGTCGGCGAGGCAGAAGTCGAGCGCCGCGCGGTCGAGCATCGCGGGCTGCTCGGCGAGGTCAACCTGTGCCAATGTTCCGGGGGGCCTTGCGGCAGGGTTCCAGTCGGCCGCGAACTTGCCGTCCACCCAGAGTTGCAGCATGCGGTACTGCGTCGGCGAGAGCGCCACGTGTTGCCGCGGCGTGTCGGCCGGCGGGACGTTCATCGCGTCGCCGTAGAGCCAGGGCCACGGCACGGGCGATTGCCCGTCGCGGTCGAAGTCGCGGAACATGTTGCAGACCTGGCGGCGCAGCTCGCGGTACTCGTTACTCGCACTACTGAGCCGCGCGACGTACTCCGCGTCCAGGAAGTTCTGTGGCCCCTGCGGCCCGTACTGCACCGAAAAACCCTGGTTGACCCACTGGTGGTCGCTCAGGCGGCGCAAGACTGGGTAGATGTCCCGCGTGAATGAAATCTCCGCGGGGAACGGCAGGCGGCCCGACTGAACGAAAACGTCGAACATCAAATCGTGCATCGTCCGCGCGCCGATGACATCGGGCGCGTAGTTGGGCGGGGCCACGACCACCCACGCGGGTTCGACGGGGACGGGCAGCCCGCCCATGCTCACGGTCGCCGTGACGGGGCCGTCCGACACGTCGTCGTGCCAGGTGTCGTTGTTGGCGAAAGTGGTCGGCTTGGTCTTCGGCCCCTTGTAGGAGGCGGAGACTCCGCGCCCGCCCAGGAAGATGAGACGCCCGTCGTCGTCCGTGCGCAACTCGCCCAGGTAGACTTTCTTCCCGAAGAATTTGCCGCTGTCGAACTCGTACTGCTTGCCCGACTGATTGCGGCCGCTGACGGTGCGCGGCCCAGGGTCTATGACGAGCTTCTGTCGGTCAGCGCCTTTCACGTCCTGGTTGCGAAGCTCCGTCGCTTCCAAATCGGGGGCGTTGGCCTCGGGCACGTCGAGCGCGAGCTGAAACTGATACCAGGCGGCCTTCGTGTTCGCCACGTGAACCGTCCAACTGATTTCGGCGTTGGCGGCCGTCAACTCCGCGACCACCTCGCCCGCGGCGTTGTAGCCGTAGACGTGGAAGAGCGCGGCCTGACGCTTGAGCGCGCCCTGCTTGTCTTTGTAAAAGCCTGCGGGCTCGGGCGTGGGCTCCGTCACCTCCGGCCCTATGAAGAATTCGTTCTGACTGTCTCCGACGCGGGCGACGCCGATTGCCGGGTGTATGGCCGCCCGCACGACCTTCGAGTCGCGCGGCGACGGCGCGGCCGCCGCTTGCGGCGCGCCGCCTTCAGTTGACACTTCCTTTTTCGCTGATGCCTTCTTTTTCTTCGACCGAGTAGCCATTAGGGATTAGTCCTCCGGGAAAGCTTCTCTGAAAGCGTTAACCTGTATTCCGCGCCCGAAAGACACGTATCCGAACGGGTCTTTCAGGGCGAAGCTAATCTGAGCGGCTTTTCTCAAGCGGCGCGCTTGAGGCTATGGAGGCAGTGCCGGCGTGATGATAAGCGTGGGCGCTCAACGGAGCAGTGGCACGACCGCCGGAGCGCGGGCAGAATATGCGGTCGGGGTGTAGATGTCAAGATTCAGTTGGTCCGGCCGCCCGTGTTAATCGGCGGCCGGACCATCCCGCGCGTGCCCGGGCGCGCGCGGGCCAATTTTTTGTGCCAGCCGCTCAGCTCAATCTAGCCTTGACGATCTCGCTCACGGTGCGCCCGTCTGCGCTGCGGCCGGCGAGGCGGGCCTGCGCGGCCTTCATCACCGCGCCCATCTCGCGCATCGAGGAGGCGTTCGTCTCGTGAATCGCCTCCTCCACCGCGCGCTCTATCTCCTCGCGCGTCGCCGCCTGCGGCAGGTACTCTTCGATGACGCTTATCTCTGCGCGCTCTTTCGCCGCCAACTCCTCGCGCCCGGCCTTCTCGTACTGCTCCACGGAGTCGCGCCGCTGCTTGACGAGCGACTGCAAGACCTTCGTCACCTCCGCGTCGGTCAGCTCCGTGTTATGCTCCTTCTCGCGGTTCATCACCGCCGCCTTGACCATGCGCAGCGCCGACAGCCGCCCCGCGTCCTGCGCCTTCATCGCCGCGGTCATGTCGCCGACGATTCGTTCTCTGAGACTCATATTCTAAATTCCTTTCGACGCTCATTTGTAATCCCAAAGGCACGCGGTTTACAAGTGCGACACGGAATCGTTAGGATTGACTCGCTCCGACGGCGGTCGAAAACAACTTTCCGGTCCTGATGGCAACTCACACGCAAAGTAAGCCTCCAAGGCTGCGCTGGCACCTGGGCGCGCTCGCCGGCCTCGCGATGGCGATCCTCGGCCTCTACCCGCAGATCAACCTCTGGGCGCTGCGCGGCAATGATTGGAACGGCGCGTACGCCTACAACGACATAGACGAGGTGGCCTACGCCGCTTACTTGCAGGCGCTGATTGACGGCCGCCCGCGCCGTAACGACCCCTTCACGGGCCGCGACGACTCGGCCGAAAGCCCGCAGCCCGAGTCGCTCTTCTCCATACAATTCATCCCGCCCTACGCCGCCGCGCTCGCCGCGCGCGCTCTCGGCCTTGACGCGCGCTGGGCCATGATTCTCTCGGGCGCGCTCGCGGCCTTCCTGACCGCGCTCGCCGTCTTCTGGCTCTTCGGCCTCGTGACGCAGGACGACCGCCTGGCGGCCACCGGCGCGCTGATGGTGCTCTGCCTCGGCACACTCGCCTGCGCGCAGGGCGCTATCTTAGGGCTGCTGAAGATCGACTGGGCCTACCCTTACCTGCCGTTCCTCAGGCGCTACCTGCCCGCGCTCGCGTTCCCGGTCTTCTTCCTCTTCTGCGCGCTCGTCTGGCGCTCGATTAAGCACGAGAGCAAACGAGCTTTTTACTTGTACGCCGCGGGCGCTGGCCTCGCGTTCGCCGTGCTCGTCTACTCCTACTTCTACCTCTGGACGACGGCCGCCGCCTGGCTCGCCTGCTTCGCGCTGCTCTTATGGCTCGCGCGCCCCGAAGGCTGGAAGCGCGATATGAAGTCGCTGGCCGTCACCGGCGCGGTCGCGCTTCTTTCGCTCGTGCCGTACGCCATCCTGCTCTCGCGCCGCGCGGAGACGATGGACGCCGTGCAGCTCCTGACGCACACGCGCGCGCCGGACCTCCTGCGCCCGCCCACGCTGATAGGGATGTTCGTCCTCGCCCTGCTCGCCTACGGCGTCTGGCGCGGCCGCCTCGCATGGCGGGACCGCGCAGTGCTCCTCGCGGCCTCCCTCGCGCTGACGCCGCTCGCCGTCTTCAACCAGCAAGTCCTGACGGGCCGCTCGCTCCAACCCATCCACTACGAAGTCTTCATCGTCAACTACGTCGTCGCCTTCGCGCTCGTGCTGGCAGCGGCGCTCCTCTGGCGCGCGTTCGACGCGAAACAAAAACTGTCGAGCCGCGTCCTGCTCTTCACTGCCGCGCTCACCTTCTGCTGGGGCGTGGTCGAGGCGGACGTGACCACGCACGTCGTCGACGACCAGAACATCATCCGCGACGAGGCGCTGCCCGCAGGCAGGCGTCTGCGCGAACTGGCACAGGAAGCGCGGCAGCGCGGCGAGCGCGAAGGCGTCGTCTTCACGCCGAACCTCATACAGGGCGACGACCTGCCGACGCTCGCCCCGCAGGGCGTCCTCTGGGCGCGCCACCTGCACGTCTTCGCAGACACCACCTGGGAAGAGAACAAGGAGCGCTTCTACCAGCACATCTACTATCAAGGGCTCGACGCCCACTGGCTCGAACGCGAGCTGAAGGACAACAACTACATCATCGTCATAGCCCTCTTCGGCTGGGGCCGCCACCACGCGCGCCTGACCGCCAACTCCACCCCGCTCTCCGCCGCCGAGATAACCTCGGAAGTCAACCGCTACGCCGACTACACCGCCACCTTCACCCGCGACCGCGCCGCGAATCCGCGCCTCTCCTACCTCGTCACCGACGCCGACAGCACCGCCGACCTCAAAAACCTCGACCGCTGGTACGACCGCGACCCCGGCGAGCACCACGGCAAATTCATCCTCTACCGCGTCAGGTTGCGGCCCTAGTTCCCCGCGCGTCATCACTCTAGCGTGCCTCACGGAATTTCGTTAAGATGCCGACGTCCTACGCCTCGCGCTTCTCTAGTACAACGACTCGCTAGGACCTTATAAAAGACCCCCTCGAATGGCTCACGACGTATTCATCAGCTACGCCACGGAAGACAAAGGGTTCGCCGACGCCGTTCGCAAGGCTTTGGAACGGGGGGGCGTTCGCTGCTGGTACGCGCCCCGAGACGTTCCTTACACCGTAGATTATGAGGAGGCCATAGTTGACGCCATCGCCGAAAGTCGGATGATGGTGCTGATTTTATCCTCCCATTCTAATAGCTCCGTGCACGTGAAGCGGGAGGTGCAAAACGCTTGTAGGGAAGGACCGGAAATTCCTGTCCTTCCTGTCCAGATAGAAAACGTCACTCTCAACAAATCTTTAAAATATTACATAGGCTCTGTGCAGTGGCTGAGCGCGCTAGGTGTCCCTCTGGAGGCTCATCTTGAAAGTCTAGTTGATTACGTGCGGGCGCGCTTGCTGCCACACGAACGAGGCGAAGACGTGGCGGCAACAGTCGGTGGGAGGGCTGAGGATGTGCAGCCCCGCGCGGAGGATGAGGCGGAGGAATGGCAGCGCCAGGAGGAAGAGGGGAGACGGCGGCAGGAAGCGGAAGCACAACGCCGGAAGAAAGAGGAAGAGCATCGGCGCGCTTCGGACGAACAAACCGCGCGACTTGAGAGACTGTGGGACGAAGCCGGGGAGGAGGTGGCGCGCAAGGGCCACCTGCCAGAGGAGGAGCATAAGCGAGCTGCCGCGCCGCCTCAAGAGATGGCAACGGAAGAGACGGGCCAGCCGTCCGTAAAGACTCTGCAAGCCCCACCGCCCGAGAAGATCGTTCCGTCGAGTTCCGCCGGCTCGCCCGTCGTCGCAACAAAGGCGCGCCTCTCTCGGCGCACTATTCTATTGGCACTCGGCCTCGTGGCACTGACGGGCTTATTCATTTTCAGTATTCTGACCCTGTATAACTTGAACACCGGCGGTCAGACTTCCGGTAACAGTAGCCAGTCTTCGGTAGATAACTTGGCTCAGAAGGACAGTAATACAAAGATGGCGAGCGCGCCGACCGCAGGCCCGCCCGTGGTTGATCCATGGAGAATGGAGTTCGTGTATGTCCCTGCGGACAGCTTTATAATGGGTTCGGAGAAGGCAGACTATGAAAAGCCAGTGCATCTGGTGACGATTCCTAACGGTTTTTACATAGGGCGTTATGAAGTGACGCAGGAGCAGTGGCAGGCAGTAATGGGAGGTAATCCGTCAGGATTCAAGAACTGCGATCAGTGTCCTGTTGAGAACGTGACATGGAACGAAGTGCAGGAGTTCGTTCGCAGGCTGAACGCGCGAGGCAGTAGCTTAAGATATCGTTTGCCGACCGAGTCGGAGTGGGAGTATGCCTGTCGCGCCGGGGCGACGACCGAGTTTGCGTTCGGAGATTCGCTGTCATCAGAGCAAGCAAACTTTGACGGCAATGCCCCGTACGGCGGCGCGGCAAAAGGCGTAAATCGTCAGCAGACGATGCCGGTCGGATACTTCCAGCGGAATGAATGGGGTTTGTACGATATGCACGGGAATGTTCGGGAATGGTGCCAGGACGCATACCGTGCCGGTTATGAGGGCGCGCCGGCGGATGGCTCGGCGAGGGCGCCTGACGGGAAGAACAAGCGTCGGGTCGTGCGTGGTGGCTCGTGGCGTAATCCTGGTGACTCACTACGTTCGGCGGCGCGCGATCATTTTGAGCAAGATAACAGAAGCCCCCAACTCGGCTTCCGCTTGGTCGCCGAGCGGCGTTCTAACCCGTAGCAAGGGGCGAAAGCCGGTTTGCGAGCCCCGCGCTCCGGGCGGTGCTGACCACGGGTGTTGCCGGCCGCTTGAGCGAGACGGCCGGGGAGTCTGTTGACCTCCCGGCCGTCTCGCCGTGTCTGCCGGTCGCTCGTCGCGTTCGTCCCGTCGGGGTTTCCCGCTTGAAGGTTGGAGTGTTAACTGGGGCTGCCCTGGCTCGGTGGTTTGCGCCGGGGCGTTTTGTACTCGGACTTGCGCTTGAGGCCGAGGGCTTGCAGTTCGGCGGAGTCTTTGCCGAATTGCGCGCGGACCTGGTCTTTGACGCCGAGGATGATGTTGTGGAAGCGCCAGGATTCGGCCACGACTTCGTCGCGCGCGGCGGCGGCCGCCGCCTCCGCCTGCACGGCCGCCTGCTGCTTGGCGGCGAGCGCGTCGTGCGCCGTCGTGACGGCGGCGAGCGTAAAAGCGGGGTTGTTCGGCGCGTAGCCGCCAATGGTTTGCAGGGCGGCGAAGGCGTCTTCGTTGGCGCTAAGTTGTGAAGCTGGGAGAGGTCTGGTTTCGTTTCTCGCCATAGGGAATCTCCTTCGTGAGTTAAAGGGACGGGCACGACGAACGCGCGCATCTTAGCGAAACATTGACGCCGCGGACAAGAACTATTTTCAGGACGCGGAAACGGCAGGCCAGTAAGCGCGTACTCGGCTTCAGTTTTCCTGACAACCGAAGCAAACGCGCTCGTCTACGAAGGAAACGCCCGCGACTGCTTAGGAGTTTTGGGCGACGAGAGACTGTGCGGGAGAAACTCTTAACCATTCACGTCGGATTACAAAGGAGTATGACCCGCACATTAAGGAAGACGCGGCGCATCCTAAGCAGTTTGACACAAACAGTGAGGATGCGAGCCAAACTGCTTAGGATGCGCCGCCGAAGATGAAGGAATCTTGGGCGCGGATAAAGGAGTACGGCCGCAATGCTTAGCAATCCGCCGCGATTGCTAAGCATTGCGGCCGCATCCCTTAATCCGCGCCAGGATTTAGCCAATCGCCATCGCATCGACGGCGTCGAGGCGGATGATGACTTTGCGGAAGGTCTGGTTGCGTACTTCGATGGCTTCGAGGCCGATGATTTGTGTGACGATGCCGGAAATCATCTGGCCCTTGATGAAGATGGTCAGACCGCGCTTCTCTTTGAGACTCGTTTCGATTAACTCTTTGAATAGCTCCATCGCCCGCTCCTCCCGGGTTTTCCTGCGGAGATTATCATACGAGCTGCGGAATAATTAAGGAATTATGAAGCCGAATTCCCGCGGCGCTGGCTCTAGCGCGCGGGGCGGAATTTCGCTAATATGCCCGCGTTCGTTTGAACCCTCTACCACGCGCCTCTTTGTGATGACGCCTCACGCGAGACGTCGGCTCGAAAACCTCCTGCGATGGCTCACGACGTATTCATCAGCTATGCGATAGAAGACCGGCCGGTCGCCGATGCTGTGTGCCAGGCGCTAGAGGAGAAAGGGATACGATGCTGGTATGCGCCGCGTGACGTGCCGTTCGGCGCGGGCTTCGAAGAGGCTATTATAGATGCAATTTATAAAAGCCGGCTGATGATCCTGGTGTTGTCGTCACACGCTAACGCTTCAGCGCACGTCACGCGGGAGATTCAAATCGCTTTCGCCGAAGACGTCGAGATAACAATTCTTCCATTTCGAATAGAGGTCGTCTCTCCTAACAGAGCCTTGAAATATTACCTCGGCTCCCTGCAATGGTTCGATGCTCTCACTCTTCCTTTAGAACCTCATCTTGAACGGTTGAGAAAATCTGTGCAGCTCCGCCTGCAAGAGGGAACTGAACGTCGCCGCGCCCTGGAAGAGGGTACGCAGAAGCGTGACGGAGCGGCCCGAAAGGCCGAAGGTGAAGCGCAGCACCAGGGCGCTGCTGCCGAAGCATTAAGCCGCGCAGAGGCAAAGCCCAAACGGACGGAAGAGGAGGAACAGCGCCCCACAGATAAATTCAATTCTTTCACTCACAAAACCATCCCGGAGCCGCCCGCGCCAGCTGACGACGGCCGTGCGAGGGCCGATGCCGTTGGAGCCGCGCCGCGATTCGGTGGCAAAAGGAAACGCACGATGCTCGTCATCGTTGCCGCTAGCGTCGTCGTCCTCGCCGCCGTCGCTCTGATCTGGGCGGGGCTTAAAGGAGGAAGGACACAGGCGACCGTTAATCAAAACTCGACTGGGATAAATGCTAACCAGGCAAGCCAGCCAGCAGCCACGCCCTCCATAACGGCGACAACTCAGCCTGACGTCGAGCCTCAGCCTGCTGCCGGCGAAAAGGGTTCGGTTGAGTTCCGGCCCTCCCCCGGCGAAGAGAGCTTTTGGCTCAAGATTGATGACTCCGATATAGAGCAGCTTGAACTTTATTTGAAAACGTTTCCGAACGGTTTTTATAAGGGCTTGGCTAATTTAAAACTCATCAAGCTCAGAAAGCTCAATAATATCCCCATGTCAGATACGATTGACTTCGATTCGTATCCCGTCTCAAAGTTCGATGACGAGAAGGCGCGCCTCGACACCTTCGCGGTGGCGCTCCATCAGGAGCCCGGCGCTCAAGCCTACTACGTCGTCTTCGGCTCGTGCGAAGATGAGGCAGACCAACACTCTGCGCGCGCGGTTAGCTATCTGGTCAACGACCGCGGTATTGACCGTGGCCGCATCGCCGTCGTCAATGGAGGCTGCCGCGAGCAACTGACCGTGGAGCTGTGGCTCAGGCCGACGGGTGCGATGGAACCGATCCCCTCCAACAGCGCGACCGTGTCGCCTTGCCCGAAATGCCGCAGGGCTCCGCGCGGCGGGGCCGAAACTACTCGGTAGGCAGGCCACACCCGTAGTCATTCAGTGTAATCGAATCAAGCGCCGCCCCCGTGGCCGTTCGCGCGCGCGAGGTGTTGCTTCAGGTAATGGCCGGTGTGAGAATCTTTCGCCTTCATCAGCTCTTCGGGCGTGCCTGTGGCGACGACGTGGCCGCCGGCGTCGCCGCCTTCGGGGCCGAGGTCGATGAGGTAGTCGGCGGTCTTGATAACGTCGAGGTTGTGTTCGATGACGAGGAGGCTTCCGCCGGCTTCGATGAGGGCGCGGAAGGCGGCGAGGAGTTTGTTGATGTCGTCGAAGTGGAGGCCGGTCGTCGGCTCGTCGAAGATGTAGAGCGTCTTCGCGCCGGTGCGCTTCGAGAGGTGCGCGGCGAGCTTGACGCGCTGGGCCTCGCCGCCGGAAAGCGTCGTCGCGGACTGGCCGAGGCGCAGGTAACCTAAGCCTACGTCGTCGAGGACGCGCAGCCGATTCGTAATCTTCGGCACGTCGCGGAAGAAGGTCATGGCCTCGCGCACCGTCATGCTGAGCACGTCGTTGATGTTCTTGCCGCGGTAGCGCACGTCCAGAATCTGCGGCTTGAAGCGCGTGCCCTTGCACTCTTCGCAGACCAGCTCAACGTCCGCGAGGAACTGCATCTCGACGGTCACGGTGCCGTCGCCCTGGCACACTTCGCAGCGGCCGCCGGGGACGTTGAAGGAGAAGAAGGAGGGGTCGAAGCCGTGCGACTGCGCCTCGCGCGTCTGGCTGAACGCCTCGCGGATGGCGTCGTAGACTTTGATGTAAGTCACCGGGTTCGAGCGCGGCGTGCGGCCGATGGGCGACTGGTCGACGAGAATCACGTCGTCCACGAGCTGCCCGCCCTCCAGCTTCTGGAACGCGCCGACGTGGCCCTGCCAGTCGCCGCGCTGCTTCTTCAAACCGGCGTAGACGCAGTCGTGAATCAAGGTGGACTTCCCCGAGCCAGAGACGCCCGTCACGCAGACGAGCATGTCGAGCGGGATGTCAACGTCTATGCCCTTCAGGTTGTGCTCGGCCGCGCCGCGCAAGGTGAGCCGCCGCTTGTGCGGCGCGCGCCGCTGCTTGGGCGCTTTGATCTCCGCCTCGCCGCGCAGGTAGCGCGCCGTCAGAGAGTTCTTGTCCGTCAGCAAGTTTTCGAAGTCGCCCTCGTAGATGACCTGCCCGCCGAGTTCGCCCGCGGCCGGGCCGATGTCCAGGATGTGGTCGGAGGCGCGCATCATCTCGGGGTCGTGCTCGACGACGAGCACCGTGTTGCCTATGTCGCGCAGGCTGTGCAAGAGGCGAATCAATCGCTCGCTGTCGCGCGGGTGCAGGCCGATTGAAGGCTCGTCAAGGACGTAGAGCGCGCCGACGAGCGACGAGCCTAAGTTGGTGGCGAGCTGTATGCGCTGGGCCTCGCCGCCGGAGAGCGTGGAGGCCAGGCGGTCGAGCGTCAGGTAATCGAGGCCGACGTCGACGAGGAAGCGCAGGCGGCGGCGGACTTCGTAAAGCACGCGCTCGGCGATGGCCGCCTGCTCGGTCGTCAACTCAAGCCCTTCGAAGAAGGCCGCGGCGTCTTTAATCGAGAGCGCGCACACGGCCGGCAGCGTCCGTTCGCCGACGCGCACGGCGCGAGCCTCCTGCCTGAGACGCCCGCCGTTGCAGTCGGGGCACAAGGTATAACCGCGGTACTTCGAGAGGAAGACGCGGACGTGCAGCTTGTACTTCTTCGTCTCCAGCCACTCGAAGAAGCCGCGGACGCCGCCCCAGTGGCCCTTGCCCTCCACGACGGCGCGCTGGTCCGCCTGTGCCAATTCCGCGAACGGCACGTCCATCGGTATCCGCTCCTGCTTGCAGAAGCGGCGCAGCTCCGTGCGCGCCCACTCGAACTGCGGCTTCGTCCACGGCTCAATCGCCCCCTCGCCGAGCGTCAGCAGCGGGTTCGGAATCACCAGGTCTAAATCGAGCCCGATGGTGTTGCCGAAGCCCTGGCAGGTGGGGCACGCGCCGTAAGGGTTGTTGAAGCTGAAGAGCCTGGGCTCCGGCTGCGCGTAGACGCTCCCGTCGTACTTGCACTCGAAGCGCTCGGAGAAGCGCAGGCGCGCCGGCTCGTCCCCGACCGTCTCGACGACCGCCGTGCCGTGCCCCTCCTGGAAACAGGTTTCGAGCGAATCGACCAGGCGCTCGCGCACGTCCGCGCGGGCCACGAGGCGGTCGATTAAAACGTAGACGTTGTCGAAATCGGCGCGCGTGTAGTCGTCGGGCGAGCGCAGGTCTATGGTCTGGCGCGCGCCCGCGTCGTAGAGGCGCGTGAAGCCGCGCTGCATCAGGCTCATCACGTGGGCCGTGACGGTCTGGCGCGTCATCGCGGGCTCTTTCGCGGCCGGTTTGCGCTTGCGGCCTGTGCCATTTTTCGCGCCGTTCGTCTCGGCGCGCAGGCCCGCCTCGGCCGGGAAGAGGACGTAAAGCCTTGTGCCTTCGGCGAGCGCGTCGAGGGTCTCCAGGGCGGCGGATTCGGGCGAGTCTTTGCGGACCTCGCGGCCGCAGACCGTGCAGTAAGTCGTGCCGACGCGCGCGTAGAGGAGGCGCAGGTAGTCGTAGACTTCCGTCTGCGTGCCGACGGTCGAGCGCGGGTTGCGGGTGGAGTTCTTCTGCCGGATGGCTATGGCCGGCGCGATGCCGCGCACCTCGTCCACGTCCGGCTTATCCATGCGTTCGAGGAACTGGCGCGCGTAGGCCGAGAGCGACTCGACGTAGCGGCGCTGCCCCTCGGCGTAGATGGTGTCGAAGGCGAGCGAGGACTTGCCGGAGCCGGAGACGCCCGTGACGACCGTCAGCCTCCCGACGGGGATGGAAAACGAGATGTTCTTGAGGTTGTTGACGCGCGCCCCGCGCACTTCGATGGCTTCTTCAATCATGTCCCTAAAAGATTGCCACACCACACAGCGGGAGATTTTAGGGCTGCGGCAAACTCACATGATAACCCGATTTCGGCAGAAGACGAAACGGGGAATGGATGATAAAAGTGAAGATGGGAGAGGCGGCCGGAAATGAGGTCTGAAACAACAAGCCCCATCAGGGGCGACTGAAAATAGCCCGGCACTGAAGTGCCGGGCTATTTTCATCGGTCCCTAACGGGACGAACGCGCTTGAGCTTACTTTTGTCTTCGGACTGTCACTCCCGGCGGGGGGCGGAACTCGAAGGCGTCCGCTGGTGCGACGAAGTTTTCGCGGACGTTGCTCAAGGCCACTTCGGAGACCGCGCCGGCCGTGTCCACGAGCCTCACTCTCACGATCTTTCCGTCCGGGTGGACTTCCAGAAAAACTTCGCGCAGGCCGGCGGAGGCGTGCCGCGGGACGAGGCGCAGGGTGCGCGTCTCGGCGCTGCTTTCCGCGAGTGTGATGGAGCTGAAGTCGCGTTTGAGGTCGGTGCGGCCGAGGAGGAAGAGGAAGGGGAAGCGCGCGTCCGAGACGTTGTTCAGGTCGGCGTGCGTCGCCTCGCGGTCGGCGGGGACGTAGAGCCACACGTCGCGCCCGTTGACGATGAAGAGCTTGCCTGGCTTCGGGTCGTACTCCCAGCGCATGCGCCGCGGGCGCTGCAAGACGAGGCGGCCGCGCTCGCGCCGCGCGCGCACGCCGGGCGCGCTGTACGTCTGCTCGAACTCGGCGGCGAGCCCGCGCATGCGCCCGTAGCGCGCCTCGATTTTGGCAACCAGACCCTCAAGCTCGCCGCCCTGGCCGAAGGCTGGGGCCGCGCAGAGCAAGAGCGCGGGAACCAGGACGCACGGGCGAAAATTAATTACGCGCAATTTGACCCGGACTCTTTTCTTCGACTTCGCGGACGAAGAGTTCTTCGAGCGACTGGCGGACGGGCTGGACGGAGACGAGGCGGCCGCCCGCGCGGCGCAGGGCCGCGAGCACCGCGTCCACGTCCTTTTCGTCCGCCACCTCTACGCGCGCGCCGACGGCCGTCGGCGTGACCTCAGCGCCTTCGAGCGGGGACGTGAAGGCGCTCGAGAGTTGGTCCGCGTCCGTGCCGGCGACGGTGATCTCTATGCGGCGCTGGCCTTCTCCGGCGCGCTCGCGCAATTCCTCCAGCCGGCCGGTCTCGCTGAGCCGCCCGCGGTTCAGGATAGCCACGCGGTCACACAGCACCTCTATGTCGGACAGGATGTGCGAGCACATGAAGACGGTCGTCCCGGAGGCACGGAGCGAACTGATGAGGTCGCGCACCTCGCGGCGGCCGATGGGGTCCAGCCCGCTCATGGGCTCGTCCAGAAAAACGATCTCCGGGTCGTTGACGATGGCCTGCGCCAGCCCGACGCGCTGCAACATGCCCTTAGAGTATTTGCGTAGCTGCTTGTCCCAACTCTTCTCGTCGAGCCGGACGCGCGAGAGCAGGTCTTCCGTGCGCCGCTCGCGCATCCGCTTGCGGTAGCCGAAAAGCTCGCCGCAGTAGTTCAGCAGCTCGCGCGCCGTCAAGTAGTCGTAGAAGTAAGGGTTCTCGGGCAGGTAGCCTATGCGCGCGTGCATCTGCACGTCGTTGATGTCGCGCCCGAGGATGCGCGCGCGTCCCGCGGTCGGGTAGATGAGGCGCATCAGGAGCTTGAGCGTAGTCGTCTTGCCCGCGCCGTTCGCGCCGAGGAAGCCGAAGATTTGGCCGCCCTCGACCGTCAGCGTCAGGCCGTCTAACGCGCGCACCTTCTTCTTGCGCCAGAAGCCGACCTCGTAATCTTTCGTCAGGTTCTCAATCTCTACAACAGGCATAGTCTTCACTTGTAAGGGACCACGGATTTCGGGTCCAGGTCAACGTCGCACTGGTCTTTGAAGAGCAGGTAGGGCGTGTCCGCCGGGTCGAGCGGCGCGCCGGTATTCCTGTCAACTTTGAGGCCCGCGGCGCGCAACGCTCCGGCCACCTCGCGCCAGTCGGAGGCGCAACGGCCCTGTCGCGTCTGGTACTCCTTGAGGACTTTGCGAATCGCGTCGCGCTCTTCGAACGAGGTTATTTGTGCCAGTCTCAACTCGGCCATGCGCCTGATCGTCTCGTCGTCGGCCTCGTCGTACATGCGCTGGTAAATCTCGCGCGCGGTCCCGCGGCTGCCGCCCTCGGCCAGCATACGCGCGCTCATCGCGCGCATCCACGCCGGCGCGTTCGGCAGGCGAGCGCCCGCCTCGTACTTGGCGGCGGCCGTCTGGTAGTCGTCGCGCTGCCAGTGGATGTAGCCGAGGTGGTGATACAGCCGCCACTCCGCAGGGTTGTGCTCGATGCCTTTTTCGAGGAGCTTGATGGCGTGCTCGTCGTTGAGGGCGGGGAGCACGGCGGCCCCGTACTCGTAGACGGCGATGAACTGCGGGTCGAGCGTGGTCGCGGTGTCCAGGAGCGGGTAGAGCAGTCGCATGTCGAGCGCGCCGAGGTCGTTGAAGGTGAACTTGTCGCCCTGCTTGATGACCTTGCGGCCGACGTATTGCAGCGAGCGCATCCAGTACCAGTCGGCGATGAGGCCGTTGAAACTCAGGCTCATGCGCCGCGCCGCGCCGCCCGTCACGTAAAGGTTCTCCTCTTCGAGCGCGGGGTCCGCGGGGGGCCTGCGCACCTCCTGCCAGCGGTTGAGCGCCGCCGCTGAGCCCAGGCCCAGGAGGATGACCAGCGAGAGCAGGACGGTCTGCCGCCGACGCGCGCGGCGCGCTTCATCGGTTCGGTTCTCCTTCGCGTCTCTCATTTGAAGTTGCGGCGGTTGAAGATGAGTGTCGCGGCGGCGAGCAGCACAATGATGTAGGCGGCGGCGTAGGCGAGCGCCGCGAAGAACATCTCCGGCGCGGGCGTCTGCCCGTGCGCCGTGGGCGTGATGTAGCTGTAGTTCGAGAGGTTCGGCAGCAGGTAGAAGAGCGCGCCGAAGAAGTAGCGCGCGCCCGCGGTCCCCATCGAGGAGGCGAAGGTCTTCAGGTCGGCGCTGAAGTGGCCGATGATGAAGACGAAGAAGGTCAGGAGCGCCGAGAGCGCGGGCGACGAGAACGAGGAGAAGAGGATCGCGACGGCCGTCAGAATCATCAGCTCGACGTAGATGAGCATGATGGCGGGCCAGATGTTTAAGACGGGCACGTCCCAGGCGCGGCGCACGTAGAGCAGCGCGAGCGAGAGGCCGACGCCCATCACGACGACGTTGACCAGCAGCGTCAGGCAGAGGCCCAGATATTTCCCGACGAGGAACTCGCCGCGCCCCACGGGCTTCGCGAAGATGGCGTAGATGGTGCGCCGCTCGATCTCCTTGTAGACCAGCCCGACGCCGACGAAGATGGAGATGAACGCGCCGAAGAGCAGCATCGCGCTCAGCCCCATGTCGATGATGATCTTAGACTCCTGCGCGGCCGACAGCTCGCCCAGAAAAATCGCGCCGACGATCAGGAGCAGGACGAAGAGGACGAGGTTGTAGAGCACGCGGTCGCGCACGGCCTCGCGGAAGGCGTTGCGCGCGATGGCCGAGACGCGGCCCGGCATGGTCGAGCGCGTGCGCGCTTCGGAGGCCGCGGCCTCTTCGTGTGTTGGAATGTCTTTCGCGAAAGTGCTGAGGTCGGATGCTTCTTTTATTTCTTTTGCCATTGCGCGACGACAAAGCAAGAGAGCTTTTTGCCCTGAAGTTTAGAGATCAGAGATTCCAGCGCCAGCAGGAGCGGCGTGTAGAGGGGCTTCAAGCGGAGCGGAATCCTGAAAATCATGGAATTCAGCACCAGCAAAAACCCGAGGCTCCCCTGGTACTTTACTCGATTGAATGTGAAATGCGAAGAAAACTCGCGCTCGGCGGCCGCGAGGTCAACCGCCGCCTCGTTGTCCGAGAAAAGGTGGTCGTGCTTGTACCAGACGCGGCGCACTATGTCCGGGAGCGAGCCGCTGTGCGGCTCCATGAAGCAGAGGTAGCCGCCGGGCTTGAGCACGCGGTGAAGCTCGCGCACGGCCTCGTTGAGGAACGGGTGCATGTGGTGCAGGCCGCCGACCACGGAGACGCAGTCGAATGAATCGCTCGGGAGTCCCGTGTCGAGGGCGGAGCGGCAGATGGTGTGGCTGCCGGGCCAGCGCCTGCGGTACGCCTCCATGACTTCGGGGGAGATGTCGAGCCCGGTCATGAGCGCGCCGCGCGAGAGCAGGTACTCGGAGGTCTGCCCGCTGCCGCACATCGCGTCGAGGACACGCTTGCCGGCGAGGTCCAGGCCCGCGAACATCGGCTCGTAGATGAAGCGGCGGCGGTAGCTGAGGCTGCAAGGGTCGCTGTAGTGCGCCTCGTAGAGTTCCGCGACCCTGTCGAAGTGCTCTTTCTGCATGCGCTCGGCCTGCGTGTAGGCGGGGTTGCCCGCGAGCGTGCCGGCCGCGGCCAGTTGGTTCGTCAGTCCTATCGGTGCCGTACTCATCGTCTATCTCCTTCTCTCTTTCTTTTGCGCCCGCCGAAAACGAAAAGCCCCCCGATGAGGACCGCGCCCACGGCGCTCGTGGCGGCCGCGACGCGTGACCGCGCGGGTTCGCGAAACTCCAACTCGACCGCGACGGCGTCCGCCGGGAGCGAAATCAGCAGCACCCCGTCGTCGGCCGCGCGCACGGGGAGCGCTTGGCCGTTGGCCGTTGCCCGCCAGTGCGGGTAATAAAAGGTGCGCACGCGCGCCTCGGTCCGAGCGCCGGGGCCGACTTCGAACGTGCGGCGCTCGGGCTCCCAAGAATTGATGTTGACCGTCCTTTGCGCCGCCTCGACCTGGCCGGACATCTCGCGCAGAGGCTGGACGGCCCAGACGGTCGCCCAGTATTCGACGTTCGGCGTGCCGGGGATGGAGCGCAGCGTGGTCTCGAACTGCTCGGGCGAGAGGTAGCGCGCCTCGCGCACGACGTGCGAGAAGGTGAGCGTCAGGGAGACGACCACGCCGCCCGCGACGAGGAGGGCCAGGGGGCGGCCGCGCCCGTGCGCCTTTTCGGTCCAGAAGTGGAAGGTGGAGGCGGCCACGACCGAGCCCGCCATCGAGACGATTGCCAGCCAGCGCCAGGGGAATTGCACTTCACGGAGCGGCCACAAAATGGCCCACAGGGGGCGGCTCAGAGGCGTCGCCATGAAGAAGGCTAAGAGGAACAGGAGCCCGGCGACGCGCACGCCGCGCCTCTTCACGCGGCCGCGCGCGAAGAGGGCCGCGCCGGGCAGCACGAGCGCCAGCGTGGCGAAGGCGATGAAGTTCATCCACCAGACGTTCATGTTCTCGGGCGAGAAGGTCTGGAAGAGAAAGTTGAACCGGTAATCGACCGAGAGGTCCGCCTGCGTGGTGTTGGTCCTGACCCAGGTGAGTTCGGCGAGCATCGTCACCCAGTAGAACGCGGTGGCCGCGAGCCCGAGCGCCGCGCCCGCGGCGAGTCTCAGGACCGTCGCGACGCGCTTGCCCCGCTCCATGCGCAACAGCGCGTAGGCGAGCAGGCTGAGGCCGCCGATGACGGTCAGGGGGAGGTGTGTGACGACCAGGGCGGCGAAGGAGACTGCGAGGCCGACCACGTCGCGCCTCTCTTTGCGCCGGCAGATTCTTTCGACGAAGGCGAAGCAGAACGGCAGGATGGCCGCGCCCGCGTACTCGGGCAGCATGAACGCCTGGTAAAGCTCGTTGACGTGGTAGGGCATCAGCGTGTAGAGGACGCCGGCCCACATGGCCTGCTGGCGCGTCAGAGAGGCGCGCGCCCAGAAGTAGACGCCGAGGCCGCCGAGAATTGAGAGGAGCGTGAAGGCGACGAGGCTCCCAGAGTACCAGTCTCCCGTCAGGGCGCGGGTCGCGCCGAGCAGGTAGTAGGCTCCGGGGGGGTAGAACCTGAAGCTGGGGTCGCCGTACCCGCCGCTCGACTCCGCGAGCCAGCCCGGCGACAAGTCCCCGCCGCGCACGGCGTCGTACAGGGGGAGCGCGAGGCGGTAGTGATTCCAGAGATCGATGTTGCTCGGGACGCCGCGCAGCATCGCGGGCGCGAGCGCGAGGACGGCGACCGCCGCGACGCACAGCACGGGCCAGCGCTTCCGCCAGAGGCGGGGCCGAGTCTCACGTAGACGGCTTGTCAGAGCCGCGCCGCCGGCCGCGTCCTCGTGGCCTTCCGCGCGGGGCTGTGAGAGAGTGCTGGACATAAGTCTCTTAAAGGGATGAGGGATGAATGAAAAGCTTCGTCGAGCATTGGCTCAATTGAATCAGTCATTCAATCCCTTTCATTCCTCATCCCTCATTAAAGAAATGCGGGGGAGAAGTTCGCACTTCGGCCCCCGCAAAGCTCAGGTTTGGTGGTGACTATTACTGCTGGCCGAGCTCGTCCAGACCGTCGCAGGCGGCGCGGTTGGCGACAGGGGCGACGCCGGGCTCGCCCTTCATGACGCCGTCTTCCTCGACGCAGAACTGGCGGGTGCCGGACTGGGAGACGCCACCGGTGACCTGCGGGCTGCCCTGCGCCATGAACTGCGCGAGCGTGCCGGGGGCCGAGTCGATGATGTCCGCGTCGCGGACGGTGAAGATGTAGCCGCTCTTGGTGCCGAGGCCGAGAACGCCGTCGACGAGGTCGGCCGCGTCCAAATCGCCGAGGTTACCGAAGTTGCCGTTGCCGGTGGTCGCCTGGTAGGTGGCTTCAGCGGAGTGGATGGTGCGCAGGGAGGACTGGGCCGAGCCTTCGTTGGCGGCGCGGCGGGAAGCGAGAAGGTTGGGGATGGCGATAGCGGCAATGATGCCGATGATCGCGACGACGATCAAAAGCTCGATGAGAGAGAAGCCAGACTGGCCTTTTTTCTGTTGCATTTCTTTCGGGTGCTCCTTGAAGAGTAAGAGTGATTTGTTCAAAAATTTCGCGCCATCGGCTTTCTCAGGCATTGGTGCCGCGCTCGGCGCGCGTTGCGGTCAACCTGACCTTTACAAACGCCGTGCCGCGGGGCCGCGCGCGGCGTGAGCCTGGAAAATCGCGCGAAAAACCTTGTGCTTTCGCGTAAAGCCCCTCAGACGTGCGAGGGGCCGGGGCGGACAGGCTTCGTGAACTGACAAATAACGGCAGCGTGCGGGTGACGGTTTTCGGTAAGTCGGGCGGGGCGCGGGCTGAGGAAAGAGGGGCAAGGCGGAAAGAGTTTTCGGCCGCGGGCCGCTAATCAACCGGGGGGCTCGCGATGGTGGCGGCCGCGCCGACTTCGACTCGTATGATGGCGGTGGCGTCGATGTAGTAATGCTGGTAAGCGTTCGACGGGTCGAGGACCGGGTCCGCGACCGCCTCGTAGTTGAGCGCCGTCGAGGTCGGGATGTCGAACGTGTAGCCGCTCTTCTCGCCCGACACCAGGCTCTGGTCCGCGATGAGTTTCGCGGTCCCCAGTTCGGCCAGCGTGCCGTAGCGGCCGTTGGTCGAGCGGTAGGAAGCCTGCGCGGAGTTGATGGTGCGTAAGGAGGTGACGGCCGAGGCGGACTTGGTGGCCTGCCTGGCCTGTTCGAGGTAAGGGACCGCGATGGCGGCGATGACGCCTATGATGGCGACGACGATCAGCAATTCGATCAGCGAAAAACCTTTTTGCGACGGGGTAGATTTTCTCATGGGACGTGCGGCCGTTCTGCCTTTCAGAGAGGTCCGATGCCCGAGAGGCGTCGGGCATTCCCCCGCACCACAGCAACGGGCGTGCCGCGGGTAAGTAAAAAGGCGAAAGGGAAGACGAGCGCCGGGCTCTTCATCCTCCCTTCCGCCTTTTACCTTTTACCTTTCGCCTTCCCTATCCGCGCGTCGCGGAGTCGCGCAGTTGGGCGGTCAGGCCGCGGATTTGATGTTTGTCCAGGAGGTGGCGGAGCGAGCGCACGGAGAGGTGCAGCAACTCCGCGGCGCGCGTCTGGTTGCCGCCCGTGCGGCGCAGGGCTTCGAGCACGTAGGTCTTCTCCAACTGCTCCAGGTGCGCCACGATGTTGATGCCCTCTTCGGGCAGCGCGAAGGCCGAGGCGACGCGCGCGGGGTTGTAGTTGGTGATCTGCTCGGGGAAGCGCTCGGGCTGAATCGTGTCCGTGCGCTCCAGCGCGACGGCGCGCTCGATGGTGTGCTCTAGCTCGCGCACGTTGCCGGGCCACGAGTAGGCTTCGAGGAGCCTGAGCCCCTTCTCGCTGATGGTGACCTGGCGGCCCGTCTGCGCGCAGAACTTTTTGATGAAGTGCTCGGTCAGCTCCACTATGTCCTCGGCGCGGTCGCGCAGCGCCGGGAGTTCTATCGGGATGACGCTGACGCGGTAGTAGAGGTCTTCGCGGAACTGCCCGTCGCGGACCATCGCGGAGAGGTCGCGGTTGGTGGCGGCGATGACGCGCGTGTCTATGTCGAGCTCCTCGTGCGCGCCGACGGGGCGGACCTTGCGCTCTTGCAGGACGCGCAGGAGCTTGACCTGCATGGCGGGCGACATCTCGCCTATCTCGTCCAGGAAAATGGTCCCGCGGTTGGCCGCTTCGAACAATCCCTTGCGGTTCACGTTCGCGCCCGTGAACGCGCCCTTGACGTAGCCGAAGAGTTCGCTTTCGAGCAGCGTCTCCGTGAACGCGCCGCAGTTGATGGAGACGAAGGGGCGCTCGGCGCGCGGGCTGAGGTCGTGTATGGCGCGCGCGACCAGTTCCTTGCCCGTCCCCGACTCGCCCGTGACGAGCACGGTTGACTGCACCTCCGCGACTGTCTCGATCATCTGGTAGACGGCCTGCATCCGCTCGGAGTGGCCTATGATGTTGCCGAGGCTCCCGCGCTCGCGCTGCTCCTTGATGAGCGCTTCCTTCTCGATCTTGAGCGCCTCGACCTCTTTCTTGAGCGTGAGGCGTTCGAGCGCCTTGGCGGCGATGAGTTTCAGCTCGTCTATGTCGAACGGCTTGGTGATGAAGTCGTCCGCGCCGAGCTTGAACGCCTCGCGCGCCGTGTCCACGGTGGCGAAGGCCGTCATCATCACGACCGCGACCTCGGGCAACATCTCGCGCGCGGCGCGCAAGAGTTCGATGCCGCCCATGTCCGGCATCTTCACGTCCGAGACGATCAGGTCGGCCGGCTCTTCGCGCAGGAGTTCCAACGCGCGCCGCCCGTTCTCGGCCGCGCGCACGTTGTGGCCCTCGCGCCCGAACACAATCGAGAGCAGTTGCCGCATCCCCTGCTCGTCGTCAACGATTAGAAGTTTTGACATAAGTCGGAATCCAGGAGTCAGGAGTCGGGAGTCAGAATAGCCGCCGCGTATTCTCCCAGCAACTCGCTCAGTTCTTCAAGCTGCGGCAGCAACTCGGGGTGGTCGCCGTAGCCCAGGTCTTTGGCTAAGATTAAATAGTAACGGCACTCTTCGAGAGAGCCGCGCGCCGCGTGGACTAATTCGGCGCGCTCAGTTTCGTCCGCTTCCCGCAGGGTCCGAATGAGACTGACGGGGACGGCCGCCGCGGCCAGTCTGAATCGCGGGGTCAACCCGTGGACCTCTTTCGCCGGGAAATAGTCGCTGTAGTTGTAGACGGACAGCACGAACCGGTGCGCCTTCTCCCAGACGGGCAGGTGTCGAAAATCTTTCGGCGCTTCGCGCTCCATCTTACCTCTCGGCCTCTACTTCCGCCTTACGGCCCACATGCTCTTTCCTCTCCCCCGGCAACTCAATCGTGATCGTCGTCCCTTGCCCCTCGCGGCTGCGGACGTTGATGGTGCCGCCGTGGTCGCGGATGATTTGATAGACGATTGAGAGCCCGAGGCCCGTGCCGCCGGTCCGCGAAGAGAAGGGCTCGAAGAGGTGCTCGACCTGCTCGGGCGACATGCCCTGGCCCGTGTCCGTGAAAGTGATTCGCAGGCGGCCGCCCGCCGCGGGCCTCAGCTCGGCGCGCAAGCTTCCGCCGCCGGGCATCGCCTGGAGGGCGTTGCGCGCGATGTTCCAGAAGACCTGCTTGAGCTGCGAGGCGTCCGCTTCCGTCATGACGGCCTCCGCCGGGTAGTCCTCTTCGAGCGCGTGCTCGGGCCGCAGCTCGGGGCTGTGACGCAGGAGCGTGAAGGTCTCGGTCAGCAGCTCGCGCACGTCCACGCTCTGGTGCGCGCGCGAGCGCGGCCGCGCGTAGGTCAGGTAGTCCGTGATGATGCGGTTCAGACGGTCCGACTCGCGCAGGATGATCTCCATCAGCTCGGCCTGCTGCGAGTTGCCGTCCATCTCGGAACGCAGGACCTGAATCGAGCCGCGCATGGCCGCGAGCGGGTTGCGTATCTCGTGCGCGATTGAGGCGGCCACGCGGCCGACGGCCGCCAGCCGGTCCTGACGGCGCGAGGTCTCTTCGAGCGCGCGGACCTGCGTCAAGTCCTGGAAGGTGATGACCAAACCAGTCGTCTCGCCAGACTCCGCGAAGAGCGGGAAGATGCTGAAGCCGAGGCGCAGGCGGAGCCCGTCGGCGGTCAGGCAGTTGGCCTCGAAGCGCGGGCTGGGGCGGCTCGCCTCGGCGGCGCTCATCGACTCGCGTATGTGCTCCTCGATTTCGCCGACGAAGATGGAGACGTTCTGCCCGCGCACGTCCTCGGCCCTGTAGCCGGTGATCTCCTCGGCCGCGGCGTTGAAGATGTAGATGTGCCCTTGCAGGTCCGTCGTGATGACGCCCGAGCGGATCGACTCGACGATGCGCTCGTGCAGCGCGCGCAGGTTGGCGAGCGTCTGCGTAGCCTCCGTCAGCTTCACGTCGTAGTGCGACTGGCGCTGCGCGAGGCGCGCCGCCAGGAGTCCGACGAAGAGGAAGGCCACGTCGTTGAGGCCGACCGCCTGCACGACCTTCAGGAGCGACGTTTCGGCCGCGGGCGCGACGTGCGGCGGAATCAACCCCGAGACGACGCCCATCGAGAGGCCCGTGAAGATGGCGGCGCAGCCGACCGAAGCGACGAGCGCGGCGCGCGCGCCGAGGAAGAAGCTGGCGACGGAGATGACGACGATGTAGAAGGCCGCGAAGGGCGAGCTGACGTCGCCCGTCGCCCAGACGAGCCACGTCACGATCAGCACGTCAACGAAAAGTTGGACGCTCGTCTGCAAGCGCTGGCGCTTGCTCACCCTGAGCGCGACGGCGTAGAGGACCGAGACGGCGACGACGGTGAGGAAGATGATGAGGGCCACGCCCTCCGGCCTGCCGGGCTGCGCGTCGGAGAAGAGCGTGACGCCGAGGACGAAGAGGATGACTGCGGCCGCGACGCGCCCCGCGATGAGCCACCAGAGGCGGCGGCCGAGCGCCCCACCCTGCTCCGTTGTTCTCTCAACCCGCATCGCGCATAAGCCTATCACAGGCGCGGCGGCTTGAGGCAGTCGCGTAGAAAAGAGCCGGGGGAATTTTTTGTGCAGGGTGGAGTCAGTTGTCGGCCGCGGGCGCGCGGGGTGGAGGGCGCGGCGGTCACTACTGCGTTGGCTTGGCTTCGAGCTTCCCGAAGCGGTTTTCCAGGTCTCCGAAGTCCGAGCGGATCTCTAACACGATGGATTCGATGCGGTCCAAGCGCCGGGACAACTGGCGCTTCGTGTCCACGAGTTCCCGACTCAGGTCCGCAATCTGCTTGAGAGCCTGCTCCCAGATCGGCTTGGTGTCGTAGGAACGCGCTTCGAGTCTCTGAATCCGCGCGTCGAGTTCTTGGAAACCAGAACTCATCCTTGTTTCCAGGGCGTCGAAGCGGGCGAACACCCGTTCCTCGAAAGAGCGCCCGTCCCCGCCGCCGATGTTCTGTGTGGTCTCTTCACTCATGGCTGCTCCCGAATGAGATTATCGTGCTTGCTGAGTTCTCATACAAGCGCAAATCGGGTAGTAGCGGCTGGATGTCTCGGATTAAAAGACAAAAGGGAGGATAAAGTCAACTAAAACGGCGCGGGCTCGCAGGCACGACGCTCATCTTACGCGGTCCTTCATGTGCGCGCGCAACTCAATCAGTTCTTGGCGGTGCGACTCGTCGTGCTCGCGCATGAGGAGGAACAGTTTGCCGAGCGTAATCTCGCCGACGCCTTCGAGGACTCCTTTGCGGTCCAACTGCTCGGCCGAGAGATTTTTTATCGCGCGGAGGTTCTCGTCGCGGGCGCGCGTGAAGTCGTCGAGGGCCGCGCCGAACTCCTGGCTGTTGTAATCGCGCTCGCGCGCGAGGCGGCCGCCGTCAACGTCCGGGAGTTGCGGGTCGTCTTCCGTCAGTAGCTTTCGGATGCGCGCGCCGTAGCCTTCCAGTTCTATGTCGCGCAGGTGGCACGCGTTCTCGACGAACGAGAATTGGTCGCCCGAAGGCTTCCATCTCAAGTCCCCGTCGGCGAGTCCCTGTGCCAGTTTCCGAAAGACTGCGGGCGTCTCCTGGAGAAACTCGATCACGTCCTGAGAGTCTTCCATATCGTCCCCCACGGCCGGTCACTTCCGGCCCGAAGCCACGAAGATGTTCATCAGCGCCGTCTCGTCGCCGCCCTCGGAGCGGACGCGGCACTCTTCGCCCAGGTCGTCCACGAAGACTTCGCGGAGCCCGGCCGCCGTCAGCCATTCTTCGAGCGCCTCGCGCCTGAAGCCCGGCCAGCGGTCGTGGTGCTCGGTCTTGAGAAACTCGAAAGAGTGTTCGAACACGTCCGTGATGGTGAGCCGCCCGCCCGGCTTGAGAATCCGCGCCATCTCGCTAATCGCGCGCGCCGGGTCCTCGACGTGGTGCAGGTACATGTTGGCGAAGACGTGCTCGACCGAGCCCTCCGCGAGCGGCAGCTCTTCGGCCTCCCCCTTGCGGTAATCGATCTTGTCCGCGGCCGCCGCGAATTTCGTCTTCATCTTCGCGAGCATGGCCTCCGACTGGTCGACCGCGACGACGCTCAAGCCCCTGCGGAGCAGCCCCTCGGTCACAAACCCGGTCCCGGCCCCCAGGTCCGCGGCGAGCTGGCCCGCGCTCACCCCGGCGCGGTCGAAAGCCTTCTCGCGCACCCGCTCCGAATAGAAGTTCGCGCGCATCGCGTCCCACTCGCCGGCCACCTCGTTGAAAAACTGCTTGCTGCTCATGAGAATTATCCTTCGCCTACAAACGCGCGGCCGCCGCTTCGTCCACGAGCCATTCGAGCGTGCCGCCGAGCGGCTTGATTAACTGCGACGGCAGCCGCCGCGAATCGAGTTCGCCCTTGAGGACTTCGGCGAGCGGCGCTGCTTTGCTCGCGCCGGTGACCAGGAAGATGACGTGCGCGGCGTGGTTGATGGCGGGCGCGGTCAGGGTCACGCGGTAAGCGTTGAGCTTCTCGACCCAGTTGGCGGCGACCCAGGAGCCCCGCTCGCCGAGCGCCTGCGTGCCTGGGAAGAGGGAAGCGGTGTGGCCGTCGTCGCCCATGCCCAGAAGAACCAGGTCGAAACTGGGCCACGGGGCGTCGTTGAAAAAGGTGCGCAGCTCGTCTTCGTAGAGGCGCGCGTTGGCGACCGAGTCGCCGAGGCCGTTGATGCGGTGAACGTTCTCGGGCGGGACGGGAAGGCGCGAGAGCATCGCCTCGCTCGCCATGCGGTAGTTGCTCTCCGCGGAGTCTGCCGGGACCATCCGCTCGTCCCCGAAAAAGACGTGCACCCGAGGCCAGTCAACGCGGCCGCTGCAATCGTCGCCCGCCAGCAGCTCGTAGGCCCGCTTCGGCGTCGAGCCGCCGGCGAGGGCGACGGCGAAGCGCCCGCGCTCGCTTACGGCAGACTGTGCCAGTTCGACGAAACGCCCGGCCGCCGCGCGCGCCACCTCCTCCGCGCCGCCCAAGACCGTAACCTTCGGGGTTTCTCCGCGAGCTTCCATCTCTGTTTATTCCCGAAGCTGATTGAAGCTACTTATTCATCATCTGTATCAACTGCGCGGCGTAAAGGAGCGCCTCTTCGTAGATGACGTCGCGCTTGAGCAGGGAGAGTTCGCGGCTGAGGCGCTGGCCCTCGGTCTTCTGCTCGTAGCTGAGGACGCGGCCGACTGTGCGTACGCCGTCAGTCGTCGCCTCCGTTTCGAGCTTCTTCCGGTCGTCCGTGAGGTTGACGCGGAACTCCGCGCTTTCGGTCGAGAGCGCGAGCGAGACGAGCATCCCGTCGCACGCCTCTATGCGCTCGGTCGCCACCATCTCCGCCCTGACCTCGCGCCCGCCCGCGCGCAGAAGGAGGTGCGTCGAGTTGTCCTGACGCGCGCCCACCTCTTCGACGCTCCACCCGAGCCGCGTCGCGAGCCAGCCCAACGCGAGCAGTGCTTTCGGCGCGATCTCTTCCGGCGCAACGTCCGGCGGGTCGTACTCTATGCGCACGCGCTCAACGCGGTCCAGGTGCGGCCGGTAGTCCGACACGTCCCAGAAGCTCGCGAGCAGGGTGCGCCACGCGGTCAGCCGCCCCCAGTTCAGGTCCGAGGCCGCCATGAACTGCGGGTGCGACTTGATGACCTCGGCCAGGCGAAGCAGGTCTTCGTGCGGGCGGTCGAAGCAGGAGGAGTCAATCACGACGCGGTCGGACATCAGCGTCAGGCGGCCGAACAGAATGTCTTCGTAGTGCGGGATGTCTTTCCACCAGAGGAAGACAGGCACGTCCGGCACGAGCAGCGGGGCGATGGCGCTCGCGACCGTCTCGCACGCGGCCCCGGCCGCCTCAATCGTCACCTGCTCGCCGCAGACCTGACGCCCGCTCCCGCCCAGCCGCCGGCAGCGCGTCGAAACCGAAGCCCCCAGCGCGGGCTCGGCGGCCTCGCGGTCGGCCATCAGCACGAGCATGCGCCCGGGGTGCTGCTCGCTGACCACCTGGAGCATGTCGTCTATCTTCTCGCGGTCGTCCGCGGCGGTCGCGTACACCACCAGGTTCAAAGCGCACGCGCGCGTCACGCCAGACTCCGCGTTCACGCCCTCGCCACCCGAAGCCGGCTTCCACATCGAAGCCAACTCCCTCTCGATCTTCCCGACATCAATACCCTTCGCCGAGAGTTGAATTGTTGTTTCCTGCGTCTGCATGAGCTTTAGTCCAAGTGCATGTCGTCAACGAAATGATCGTCTTCGGAGAAGTCGTAGGTTCCTGTTTGTTTCTCGATCACCCGCCGGACGGCGGCCGCGACCTGCTCCCGGCTCATCCCCCCGTTCGCGCCCCTGTGCATGATGTAGTACGTCACCCGGCGGGGCGTGGTCAGTCGCGCCGCTTCGTTGTTGGGAATGCTGATTCCAAACCTCTCCTCAAACGCGATGATTAATTCGACGGTGTCGAGCCCCATGTCCTCAAGGTCTCCTCCACCGACGCCCCTCCCTTTCAATCAACTCGTGCGACTCTTTCGGCCCCCAGGTGCCGGCCTCGTAGTTGGGGAAGTTGACCTGCCTGTCGGCCGCCCATTCGTTCAGGATGGGCATCACGAGTTCCCAGCCGCGCTCGGCCATGTCGGCGCGGGCGTAGAGCGTAGAGTCGCCGAGGATGCAGTCGAGCAGCAGGCGCTCGTAGGCTTCCGCCAGTTGCACGCCGAAGGACGCGCCGTAGCGGAAGTCCATGTTCACGTCGCGGACGTTCGTCACCTGCCCAGGCACTTTCGCGGCGAAGCGCAGGGTGATGCCTTCGTCCGGCTGGATGCGTATGATGAGCTGGTTCGGCGTCACCTTCGCGGTCGCCTCGCCGAAGAGGTGGAGCGGCGCTTCCTTGAAGTGAATCGCGATCTCCGTGACGCGCTTCGGCAGCCGCTTGCCCGAGCGTATGTAGAAGGGCACGCCGGCCCAGCGCCAGTTGTCGAAGTACATCTTGAGCGCCGCGAACGTCTCGGTCGTGGAGTCGGGCGCGACGTCCGGCTCCTGCCGGTAGCCCGGCACGGGCTTGCCCGCAATCGAGCCCGGCCCGTACTGCCCGCGCACGCAGTCGGCTTGCACGCGCTCCGCGGTGAACTCGCGCGCCGCGCGCATCGCCTTGAACTTCTCGTCGCGCACGGCCTCCGACTCAAGGCTGACGGGCGGCTCCATCGCCACGAGCGAGAGCACCTGGAAGACGTGGTTCTGAATCATGTCGCGCACGACGCCCGCCGTCTCGTAGTAGCCGCCGCGGCCCTCGACGCCGACCGTCTCGGCGTTCGTCAACTGGACGTGGTCTATGTACTGCCGGTTCCAGAGGGGCTCGAAGATGCCGTTGGCGAAGCGGAAGACGAGCAGGTTCTGGACCGTCTCTTTGCCGAGGTAGTGGTCAATGCGGTAAATCTGCGACTCGTCCAGGTAGGTGAGCAACTCGCGGTTGAGCCTGCGCGCGCTCTCCAGGTCCGTGCCGAAAGGTTTCTCGACGATGACGCGCACCCAGTTCTGCCCTTCGGGCTTCGCCAGATTGTGCTCGCCCAACTGCTTGACGGCCTCCGCGTAAAACTTCGGCGCGACCGAGAGGTAGAAGAGGCGGTTCCCCTGCGTGCCGCGCTCGCGGTCAACCTGTGCCAAAACTTCGGCCAGCCTGTCGTAGTCCGCGGGGTTGTTGATGTCCGCCGTCAGGTAGTGCAGCCCCTGCGCGAAGGAGTTCCAGACCTCCTCGTCGACGCTCTTCGCCTCGGAGAATTCCACGACGGCCTCTTTCATCCGCGCGCGGAACTCGTCCGTGGACATCTCCGTGCGCGCGAGGCCGACGATGGCGAACTCCGCGGGGAGCAGACGCTCCTGCACGAGGCGGTAGAGCGCGGGCAGCAGCTTGCGCTTCGCGAGGTCGCCGCTCGCGCCGAAGATGACGACGGCGCAAGGGTCCGCGGTGCGCTCAAGGCGTATGCCCGCGCGCAGAGGGTTTTCCATGATGGCTGCTTCCTGCATGGCGTCTTCTCTCTGCTAGCGCGCCAGGCCGAGGACGATGCCGAGGGCGATGGCGAGCACGAAGAGCAGGATGATGACCGGAATCTTCCAGGCCATATCGCTCTTGAACCTCGCGCCGCAGTTCCAGCAGGCGGGCTCGACGGTCTGGGCCATGCGCCCGCACCTGGGGCACGGCCGGCGCGGCGCGGTCGTGTCGCGCCCGCACCAGTTGCACAACTGAGAATTCGACGCGCCGCCGCAGAACGGGCACACGACCGCGCCGCGGCCGTACGCGCCCGGCCCCCCCGCGGGGGGCTGCGGCTGCGGCTGGTATGGCTGCTGATAGCTCATTGCGGCTGCCCCGGATACTGTTGCGGCGGCGGCGGGTACTGCTGCTGATACTGGGGCGGGTGCGGCGGCGGCTGCTGCGGGTACGGCGGCTGGCCGAGCGCGGCGGCGATCGCCATCGCCTGCTCGCGGTTGCCGGGCATGCCGGCCCTGTGAAACTTGGCGACGAAGGGTCTGGCCGGGTCGTTGATTTTGATGTGCGTGAAAACTGGCCCAGTCGAGGACTCCACGGGGGCGTGGTTGTAGAGCGAGTATTCCAACACTTCCTGGACTTGTATCTTGCTCCCCTTGAAGTGGAGCACCAGCACGCGCCTGTCCGTCAGCGCCACCACGTACTCTTTGGTCAGCAGGGCGGTGGCGATGGCACCCGGCAAGATAGCCAGGGCGAAGAGGGGAATTATTAACGCCATGCTCGGCTGCTTGACGCCGAAGGCGACGTTCCTGATTTGTTCGCCCGGCTGTAAGTATGGCTGGAAGGCCGCGGCGACGAAGTTGGGGTCTTTGAATCTAGCCATGAGTTCCTCCTTACTGGGGTAAAGGATCAGGCCCCAGGCACGCGATGGCCTGTGGGCCGCTTCTGAAAGGAACAGCGCCGCCGGGCCGCTCTACCTCGTCGGCGGCTTGATCTGGACCGTCGGCGGTTTGATTCGCGGCCCGGCCTTGCTCGGCGCGGGCGCGCGTCCGCGTCCGGGCGCGTCCTGCGGGTCCGAGTCGGCCGGCGGCGCAGGCGCTCCGACCACAGGCTCCTCGGCCGGCGGAGCGCCCGCCTCCGGCTCCGGTTCCATCGCGGTCTGCGCCGGGGGCGGAGGCGGTGGCAGCGGCTGCTGGGGCGCGGCCTTGATGGCGTAAGTGCGAGTCTTCCTCGCGCGGCGCGCGCGCCGCCTCCTGCGCCGCTGAGTCTGTGCCACCCCGTCGGCCATAAAAGCCGGACTGCCACCGCCGCCCGCCTCCACGGCCACGACTAATCCCTCAAGGCCCGAGACGCACAGCAGCGCGAGAACGATTAAGAGCTTGTTTTTCATCACTCAAAACAGAATACGGAATGCGGGAGTCGGGAGTCAGAAGGGATGAGCGGAAACCGCCCTCTTCCGCTTTGCTTTTTCCCCGACTCCCCTATTCTGACTTCTGCCTCCTGCCTTTCATTGTGTCCCCTTCGCGTCTGCGCGTGGGACGACTTGTCCGATTAATTCTTGCAGGCGGCGCAGTCCCGCGAGGGCGTCCTCGCCGAGGTCGACGCGGACGGCGCGCCGGTTGCGCGTGGCGAGCGAGCGGAAGTCGCCGCGCGCCTGCGCCTGCTTGAGAATGCTGAAGGTGTACGTGTGGCCCGGGATGGGCAGGTCCGTCTTGTCCGGCGCTGTCAGTTGCAGGAAGACGCCCGTGTCCGGCCCGCCCTTGTGGAGTTGGCCCGTCGAGTGCAGGAAGCGCGGGCCGTAGCCGGTCGTCGTCGCGCACCGCGTCGCGTCGCGCAGCGAAGTGCGAATCGCCTGAATCGCCGCCTCGTGGTCGGGCGTCTCCTCGATGTAATTCAACAGGGCAATGTAATCGCCCGCCTTGACCTGCGAGAGGTGCGCGCGCAAGGCGTCCGCCACCGAGGCCGGCGGCAGGTGCTCGTGCCTCGAATCGTCCGCGTAGACGGTCAGGACGCCGTCGGAGATCAGCGGCGCTTGCTCGACGAGCTTGCCCTCGCGCTCGAACTGATCCAGCAACTCGCGCGTCGCGTCCTTAGACTCCTGCACGTTCGGCTGGTCGAACGGGTTGATGCCGAGCCGCCAGCCCGCGAACGCCGTCGCGATCTCCCACAGGAAGAATTCTTCGCCCAGGTCGTAGATGTCCGTCAGCGTGCGGTAGACCACGGGGTGCCCCGCCGCTTCGAGCGCCCTCAACTTAACTTCCGCGTCGCCGCCGAGCTTGCCCACGGCGATGGAGACGAACAGGCGGTCGTCGCCGTAAACGGAAGGCGGCCCCAGCGGCTCGCCCGAGATTGGCACAATTCCTACGCCCTCTTTGCCTGTGCTCTCGGCCACCAACTGCTCTATCCAGAGGCCGAGCGCGGAGACTTTCGGGTCGGCGACGATGGTCAGCTTGTCGCGCCCGGCTTTGGCACACTCGCCGAGGAGCGCCCCGAGGCGCGCGCCAGGGTTGTCGCCCGCCGGGACGACCTGCGAGCACGCGTGCATGATGCGCTCGGCGCGGTCGAGGAGCTTCTTGATGTCGAGGCCCATCAGCGCCGCCGGGACGATGCCGAAGTAGGAGAGCGCGCTGTAGCGCCCCCCAATGTCGGCCGGGTTAAGGAAGATGCGCTTGAAGTGGTCGCGCGTAGCCATCTGCTCCATCAACGTCCCTGGGTCCGTGATGGCGACGAAGTTCTCGCCGGGGTTCTCCTTCAAGCGGCCGACGCGGTCGTACCAGTATTTGTAGAAGGCCAGCGGCTCGGTCGTCGTCCCGGACTTGGAGGCGATGATGAAGAGGCACTGTTCGAGGTCGATCCGCGCCTCGAAGTCCGCGAGCACGTCCGGGTCGGTCGAATCCAGCACGAGCAGCTCGGGGTAGTTCTCCTGGTGGCCGAACGTCTGGCGGAAGACTTCGGGGCAGAGGGAGGAGCCGCCCATGCCGCAGAGCATGACGTGCTTGAAGTGGCGCGCGCCGCGTATGCGGTCGGCGAAGGCGATGAGGTCGTCTTCGACGCCGATCATCGCGTCGGGCACTGTGAGCCAGCCGAGCGAGTTCTTGATAATCTTCTGGTGCGCCTCGTCCTCCTTCCAGAGGCTCGCGTCCTTGCGCCAGACGCGGCGCATCACGTCGCCCTTCTCCGCCTCCTTGACGGCCGCGACGACGGCGTCTCCGTACTTACCCGGCGAGGCGGTCAAACGCGCGTGTATGCCGGAGATGAGCGCGTCGCGCTTGGCCTCTATGGACTCGACGAGCGTGTCGAACGAGCCGACGAAGGCCGCGAGCCCGTCACGCTGCAACTTCTCAGTGACTTCCTTGAGGTCAATCCCGATCTCGGCCAGCCGCACGATGACCGCGCGCCCCTCGTCCAAATCCGCTTCGAGCGTGGAGGCCGCCGTGCCGTGGTCGCGGAAGGCCGTGTAGGTCTGCGGCGGGACCGTGTTGACGGTCTCGGGTCCGATGAGGTTGTCTACGTAATAGGTGTCCGGGTATTTAGGGTTCTTCGTCCCCGTCGAAGCCCACAGGCAGCGCTGCACCTGCGCGCCCTTCGCCTTCAATTTAGCGAACCGCTCGCCGTGAAAAATCTCCCTGAACTTCTGGTACGCGAGTTTCGCGTTGGCAATCGCCGCCTTGCCGGTCAACGCTTCGAGGGCCGCCCGCTCGTCTTCGGTCTTCGCGTGGCGCGCGCGGTATTCGAGGTCCGAGTCAATCGCCGTGTCCACGCGCGAGACGAAGAAGCTCGCGACCGAGGCGATGTGGTCAACGGGTTTGCCTTCCGCGTCGCGCCGCTCCAACCCCTTGATAAAAGCCTCCGCGACCTGCCCGTAATTTTCGAGCGAGAAGATCATCGTGACGTTGATGTTGATGCCGCGGTAAATCGACTCCTCTATGGCGGGCAAGCCCTCCTGCGCCGCCGGAATCTTAATCATCACGTTCTTGCGGCCCAGGCGGTTGAAGAGGCGGTCGGCTTCCTCAATCGTCCCCTGCGTGTCGTAGGCCAGGCGCGGGTTGACTTCCAGGCTGATGTAGCCGTCGAGGCCGTCCGTCTTGTCGTAGACGGGGCGCAGGATGTCAGCGCCGCGCCCTATGTCGTCCATGACGAGCGCCTCGTAAATGTCGTTGACGCCCGCGCCCTGCTGGACGAGCGAGCGCATCTGGTCGTCGTAGTCGGTCGAGCCCGTGATGGCCTTCTCGAAGATGGTCGGGTTCGAGGTGACGCCGCGCAGGTCGTCCTCCTCGATCTTCTTTCGCAGGTCGCCCGCGTCCAGCATCGCGCGCCGGATGTTGTCATACCAGATTGACTGGCCGAGTCCCATGACTTCGACAAGACGGTTGCTCATAACTCACGCTCCTGGGATTAACCGGCCCGCACCACGAGTCCTTCTCTTTGCGCCTTCAAGCGCCTTTGCGTGAGGAAAAAGTCTCTCGCGAAGACGCCGGAGGCGCAAAGAACGGCTCAGGAAATATGCGCGATACCGGGATTCGAACGGGGGCATAGTATCACATTCAGCGCCCGGTCTGCCCCGTCTGCCCCGCGTTCCTGGGGAGTCTTTCGACCAGGTGGTCGAAGCCGAGCCAGATGCTCCAACTGTGGTGGTAGAAGGCCACGGGGAAGAGGAGCGCGGCCGCGAAGAGGAGCGCGAGGAGCAGTTGGTAGTCGAGCCCGGCGACGAGGCAGGCGACGTAGACGGCCAGGATGAAGGCTTCGGTCGTGACCACGTTGACGAGAATCGCGCCGACGAAAAAGCCCGCCTCGCGCTGGAAGAGCGCGTCGCAGGCGGGGCAGTGGTGCTTGACCTTGAACGGCCTCTCGACGACCGACGCCAGCCCGCAGACGGGGCAGCGCAGCCGCAGCGAGCGCAGCAGTGTGCCAATTATCGGAGGACGGCTTTGCTTCAAGAGTCTTTCCCGGCGATGCGTGGTCGCAGGCGGATATTACCTCGTCGCGTCCCGGCGGATAAAGGGCGGGCGCACTTCTTCGGCGGCGAGCGGCCCGTAAAGGCGCGGCCTGCGGTAGGCGTCGCCCCACGACTCGCGCTCGCGGTAAGCGCGTATGCCCTCGATGTCGAACGGGGCGACGTAAACGTCCTCGGCCTCGCCCGCCTCCAAGATGAGCGTGTCGCGCGCCTCGCCGTCCGGCACGGGGTAGGCGACGGCGTCGAAGGCGACGGAGTGGCCGTTGTTCTGTGGCGCGGCGTAGTTCGTCATGGCGACGCCCGTCATGTTCTCGAAGGCGCGCGCCTTGAACTGGCCCAGGCGGTGCTCGTCCAACGTGCAGGCGTTGGGCGTCAGGATCAGCTCTGCACCCCCGAGCATCAGCAGCCGCGCGCTCTCCGGGAACTCGCGGTCGTAGCAGATCATGAAGCCGACTTTCACAGTGCCGTGCTCGGTGTCCAGCTCGCAGACGGGGAAGCCGTCGCCGGGCGTGAGCGCGCACTCCACGTCGAACTCGCAGGTGTGTACTTTCGCGTAGGTCAGGAGGATTCGGCCGCGGCGGTCGATCAGCGAGACGGAGTTGCGCGGCGCGCCCTCCCACTTCTCAAGGTAGGTGAGCGCAATCGCCATGTTCAGCTCGCGGGCCAATTCGCGGAAGTGTGTGACGTACGGGTCGTCGCGGCCGACGGCCAGCGCCCGCCACCGCTCGCGCTCGCCGGAGCAGGCGGCGTCGAAGAACGTCATGCCCACGCTCCACATCTCCGGGAAGAGAGCCACGTCGGCACCCATCGCGCGCGCGCGGCGGCAGAAGCTCTCGCCCTTCGCGCGGCTGGCGTCGCGGTCGCGGCCGCAACCCGTCATCTGCAACAAGGCTACTCTGAGCGCGCCCATAAGCATCTATTCAAGTCAGTACCGCCAGCCGCGAGCGGGCGGGCCAGCGGAGGGATGAGGGATGAAGTAAAAACGGAAAGCCTTTCATTCATCCCTCACCCCTCATCCCTTCTCCCCCGCCCGCTCGCGGCTGGCGGTGCTGACTTGTTCATTGGCACCCCGCTTTATTTCGATTTCCGCTCGCTGTAGGCGGGCTCGAAGGCGCGCGTGGTCTGCTCCGTCACGCTCGGCACGGGCTCGGGCAGCGCGCGTGCCTGGGCCGCGTCCAACTCTCTCGTCGTTTGCCCTTTCGCTTCCTCGCCGCCGCCCGCTTCCTTCGCGCCCCTCCTGCGGCTCAGCAGCATGTAGATGAAGACGCTCTCGACCGCGATCATCAGCGCGAAGCCCAGGAGGCCGAACGCGATGATGATTCCCTGGCCGAGGTCTAACAACTGCTTCAGCATCGCCATCAGGCCGATGGTCGTCCCCATGCCGACGACGAAGACGCCGACTATCGCCCAGATGAGCGACTCCGGGAGCGTCGTAGACTCTCTTGCGGCCGCGTCGTCTTTCGGCCCGCTCAATTTCGCGCCGCAGTGATTGCAGTAACTCCGCCCAGGCGCGACGGCCCCGCCGCAGGATGAACAATACATTTTCCTTCACCTCCCCAACGCCATTACGACGCCGCAAGCTGCCAGGTTCGACGGCGACTTCCCCTGCGAGGGCGGAGCGCGAAAAGCCTGATTCAATCCGCGCCGAGGATAATGCATCGGGGATGAAGAAGCCAGAGAAAGAGCTTGCCAGCCTTCCGGCCGTCGCGCTCGAACCCCGCCCGCGCCCTCTCGGGCCTTCCACCTTTGGCGGTTTTACACTATTCTCTCTCGACTATGGATAAGTTCAGAATTACCGGCGGGCGGCCCCTACGCGGGCGGGTCAAGGTGAGCGGCGCGAAAAACTCCGCGCTCCCCTGCATGGCCGCCGCGCTCCTGACGCCCGAGACCGTCATGCTCCACAACCTGCCCTACGCGCGCGACATCATCACGCAGCGCCGCCTGCTCGAAGACATAGGCGCGACCGTGCTCACGCCCGAGCTGCGCACGCACAAGATCACGGCCGACCACATCGAGCTGTTCGAGGCCCCTTACGATTTGGTCAAGACGATGCGCGCGTCCGTGCTCGCGCTCGGGCCGCTCCTCGCGCGCTTCGGCAGGGCGCGCGTCTCGCTGCCGGGCGGCTGCGCCATCGGCACGCGGCCGATTGACCTGCACCTCGCGGGCTTCCAGCACCTCGGCGCGACCGTCAGCCTCGAAGCCGGCGACGTGGTGGCGCGCGCGCCCGAGCGGGGCCGCCTGCGCGGCTCGGAAGTCCACTTCGAGAAGGTGACGGTGACGGGCACGGAGAATCTGATGATGGCCGCGACGCTGGCCGAGGGCGAAACCATCTTGCACAACGCCGCGCGCGAGCCGGAGATTTCGGACCTCGCGGAGCTTCTGAACAAGATGGGCGCGCGCGTGCGCGGCGCGGGCAGCCCCACCATACGCATCGTCGGCGTCGAATCCCTCGGCGGCGCTGAGCACACCATCATCCCCGACCGCATAGAGACGGGCACCTTCATGGTCGCGGCCGCCATCACGGGCGGCGAGCTTGAGATCAAGGGCTGCCGGCCCGAGCACTCCGCGATTGTCATCAGTAAGCTGCGCGAGGTCGGCGTCGAGATAGAGGAGATGAACCAGAGCACGCTGCGCGTCCGCTGCTGCGAGCGCGGGCTCGCCGGCAGAGACGTGACGACCGAGCCGCACCCGCGCTTCCCCACAGACATGCAGGCGCAGTATATGGCCCTGATGACGCAGGCCGAGGGGCGCTCCGTCATCACCGAGACCATCTTCGAGAACCGCTTCATGCACGCCTCCGAGATGCAGCGCATGGGCGCGCGCATACACATCGAAGGCAGCACGGCCGCGGTCGAGGGCGTGACCAGATTAGCCGGCGCGCGCGTGCAGGCATCGGACTTGCGCGCCTCGGCCTCGCTCGTGCTGGCCGCGCTCGCCGCCGAGGGCGAAACGGTCATCGACCGCGTCTACCACATAGACCGCGGCTACGAGAAGATAGAGGACAAGCTCAACGCCGTCGGCGCGGACATAGAGCGCCTGCGCGAGTCCGTCACCGGGCCTTTGAGCAAAGCCGTGACAGGTGAAGAGTGACAAGCGGCGAGAAAAAGGCTATTGTTCCTTCGTTCTTGCTCGTCACTCGTCGCTCGTCGTTAGCCACTCGCTTATGGAATGTCTTTTCTGCCGCATCGCCGCGGGCGAGGTTCCCGCGGACATCGTCTACCAGGACGAGCGCTCGCTCGCCTTCCGCGACATTAACCCGCAGGCCCCCGTGCACGTGCTGGTCATCCCGCGCGACCACCTGGAGTCTCTGGACGAGGCCGCGCTCAACGACGAGGCGCTGCTCGGCCACCTCCTGAGAATCGCCGCGCGCGTCGCCAACGACCAGGGACTTTCCGAGAGCGGCTACCGCACCGTCATCAACACCGGCGCGGGCGCGGGCCAATCGGTCTTCCACCTCCACCTGCACGTCATCGGCGGGCGCGCGCTCGCCTGGCCTCCTGGCTGATGGGTTAGTGAACGGTAAATAGAAAATGGTGGATGGAAGAAAGCAGTTCTTCCATCCACCATTTTCTATTTACCGTTCACCTAGAGAGAGACTGAAGCGCCCACGGCGCGGGCGGCGGGCTCGGAGGATTCGGCGATCCTGCTTTCCACTTCGTCGGCGCGCCTCTTGGCTTCGAGCATCAATTCGAGCAGGCGGTAGCAGGTCTCGCGCGAGCCGGTGCAGACGGGCTCGTCCGCTTCGTTGTGGAGAACGTACACGCGTCCGTAGGCGTCCAGGGGAAACACCATCGGTTTTGTGCCCATCTTTCCCGCCTTTCCCGTATAAAAGCTCAAGGCAGTTGCTTCGCGCCTCCGCCGTGAGGAATAGTTTCACGCCGGAGGCGCGAAGGTCGAGCCGGTTGATCGCCTGTGTTCTGGAAAATAACTCTCAAGCCCGCGAGGCGTGATTTCCCTGACAATATTCCAGCGGCGGGCGGCGAGTCAATCTTTTTTAGTCGGCGACGCCGGCCGCGCGCCCGCGCTCCTCGGCGGCGGCCGTCTCCTGCTGCTGCGCGACCTCCTCCTTGAGCAGCGAAGTCTCGTAGCGCACGTCGCCGAACAGCGTGTCCGCCACCGCCTTGACGAAGCCCAGGATGGCCGGGCCGAGGACGACGCCCGCCACCCCGAAGACGTACACGCCCGCCACGAGCGCCACCAGCATCCAGTAAAAATTGAACCGCCGCGCGCCCTGGCTCGCGAGCTTCGGCCGCAGGAGCAGGGAGGAGCCGAGCGTCATGCTGATGCCGACGGCCAGATAAACGCCTGCGGCCACGGGGTCGTTGCGGAAGACGAAGAGGTAGACCGAGATGGGGACGTAAATGGCCCATTCCCCGAGGAGCGGGAAGAAGCCCATGAGGAAAGTCACGAGCCCCAGCACGACCGCGAGCGGCACGCCGAAGATGAAATTAAGCATGACGATGACGACCGCCTTGAGCGACTGGTCTATGAAGACCGCTCGAAGCGCGCCGCGGAGCGCGCCCCCTATGTTGGCCGTCAGCTTCTCGTAAAACGGCATGTACTCGCCGGGGACGCGCACCTTCAAGTAAGACGAGACGCGGACGCGGTGCGTGAGGACGTAGTAGACCGTGAAGAAGAAGAGCGTCAGCGAGGCGAGCAGGAGCGGGGCGCGGTCGCGCAGGTCTTTGATGACTTCGGCCGAGCGCGTGACGCCTTCCGTGAACGCGGCCTGGAGGCTCGCGCGCATGCCCTCGCGCTCAATCGGCAGGTGGCGCGAGAGCGAGTCGCTGATGGAGTTAATGATCTCGTCGCGCCGCTCGAAGACGCGGTTCGAGTAGGCGGACAGTTCGTTCCAGGCGAAGGCCGTGATGGCGACGAGCGGGACGACGATGAGCGCGATGGTGATGAGGGCGCTCCCGGCGCGGCGGCGCAGGTGGACTTCGAGCCACTCCTGGACGGGCAGCAGGTAGACGGCCGCGACGACGCCGAGCAGCAGCGCCACCAGCACCTTGCCTATCAGCATGAAGAAGAGAACGATGGCGAGCAGCAGCGCCGCGCCGTACACCAGTATGCGCTTCGCCTCGCCCAGCGTGAGGTCACTCAGCCGCCTTGAATCCCCGCTTGACATAGTGCGGCTACTATAACAGAAGGCGGCGGGCGGGCCGATTGCGGAAAGGGGGGCGGGTCGCGGCTTGAAACACCGACTCCTAATCCGCAATCTACACTCCGCAGTCGGCACGCCCGCTCGCAACGGGCGTTACCGACTCTCATGTCACGCCGCCTCGCTGTCCGAGATGGGCTCTTCCAGGTTCGAGACGCACGCCTCGTCGAGCAGGCTCAGGTAAAGCTGTTCGTAGATCCGTGCCGTCGCCTTGACCGGGTGCCCGGCGGCCCTCGCGCGGGCCGCCTGCGCGCGCCCGCGCGCCGCGTCGCCGAATAGCAAAGTCGCTCTGAGGGCCGCGGCCGCCCCTTCGGGGTCGTCGGGGCGGGCGAAGAGTGCGCTGCGTTCGTCGAGTATCTCCCTGTGCGCGGGGATGTCGGAGACGACCAGCGGGCAGCCGCAGGCCATGGCCTCCAGCACGACGTTGGGGCACCCCTCGAACTTGCTCAAGGAGACGAACGCGTCCGCGCGCTTCATCAGGCTCCAGAGGTAATCCACGTAGCCCGTGAAGACGACGCGGCGCGCGACGCCCAGTTCGCGGGCCATCCGTTCCACGTGCGGCCGGCGCGCGCCGTCACCGCAGATGACGGCGGTGAAAGGCACCTCGCCGGCGACGCGTGCCAGCGCGGCGATGACGCCCTCGACGTTCTTCCCGGAGTCTATCCGGCCCGCGTAGAGCACGACCTTCTCGTCCGGGCCGAACGCCAGGCCGCCCGCCCGCACGGGGTCCGCGTCGGCTATTTCGTCCAGGGGGACCGCGTTCGGGATCACGTGGAGCGGACGCCCGCCTCGCGCCGTGCGCCAGTAGTCGTACCCGCCCGCGGAGTTAGACACGGTGACATCCGACAGTCTGCCGAACGCATAGCGGAACCAGAACCTCCAGTCAGTGGCGTACAGGGAGGCGGAACTGCACTCCTTCAAGACCCAGCGCGTGCGCGTCAGGAGCGCCGCCGCCCCGCCCAGCATGTCCATCGGCGCGAGGATCGTCTGGACGAGGTCCGGCCTGAGCCTCCGCATCAGCCTGATCATCTCGAAGAAGATTACGAGCTTCCGAATCGGCGCGAAGAAGAACGCGCGGGATTGGTTGCCGGCCGCGCCCAGCGGGTGCCACGTCACCCCGGCCGACTTCAGCCTGTCCAGATTCGGGCCGCCGCGGCGCGAGGCGACGTGAACCTCGTGCCCCATGCGGGACAGCTCCGCGGCGAGGTAAGACAACTGCCTCTCGGCCCCGCCGTGTTCGAGGTCGGGGATGCAGTAGAGGAGCTTCATAGAACGCCTCGCACGGCGGCGGGACTGAGGAGCGCCCTCGCCCGTCCGCCGAATAAGAGGAGGGGGAAAAATTTGGCCGCGAACGAGCGGGCCGTCTCCGCGTCGAAGCGGCGGGCGCGGTCGAACGTCGCGAGCGCCTCACGCCTCGCGCCGCCCGCCAGCCGGCACGCGACCTGGCACAATTTACAGGCCAGGACCCTGAGCACCCCCCGTTCTGTCCGCACCCCAGGCCCGCGCCCGACGAACCTGCCGAAAATCTCGCAGGCCACGTCGGCAAGTTTGAGCAGCTCCGTCTCGGCCACGGCCGGCGGGTTGACGTGCATGCCGCTGACCAGGCGGGGCCATTCGTCGGGGACGTGCGCCAGTCCAAGGTGCCTGCTAAGGTTCGCCGCGACTACGGCGCGGCTCAGCCTCAGGTGATCTTCGCCGTAACGCGCGGCCGTGGAGCCAGCGCGCGTGCGGTAATCAACCAGGCTGCGCGCGAGATTGCGCACGGGGTAGCGCGCGGCCACGCGCGACCAGAGTTCGAAGTCCTGACCCGTCCTGAAGCCCGCGTCGTAACCGCCGAGCCGCCCCCAGACCAGCCCGCGGCGGAAGAGGACGGAGCTGTGGATGAAGGCGTTGTCGAGCATCAACTGGAACCGTATGGCCGCGTCGTCCACGGCCCTTTCCCACCCCGGCCGCCGCCGGACGCGGCCCCGCTCGTCTATGACTCTCGCCTGAGTCCCGACGAGCGCCACGTCCGGGTTGGAGCGCATGAACGCCACCTGCTCCGCGAGCCGGGTCGGGTGCGACAGGTCGTCCGCGTCCTGCCGCGCGACGAACTCGCCCCGAGCCAGCTCAAGCCCGCGGTTCAGCGACCTCGTCAGCCCGACGTTGGACGGGTTATCCACGAGACGAATCCTGGGGTCGAGGAAGGAGGCGACGAACTCCCGCGTGCGGTCCGTCGAGCCGTCGTTGATGATCAGGAACTCGAAGTCGGACCACGTCTGCCGCAGGACGGACACAATCGCCTGGCGGACGAACCGCTCGCCGTTGTAAACGGACATGAGCACGGTCACGGCGGGCGCGCTCCGCGAATCTCGCGCGCGCGAGAAGTCTCGACGGGCTGGTTGTGATTCAGGCTTCATAAGACCATTCACGCGGCGAAGAGTCTTGTCCTGCGCCGCGGCAGGTGTGAGCGAGCAACCCTTTACTCTCATGCCGCTACTCGACCTCGGCGACCACGACCGGCCCGCCGGCCATCTTGACGAGCAACGTTACTCTGGAGACGCCGCGCAGGTCCAGATTTTTCCACTCGGCGTAGTGCCCGTCGGCCGACTCCGCCTTGATGTCCCAAAAGGCGGCGCTCTCCTCCGGGCTGAAACGGATGTCAACCGTGCCGCCGTCGTTCAACTTATCTTCGCCGAGGACGTTCTCCTCCCAGCCCGCCGAATCGCTCGGCGAAATATAAAAGGCCCGGAGCGTGCTGCCCGTGAGGTTGTTGAGGCCGAAGCCCAGGTTGCCCGCGGGCGCGGGGGCCGTAGTCGCCGGGGCGGCCGCCTGCGCCCGCGGACCTTCGTCCGGCCCGCCGCGCGACGAGCAGGAGCACGCGGCAGCGAGCAGGCAGGCCAGCGCGACGCCGGTTGCCGTCCTTCTAATCAACTCTCTTCTCTTGGAACCCATTTCTCTGAATGACCTCCGGCGCGGCTTCGTATCAGCGCTCGTCGCCCGCCGAACGACGCGGAGACGATTTCAAAGCCCTTCGCGCCCAGGACGATTAACAGCGCCCAGAACGTGTAGCGGAACCTGTAGAGCGCGCCCACGTTGGGAACGACCAGCCCGAGCAGCGTCACCCCGAATACGCTGACGGACAACAGCAGCCACGCGGCGAGCCTGCGCGGCGGGCGGAAGACTGCCGCCAGCGCCAGCAACCCGACCACGTACATGGCGAGAGTCTCAGCGCCGGACAGCAACCTCCCGGCGCTGCCCACCTGCCTCCCTGGGGCGACCCAGGTCTCCGGGAACGGGGCGCAGCACCCTATCAGGAAGGCGCGCGGCAAGTAACGGAGCAGGCCCCCCAGGGTGTTGAGCTTGACGTCGGGGTCTATGTTCGAGCCGGATTCCGAGTAGAAGGCGGCGAACCTGAAACGGACGCTGCCGACCTTTTCCGCCATCCTGTTCGCCGCCGCGTGGACCCGCCCGGTGTAAGTCGTCGGCCCTGCCTCGGGGCGGGGCAGGTAGGAGACGGCCGTGGGCACCTGCACCCCGACGCCCGCGGCCGCCTTGGGCTGGCCCCCCTGGTCCGAGGGGAAGTGTTTGAACTTCTGGGCGGGGCGCGTCGTGTGAGAGGGCAGCAGCAGCAAGACGCCCGCCGCTAGAATCAGGATGGGGCAGACCATGTTCCAGTAGAGCGGCCGTCTTTCGACCAGTTGGCGGACGACGAGCAGGACGAACCCGAAGAGGACGAGCGCGAAGGAGAAGACGGTGAAGTCGGAGCGGATGAGCAGGAGCAGTGAGACGGCGGCGGCCGCGAGCGCCGCGGCGGCCGCCGCCCCGCGCGGGCCGTAGGTCCGCGTCAGCCAGGTGCTCACGCACAGCACGAGCGCGAG